>JAJZJW010000003.1:15096-202342 GCA_021809845.1 bacterium | reverse complement strand
AAATAAAAAATATTATGAAAAAAACATAAATTTAAGAAATATTAGAAAACCAAGGAAATAAAATAAAAAAAATGACTTTAAAAAGTCGCAGTTAGAGATTAAATTTTTCTATGGAAGGATTAAAGAATTATAATTTTCTTGCATTAATTCAATAAAAATGATAAAAGATTATGTTTAGGTAAAAAAAATTCAAATAAATCGTATCCGTTTATTATTTGTGCTTGAATTATTTTAATAAATAAATATAAACGGAGAGAACAAAGCACAAAGGAGAAAAAACATGCCGTTTACAGTCACAATTAAGCAATTGTTAGAGTCAGGAGTTCATTTCGGACACCAGACGAAAAGATGGAATCCCAAAATGAAGCCGTATATTTACGGTGCAAGGAATGGTATTTATATTATAGACCTTCAAAATTCTCTTCCTTATTTAAAAACCGCATACGAAAAAATCGTTGATATTACTAAAGGTGGCGGTACAGTTCTTTTTGTAGGAACGAAGAAACAGAGTGTTTCAATAATAACGGAAGAGGCTCAAAGGTGCGGAATGCCGTATGTTACGGAAAGATGGCTCGGCGGTATGCTGACTAATTTTTCTACAATCAAATATTCTATAGTAAGATTAAATGAGCTTGAAGCCTTAAAAAATTCTGAAGAATTTACAAAATTTACAAAAAAAGAAATGGGAAGAATGGATAGAGACATAGAAAAACTTCAAAAAGTTCTGGGCGGAATCAGACACATGAATAAGGTGCCGGATGGACTTTTTATTGTGGACACTAATCGTGAAGAGATAGCGGTTAAAGAAGCCAATAGACTCGATATTCCGATAATCGGCATGGTTGACACAAATGCCGACCCAACGCCGGTTGACTATATTATTCCCGGAAATGACGATGCGATAAGATCTATAAAATTAATAGCGGGTATTATAGCAGATGCTGTTATTGAAGGAAAATCAATGTATGAGGCAAAACTTAACAAAACAAAAAATTCTGAAGCGCCTATTGCCGATATTAACGAACAAACTTTTACTGGGGCAAGCAATAGTGAAAATGAAGACATTGCTCTTAACAATGACAATAGAAACAACGATAATAAAGAAGAAGATGTAAAAATTGCTGAAAATATTTAAATATATAGTTAATAGTAACTGATTTTATTTCAGTGCTGAAAATATTTAAATATATAGTTAATAGTAACTGATTTTATTTCAGTGCTGAAAATATTTAATATGTCAACTAAATTTTATGCGGGCAAGGTAAAATTATCTAAGATTATATAAAACATTATCTTTCAAAACGGAGGAAAATATAATTGGAAAAATCACTCAATGTTGATGCAGGACTTGTAAAAAATTTACGTTCCATGACCGGAGCGGGTTTTGTAGATTGCAAAAATGCTCTTGTAGAATCAAACGGAGACATTGATAAGGCAGTTGAAGTATTGAGGAAAAAAGGGCTTGCAAGAGCTCAAAAAAAAGCATCCAGAGAAACTAAGGAGGGATTGGTTTTCTCATATATTCATGCAGGCGGACGTATAGGCGTTCTCGTAGAAATAAATTGTGAAACAGACTTCGTAGCAAGAACGGATGAATTTCACGAGCTAGCGAAGAATATTTCAATGCATATAGCAGCTGCGAACCCTTTATATTTAAAAAGAGAGAGCGTTTCTCCGGAAATTATTGCGAAAGAACGCGAGATATATAAAGACCAACTAAATAAAATGGATAAGCCGCAAGCAGTTAAAGAAAAAATAATAGACGGAAAATTAGATAAATATTTTCAGGAAGTATGTTTGTATGAACAACCGTTTATAAAAGAACCTGCTAAAAACATTTCTACTTTATTAGACGAAAATGTAGCAAAACTTGGAGAAAATATAATAGTTAAAAGATTTGCAAGATTTCAGCTTGGAGAATAAAATAAACAGGTGAAAAAATAAATGAGCAATCAACTGCCATATCGTCGTATTTTACTTAAAGTCAGCGGGGAAGCACTTGCCGGAGACAACGGCTGCGGTATAGACCCAAAAGTAATTTTTTTTGTTTCGCAAGAAATAAAATCAGTTGTTGACCTTGATGTCGAAGTTGCTGTGGTAATAGGCGGAGGAAATATATTCAGAGGGTTTAGCCCGTCATCCAAAGGTTTGGGAATAGAAAGGTCTTCAGCCGATTACATGGGTATGCTTGCAACTGTCATCAATGCTCTTGCGCTACAGGCTGGATTAGAAGATATAGGCGTTATATCAAGGGTTCAATCGGCAATAACAATGCAGCAGGTAGCAGAACCGTATATAAGGCGAAGAGCCATAAGGCATCTCGAGAAAAAAAGAGTTGTTATTTTTGGTGCGGGAACTGGTAATCCTTATTTTACGACTGATACGGCTGCATCCTTAAGGGCAATGGAAATACATGCAGATGTTATATTAAAGGCTACAAGGATTGACGGGGTTTACGATATGGACCCGCTGCTTCATAAAAATGCTCTTAAGTTTTCTAAATTATCATATATAGATGTTTTAAATAAAAATTTAGGAGTTATGGATTCAACCTCAATTTCAATGTGTATGGATAATAATCTGCCGATTATAGTATTTAATTTATTAACGGCAGGCAATCTGTTGAATGTCGTAAAAGGCAATGAATCTATAGGGACAATTATTGATAAAAATGTAAACAATTAAAATTAAAAGATTCAGACATTTATTTTTATTTATAGGGACAATTATTGATAAAAATGTAAACAATTAAAATTAAAAGATTCAGACATTTATTTTTTATTTTTATTTAAAGGAATGATTTTATGGACGAAAATGAATTAATTTCGGTACTAACAAAAGATATGAATAAGGCAGTAGAGGCTTATAAGAATGAGCTTTCCAGAATTAGAACCGGCAGAGCATCGGCGGCATTGGTAGATAACGTTAAAGTTGAATATTTTGGAGCACTATCCCCATTAATCCGACTAGCAACAGTTTCTATTCCGGAAAGCAGAACTATCATGATTAATCCGTATGATGTAAGTTCGCTCGCAAGTATAGAGAAGGCTATACAAAAACACGATCCCTCACTAAATCCTTCAAATAACGGCAAAAGTATTACAATACTTATTCCGCAGCTTACTGAAGAAAGAAGAAAAGATATTAATAAGCAAATTGGCAAGATGTTAGAATCTATGAAACAGGAGTTGCGCAACGTCAGACGCATTGCTAACGATAAGATAAAATCTGCCGAAAAAGAAAAAGCAATAGAAGAAGATAAATCATTTAAACTGCAGAAAAAAGTTCAGGAGCTCACAGATTCTTATATAGAGGAAATAGTTAAAATTACGAAAGCTAAAGAGAAAGACATTATGGAAATTTGATATTCTAAAACATCAAATATGCCTATATTATTATGTACTATTTGATTATTGTCATTATATTATGCTCATTTTATCATAATTATTTATCAGTATTATTTGTATAATTATTTATCAACTATATTATTTATCAGTATTATTTGTATAATTATTTATCAACTATATTATTTATCAGTATTATTTGTATAATTATTTATCAACTATATTATTTATCAGTATTATTTGTATAATTATTTATCAACTATATTATTTATCAGTATTATTTGTATAATTATTTATCAACTATTTATTTCTTTTTGATAAAATCTGAATAAAAATAGCATATTGTCGTTTGTTTGTTGTATTTTGTTGTATTATAATTAATTACTTTATTATAATCATCATATTATAAAGAAAGATAGATGAAAGAAAAAATTATATTTGATAATTTACCGCGTCACATTGCAATTATTATGGACGGTAACGGAAGATGGGCGGAAAAAAGAAACTTAGGCAGGATAGAAGGGCATAAAAAAGGAATTGACTCATTAAGAAATATATTAAAATCTTCATTGGAATTTGGAATTAAGTATCTTACGGTTTTTGCATTTTCATCAGAAAATTGGCAAAGACCAAAAAAAGAGGTAGATTCTTTGATGCACCTTTTAGAGCACTATATTTCATCCGAACTTCCTATGCTTATTAAAAATAAAATAAATTTTAACATTATAGGAAATATTGAAAAAATTCCATATTCGGCAAAAAAAAATATTTTAAACGCTATAGATAAAACATCAGGTTTTAACGATATTTTTTTAGTATTGGCTCTGAGTTATGGCGCACGTGAAGAAATAATCGCTTCTGCCGCTAAAATAGCGTCGGATTTCAAAGAAGGCAAGCTTAAAAACTTAGATTCAATTAATGATGATATTTTTTCTTCATACCTTTATACCAAAAATATCCCCGACCCCGATTTATTAATCAGAACCGGAGGGGAAGAAAGAATATCCAATTTTTTACTTTTTCAGCTCGCATATACAGAATTATATTTTACTAAAACTATGTGGCCTGATTTCGGCAGAAAAAATCTAATATCCGCTCTTAAAAATTACGAAAAAAGGATTAGAAGATTTGGGAAAATTAAAGTTTGATTTTAAAAGATTTATTGCGGGCATAGCATTCGGTATTTTAATTATTTTGTCTATTTTTTTGCTTAATAGCATAGAATTTTTTTTTATTTGCTTAATATTAATTTCTATTTCTTCGTATGAATTGTTTTTAATTCAGGATTTAAATAAACCGGATTTTTTCATTATTCCAATCATATTGTCTATTATAATAGCCTATTCAAATATTTTTTTGACGGCAAATTTATTTATTCTTATTTTTTTTGCGTCATCTTTTTTATTGCTGTTAAAAAATGTATTATTTTTTAATTCAGAAAACGGACGCAGTATTTATTTAGATATATTTTCTATTATTTATGCAGGCTTTTTTTTATCATTTATCGTTAAAATATTTAATTTAACCGACGGCAGATTGCTGCTGCTGTTTTTGTTCATTATAATATGGGCTTCTGATATATTTGCGTATTATGGAGGCAGGCATTTCGGAAAGCATCTTTTGTATCCTTCTTTAAGTCCAAAGAAAACTGTCGAAGGCGCTATATGCGGTTTTACAGGAGCTATCGGCGCGGCATTTATTTTTAAAATTTTGGCAGGTAATAATGTTGAACAGGCAAATATTTTTCTCTATATTTTAATTGCAGGAATAGCTGCTATTGTCGGAATGTTCGGGGATTTAACTGAATCTCTTATTAAAAGAATTGCAGGCAAAAAAGATTCAGGCCGGATTATTCCGGGTCATGGTGGCATACTTGACAGAATAGACAGTTTAATTCTTGCAGCGCCCGTTTTTTATTATATGGTTTTTTATCTGACCGTAGCTAATAGGTAGTAGAAAAATAAATCAACAAAACAATAAATCAATAAAACGATAAAACACTAAAACAATAAATCAATAAAACGATAAAACACTAAAACAATAAATCAATAAAACGATAAAACACTAAAACAATAAATCAATAAAACGATAAAACACTAAAACAATAAATCAATAAAACGATAAAACAACTATAATTAAAATTAAATGGAATTAAATGGCGTTAGCTAAATGATGCCAACTAAATGTTGTCTGTCTAATATAAATGTACTACGTTTATTTTATCATTAGAATGGTGTCTGTCTAATTTAATTGAATTAAGTGGTGTCAACTAAATGGTGTCTGTTCCTAATTTAACTAATTTAAAAAAAATATTTATAGCCGGTTCAACAGGTTCAATAGGCAGGGCAGCCGTGGAAGTAGCCTTGTCATATCCTGAGAAATTTAAGGTTAATGCTGTTTCTGCAGGTCATTATTCGGAAATTTTATTAAAACAGGCTATAAAGCTGAACCCTAAATATTGTTTTATTTCAAATAAAAATGAGGCGCTAAACGCAAAAATACATTTTAAAAAAAATTCCGTAAATGCCGCCGTATTTTATGAAGATAAAGATTTAAAGGAAATAATAGGTTCAGACAGCATAGATATTGTCCTTAATTCAATAAGCGGCTCTTCTGGACTTTTAGCTTCATATTATACCTTACTTGCAGGAAAAGACCTAGCTCTTGCAAATAAAGAGTCTTTGGTTACCGCAGGCGATATACTCATAAAACTTTCAAAAAAAACAAATTCTAAGATAATTCCGGTAGATTCCGAACATTCTGCTATCTTTCAATGTTTAAGCTGCGGTCTTAAAAAAGATTTAAAGAAACTTATTTTAACAGCTTCGGGCGGTCCTTTTTTAAATACAGAATATGAAAAATTAAGAAGCGTTACAAAAGAAATGGCTTTAAATCATCCTAAATGGAAAATGGGAGAAAAAATTACTATTGATTCATCTACTTTAGCAAATAAAGGACTTGAAATAATAGAAGCACATTATTTATTCGGTGTTGAGGAAAATGCTATAAATGTTGTTGTTCATCCGCAGGCGGTTATTCATTCTATGGTTGAATTTCATGACGGAACAATATTGGCTCAGCTTGCGGATGCGGATATGAAAGGACCTATAGGTTATGCACTGTCTTATCCTGAGAGATTAAACGGCTTAATGAATCCTATTGATATCACCAAGGTCGGCGATTTACAATTTTTTGAACCAGATTTGCAAAAATTTCCTTTTATACTGCTAGCAAGAAAGGCATTAAAAATAAAAAAAAGTATGCCATGCGTTTTCAGCGAAGCTAATGAATTTTTTGTCAAAAAATTTCTTGAAGGAAGTATTAATTTTACGGAAATTGCCGAGAAAGTAAAACAGGTTATGGAGAGACATTCCCCTTTTGAAATAGATAATATAGATGATGTTTTTGAAGCAAAAAAAATAGCAAAAGATATAGCAAAAGAATTAACATAATCCACTTACACTAAATAATCTAAAGCTCTTTAGACTCTAAATCTACCAAAGTTGTGATGAGCAGTGTTGCTTCCTTATATTTTATTTCGAGTGGGGCGTCTATTATGACAAGGTCTATTATTTTTATAATGATATCTTTTAGATAAGCGTTAGCTTTTTGTTTAATTATAAAATTAGATATACTGCTCACTTTATTACTATTTTGAGATTGAATGGGTTCTAGTCTTTCGGTTTCTTCATAAAGCGCGATGATGTCTAAAAATACTGACCTCAAAGTATATATTAAGAAAGGGTCTATTTCTAAATTTATAATAATTTCCGGCAAAAGTAATATTAAGTTTTCCTCTGTAAGACCGGTTTGTAATATTTCTTTTATTTTATTGAGTTCCATTGTTAATTAGTTAATTAGTTAATTAGTTAATTAGAGTTTAAGAGCATTTTAACAGCAAAAAAATAATTTTTTAAATTTATGTTAATCAGAATAAAAAATAATTTTATTAAAATTTTATTGAATTTACACCAACAAAAAATAATTTTTTAAATTTACCTTAGCTATTATATATAATATAATATAATAAAAATGGAGGATTATAAATGATTATTAATAGCTATTTAAATAAAATTCCAAACATTCATGGTTCTGTTTATCTTTGCGACAATATAACAATAGTAGGCGATGTTGAAATTAAAAGAGATTCAAGCGTTTGGTATGGGTCGGTTATAAGAGGAGATGTAAATTATATAAAAATAGGTGAAAGAACAAATATCCAGGACAATAGCGTACTTCATGTTCAACATGATACAGGTCCTTTAATTATAGGAAGCAATGTTACCGTCGGTCATAACGTTAATCTGCATGGATGTTCCATAGGCGATAATTGTTTGATAGGGATAGGGGCAATAGTATTGACAGGAGCAGTAATAGGAAATAATTGCATAATAGCGGCAGGAACAGTAGTCAAAGAAGGCTTTGTTGTTCCAGAAGGCAGCCTTGTTGCGGGAATTCCGGGTATTATAAAAAAAAGCCTTACTCAAAATGATATAGATTCTATAAGTTCATCTGCGCAAAATTATATAAACTATGTTAAAAATTATAGGAACGAAGATAAAAAAGTTTAAGATAACCTTTGCATTATATTATATGTTGTATATTATATATCGAATAATATGATATGGCCGACATTGTAAAGGTTTTTGTTGCTCATATCGTTGATGCTTTTATCGTTGTTATTATAATTTATAATAATCATTAATGTTTTAATGCAACAGTGCTCTTGAGTTATATTTAATGCTCTTGAGTGCTATTTATATATTTAGTGATATTTAGTGATTTTTTATTATAGGAAATGTATTAATGTTTGCTGCAATAGACATTGGAACCAATACAGTAAGATGCATTGTTGCTGAATCAAAAAAAGACGTCTTGATGCCCCTGTTTGTCGATATGAAAATTGTCAGACTCGGAGAAAATTTTAAAAAGACCGGAATAATTAATCAGTCCGCTATTGATAGAGCAATGAAAGTATTGACGTACTATTCCGGTATCATTCGTCGGTATAATATAAATCCTGAAGATGTTATTGCAACGGGCACAAGTGTCATGAGAGATGCTCCGAACGGAAAATCCTTATCAGATAAGATATATGATGAGTTTCGTATTAAAGTCAATATAATAGACGGTGAGAAAGAAGCCGAAATTACTTTGTCAGGTATCGAAAGTTGTTTTGACGGATTGAAAAATTTTTATGCCATTGACATCGGCGGTGGTTCTACCGAGTATATTTGCTGCAAAAACGGTTTACCGGTGTGGAAAAAAAGCATTAACATCGGAGCTATTCATCTTACTGAAGAATTTTTAAAATCTGACCCGCCTACTCCCGATGAAATATTAAATATGGAATCGCATATAGACCAAAACATAAATATTTTGAAAAACGATTTATTAACCTCAGGATATAATTTTTTACAGCCGCTGAACCTTTTAGGTACCGCCGGCACAATAACGACTATTGCTATGGTGGATATGCAGCTTGAAGATTACTCCAGAGAAAAAATTCATGGCTATAAAATAAACAGAGAAAATATCGAAAACATATATAAAATTTTTTGCAGTTCCAATAATAAAGAAAGATATGATATAGCCGGTATTGAGCATGGAAGGGAGGATTTGGTAATTGCCGGCACTGCAATTTGTCTAAAAAGTATGAATTTTTTTAATGCTTCGCATATAACAGATTCTGAATGCAGTTTGCTTGAAGGGCTTATAACTTACGACAAACCCATAAATCAATAACCTATACTTATATCCTTAAACCTATAAAAGATGTTTAAAATAAATAAAATATAAAAATATAATAAATAAAATATAAAAATATAATAAAGAAAATATAAAAAATAAAATAAATAAAATATAAAAATATAATAAATAAAATATAAAAATATAATAAAGAAAATATAAAAATATAATAAAGAAAATATAAAAAATAAAATAAATAAAATATAAAAATATAATAAAGAAAATATAATTGGAATCAACTAAATTCACTCACAAAAATTAAAAGGGGATTATATGAAAAATATCATTAAAGAAGCGTTAAGTTTTGATGACGTTTTAATTGTGCCTGATTATTCTGATATCTTACCTAAAGATGTGGATATTAAAACAAAATTTTCAAGAAATATAAATCTAAATATACCATTTGTCAGCGCTGCAATGGACACGGTAACAGAATCGAGAACTGCAGTAGCTATTGCCAGAGAAGGCGGCATAGGTGTTATTCATAAAAATATGACCGTGGAAGAACAAAAAACTGAGGTAGATAAAGTTAAGAAATCTGAAAGCGGTATGATAACTAATCCTGTTACTGTTTTTGCCGAACAAACTGTTTCTCATGCCTTGGATTTAATGAAAAAGTATATGATTTCAGGTTTGCCGGTAGTAATGGACAAAAAACTTGTCGGTATTCTGACCAATAGGGATTTAAGATTTGTAGAGAATACAGGCGAAAAAATAGAAAATATTATGACCAAAGAAAATCTTGTAACAGTACCGGTTGGTACAACACTGGAAGAGGCTAAAAAAATATTACACGAAAGGAAAATAGAAAAACTTCTTGTAGTTGATAAAAATTATAATTTGAAAGGTTTAATAACTATTAAGGATATAGAGAAAATCAAAAAATACCCTAGCGCTTGCAAAGATTCGCTTGGAAGATTAAGAACCGCCGCTGCGGTAGGAACTTCGAAAGAAACGGAAAAAAGAGTTGCTGCTTTGCTTGAAGCCGAAGCCGATGCTATAGTTATAGATACAGCCCACGGCTATTCCAAAGGTGTTATAGATATGATAAAATATATAAAAAAGAATTTCGATTGCGAATTAATTGCGGGAAATATTGCTACCTGCGATGCCGCCGAAGCACTCGCGAAAGCAGGAATAGACGCAATAAAAGTAGGAATCGGACCAGGTTCGATATGCACTACCAGAATTATTGCCGGTGTTGGTGTCCCTCAGCTTTCGGCAGTCATGGAATGTTCTTTAATTTATGAAAAATATGGTATTCCTGTTATATCTGACGGCGGCATTAAGTTTTCAGGAGATATCTGCAAAGCGCTGGCAGCCGGGGCAAATTCTGTTATGATGGGTAATCTTTTTGCGGGAACTGAAGAAAGTCCCGGAGAAACTATAATTTATCAAGGCAGAAGTTACAAAGTATATAGAGGAATGGGTTCGTTAGGTGCCATGGTTAGCGGCTCTAAGGATAGATATTTTCAGTCTCACCACAATGAAGAATCTAAGTTCGTCCCTGAAGGAATCGAAGGAAGGGTTCCTTATAAAGGTAATTTATCGGAGACTATACATCAATTAATCGGCGGATTAAGAGCGGGTATGGGTTATTCGGGCGTACATTCAATAGAAGAAATGAGAACAAAAACCAAATTTATGAAAATTACCTCTTCCGGACTTAGAGAAAGCCATGTGCATGATGTTATAATTACCAAAGAAGCGCCAAATTACAGACTTGATTAAGACCATCTGCTATATAAATATAGCCGTATAGAATATAGAATATAGAATATAGAATATAGAATATCTTAAACTTGTGACACGATAGCTTGATTAAAATTATCGGCTATATAAATATAGCCGTATATTAAATAATTTATTTATTTAAATTAATATTTTATATAGTGTTAATACATTATTAAAACAAAATTAAAACAAATTATAATAATAAAACATGAAGCTCAATTCATCAAAAGTATTAATAATAGATTTTGGTTCTCAATACACCCAACTTATAGCGAGAAAAGTCAGAGAAAGCGGTATTTATTGCGAAATATATCCTTTTTCAAGCAGGATAGACAAAATAAAAGATTTTAACCCGGCAGCTATTATTCTTTCCGGCGGTCCATCTTCTGTTTATGATAAAGATGCGCCTCTTATATCAGATGAAATATTTAAAATAGATGTGCCTTTTCTCGGTATATGCTATGGTATGCAGCTTATCGCTTATTTATTATCCGGTGAAGTAAAACCTGCAAAAAACAGAGAATACGGTTATTCAAAACTTGAAATTGCACAAAAAAGCAAATTATTTGCCGGATGCGGCGATGATGAGCCTGTATGGATGAGCCATGGTGATATAATCGTTTTGCCTCCAAACAATTTTACTGTTACCTCAAAAACTGAGAACGGTAATATCGCTTCTTTCGAGAATGAAGAGAAAAAAATATACGGTCTTCAATTTCACCCCGAAGTTGCGCATACAATATGCGGACATAAAATACTAAATAATTTTTTATTTGATATTGCAGAAGTTAAGAAAAATTGGAGGTTATCAGATTTTGTAGAAGATAAAATTAAAGAAATTAAAACCGAAATATCTTCAGACAGTAATAATAATGCTATCTGCGCATTATCGGGGGGCGTGGATTCTACAGTAGCGGCTGTATTAGTAAGCAGGGCAATAGGCGATAAACTTGTTTGCATTTTTGTAGATAACGGTCTTTTAAGAGAAAATGAGGCAAGAGATGTTTTTAAATTTTACAAGGAAAATTTATCTTTAAATGTGAAATTGGTAAGAGCCGGAAAAATATTTTTAAGCGCTTTAAAAGGCATAAATGACCCTGAAAAAAAAAGAAAAATCATAGGAAAATTATTTATTGATATTTTTGAAAAAGAAGCTGATAAAATAAAAAACGCAAAATTTTTAGTTCAGGGAACGCTTTATCCTGATGTTATAGAATCCGTTCCTGTTTATGGTTCTTCAAGCATAATCAAAAGTCATCATAATGTAGGCGGACTTCCTAAAAAATTTAATTTTAAGCTGATAGAACCGCTGAGGGAATTATTTAAAGATGAAGTTCGTTTAATAGGCAAAAAACTAAATATTCCAGATGCCATAATAGAAAGACAGCCTTTTCCGGGGCCAGGGCTTGCAATAAGGGTTATAGGAGAAGTTACGGAGAGTAGTCTGAAAATGCTCAGAAAAGCCGATACAATAGTAACTGAAGAGATCAAAAAAAATAACCTTTATAATAAAATTTGGCAGTCTTTTCCGGTAATTATTCCTGTTAAA
The DNA here is from genome assembly GCA_021809845.1 of bacterium. Classification (GTDB taxonomy): domain Bacteria; phylum SZUA-79; class SZUA-79; order Acidulodesulfobacterales; family Acidulodesulfobacteraceae; genus Acididesulfobacter. The sequence continues at coordinate 189,967 of JAJZJW010000003.1, read as the reverse complement.
ACAGTCGGCGTTATGGGTGATAAAAGGAGCTACGAATCTTTAATCGCTATAAGGGCTGTAACATCTTTGGACGGAATGACCGCAGATTTTGCAAAGTTGGATTATGATATATTAAGGCAAATATCCTCACGAATCATATCTGAAGTCAAAGGTGTTAACAGGGTTGTCTATGATATATCTTCAAAGCCGCCTTCAACTATTGAGTGGGAGTAAAAAAGGCGGGGTAAAATTATAAAATATAGTACATTATAGTATATATAATTATATAATATAGTATCTATAATAATTATATAACAATTATATTAAATAATTATATAACAAGTGAATAATAAGTAAATAACAATTAAATAATAATAAATAATAATCCAAGTAATAATCATATAACAAATAAATTATAATAAATAAATCGTAGATAGATGATAATTAAATAACAAGTGAATAATAAGTAAATAACAATTAAATAATAATAAATATGAACGTAAATCAAAATATGGCTCTCACCGTAACAAATGAAGAAAATTCGGCTGTTATAAACACACCTGATGCGCCAAATAAAGCGGCGCCTGCTTTAAAATTTGCACATCTTCATCTGCATTCGCAATATAGTCTGCTGGACGGCGCAAATAAGATAGACGATATAATAAATAAATCTATAGAATTTAATATGCTTTCCGTGGCTATTACAGACCACGGTAATTTGTTCGGAGCGCTGGAGTTTTATGAAAAAGCCGTTAAAAAAGGTGTAAAACCCATTATAGGATGCGAAGTGTATGTTGCTCCCGGTTCAAGGTTTGCCAAGAATCAGAACGAGAAGCATTCTTATCATCTTATTCTTCTCGCTATGAACGAAGACGGATATAAAAACCTGTGCAAACTTGTATCAAAAGCTTATTTGGAAGGATTTTACTATAAACCGCGCATAGACAAAGAAATTTTGCAAGAATATAACAAGGGGCTTTTTGCGTTAAGCGCCTGTCTTAAAGGCGAAATTCCGCAAAAAATTTTATCCGGAAATGTTGAAGAAACCGTTAAAAGTGTTCAATTTTTTTCTAAAGTTTTTAATAATGACAGGTTTTATTTAGAAGTGCAGGAAAATGGAATTAAAGAACAAAATATTGTAAATAAAGTACTGCTTGAATTGGGACAGAAATATTCAATACCTGTAGTTGCTACGAATGATTGCCATTATTTATTAAAAGAAGATTATGAAGCTCACGATATTTTGCTTTGCATACAGACGGGTAAAAAAGTAGATGATAAAGACAGAATGAGATTTACAACCAAAGACCTTTATTTTAAGTCTGCGCATGAAATGCATGATGCATTTTCGGCTTATCCCGAGTCCGTTTTAACAAATTCTGCTGATTTGTCGGATAAAATTAATTTTAATTTTAAATTAGGCGAATTTCATTTTCCGGCTTATAAACCAAAGAAAACTGCCGCTGATAGCATTAATACATCAATATCTGCTGTTAATAATAATAACACTGATGGCAATTCTTCTTTCAAAAACGCCGAAAGCATGGAAGAATTATTTGAGCGTGACGCAAGGGAAGGATTTGAAGAAAGAATAAACAGCAAAGAGGCATATAAACCGCGTATTGAAGAATACAGGCAAAGATTTGAAAGAGAAATAGACGTAATAAAAAAATCTAAATTTGCCGGATATTTTTTAATAGTTTCAGATTTTATTAAATATTCAAAAGAACATGATATTCCCGTGGGACCAGGAAGAGGTTCTGCAGCCGGAAGTTTAATCGCGTATTGTCTGAAAATTACAGATATTGACCCGATAAAATATGACCTGCTGTTTGAAAGGTTTTTAAATCCGGAAAGAATAAGCATGCCGGATATAGACAGCGATTTTTGCATTAACGGACGAGATGAAGTAATAAAATATGTTGCTGCAAAATATGGGGAAAGCAATGTTTCACAAATAATTACTTTTGGAACAATGCTTGCCAAAGGCGTCATCAGAGATACCGGACGCGCCCTGAATATGCCGTACAGCGAAGTAGACAAAATTGCAAAACTAATACCTAATACGCTTAAGATAACACTTGATGAAGCTATAAAAGAGGAGCCTAAGCTAAGGGAGTTGATACGGAATGACGATAAAGTAAAAAAGTTAATTGAAATAGCAAAAAAACTTGAAGGTCTTACCAGACATGCTTCGACTCATGCCGCCGGCGTTGTTATAGCAAATAAACCGCTTGACGAATACCTGCCTCTGTATAAAGGCTCTAAGGACGGCGATGTTGTTACAACCCAGTATACCATGGAAGGCGTTGAGAAAATAGGTCTTATAAAATTCGACTTTCTCGGGCTTAAAACCTTAACCGTAATGAAAGAGGCGAAAAATCTTATTAATGAAGCAAATAAAAATAACGGTATAGAAGAAGAATTTGATATTTATAATATAGATTTAGCTGATTTAAAAACATCTAAACTTCTTTCAAGCGGTGATACAACAGGTGTTTTTCAACTTGAAAGCTCAGGAATGAAAGAATTGCTTTTAAAGCTGGCTCCAAAATCGCTTGAAGATATTATTCCTCTTGTGGCATTATATAGACCGGGTCCCCTTGGCAGCGGCATGGTTGATGATTTTATTAAAGCTAAAAACGGCGTTAAAAAAATTAAATATCTGCATCCGCTGTTAGAGGATATTCTTAAAGAAACATACGGGGTAATATTATATCAGGAACAGATAATGAAGATTGCTATTAAATTAGCTAACTTTTCTATGGGGGATGCCGATGTTTTAAGAAAAGGCGTAGGTAAGAAAAATGCAGAACTTATTGAAAAAATGAGGAACAAATTTATAGAAGGATGTAAAAGCAATAATATTGAAAATACCATTTCCGAAAAAATATTTTCACTTATAACAAAATTCGGAGAATACGGTTTTAATAAATCTCATTCTGCTGCATATGCCCTTGTAGCTTATATGACTGCTTATCTTAAGGCTAATTATACCGATTATTTTATTGCCGCTTTGCTTTCAAGCGAAATGTCAAATACCGATAAACTTGCAAAAATAATTAATGAATCTAATCAATCAATAATAATTGCGCCCTCCGTAAATTATTCAACAAAACATTTTACTGTTTTAACATTAAAGAATCATCCGGATATTAAAGAAAATTTAATTAAAAATACATCAAAATATGCCGCAGATATTGTTTCGGCAGCAGCTGATTTAGACGAAAAAAATGTTATACAGATAGGGCTCGGAGCAATAAAAAATGTCGGAGATGCTGCTATCGAATCTATTTTAGCTGAAAGAGAAAATGGTAAATACAAGGATTTGCTTGATTTTTGTTCAAGGGTAGATACAAGAAAAGTCAATAAAAGAACTATAGAAAATTTAATTAAAAGCGGAGCTTTAGATATTAACGGCTATGAAACAAGAGGAAATATGCTTAAAAAATTGGAACAGGTGATGCAGGAAGCCGCTTCTATAAGACAAAAGAAATCATCGGACGAATTTGAATTGCCGCTATTATTTAATATGGAACCCACCGATGTGCATTTTTCTTCTCAAAGCAGTGCAAGCGAATCCGAATTTAATAACGGCTCAGGCAAATGGTTTAGCGAGGATACCTTGTCTGCTGAAGATGCCGCTGCAATTCAATGTGATAAAAAAGAAATTTTAGCCTATGAAAAAGAAGCGATAGGTTTTTATATTTCCGGTCATCCCTTAGACGGCTATGAAGAAAAAATAAGTCTTATTACCGATTATTCCATTTCATCTTTCATAAAAGAATGTGTGTTAAATGCAAGCGCTGACGATGCTCAAAATAATAACGGCAGCGGACTTGAGCGGGAAGGCGTAAAAAATCTGAATTATAAACAAAAATATAATCGAAATGATAAAAAAAAATATGTTTTATGCGGGATTGTCAATCAGTTGAAAATCCATAATACTAGGAATAATGAAAAAATGGCGTCATTTGTTTTAAGCGATGCCGATGTATCGGTTGATGTTGTTTTTTTTCCTAAAAACTATATGAAATATGAAAATATATTTAAAACTTCGGAACCGGTGGTTATTTCAGGCAGAGTCGACGAGTCGTCAGACCAGATTGGTACAGCCGCATTAAAAAAAGATTCTTCTGTACAAAAAAACAATAATTCTTATGATGATAGTGAAAATAGCGAAAATGAATATAAAGAGAGTAAAAATTTCACTGAAGATTCAGATTTTGATGCGCGCGATTACAATATTAAAATTATTGGAGAAACAATTGATTTTTTAGACAGCTATATTGTCAAAAATAATAGCTTAAAAAATATGCAAGATAATAATAGCTTAAAAAATATGCAAGATAATAATAGTTTAAAAAATATGCAAAATAATAATAGTTTAAAAAATATGCAAAATAATAACGGCATTAATAATAATAAAAAAAATCACAATAATAATATTGCTCTTAATAAATTATGTGTTATTGAAATTTCACCGCAAAATATATATGATAGAAACAAAGAAGAATTTAGAAATTTCATAAATAGGCTAAAAATCGGATTTATAAATTGCAGCGGCACATCTAAGGTTTTAATAAAAGCAAAAAACATTGAGATAAAACTCAATGATGACATACTTGTTGATGTAGAAGCTTTGAAAAAAACAGATATTGCGCAAAGTAAAAGTATAAGAATAATCTGAAATAAAATATTTTGTTAATAATTTATAAATTAAAATAAATATACTGTAAAAATTATGGCAGCATACTTGTTAGATTTTGAAAAACCGATAGGCGAAATTGAAAATAAAATAGAAGAGCTGAAAACATTTAATATCAGCGGTACAATAAATGCAGACGAAGAAATTAAAAATCTTGAACTTAAAAGAGATAAGCTGATAAATGAAATATTTAAAAATTTAAATAGTTGGCAAATTGCTCAGCTTTCAAGGCATCCCGAGAGACCTCATACTTTAGACTATATAGATATTATTACCGATAATTTTGTAGAAATGCATGGAGACAGGGCATTTATGGATGACAGGGCTGTTGTCGGAGGATTCGGATTTATTAAAAAAGATAATGCTGCATCAAAACTGCAAAGAGTTCTCGTAGTCGGGCATCAAAAAGGCAGAACGACAAAAGATAAAATGCAGAGGAATTTTGGTATGCCTAATCCGGAAGGTTATAGGAAAGCCCAAAGACTTTTTAAACTCGCTGAAAAATATTTAATCCCCGTAATAACGTTCATAGATACACCTGGCGCATATCCGGGACTTGGCGCGGAAGAAAGAGGGCAATCTGAAGCTATTGCCCGTTCAATTTACACGCTGCTTAATATAAAAGTACCCGTTGTAGCCATAATAATAGGGGAAGGAGGAAGCGGAGGAGCACTCGCTTTCGGGGTTGCCGATAAGGTTTTTATGCTCGAATATTCTATGTATTCTGTTATATCTCCTGAGGGATGCGCTTCTATTTTATATAAAGATATATCTAAGACAGAAGAGGCTGCAAATGCGTTGAAGCTCACTTCTAAAGACCTGTTCGGTATGGGGATTATAGATGGAATAATACAGGAACCTCCCGGAGGAGCACATAGAAATAAATTTTATGCGGCAGCCAGTTTAAAAAATATTATACTTGAAACTATTAATGATTTAAACAACAAAACACCGGATGTTATCAGAGAAGAAAGGATTAAAAAATGGATAAACATAGACAGGGTAAATAAAGGCTAATTATGGTAGAATTTCCTGAAATTGCATATTTTATGTCTAAAGACCTATTGTCAAAAAATTCAAAGGAAGATGTTTATGAAAAAATTGCTATAACTGCTTCAAAATTTATAAAAAGCGATTTAATTACAATATTTGTTATCAATGACGAACTCACTAAACCGGGAGGACCAGAATTATCAGATAAAATAGACTGCGTAAAATACTATAAAAAAAATCAATTTATAAAAAAAGACTTTACTCTCGGTATGGGAGAAAGCATAATCGGTTCCGTTATCGAAAACGGTGAACCAATCGTCATTAAAGATTTTAAAGAAAATCTGACCAATGCTTATTATGAAGTTGAGAAACAGTTTTCAGGGATGACGTCTCTTTTAAGTATACCTATTTTTGCCGGACCATTAGTGTTGGGGTCGCTTAACATTTATTCCGAAAAAATTTACGAATTTTCAGAACAGGATGAAGAAATTGGGAATTTTATTGCCTTATTAGGCGGAATATTTATCTATAATTCCACATTATTTGAAAATGCAAATTTTTTATATCTTAATCAAAAACAGCAAAATGAAAAAATCAGCACCCTTCTTTCAGTATCCAATTTGGTGTCATCTTCGCTTGACCTGTCTAATGTTTTAAGCTTAAGCGCGGATAAGTTAATAGAATTTACCGGTACCCACGCCGCCGCGGTATATTTTGTGGATAAAGAAGAAAATAAATTTTGTTATGATTTTTTTAATTGCGACAAGCCTGAATGCGAACTATTTAACAGTACGATGCATTGCTACACATCTCCAAATTTTCAATGTACATATATTAACGAAATTCCAAATCTTTGCAAATGCGAGAAATCGGATATAATTCTCTCTAAATGCACAGAATGTCCCTATTTTAAAAGTTTGCGGCTTAAATTATTAAAATTATATATAAGAAAGCAAGGTAAAACGAAAGAAGCGGAAATCACAGATAATGTAAATTTCAGCCAGAATGGCAGCGAAGAAGCTACAACATATGCTTTCGGCAAAACCGAAAACGTTAACGGCAAGCCGGTGCCGTCGCAGTTTATCACCTTACCATCCTCATTTATTGCAGGAGAAGAATTATGCTTGAATTCTCTAAAAATTTTTAAACCGGTCATCAGAAATCTTAATGAAAATATTTTAGAAAGTATAGGAATAATCTCCCCATCCGAAGCTGGTAATTACAGCAAGAACGATACAGCAGACTGCGGTAAACTTATATGCAAAAATAAAAAAGGTGAGAAAGAAGGAAATGGCGAATCTTTTAAGGATTTGTTTGCGTTATGCGAGGTGATAATTCCTCTTAAAACAGAAAAAAATTTTATTGGATTTATTTTTCTTTTAAATGAAAATAATCTTGAAAATAAAAACTTACAAAAAGAGAATACACAAAACGAGCATAAAAAGAAATATGCGAATAATAACTTAAACAATGTTGCCGGTTTGATAGACTCCTTAGATTTTTTAATGTCCGTCTCAGATATTATTGCGGTAGCGCTGTCAAATGCCGAAAGTCTTAATGCGGTGGAAGAAGCACATTTTGAAACTATTAATTCCATGTCTGAAGCGATAGAAGCAAGGGACGAATACACTAAAAACCATGGGGACAGGCTTGTGGAATATGCCATATCAATAGCCGCAAAATTGGGTTTAAGCGAAACTGCTATAAGAGATATAAAATATGGCGCCGTATTGCACGATGTCGGCAAAATCGGCATAAGCGATTCTGTTTTGAATAAACCAGGTAAACTCACTAATGAAGAGTATGAAGAAATAAAAAAACATCCTAAAATAGGTTTTAATTTATTAAAAAAGATAAAATTTTTAGCTCCTGTTGCAAATATTGTTTTGCATCATCAGGAAAGGTACGACGGCAAAGGTTATCCAGAGGGATTGCAAGGCGATTCGATACCGATAGGCTCAAGAATTATCGCTGTTATAGATACTTTTGACGCTATGACCACTGATCGTCCTTATAGAAAAGCTATGCCTAAAGAAAAAGCGCTACGGGAAATAAAAAAATGTTCAGGTACGCAATTTGACCCGAATATAGTGGATATTTTTCTTAAGATTGTTTCTGAAGAAGCAGCAGCAGCACTAGAAGAACAGCAAAAACACAATAATAAATTAATTAAACAATAAATTTATAAACTAATAAATTAATAAACTAATAAATTAATAAACTAATAAATTAATAAACTAATAAATTAAAGAATTAATAAAATAAAGAATTAATAAAATAAAGAATTAATAAAATAATAAACTAATAAAACAAAAAATTTTATACGATGCAATTCCCAATTATTTATAATTATAAAAATTGCGAAAAATTGTAAAATAAATAATTAATGAGCGCTAAATATTTCATGATTCAGGGAACATCAAGTTCTGCCGGTAAAAGTTCGCTCACGGCAGGTTTTTTGCGTTATTTTGCAAGTAAAGGTTTAAACTGTTCACCTTTTAAGCCACAAAATATGTCCTTAAACAGCTATGTGACGGAAGATGGCTTTGAAATTGCACGTTCCCAGTCTATGCAAGCTGAAGCAGCCGGCATCAAACCTTCGAAGTTTATGAACCCCATCCTAATAAAACCTTCTAAAAATAATCTGCTTCATTTGATTGTAAACGGAAAATTTTTTGGTAATATGACTTTTCAGGAATATAATTCTAAAAAAGCTCAATTTGTCAAAGTAATTAAAAAAAGTTTTGAATATCTGTTGGATAAAAATGATATTGTAATTATTGAAGGGGCAGGCAGTCCCGCAGAAATAAATCTTTATGACGCAGATGTTGCAAATATGGGTTTTGCAGAGCTTTATGATATTCCTGTAATTCTTGTAGCAGATATAGAGCGGGGAGGTGTGTTCGCTTCTATTTACGGCACTGTGATGCTTTTACCGGATAAATGGAAAAAATTAATAAAAGGATTTATTATCAATAAATTCAGAGGAGATGAATCAATCTTAAAACCCGGGATAGATATAATAGAAAAAAAAATAGGCATATTATGTCTCGGGGTTGTGCCGTATATAGAAAATTTATATATAGAAGCTGAAGACAGTCTTAGTTTGGAATATTACGACGGAATTAAAAAAATAACATCCAATTCCAATAAGAACAAAATTGCCGCTCATAAGTTCAGAAAATTTAAATCTGGACCGGCAAAAAACAAAAAAAGCAGGTTTAACATTGGAATAGTATATTTAGACAGTATTTCAAATTTTAATGAATTTGACCCACTTTTTCTTGATGGCAGATTTAATGTGTCTTTTATCAAAAATATATCGCCTGCACAGGTTCTTACCGATATAACACAAAATTTAAATGAATTTGACATAATTATTATTCCCGGAACAAAATCTACTATTTCAGATTTAAAAAAAATTAAAAAAAATGGGTTATTTAACAGCATTAAAAATTACCGCAATAACAACCCGCACGGTATTATAATCGGTATATGCGGCGGTTTCCAAATGATGGGAAAACACATAAATGACCCTATGCGTATGGAATCTCAAGAATCAAGTATTGATGGTCTTGGTTTTTTTGATATGGAAACCGTAATTCAAAAAGAAAAAATACTTTTTAACCGGAAGTATAAAATAAATAATAAATTAGATTTTTTTATAGATAAATGCCATGAAGACATAGTACTTGACGGTTACGAAATACATAACGGAGTATCATCCTTCGGCACTGCCGGCACAAAAAGACCGGATATACAAACGGAAGAAATATTCAATAATTTTGCAGGAAAAGGAATTATATCCAGCGATAATACCTTGATAGGAACTTATGTGCACGGTTTGTTTGAAAACGATATATTCAGAAACATTGTAGTTTCCGCACTGATAAAAAAGAAGATAAAAAATAAAGATTGCAGAAATAAATATGATAAAAATTTAATTATTAATGAAAATATTGCCCAGCGCCATGATTTTTATTATAAAAAAATTAAAAATTACAATTTTGAACTGTTGGCAGAAGTCTTAGAAAAAAACATAAATATGACTTCGGTTGAATCAATATTTTAAAAAAAGCCCATAATTTTTCATAAAAAAAATTATGGGCTTAAACTTTTAAAAATAAATTAATAAAATAAATTAGCTTATTTCTTTTTAGCTGTTGTTGTCTTTTTGGCTACCATAGCTGTTTTCTTAGTTGTTTTTTTAACCACTTTTTTAGGTGCTTTAGGGGCTTTTTTTACTACTTTAGGCGCCGCAGCAGGCGCTTTTGGTGCTGGCGGTACATGAGCCGGTTTTTTGGCGCATCCGGAAAATGCTAAAGTAGATAAAACCAAAAACATTCCTACGATTAACACTGTAAGCTTCTTCAAAATTAATCACCTCCTTTAATATATTTTATTCTATTTTTAGCTATGACTTTTGTCAAGGAAAATTTAAAATAATTAAAAATAGTGTATATTCTAATATTGTACTGTTATAATACAAATAAGATACGTTTGTCAATTTTAAAATAACTGCCTATTATATTTATATTATAGTAATTGTATTTATCTTACAGCATTATATTAATATTACAGTATTACAGTAATTATATTATCTGACAGTAATTATATTAATATTACAGTATTACAGTAATTATATTATCTGACAGTAATTATATTAATATTACAGTATTACAGTAATTATATTATCTTACAGCATTATATTAATATTACAGTATTACAGTAATTATATTATCTGACAGTAATTATATTAATATTACAGTATTACAGTAATTATATTTATATTATAGTAATATATTAATTTTTTATATATAATAATGGACTGAACACTGATATTGCTAAGACGCCATTGCTAATGGCTAACACATAAATTTTTAAAATTATTTTTCAAGTTTCATTTTTTATTATACATTAAATAAATATTTAAAAAAATAAAATTAATTATGTCATTTCTAAATATCAATAGTCTTAATAAACAATTTAATGAACAATTAATATTAAATATTATAACTCCTGAATATACAGGCGCCGTCGGAGAGGTTGCCGATGAAATTATTAATCTGGGAGATGTTGCGATAAAGAGCGGAACTTTTCTGTTTCAGCTAAGAAATAAAAACATAAGCGGTAAGGATTTGTATTATATTGCAGTGAAATTAGTAAAGTATTTTAGTTTATACGGTTGCGGAAAAAACGAAGTAATTATAAACAAACCAATCGTAATTATTAATGATCGTGCAGATGTAGCTGCTCTCGCAGGAGCTGACGGCGTTCATATCGGAGATGACGATTTGCCGCTGCCTTATATTAAGAAAATATATCCTCAATTAATTACAGGCGTTAGTGTTAAAAATCCAGACGAAGCTAAAAAAGCTGAAGCTGAAGGGGCGGACTATATCGGCGCAGGTTCTGTTTTTAATACATCGTCAAAATCGGATGCCGGCAAACCGCTCGGTGCCGATATGTTGACAAAAATATGCGATTCAGTAAAAATACCTGTTATAGCTATAGGCGGTATAAATTTAGACAACGTAAAAACAATAATAAATACCGGCATTAAAGGCGTCGCGGTAATAAGCGCCGTAGCCGGAGCTGAAGACCAGTTGGATGCGGCTAAAAAATTTAACAATATAAAAACAAAAAACAAAAATAAAAAACTATAAATAAGAAAAGTAAAGTAATATGTTATATCGTTGCGTATCATATTATACATATACCATATAAAAATACCATATATGATATAACACATTGATGTTTCAAATATTTTGATAGAATTTATGCATGTTTATAAATCTTAATATAATACAAAACATCGAGGTTTCATCATATGTATTATATAACATATTAACACATCGAGGTTTCAAACTATTTTGATAGAATTTATGCATGTTTATAAATCTTATGATAAAAATTATATTATAAGGGATTTATCCTTTAATATATATAAAGGCGAGTTTGTCTTTGTAACCGGACCGTCAGGCGCAGGTAAAACTACGACTATGAAGATGGTAATTGCTATGGAAAAACCCACGCACGGTCAAATTAATGTTTTTAATGAGGATATTTCCGCCATCCATCCTAAACAAATTCCTTTTTTAAGGAGAAAAATCGGATTTGTTTTTCAGGATTTTAAACTTCTTGTCAATAGAACCGTTTTTCAGAATGTGGCACTGGGACTTGAAATTTCAGGTGTTTCAGGTTCTATTATTGCTAAAAATGTTACAGAAATTTTAAAAGCTGTTGAATTATACCAAAAAAAAGACGAATATCCGCTAAGTCTTTCAGGCGGTGAACAGCAAAGGGTTGCTATAGCAAGAGCCCTTGTTCAAAATCCGTCAGTGCTTATTGCGGATGAGCCTACCGGTAACCTTGACTTCGAAACGGCATCAATTATAATAGACATATTAAAATCGTTCAATAACAAAGGAACGACTATGATAATAGCAACGCATGATAAAACTTTAATTGAATTAGGAAGGGCAAGGGTCATTGATATCACAAAAAATTAATTATTTAAATAATTATCTTAAGATAGCAATTTTGAATATTAAGTCAAATATTGCAGGGAACATCTTTGCCCTAAGCATAATGTCATTTTCTTTTTTTATTATGCTTTTTTTTATGCTTAGCTATATTAACATTTATAATTATATGCTTTCTTTTGAAAAGAATAACACCATGATAATTTTTTTAAAAAATTTAGAAGATACCAATACCAATACCAATACTAATACTAATATCAATACCAATACTAACGCTGACGCCAATAGAGCACATCCCTATAAACTGATAGCAGCTCATATTATAAATAAAATTAAAAAATTTAAGGGCGTAAAAAAAATCTATTATTATTCCGATAAATTATCATATAAATTTATGCTCAAACATACACCTAACATAAGGACTATTTTAGGCAAGATTAATCCGACGTATTTTCCTCATATTATTAAAATACATTTTAATCCGAGTTATATAAGTAAAATATATCTGGCTAATATATATCTGCGTCTAAAATCTATGAGGCATATAAAATTTGTCTATTATAGTAAACTTATGGAAGATAAAATAAATCAATTTGTTTTTTTCACTAAAATGATGGGATTTATTGTTTTGCTGTTTTTATTTATCTCGTCCGTTTTTGTTTCTTACAGCGCCATCAAACTTATCATATTAAGAAAGCAAAATGATATTGAAATATTAAAACTGATAGGCGCGACAAATAATTATATAAAAATTCCAATGTATATAGAAAGCGCTATAGGCTCGATAATAGCGTTTGTTTTGTCGTTAATTTTATTATCTGTTATATTTGATATTTTTATATATTATAAATTTAACAATTTTCTTTCTTTTTTTAAAATTAATATTATATTTTTAAACGGTTTTGATATTCTTATTATTTTTTTTATTGCCTTGCTGTCCAGTTTTTTGGGAACTTATTTTTCATCAAGAAAATTTTTCTAACATATTAAAAAATGCCACTAAAAAAACTTAATATAATTTTATTTATTGCAGTATTTTTTATATTGTTTGCAGAGGCGGCAAAATCAGCGGCGTACGTATCCCCATTTGTCCAGCGCGGGCATGTATTTTATGAAAGCTCATTATCTATAATTAAGAAATTAAAATTATATAAATTATCGTTAAATAAACTTTATAAAGATTTAGAAACAAAGAAAAAAGAATCGAATAAATTAAATCATAAAATTAAATATACAAATATAATATTAAAAAAATTGAAAAAAAAAATTAAAAATTCAGGATATATCGTTACGCGGCTTTTGAAAGATATTTTTATAATAAATGAAGAAAAAGATGCAGGTACAATAAACTTATCCGTTAAAAATAGTAATTATGTCATTTCTAATTATATTCTAAAAAACTTGCTTAATCATGAAGAATATAAATTGAATAAATTAGTAAATCGCGATAGAAAATTTGCTAAAATTAACAAAGAAATAGTTGTTGAAGAAAAGAGGCTTAAAAAAGAAATATACAGTCTTTCTAGAGCAAAATTAAAATTAAAAAAAATTATTGTGAACACACAAAATTATATGAACAATGTTTATAGAATGAAAAATGAAAAATCTCACGCAAATAATAAAAACAGTAGATTTTTAAGAAAGAAAGTTATAAAATTGATTCATAAAATCAAAAGTAAAATTCGAAATAACAGCCATCATGATATAAAATTCATTGTAATAAAATAAATTTAATAAGTAATTATTTGCTATAAATATAAGTATTTGGAGGAATTTAATTGGAAAATAAACATGTTTTGCAGTTTTTCTTTCTGGCTGTAATATTGCTGTTAATATTTCCTGTAAGGTCAGATGCAGCAGGCAATGTTGTTAAAACATATGTAAAAAATGCAGCTTCAGTAAGAAGAACACTTCCTTATTCAAAAAAAATAAATATATCGGCTGATGCGTTAAAGAATATCAGACTGTTTTCTAAAGTCTATACTTTAATAAAAAAAAAATATGTGAAAAATGAAAATTCCAGAAAATTAATTTACGGTGCAATAGAAGGTATGATTGCAACACTAGACCCGCACACCTATTTTTTGACTAAAAGCGAATTCAGACAAATGAAGGAAGAAACCACCGGAGAGTTTGTCGGGATAGGAATAAAAATTTCATCAAGAAATAATCGTATTGTAATTATTTCTCCTATCGACGGGACACCGGCGTATAAAGCCGGCATAAAAGCAGGAGACATTATAGAAAAAATTAACGGAATTTCGACTTTTAAAATGGGAATTATGAAAGCGGTTAAACTGCTTCAGGGCAAACCTGGTACAAAAGTTAATCTTTCAATTATGAGAAAAGCTTTTAAGAAACCAGAAACATTTATAATAGAAAGGAAACGTATTTTATTAAAAAGCGTAAAATATATGGTTATGCCAGACCATATAGGCTATGTCAGAATTTCAAGTTTTCAGGCGCACACCAATAGTCAGCTGTTAAAAGCGCTTAGGATATTAAACAAGAAAGAACACGGACTTAAAGGCTTAATCCTGGATTTAAGAAACAACCCCGGAGGTTTGTTAAATCAGGCTGTCAAAGTCTGCAGCGATTTTATCAGTAAAGGTGTAATAGTTTACACTAAAGGCAGAATTAAATCCCAGGATGAAACATATTATGCGCTGCGTCAGCATTTACAGCCGGATTATCCTATAGCGGTACTTGTTAATGCCGGAACAGCCAGCGCTGCCGAAATTACATCAGGAAGTCTTCAGGCTCATAAAAGGGCTGTCGTTATAGGGACAAAAACATTCGGAAAGGGTTCCGTGCAAACTCTTTATCATCTGCCTCAAGATACCGGTATCGGTCTGACAACGGCTTTTTATTTTCTTCCGAATAATGTTTCCATTCAGAACACCGGGGTTACTCCCAACTTTATCGTTCATTCATCTAAAGATTTCATATTTGTAAAACCTTTACCAAAATTAAGAGAAATTGATTTAAAACACCATTTCAAGAATCCGGAAAGTTTGAAAATTAAAAAGGAAATAAAACAGAATGAATTGCCGGTATATTTTAAGAAAGACAACCAATTAAAGTTTGCTTACGAACTTTTAAAAAGTTGGAATACTATAAAGAATTATTAGTCGGATTACATAATCTTAATAAACCGGCTTAAAATCTTTTACGATTAAACCCACTCAAATAAAGTTTGTTTATAAATTTTTAAAAAGTTGGAATATTATAAAAAATTATTAGACTGGTTAAATAATCTTAATGAGTTAGCTTAAAATTTTTTGCCATTAAACTTACTCAAGATATAATATCAGCAGAGTGCAAAAATTTTACCGAGTCAAATTTTATTAATAAAAACTATAAGATAGTCCGTTCCTACAAATAATTTTTATATTTAACGCATTTTAGCATATGCCGGCCGATTATAAAAAAAAAGTAATAATAGCTTTAGATTTTAATAATATTAAAGACGCTAAAAATTTAATACATAAGCTTGAAGGAGAGGCTTATATTTACAAAGTGGGGTTGGAACTCTTTTTAAATTGTGGCAATGAAATTCTGATATTTCTAAAAAGAGCAGGATACAAAATTTTTTTGGATTTAAAATTTTATGATATTCCGAACACCGTATATAATGCGGTAAAATCAGCCGGATTATTCGGTGTAGATATAATAAACGTACATGCTTCCGGCGGAATAGAAATGATGAAAGCGGCAAAGAAAGGTTTGTTGGAAGCACAGGAAACAGCGGGCAAAAAAATTGAACTTTTTGCCGTTACAGTCTTAACAAGTTTTTCTTCAGAAGATGTAAAAGAAGTTTTTGATTTTCATAATAATTGCGTTTATGGCATAAATCAGGAAAATACAGCAGAAAGTATTGCGCTGCATCTTGCAGGTCTTGCAGAGAAATCTGGGCTTGACGGCGTTGTTTGTTCTCCTCTTGAATCCCTGAGCATTAAAAAAAAGTTCGGAGATAATTTTAAAACAATAACCCCAGGTATAAGATTAAAAGAAAATAATATAAAAAAACAAAATACTTTAGAAAAAGAAAATTCTATAAAAAACAGGCATGATGACCAAAAAAGAATAACGAGCCCATCTGAAGCTTTTAGAAATAAAGCAGATTATATTGTAGTCGGCAGACCTGTTGCGCATGCTGCGGAACCGCTTGCATCGCTCAAGAAGATTTACAGGGATATTGAAACCTGCTAACGGCATTAATATTAATTTTTGCTTTTTCTATATAAAATAAATAAATAATTGCCGACTTATCAATCATCATTACAAGGTATTATAAGGATAACATGGAACTTAAAATATATGGTACAAACACAATAAAAGAAGCTATCAATTCCGGTAATTTAGTTTCAGATATTTTTATAACTGAAAAAAAACATAAAAATGGTCATATAGATAATGTTCTGTTTGGACTACTCAAAAAACACAATCTGAATATATCTGTTAAAAATGAGCAATTTTTTATGAAAGAATTTGGAAATGAAGCATTAATAAAAGGGCTCGCAGCAGTCGCGAATTATAAGGAAATTTTTTTTGAAGATGTAATCGCCAAAAATGCTGGAAAAGTCAATGTGTTTTATGTAATATTAGACGATATTAACGACCCGCAAAATTTAGGTTCAATAATCAGAACTGCAAACTGTGCCGGAGCGGATTGTATTATTTTACCTAAATCTAACTCTGTTTTTATAACATCCGCTGTTGCCAATGTTTCTCAGGGCGCTGTTTTTTATTCAGATGTCGTGAGGGTTCCGAATATTGCAAGAACTATAGAGAATCTTAAAGATATGGGTGTCTGGGTTATAGGACTTTCAGGCGAAGCTGAAGAAGATATATATTCTTTCAAATTTGATATTCCAGTTGCAATTGTTGTGGGTTCGGAGGGCAAAGGACTTAGGAGACTAACGCAGGAAAGATGCGAGAAAATATTAAGTATTCCTATGGCGGGAAGCATAACTTCTCTTAATGCTTCTGTCAGCTTTGCGGTTTCAGCGTATGAAATTTTCAGACAACGCAGTACATTAAAAAAAACTTGACAATAATAAATTAGTATTGTATGCTTAATATAATATTTATTTATCTAAGTGTTTAGATAAAAATCTAATTTTAACGTATTACAGTTTGTATTGTAAATTGTATTAGAAACAAATTGTAAAAGAAGTAAGGAGAAGTGTACTATGAAGTGCCAAGGAAAAGTTAA
Organism: bacterium; assembly: GCA_021809845.1. Taxonomy (GTDB): domain Bacteria; phylum SZUA-79; class SZUA-79; order Acidulodesulfobacterales; family Acidulodesulfobacteraceae; genus Acididesulfobacter. Next base: position 172,584 of record JAJZJW010000003.1, on the reverse strand, counting down.
GTGGTTTAATGACAGCAAAGGATTTGGATTTATTGAACAGGAAAACGGACAGGATGTCTTTGTTCATTATTCCGCAATTACACAGGATGGTTTTAAAACCTTAACTGAAGGTCAGAGAGTGGAATTTGAAATCACTAACGGAGCAAAAGGACCTCAAGCTGTTAATGTTTCTAAGGTCTAAGTTGTTTGTTGCCCTTAAGTTACTTAATTTGCCTTATATAAATTTATAAGCGATATTATTTATTTCATTCAATTCAAAAAATCATTGATTTAAAATTATATGCAATGAATGTAAATGTATAGTTTAATTTAAAGGCGAAATTTTAGTTATCGGACAATCCATTTTACCCCAGTAAATTAAATTTATTGGGGTTTTTTATTTTAAGCTTTTTTTGAATGTTAACCATAGTAATATAATATAAATTATAAATAGAAATAATTAGAACAAAAATCTTATTATTTTATTCAGCAGTATAAATCGGGAGGAAAATAATTGTTATATCAAGAAAAAATGAGAAATATTGCGGTAGTAGCGCATGTTGACCATGGCAAAACAACGTTGATAGATAAGATGCTTAAGGAAAGTTCCACGAGCAGAGATTCGCAAATGTTGCCGGAAAGGGCTATGGACAGCGATGATCTTGAAAAAGAACGCGGTATCACAATTTTATCTAAGTGTACAGGTTTAAATTATAAAAATTACAAAATAAATATAGTAGATACGCCTGGACATGGTGACTTTGGAAGCGAAGTAGAGCGTGTTCTAGCGATGGTTGACGGGGTACTCCTTCTTGTGGATGCATTTGACGGTCCTATGCCGCAGACAAGATTTATTTTAAAAAAATGTTTTGAATATAACTTGCAAGTAGTTCTTGTTATAAACAAAATTGACAGACCAGGTGCAAGACCCAAAGAAGTTCTTGATATGGTCTATGAACTTTTTATGGAACTTGGAGGTGAAGACGTAAATTTAGATTTTCCTGTCATATATGCATCTGCCAAAGAGGGTTACGCCACTAACGATCTTGAAGAAGATATTGAAAAAGTCAAAAAAAACGGACTTACGCCTTTATTTGAGGCTATTGTAAATTCGCTTCCGCACCCTGCTGTATTAAATAAAACAGATTTGGAATTTCTTGTTACAAGTATAGGACACGATGACTTTTTAGGCGCTACTGCTATAGGAATAGTCAAATCCGGCAAGTTAAAATCTAATGACCAGATTTATTTATATAATATAAATGAAGAATTGGTAAAAACCAGACCAAACAAAATGTTTGTATTTGAAGGTCTTACAAAAATAGAAACAGAGGAAATTCAAGAAGGAGATATTGCTCTGGTCGCCGGCGTTACCGGTGTAAAAGCGGGTGATTATTTAGTTAAAGATAAGCCTGTTAATCCTCTGCAAAGAATAAAAATAGATGAACCGGTTATACTTGTTAACTTTATTGTCAATAAAAGTCCTTTCGCCGGTAAAGAGGGTAAAATGGTTACTACAAGGCAATTAAGAGAGCGTCTTCATAAAGAAATTCTTAATAATGTAGGATTAAAAGTTGCCGATACAAGCGATGAAACCGTTTTTGATGTGTACGGAAGGGGATTGCTGCATCTATCTATTCTCATTGAAAAAATGAGAAGAGAAGGTTTCGAATTTGCTATCTCAAAACCGAGAGGGGTTATAAAAGAAATAGACGGCAAAAAGATGGAGCCGTACGAACTGCTATATATTACCATAAAAGATGAATTTACAGGTCCTATTCTGGAAAGATTATCGGGAATGAAAGGGCAGCTGCTTGATATGACAAAAGATGATAAAGGCACGACTTATCTTGAGTTTAAAATACCGTCAAGGGGTATAATGGGTTTTCATAATGAATTCCTTACTATGACTAAAGGTACAGGTATGATGCACCATAATTTTTATAACTTCGAAGAATATGCTTTTGATATTTCGCCAAGAAAAAACGGGGTTATGATTTCAATGGAAACAGCGGAAGCTAATTCTTACGGTCTTTACAATTTACAGGATAGAGGCAGTCTGTTTGTGCGTCCGCAGGATGAGGTTTATGAAGGCATGATTATAGGACAACATTCTAAACCGGGTGATATTACTGTTAATCCATGTAAGAAAAAACAACTTACTAATATGCGCTCTAAGGCTTCCGATGAAATGATAGCCTTGACTCCGCCTATTAAATTATCAATAGAATATGCGCTTGAATTTATAGAAGACGACGAGTTGATTGAATTTACGCCAAAATCTATAAGATTGCGCAAAATATTGTTAACGGAAAGCGACAGAAAGAAAGGTTCAAGGTCCGGCGGCAAATAAAATAAAGATAATTTTATTATAAGATTAAATATTATGAGAATAAAAGTTTGTGCAATTCAGATGTCGCCATCGTCAGAAATCGATAAGTCTATAGATAAAGCTCTTTCCTTTTTGTCTATGGCTGCTAAAAACGGGGCGAATATCGCATGTTTTCCGGAGCTTTTTCTTAACGGCTGGTTTGTTCAATCTAAAGAAAATGGGAAAGCGGAAGAAAACTGTAAACTTGCAGAACGTCTTGACGGTAAAATAATAAATATTATGCAGGAATATGCCTGCAAATATAGCATGGTTATAATAGTTCCTTTTTTTGAAAAATATAACGGTTTATATTTTAACAGCGCTGCTGTTATTGACGGCAGCGGTGAAATTTTAGGTGTTTATAGAAAAATACATTTACCCGAAATACCTAACTATTATGAAAAATCACATTTTTCTAACGGCACTGAAATACCGGTTTTTAAAACAGGGTATGCCACAATTGGCATTCAAATGTGCTGGGACAATTTTTATCCGGAGATATCAAGGTCGCTCGCTCTTAAAGGGGCAAATATAATCTTTGCTCCCACTGCATCAGCGTTTAACACAAACAATAAATGGTTTTTAAGTATCTCAGCCAATGCGTTTGTAAATGGTGTTTATATAGTTAGGGTTAACAGAGTTGGGAAAGACGGCGGGCTGGATTTTTACGGAAAGTCTTTCTGCTCTGCGCCGGATGGCTGTCTTGTTGACGATTTTGCCGGATTGAACGAGTGTATTCTTATTTATAATATCGATACATACGAGATAGAAAAAGCAAGAAAAGTTTGGCCCTTTCTTGAAAACAGAATAGACGGGATTTATAATGTTTTGTAAAAAAGTGTGATGACTGAAAATTCGGCTATGTAAGCCCTAAATGCTGCAACAACGGAGAATACCCCGTTGCGGGAGCCTGAAAGGTTTAGATTTGTATTAATCGCGGACTGAACTCACTGTCTTTAGACATGGGGAGGTTCAGGCGTAACAATCATTTAATATAATAATCATATATTTATATGAACGCTATAAGCATTATCAATTTAAAAGATTTATATTGTAAGAAAAATAATATTGGGGAGACAAAAAATAAAGATTTATTTAATTATGTCATAAACGGGGTTTTCAGTATTCATCTTGAAGCATCTGAAACAAACTGGAACAGAAAATTATTTGAAAATGAATTAGAAAAAGAAAATTCGGCTTTCCTGTTATCCTATTTTAATAATAATGATTTAAAAGAATTTAATATAAATTCGCACATAACAGGTTTTATAATTTTTTATTTTGTATTAGACGAAATGCATATATTAGACATAGCAGTATCTAAGACAATGCAATCTCGCGGTATAGGAAGCTATTTATTAAATTATGCTATTTATAAATTTGCCGATAAAAATATTAAATTTATATTCTTAGAAGTGAGAATTTCTAATTTAAGAGCCATAAATTTATATAAAAAACTGGGTTTTAAAACATTTATGGTTAGAAAAAATTATTATGACGGCGTTCACAAAGAAGATGCTTTATGCATGGTAAAAGAATTAGACGGCTAAAAGGCTTATGGAAACAAAAAAAATAATAAACGAAAATTTTGAGGTAACCGTAAATTTAAAAATTAAAGATACGGAGAATACATATCTGTTAAGAATTAAAAATAATTCTATACCTCAAAGTTTTATTCCCGGACAATTTGTAATGGTTAAGCATAATCCCTGCTGTTTTGACCCTTTCTTGGCGCGCCCGTTTTCAATTTTTAGGAAATTTAATGAAAATGAATTTGAAATTTTATACAGGGTCTGCGGCAAGGGCACAGATTTATTAAGCAATATTAAAAAAGGAGGTTATGTTTCATTAACCGGACCGTTAGGCAACGGATTTGATACTTTGCCCGATTTTCAGACCTTGGAGAATAAGAACGACGCAAGAATTGTTAAAAATGTACATGTTCTTGTAGCCGGCGGTATAGGAATAGCGCCCTTATTTTCTTTACCTGATTTTATAAAAAATGGGAGCAAAAACTGTAATGAGACGACGGTAAATTTAAAAGTTAAGGATAGTGCGGCTGACAATGAATGCGGAAAAACTAAAGATAGCCGCATATCAAATAGCCGCGCATCAGAGGACTGCGATTGCGATTGCGATAATGATAACAAATTTATTTTATATTACGGCAGTAAAACAGAAAAAGAATTGTATTTCAGACATAGTATTCATTCAGATTATGATGAGGTATATTTTGCAACGGACGATGGTTCTTTTGGATATAAAGGCAACATAGTTGACCTATTGTTTAAAAATATAACTGAGTACTGTAAGCAAAACGAGAAATCTTCGGAGCGGCTAAACGTTAAGTTTTATGCTTGCGGACCAAAACCTATGCTTTCATATTTTATTAAGAAATTTAGAGCTTATAATTGTAATAAGTCAGATACGTCAAATTTGAGTATGTTAAATAAATATGAACCTCAGGTTTCGCTTGAAGAACATTTTGCATGCGGGTTCGGTGTATGTCTTGGTTGCGTCGTCAAAATAAATTCTGATAATTCCGATAATTTTGTTTTTAAAAGGGTATGCAAAGACGGACCTGTTTTTAAAGCATCTGAGCTCCACGATTATTGTTAATTTATTGTTAATTATTAATTGTTTTGCGTCATAATCATAATGCTTAAAAGCAGGGGCTTCCCGCAATTTGAGATTTCTGGTGAATTTTTTAGGATGAAACAGAAAGTCCGCCTATCAATTAATAGATAGGTAGTTCATTGATTGCTGCAAAAAAAAGCTTAATCGCTAATTGTTAGCAGGAGCGCTCTTTTTAATTTAAATATCTTAAATATTCATTTAAATATTCAGCGTTCAATGGAAGAAAAAAAGTCAGAAGATATAAATATGTCCGTTAAATTATGAAGACTGTTTCTTATTAAATATTCATTAATATTCATTTAAATATTCAGCATTCAATGGAAGAAAAAAAGTCAGAAGATATAAATATGTCCGTTAAATTATGAAGACTGTTTCTTATTAAATATTCATTAATATTCATTTAAATATTCAGCGTGCAATGGAAGAAAAAAAGTCAGAAGATATAAATATGTCCGTTAAATTAGGAAGACTGTTTCTTAAATATCCTGTAATGCCGGCATCGGGAACATTTGGGTACGGAGAAGAGTTTATTGAGATTACCGATTATTCGCTTTTTGGCGCTTTAGTCACCAAAGGCATATCTTTAGAACCGTCGAAAGGCAATGAAATGCCGCGTATATGCGAAACTCCATGCGGATTAATTAATTCAATCGGTCTTGAAAATGTCGGCTTTGAAAAATTTAAAGAAGAAAAAATTAATTTTTTAAAAAAATTTAATATTCCGGTAATTGTAAATTTTTTTGGTAAAAGTATCGAAGATTATGCGATTATGGCCGAAAAACTGTCATGTATTGACGGTATATCAGCAATAGAAGCAAACATATCCTGTCCAAACGTAAAAGAAGGAGGCAGGTCTTTTGGAACCGACCCTGAAATTGTTTATGAAATTGTATCATCAATAAAAGATTGTTCAAACTTCCCGCTGATAGTTAAATTAACCCCATTAGTCAGCGATATTGCATTAATCGCCGAGGTTGCCGAAAAAGCGGGAGCGGATGTTATTTCATTAGTGAACACATTTCCTGCCGCAAGCATAGATATAAATAAAAGAAAATTTAAATTAAACAGGGGTTATGGAGGACTTTCGGGACCGGCAATTAAACCGATAGCGGTTAAATTAGTTAACGATGTTTACAAAGCGGTCAGAATTCCTATAATAGGTATGGGCGGCATAAGTTCGTGGGAAGATGCCGTAGAATTTTTTATGGCAGGAGCTACATCTGTTGCCGTAGGGACATGTGCATTTAATAACCCGTATCTTATCCCTCAAATAACGACGGGTATTAAAAAATTTCTGCAAGAAAATAATTTTAGCAGTATTTATGAGCTCATAGGTATAGTAAGCAACTGAATAAATTTTATCTTACAAATTTAATGTTATAAATTCAATTTTAGCTATGAATATTCTATATATAATAAAAGAAAATATTAACAATGAAGTTGACATTAATTACGCAGAAACTGCGGATAATGAACAGACTGAATATGAACAAACGCAAAAAACTGTTGACGTGCGCAAGGAACCGAATAAAAATAATGAACAATATAAATTCGGGCAGATTGATGCTGTTTTAAAAAAATTGCCTGACACATTGCAAGATATTATAAATTCACATTCTAAAGATGGTAATCAAATATATATTGCATTATTAAATTATAAAAAATATAATTTAACTGATAGACAACCCGGTAATCCTCAAATTGAAAATATAAATGTAAAAGATGTAAAAGATGTAAATACAAATATAAACCCAATAGATACAAAAAATGCGAAAAATACTGACATGAGCGGGCATTACAACAAAATAGAAAACGATGTTTTATTGCTAGAGCTTATTAAAACATATAAAACGGTTAAGTCTATAACTTATGACGAGCTTATAAAGCTCATTTTTTTTAGCGATAAAATTATATGCTGGTAAAAAAACTATTAAAATAACTATCAATTAATTCTAAATTTTAATTATTAATTCTAAATTTTAATTATTAATTCTAAATTTTAATTATTAATTCTAAATTTTAATTTTAATTTTAATTTTAATTTTTAATTCTTAAGTCTAATTTGTAATTCCTAATTTTTAATTCTTAATTTTAATTCTTAAGTTTAATTTGTAATTTGTAATTCCTAATTTTTAATTTTAATCTGCATTATTTTTTTATCTAAAATCGAAAATCGGAGGTGCAACAAATATGGATTATGGAATGAAAAACAGGCTTAGCCGCATTATCAGTCCAAAAGATAATAAGACTGTTATGCTTGCTATTGACCACGGTTATTTTATGGGACCAACAGGAGGACTAGAAGAACCTGACAAAACAATTTCACCCCTTATACCTTTTGCCGATTCCCTAATGCTGACAAGGGGTATTTTAAGAACAAAAATTGACCCTGAGTTTAATATTCCGATTGTTCTCAGAGTCAGCGGAGGAACCAGTATATTAAAAGAAGACTTGTCAGATGAAGATATTTCGGTATCTATGGAAGATGCTGTAAGGCTTAATGTTAGCGCGGTTGCACTGTCTATTTTTGTAGGTTCGGCACATGAAAAACAGTCCATAATAAATCTTTCAAAATTGGTAGATAAAGGTTATAAATATGGTATTCCCGTTCTTGCGGTAACAGCGGTAGGTAGAGATATGAATAGAGATTCCCGCTATCTTTCGCTGGCATGCAGGATTGCTGCCGAGACAGGGGCGAACATCGTCAAGACCTATTATTGCGATAACTTTGAAGAAGTCATACGAACTTGTCCGGTTCCGGTCGTTGTTGCAGGCGGAAAAAAAACGACCGAACAGGAAGCTTTGCAGCTCGCTTATAATGCAGTTGGCAAAGGAGCTTCCGGAGTCGATATGGGTAGAAATATATTTCAATCAGATAAGCCTTTGTCTATGATAAAAGCTGTAAAAAGTGTTGTTCATGACGGTTTAGAACCAAAAAACGCTTATATCGAATATTGTAAATAAATTGAACTGTCTTATAAGTTGTAAAAATATATGAATAAGTTAAAAAGCGAAAAAAGCGCATATCTGCAGTCCGCAGTGAGTCAGCCTGTTAACTGGTATCCCTGGTGCAATGAAGCTTTTGAAAAAGCAAAGGAAAAAAATCTCCCGATTCTAATGGATATCGGCGCCGTATGGTGTCACTGGTGCCATGTAATTGACGAAGAATCGTATGAAGATATAGAAACTGCCGAAATCATAAACGATAAATTTATTGCAATAAAAGTCGATAAAGACGAGCGTCCGGATATAGACAGCCGGTACCAGAAAGCGGTTACCGCTTTTGCCGGTCAGGGCGGGTGGCCTTTGACGGCATTTTTGACATACGAAGGTTATTTTTTTTACGGAGGCACATACTTTCCAAAAGAATCAAAATTTGGATTGCCGGCTTTTAAGACAGTACTATTGCAGATTTCAAAATATTATGCCGAAAATGAAAAATCCGTTATTGAACAGAGTAGGGATTTTTATCATGAGCTTTTTGATGAAATAAAAGGTTTTACAGTAAAAAGCGTAAATTTGCTTAATCAGGCGAATGATCTAAAGCAGGCTTTTACAGGTAATTACAATATAGACTTAAAGGATGCGGAAAAAAAGGTCAAAAAACTTGCATTAGACAGTGTTAAAGAATTTTTGCTTCATTTTGACAATGAAAACGGCGGACTTGATGAAGCGCCAAAATTTTATTATTTCCCTGTTCTTGAAATGCTATATTATGATTATTTGCTCAATTCTAACAAGGAATCTTTGAGTGCAGGTTTCTTCACTCTGGCTAAAATAGCGCTGGGCGGTGTTTTTGACCATGTTGAGGGCGGATTTCACAGATATTCCACTGACAAGAAATGGCTCGTTCCTCATTTTGAAAAGTTGGCTTCCGATAATGCTTCAGGTTTAAGAATTTTTGTGAAATATTACAGGCTTTTAGAAACATATTCAGGTTTAAGATTAAATTTGAATTTAGATACAGATGAATTTCAATCGCTGCTGCTAAATGTTATAAATAATACTTTAAATTTTTTAACAGACAGGTTATATGACCGCAGGAACGGCGGTTTTTATTCAAGCATGAGCGCAGATGTTTCAGGGGAACTTATTAGCGATGACGGAAGTTTTTATACTTGGACAGAGGAAGAATTTAAGAATGCAATTTTTTCAAACGAAGCAACTTTAAGCCAAAACGAATCAAACCTTAATGACGCAAAGTTTTTTCTAAATTTTAACGAAAATGACGGTATAATGCCTGATGGAAGAAAAGTAATCTATTTTCAGGAAAATGTTTTTAAAAAAGAAAATTACAATAAAGTAATTTCTTTAATTAATAAATTGAAAGAATCCAGGGATAACAGAAAATTACCGCTTATAGACAAATTAAAATATGCTTCTGTTAATGGAAATATAATATATGCGCTGACGGAAGTATATAAAATATTTAAAAAAGACGGAGTCGGTACTATTAGCAAGAATAATAATATGCAGCCAAATGACAATGAAGAAATATCGATGAATAAATTAAAAAAAATAATTGAAAAAAGCATTGTGCCTTTCATTGATTGTTTTAATAAAAATGGGGACGTAGGAAGATTTTTAGGTGAATATACCGAATCAAATCTTGAAGATAATAGTTATATATTGTTGGCTTTAATAGGATTATATGAAATTACCTTAGAGAAAGAATATCTGACGTATGCTAAAAAAATAGGAAATTATATAATAATTAATTTTTATGACGGAACTCATGGCGGTTTTTATGACATAAGAAAAACTTCAAAAACTCCGCTGATAGGATTTCTGAATTTTAAAGAAAAATCCATATTAGACTATGGAAGCTATTCTTCTAATGCATTAGCCCTACGCGGAATTTTAAAATTATTTCAGCTTACAGGGGACGATGTTTTTGAAAGAGCAGCATCCGTATCTTCAGGATATTTTATTAATTATGCTTCAGCTTATAAACATAATATAGCAGGATTTATTTCAAGCATTATGGATTATTCCATTTATAAAAAAAAGTAATTTATTAATTTATTTATTTATTAACAGTTTATAAAAAAAAGTAATTTATTTATTAACCGCTTGACCAGCTGATTAATAAACTGACTAATTGACCAACTGACTAACTTACTGATTGGCTGATTGGCTGGCAAATAAATATTAATTTTATTATTTAAAATGTGCAGCATAAATTATATATGTAAATATAACAATGTTAATAAAAAAGGTATTATTATTATGATGGTTATTAAATTATGTCAGATATAATATATTCCCCCGGTCTGCGTCCTAAAATGAGTATAAGGAAGAAATTTTTGATTTCCTTTCTTTCCGCTACTATAATACCTCTTATTATCCTTGCTATCGCAAATACTGTTATATTTAAAACTCAGGCAAAAAAAGATGCTTTATCAAAAGTAAGAATAACTCTGCAAGGCGCTGAAAGAATTTATTATGCTCAGGCAAATCAGCTTAAAAACGCATTTCTTATAAGCAATTATAATCCATATTTTACAAAATCTTTAATAACTAAAAACAGCCGGTTTCTCAACAGTTTAGTTTATTCTTACAAAACCGCTTTTAATTATGCCGATTTAATTTGTGTGATTAGCCGTTCAAAAATGATATTAGCCTCAAGCAGAGGCAAAAGCAGCATAAAATTAATTTTAAACGGGTTAATAGATAAATCTTTCGGAAGAGGTACCCCTGTTGTAAAAACCGTATATATTAAAAACTATACACAGAAAAAACTTGGATTAAATTATGATAAAATAGGCGGTTCTATAAATAATCTTTTTTTAGTGACGGTTGTTCCCATTACATATAAAGCTAAAGTAATAGGGGGTATTTTAGGATTTATTGATTTATATAAAGACGGTTATATTCCGAGGACTATCTATAACGATTATCATATGAATCCTGCTATATTCAGTTCTATTTTTCAGACTCAGACCGCTATTTCTACTATGAATATTCCCGGCAATGTATTTGGCGTCGGCTCTAAACTTCCTTTTTCAATATATAAAAAAATATCTTTTGGTAAAGATTTTATAAATGAAATGAATTATGACGGTAAAAATGTTTTTGTAGCATTTCATCCGATTAAAGATATAAATAATAAAGTTATAGGTTCTTTGGGTGTTTTGATTTCAAATCATGAATATGCTGCTTTATTAAAAAAAACCGCCATCTATTCAATTTTAATTATTATCTTCGGATTATTCATATCTTTAATTATTACCTATTTTGCATCTAAAGATACTTTAAATCCTATATATATGACACTGGAAGCAATTAAAAAATTTTCTTCCGGCGAACTTGACACAAGATTAATAATTAAAACAAATGATGAATTTGAAAAAATAGGCGAAGGTTTTACGGAAATGGCTGTAAATGTTCACGATAGAGAAGAAAGAATGCTTAAGTATAATGAATTTTCCGATTTTTTAGCTAAGTCGTTAGATTTTAACCATATTTTATCAGGTACGCTGGATAAACTTGAAGAACTGACAGATTCTGTTTCGGGAATTATTTATGAAGCAATAGAATCAGATGATGGCGGATATAAACTGTTTCCAAAAAAATATTACGGCATAAGAAATTTTGTTAATAAAGAATTTGGTATAGATAAGGGTGTTGTAGGAGACTGTCTTACCAAAAAGAAAATAATTTGGTTTCACGATATCCCGGAAAATGCGATTTTGTTTAAAGAACAGCTTTTAAACGACGGAGCAAACGGTAAAACTATAGATTACGGTTTTTGCGAGGCTTTTCCAAGGGATATCGTATGGCTTCCGCTATATATAGAATCTTCATCTAAAATATCAATACCTTTTGGCGTTATTATGCTCTCAAGTCTCAAGGGATTTAAAAAGGAAGATATTAGCTTCTTAGAGCATGCCGCAAAAGAGCTTTCTATTACGTTAGATAACGCAAGAATGCATCAAAAACTGGGTAAATTAAGTATCACCGATGAATTGACCGGATTATATAATAGAAGATACTTAAATGAATTTTTAGAAAGAGAGTTTAGCTTAGCTAAAAGGCATAACGACCGATTGTCATTATTGATGATGGATATCGATGATTTTAAACATTTAAACGATTTTTACGGTCATCAGCTTGGAGACGAGGTTCTTAGGACGGTAGGGCAGATAATTAATAACAATATAAGAGTAACAGATTTAGGCGCCCGCTACGGCGGGGAAGAATTTACGATAGTGCTTCCGAAAACGGGTTTTGAAGGCAGTTTTGAAGTTGCAAAAAAAATTAAAGAGCAATTGTCGAAACATAAATTTGAAGGGTTAATCGAAGACATTACCGTCTCTATCGGTATTGCTAATTATCCTGAATGCGAAAAATTTAATGATTTAAATCATATAAACAAAAGCATTGTCGAGGCTAATCCAGCAGATAATAATGCCGCAAGAAATGGGAATGAGAGTTCCGGTGCTGAAGATAATACTTTAAATAGCGATAGTTTAGGCTCTTCCGATAATATTACAAAAATAAATACGATAGATAATTTAATTAAAATAGCCGACGATTATTTATATGAAGCAAAATCTAACGGAAAAAACAGAATAGCCTGTTCCAGCTGTGGCAAAAAAATAATTTTTGAATAATTTTCTAAACCATTTTTTAAACATTTTCTAAATAATTCTAAACCATTTTTTGAATAATTTTCTAAACCATTTTTTGAATAATTTCTAAACATTTTTCAAACAATTTCTAATTTTGTTATTAATTTTATTTATTTCACTTTATATTTATATTTGATATAATAAAAAACATGAATGATAAAAATGTAAATGAAAACAAAAAAGAAGATAAAAAGACCCCGCTTTATGACAAACATCTAAATATGGGTGCCAAGATTGTTTCTTTCGCAGGTTTCTCAATGCCTTTATACTACAAAAGTATTATAGATGAACACCTTAATGTTAGAAATAATTCAGGACTTTTTGATATATCGCATATGGGTGAGATTATCGTAAAAGGAAAAGATGCAGGTCTATTTTTAGATTATGTTCTTACAGCCGATATATCTTCAATTTTTCCAAATACTATAACATATTCTCTTATACTTAATGAAAATGGCGGTATTATTGATGATTTAACTATTTACAAATTCTCTAATGAAAGTTATATGATTGTTGCAAATGCAGCTAATACTGAAAAGGATTTTGCTTGGATTCATACACAAATGCTCAATCTGCAAAAATCAAAATCAGATAGTCCTCAGAGCATATTTCAGGATGTAACGGTTGGTAATTACTGTGATAAAATCGCGCTGCTTTCCGTTCAAGGACCTAAATCGCGCAACATAATATATCCGTTAGTTGAAGACATTTTAGATAATTACGGCAGAAGCGGAAATAATTTTTGTAATATGTTTAATTTTCAATATAATATTAAATCTCTAAAAGAACTTAATCATTTTGAATTTAGCTGTGTCAGATTTAAAGAAATAGATATTGAGGCAGTAATATCAAGAAGCGGATATACAGGTGAATTCGGTTTTGAAATTTTTGTCGATACTAACGACGTTGGCAAATTATGGGATTATATTCTTGAACATAAAGAACTTTCAAACCTTTTGCCTGTCGGACTTGGGGCGCGCGATACACTGAGATTTGAAGCAGCTCTTCCTCTATATGGTCATGAGCTTGACGAAACAATAACCCCATATGATGCAGGATTAGAAAAATTTTTGTCAAAAAATAAAGATTTTATCGGTAAAGAGGCTCTTGAAAAAATTAAAAATAAAGAGAAAAAATTAATATTTTTTAAACTGGCAGGGAAACAGATTCCGAGACATCTGCAGAGAATACTTGATGAAAATCTTAAACCAATAGGATGTGTTGCCAGCGGAACATATAGCCCGTTAAACAAAATGCCGATAGGCAGTGCTTACATTTCAGATTCCAATGTGACTCCCTCGATGTTAAAAAATTTTTATATTGATATAAGAGGTAATTTTGAAAAAGCGGAAGTAGTGACGCCCCCCTTTCATAAAATAAAAAGATAAATAGCAGCAAAAATCGGCAAAAAGATAATAAAATAATAAACAGATAAATAAATAGATAAATAGACAAATAAATAAACAGATAAGCAGATAAGTAAATGAATAATATAAATAAATAGATAAATAATAAATAATAATAGATAGATAAATAAACAAATAAACAAATAAATAAACAAATAAATAAACAAATAAATAAACAAATAAATAAACAAATAAACAAATAAATAAATAGATAGATAAATAGATAGATAAATAGATAGATAAAGATGTTCAAATATATCATGTTATAATATTAAAAATAATAAATTTTGAAGGAGCTGCAAAAGATGGCGGATAATAATAAGTTTTATTTTGCAAAATCTCATGAATGGATTAGCATTGATTCAGATAATTTTTATAATATCGGCATCTCAGATTTTGCACAATCAGAATTAGGCGACGTAGTTTATACTCAGCTTCCAGAAATAGGAAGGCATTATAAAAAAGATGAAAAAATAGGTGAAATAGAATCCGTCAAATCTGTTTCGGAAATTTATGCCCCTGTTGATTTAACGATAAAAAGCGTAAATTCCAAACTGAATGAGACCCCTGAATTGATAAATGATGAACCCTTCGGAGAGGGGTTCATTGCGAAAATAGAATTAAATAATCCTTCAGATTTGTTGTCGCTGATGGATAAAAATTCATACGAATCCTTTGTAAAATCAAACCATGAATAGTTTTCGCTATATTCCCGCTTCAAATAAAGAAATAAAAAAAATATATAAATTTATCGGCATTAAAGATAAAAAAGAATTATTTTATAAAATTATAGGCGATATTTCTTTAATTGAGGAAAAAGACCTTAGTTTTATGCCCGACCAAATGGATGAATTATCGCTTTATAAGTATTTTTCTGACATAAACGATAAGTTACGCCATAGTGGCAGCATACCTGTTTTTGCAGGCGGAGGTATATATGACCATTACGTTCCATCCGCAGTTGATGCAATAATGTCAAGAGCGGAATTTTATACACCTTATACACCATATCAGCCTGAAGTCAGTCAGGGAACATTAATGGCGCTGTTTGAATTTCAATCAATGCTTGCATCAATTTTAGGAATGGATGTCGTTAATGCGTCAATGTATGACGGTGCAGAAAGTTTA
This sequence comes from bacterium, assembly GCA_021809845.1. Taxonomy (GTDB): domain Bacteria; phylum SZUA-79; class SZUA-79; order Acidulodesulfobacterales; family Acidulodesulfobacteraceae; genus Acididesulfobacter. The sequence goes on along the minus strand of JAJZJW010000003.1, from coordinate 157,429 downwards.
GCTGAGGCAGTGCTTATGTCTTTGCGGATTTATCGTCAGAATCGCCAAACTGTTCCCAATGCCGAAAATAACAAAAAAATTAAGTTCCTTGTTTCCAAAAGCGTTAATTCTGTTTACATAGAAGTTGTTAAAACTTTTATCAAAAATTTGGATATCGTTATAGAATTTATAGATATTGATTTTGAAAAAGGATATACGGACGCTGATGATTTGACGGAAAAATTACAAAAAAATAAAAATGTTTGCGCTTTTATAGTTCAGCAGCCAAATTACCTCGGAATTATCGAGGATTTAGAAATTATTGACAAGATAGTTCACAGTGAAAAATATGCTCCATCTTCAAAACCCCATTTAATTGTGTGTTCGTCAGAACCTTTCAGTTTTGGAACTATTACGCCGCCGGGATTTTATAATGCCGATATTTTTGCAGGTGAAGGAAATAGTTTCGGTAATTATATGAATTTTGGAGGACCGCTTTTAGGTCTTTTTGCCACAAAAAAAGAATTTATAAGGCAAATGCCGGGAAGAATTACAGGCAAGTCAAAAGATAGTAAAAATCAGGATGCATATCAGTTTATTCTTGCGACACGGGAACAGCATATAAGAAGGCAGGCTGCAACGTCTAATATTTGCACAAACAATTCGTTAAATGCTTTAAGAGCGGCAGTCTATTTATCTTTGTGTTCTAAAGAAGGATTTAAAGAAATCTCCCTTTTAAATCTTAAATTGTCTCATATTTTATGCGAAAAACTAATAAATACCGGTTTGTTTTCTCTCAAATATACAGGAAATTTTTATAATGAATTTGTTCTAGAAATAAATAATAAAAATAAAAAAAAGAATAAAAAAAATAGTGCATCAGTATTTATAAACGAAATGATGAAAAAAGGCATATTGGCAGGCATATCCTTAGAAGACGGCGGAAATGCAGTTTTAATAGCGGTAACTGAGAAAATAGGTATTAAAGATATAGATAATTACGTCAAACATTCAATTGAAATACTCTCTTGATTGATTATAAAAAATTATGAAAAAATTAGAAAAATTGGAAACGGAGAATTATTAGTTATTTTTTTATGAATGGTTTTTTTGTAAATCAATAATTTCTAATTTGTTTGATTTTATCTGTACTTGTATAAGCTGTCTTTGCGTAGGGGCTCGAAGAGCAGTGAAGCCCATCCTCTTGCTTTAGCAAGGGGAGGATGTCAATATTAATTCACAATTTAAGCAAACTAAAATCATGAAAAAATTTCCCGGAACAAGCGGTCTGGTTTTTAATGAAGATTTATTGCTCAATCAAGGTTCAAAAGGAGTTAGCGGCATCAACATACCTGCGAATAATCTTGGTAGTGCTCATATGGGCAAAACCGCTAAAGATTATATTGACGCAAAATTTTTAAGAAATGAAAAAAAATCTCCATTACTGCTTCCTGAGGTGTCTGAATCCACAGTAGTAAGACATTTTACGCGTCTTTCAAGCTGGAATATTTGCGTAGATACCGCCTTTTATCCGTTAGGGTCATGCACAATGAAATATAATCCAAAAATTAACGAAACGATAGCCTCTTTAAGTAATATAAAAAATTTACACCCTATGCTGCCGGCAGATTATATTCAGCCTATTTTGAAAATAATCTATGACTTTAACAGTTTATTGTGCGGATTAACAGGTTTGGATGAATTTACGTTTAATCCGCAGGCAGGCGCAGCCGGTGAATTTACAGGCATGAAGATTATTAAGAAATATTTTGAAGTTAAAAATGAGAGAAGGAATATTGTTTTAATCCCTGACAGTTCCCATGGAACTAATCCTGCAAGCAGCTATATAGCAGGCTTCACCCCTGTTGAACTTAAAACATTTTTTGCAGCTCAACACAGCAGTTCGGAAGAATTACAAAACGCTCATGATTCTGGATATGGTCATGATTCTGCATATATTGTTAATAAAATAAAAAATAATGACGTTAATATAAAAAATAAGTCTAATGGATACATTGATATAAACGAACTTAAGAAATATATAAATAAAGATGTCGCAGCAATAATGATAACAAATCCCAATACATTCGGGTTATTTGAAAAAAATATCAGAGAAGTAGCCGAATTAATACATAAAAACGGTTCATTGGTCTATATGGACGGTGCTAATTTTAATGCTTTCATAGGCAATTGCAGGGTTTCAGATTTTGGCGTGGATATATTGCATTTAAATCTGCATAAAACTTTTTCTACGCCGCATGGCGGAGGAGGTCCTGGAAGCGGACCCGTCGGAGTTAAGGATTTTTTGAAAGAGTTCTTGCCTGTTCCGTATATCAGCGCTAAGAAACAAGCGACTAACGATGTTCCATGTGCGTCAAATAACGAACAAGTGCCTAACGATGAACAGGATTGTTATTACGAACTAAAAAATGAAAGAGAATATTCAATAGGCAGAATTTCTTCATTTTACGGAAATTTTGCAGTGATATTAAGAGCGTATTCTTATTTATTGTCTCTCGGAAGACAAAATATATCTAAAATTAGCGAGCTCGCAGTTTTAAATGCAAATTACATGAAAAAAAGGCTTAAAGATACTTTTCTTGAAAGTGACCCTTTTCCTGAAGAATTATGTATGCATGAGTGCGTGCTGAATGATAATGTTTTTCGAGCAGAAGGAATTTCAACCTTAGATTTTGCAAAATCCATTATAGATTACGGTTTTCATCCTCCTACAATATATTTTCCTAAAAATATTCACGGTGCGATTATGATTGAGCCTACAGAAACAGAATCAATCAAAACTATGGATAGTTTTATTGACGCTATGAAAGAAATAAAGAAAAAAGGTAATAAATATGCCTCAAAATCACCTAAAAGCACCAAAACAAAAAGGCTTAACGAAGTTTTAGCAAATAAAAATCCTGTTTTTAAGTGACTAGCAATAATATTAATATTATTAATATCGCAGTTTTGATTGAAAAAAACTGCGGATTATGATATATTATCTTTATTAAAAATATAATTAATAAATTAACCGATGAGTAACTTATTACAAAAGGGGTGTAAATATGGATTTTGAAGAAGTTCAGTTTGAATCCGCAGACGGCGGGGAGATACACGGTTCATTATTCGGCACATATTCTGATTCCGTCATATTGGCTCACGGCAAAGTTTTCAATAAAGAGAGTTTCTATGACCTTAGCGAAGTCCTTTTGAAAAATAAAATTACATCATTGGCGTTCGACTTTAGAGGCTATGGATTATCAAAAGCTGGCAGCAGCGGTCTATCCGGGTTAGGAGAAGATGTTATAGGTGCAATAAATTTTATGAAAACTCAGGACTTTGTTAAAAATATAACATTGCTTGGCGCAAGTATGGGCGGAAATGCAGTGTTAAATGTAGCCAAATTATATAAACCGGAAGAAATAAAATCTGTTATAGCACTTTCCTCTACATTTGTGGATGGCGTTAATGTTATAGATATTCCAGTGCATTATTTGGGTTCCGAAGACGAAAAATTTGCCGAAGGAATTAAAAATATGTATGCCGGTACAAAGTCTGAAAAATCCTTGCATCTATTCAAAGGCGACACCCACGGTCAAAATATTTTTGCTACAGAATTCAAGGATGAACTAACCACGATGATTATTTCTTATATTAAAGCATAATATAAGAATGCCCGCCATATTTTTTGTATTTATAGTTATACTTTTTCAAAGAGCAAATACTATGATGGTGCAGTCCATCAACCCGCTCTTTGTGAAGTATATATTGCATACGAGTCTTGTATATGTTGGAATAGCTACCGCAGTTTATGCCGCAAGCACCCTCTTGGTCCGCTATATCATAAGTATTAGAGTAAAGCCCGTCCATATAACAAAATTTATAATTGTCGGAATGACCTTGTTTTCTTTGGCAATGTTGGGGTATTTCTTTTCCGATTCACTTGCAGAATTTTTATTTTTTGTTGTTATTTCAGGATTTGCGACAGCTATAATAATGCCTTTTCTGCTTTCGTTGGTTAATTTTGTTTCTGACAAAAAAGATATAGAAAAAAATTTAACCATATATTCCTTAATGTTAAGCCTTGCGCTCGTAGTGGGACCAGTTCTCGGCACTTTTATGCTGGCTGTTTTAAGTGTAAGATATATTTATTTGCTTTTATTCATGTTTGCCGTTGCAGGTATTTTTTTTGCAATAAAGATTAACAAAACTGCAAAAAATAAAGTTAAAGAAAAAATATTTCAGGAAAATAATGTAATATACGGTGAGTCCAATAAAGAAGCTAATAATAATGCCGATGATATAAAAATAAAACAAAAAAGGGATAAATTAATTTTTCGACTTTTTAAAAATAAAAAATTTCTTGAAGTGATTTTTTATAATACCGTTTTTAGCATATGTTTTGCTTCTATAGTGGCTTTTGGGGGTGTTTATGCACGAAATAATTTTAATGCACCTTATTTTTTAATAACGTTGTTATTTGCAATATTTTTCATCTCTTCGCTGTTAACACGCATTGCCCTTTTGTTTCTTACTAAGAAAGGTAAAATAAAACAAAAAATGAACATAATGAATATTTCAATTCTATTATCTTCGTTATCCTTTGCGGCTATGTTTCTGTCAAATAATATTATTTTCTATGCATTAGCGCTTGTTTTACTTGGAATACCGCATGCGTTAATTTTTCCAATCGGGACCATGCGAATTTCCGAAGTTGTTGAAGTAAAACAGATTGTAGCCGCCAATACTATATATCAGTCTAATTTTGATATAGGAGGTATTATAGGTCCATTTTTTCTAGCTTACGTTGGAGAGGCATACTCAATAAAATTAATATTTTTGTCACTTTCCGTATTTTTAATGCTGGCTTTTATATTTGGACGTATTTTTATGAAATTTATTGATTATGTTCCCAATAATTAAATTTATAAGCATAAAAATTTTGCTTTTTAATATAATTTAATGTAAAATATTACATCTTCAATTTATAGTTGTTTTTATTGTTTTACTTACTGTTTTAATTACTGTTTTACTGATTGTTTTAATTATTGTTTACTTATTGTTCGCCTACTGTTTTAATTATTGTTTACTTATTGTTTTAATTATTGTTTTACTGCTCTTTTAATTATTATTTAATTATTATTTAATTATTGTTTAATTATTGTTTTTATTTTACTTTAGTATGAAAAATTTTAAATTAAATTATGAAAGAACTTGACAATTTAAGAAATCAAATAGACGAAATAGACAGGGATATAGTCAATATCCTCAATAAGCGCGGAGAGATAGCCGTTAAAATTGGAGAAATAAAGTCAATAAACAATAAGACGTATTATAGCCCCTCCAGAGAAAACAAAGTATATGAAAATGTTAGATTGTTAAATAAAGGACCTTTAAAAAACGAACATATAGTAAATATTTTCAGAGAAATAATATCGGCATGTATATCTATTGAAGCAAGTATCAAGATAAGCTATTTTGGACCGGAGGGTACGTTTACTCATCTTGCAGCTATTAAACGTTTTGGACAGTCGAGAACACTTATTCCCGTTAAAACAATCGGAAATGTATTTGATAATGTCGTTAAAGGATTATCAGAATACGGAGTTGTGCCTGTTGAAAATACGACTGAAGGAATAGTTAATGCAACTTTAGATATGTTTGTTAATTCTAATGTAACTATAATAGGGGAGGAACTAATCCCCATCAGCCATTTTTTATATTCTAGAGAAACGGATAAAGAAAAAATTAAAAAAATATACTCTCACCCGCAAGCATTAGCTCAATGTAGAAATTTTCTTGAAGAAAATTTTAAAAATGCGGAATTAATTGACTCATTCTCTACAGCGGATGCCTGTAAAATAGCTATCAACGAAACAAATACGGCAGCTGTAGCTTCAGAGGCGGCAGGACGCATATTTGGTCTTAATGCGCTTTTTTCTCATATTGAAGATTTTACCAACAATTACACAAGGTTTTTGATAATATCTAAGGGGGAAAAGACTGTAAAAACAAGTAACGATAAAACCTCCATATTATTTTCCATAAAAAATTCTGTAGGAGCTTTATACAAAATATTAAAACCTTTTTACGACAATGAAATTAATATTACAAAAATAATTTCCAGACCCTCGAAGAAAACGAACTGGGATTATTTATTTTTTATAGATGTTGATGGTCATGAATCTGAAGAAAGTATAAAAAAAGCAATTGAAAATATTAAGGAATACACCATTTTTGTTAAAATACTCGGCTCTTACGAATACGCAACCATATAATTAAAATAATTAATTAACTAACAAAATTAATTAAAAATAATATGACTAAAAATATATTTAAGGATAAGTTGGAAAACAATGAGTTTATTTATACATCTGAAGTTTCTCCTGAAAGAGGTACCGATTTGTCTAAAATTAAAATTATTTTAAAATCGTTGGAAGATAAAATAACGGCTTTTAATGTTACTGATAACCAGGGTGCTAATATGAAAATGTCATCTTTAGCCGCTTCTATATATATTAAAAATATCGGAGGAGAACCTATTTTTCAGCAAACATGCAGAGATAGGAACAGGATGGCCCTTGAGTCGGATCTTCTCGGTGCTTCAGCACTCGGGATAAACAACGTTCTTGCGCTTACTGGAGATTATATAACTTTTGGCGACCATAAACATGCTAAGCCCGTTTATGATATAGATTCTGTTAATTTAATAGAAATCATCGCAGGGCTGAATAATGGGCATGATATGAATGGTAATATTTTAAACGGCAAAACCGATTTTTATATCGGGGCAGCTGTTAATCCGGAATCAAATCCTTTAGAGCCGCAACTTATGAAATTTGAAAAGAAAATCAAAGCGGGATGCAATTTCTTTCAGACGCAGGCAGTTTTTTCCGTTGAAAATTTTGATAAATTTTATGATTATTATAAAAATTATAGCAATATAAAAATTATAGCAGGCGTATTCATATTAAAATCTGCAAAAGTTGCAAGATTTATGAATAAAAATATTCCGGGAATATACATACCGCAATCGATTATTGACGAATTAGAAAATTCAAATAATCCTTTAAAAACCGGCATTGAAATATCTGCACGGATTGCAAAAGGTTTAAAAAGTAACGTGAGCGGATTACACATAATGGCTTTTGGAATAGAAGATTCTATACCGGATTTTTTAAAAAGTTTTGAAAAATAATGTTTTAAAAATTCAATTAAAATTAATTTATAAAAAAATAATTTTTGCTAAAAAATTTATATATGGGCATTGACATTAGATTTTAAATAGATTATAATTTTTATAACGGTGATGTAAAAATAAAATAATTATAAAATAAAATAATTTTTTATATTTTATAATTCATATACATAAGCTATGAATTTATTTTTTGTCAATGTTATATAATATGTGTCATGCCTATTTTAATAAATTTTAGACAAATAGAAAAATAATTATAAAATAAGGATGCAAATTATGAAAGAGGTCAGAATACACGGAAGAGGCGGGCAAGGTTCTGTAACTATGGCATCTATTCTTGCAATAAGTTTTTTTGATGACGGAAAATATTGCCAAGCCTTTCCGTCTTTCGGCTCCGAAAGAACCGGTGCGCCGGTTCAGGCTTTTGCAAGGGTGTCGAATACTCCAATCAGAACAAGACATCAAATTTACGACCCTGACTATGTTATAGTCCAGGATGTTACTCTGATAACTTCCGTTCCTGTAGCTAAAGGACTTAAGGACAGCGGTAAATTGATAATAAACACTGAAGCAGATTTAAAAGAAATTCTTAAAAAATTTGGCGATAATAAAATAAATGAGACAAATATTATTTTGTTTCCAGCTTTAAAAATAGCAATGAAAATATTGGGCAAACCGATAGTCAATACTACACTTCTCGGGGCTTTTTCTGCTATTACCGGAGAAGTTTCTATTGATTCGGTCAAACAAGAAATAGAAGCAAGATTTGGTTCAAAGTTAGGGAAAATTAACGCTGATGCTGCTCAGGCTGCGTACGATTATATTAAAGGAGAGAAAATTGGATTTTAAATTAGGCATTATAGCCAGACCGGGGTCTGCACTTTCAAATAAAACAGGGTCGTTCAGGAGTGAAATTCCTGTTTTTAAATTAGATAAATGTACAGGTTGCGATCTTTGCATATATTATTGCCCCGAAGGTGTGGTCTTTGGGGATAAAAAGACTAAAACGTATAGTTTTGACGAGGATTATTGCAAAGGATGCGGAATTTGTGCGGAAGAATGCCCTGTTGACGATATTGATATGCTTCTTGTAGAAAAATAATTGTGTATTTATTATATAAAAGCTTGAAAATATTTATTGCTGATTATAAACTATTTAATCAGTTAATTAAATTTACAGTAAGGTAGTCAGCTAACTAACAACCAACCGGCTGGCTGACTAACCAAATTATTAATTAACCTTTACTATACTATTTAAAATTTAAAAATGGTGAAATAATTATGAAAAAAGTTCTGGAAGGTTCGATGGCAATTTCAGATAGCATTAGAATGGCCGAACCAAAAGTAATTTCTGCCTATCCGATTACTCCGCAAACTCATATAGTAGAGCATCTTTCTCAAATGGTTGCAGACGGAGATTTGAAAGCAGAGTATGTTATGGTAGAGAGTGAACATTCTGCTGCTTCCGTTGTTTTGGGCGCCAGTGCATGCGGCGTAAGAACTTATACTGCCACGGCAGCACAAGGCTTGCTCTATATGGAAGAAGTTATTTACAATATTGCAGGCATGCGCTTACCGGTCGTTTTAACCGTTGCCAATAGAGCTGTATCGGCTCCTATCAGCATATGGAACGATATGCAGGATTCTATGGCATTACGGGACTCAGGAGCAATTCAGTTAGTAGCAGAAAACAATCAAGAAGCTTACGATATGCACATACAGGCGTATAAAATTGCAGAGAATCCTAATGTCATGCTTCCGGTTATGGTTTGCGTAGACGGTTTTGTACTGACGCATACCTTTGAAGTTGTTGAGACCATTGACCATATTGAAAAAGTTAGAGAATATTTGCCGCCGTTAAATATGGAATATACGCTTGATATAAATAATCCCTTTTCTTTCGGAACCGTCGGCGAGCCTTCGGTATATATTGAAACACGGTTCAGACTTTCAAACGCCATAAATAATTCTAAAAGCGTTATAGTAGATGCTGCAAATGATTACAGAGAAATGTTTGGAAAATATGAAGGGGCGCTCATTGACCCATATAAAATGGATGACGCCGATACGGTTATTGTTGCGATGGGTTCAGTTCTTGGTACTATAAAAGATGTCGTTGATGAATTAAGAGAATCCGGAAAAAAAATAGGCGTTCTTAAAATAAGGTCATTCAGACCTTTTCCCGCTGATGAAATTACTGATGCATTAAAAAATATTAAAAATGCTATTATTATTGAAAAAGCCGTATCTCTTGGGAAAGGAGGAATATTGTCTTGCGAAATCAGGGATGCTTTATATCAGCATAGAATTAATTCAGTTAATGTGAATGGTTATATAATGGGACTTGGAGGAAGAGATATAACGCCAAAAAACATATATGACCTTATAATCAAAGCTGAAAAGCAGGAAGATGTTGATGGTGAGTTTTATGGTTTAAACAATGAATTGTTAAACAAAGTTTTTTGAAATTTTAATTTAAATTCAAATTAAAATTTAAATCTATCGGCTGTTTATTGTTGTTATTTTATGCGACGCATATTTATGTAAATTTTAAAATATTTGCGGCGAGATTAATAAAAAATTGTTAAAGTTCTATTTTTGTAAAATATCTTTGCAGAAATTAAAATTAATAATGAGGTATATAAATTATGTTAACAAATATCCTAACAAAAGAAGATACTCATAAACAGCTGTTTACAATGGGTCATACGGGATGTTCCGGATGTGCACAGTCTATGGCTGTAAAACTTATCATGGAAGTCCTTGGAAAAAATACTATTGCAACATCAGCTACAGGCTGTTTAGAAGTTTTTTCTACAAAATTTCCTGAATCGTCGTGGAATATTCCATGGATTCACTCTTTATTTGAAAATTCAGCCGCCGTTGCTTCGGGGATTGAAGCAGCGTTGCAAATTACCGGTAAAAAAGAAGGTGTAACCGTGTTGTCGCAAGCCGGCGACGGAGGTACTGCAGATATTGGCCTTCAGGCTTTAAGCGGAATGTTTGAAAGAGGACACGATGTACTTTATGTTTGTTATGATAATGGGGCATATATGAATACCGGATATCAGAGAAGCGGTTTAACCCCTTATGACTCTTTTACTACAACCAGTCCTTCAGGAAAAATATCCTTTGGCAATAACAGACCTAAAAAATATATGCCGGAAATAGCTATGGCTCATAAAATACCCTATACTGCTGTTGCTTCTACAGGGTATCCTATAGACCTGCAGAAAAAAGTAAAAAAAACTTTATCTATAAAAGGTCCTAAGTATTTACAGATAGATGTTCCTTGCGTTCCGGGATGGAAATACGAACCGAGGTATTCGGTTAAAATAGCCCAGCTTGCCGTTCAAAGCGGTCTTTATCCACTGTTTGAAGCCGAATACGGCAAAGTTGTTTCTGTAAAAAAAATAAGTAAGAGGGTTCCTGTTGAAGAATATCTTAAACTTCAGGGCAGGTTTAAACATTTATTTAAAAATGAAGCAGGCAAAGCTGAAATTGAAAAAATACAAAAAATTGCCGATGAAAATATCGAACAATTTGGTTTGCTTTGATGTCCGATAAAGATAGCCGTATTGAAGATTTTGGAGATAAAATCATTGACGGTAAAAAAATTGCCGCCTTTATAGAGTCGTCTTTAAAGGAAAAGATTGATTATTTAAAAAATAATGGGATTGTCCCCTGCATATACGTTATACTTATTGGGGATAATCCTGCTTCTGTTATATATGTCAGGAATAAAGAAAATGCAGCAAATAGATGCGGCATAATGTCAAAGAAGATAGTCCTTCCCGTAAACATTTCCGAAAACGAATTATTAAATAAAATAAATGAATTAAACGACGATTCGCTTGTTCATGGAATACTTGTCCAACTTCCTATTCCCCCGCATATAGACGAAAATAAAATAATGGAAGCAATTTCTTCAAATAAAGATGTTGATGGATTTCATCCATTTAACGAGGGGAAAATATTTACCGGAAATTCAAGTTTTTATCCATGTACACCTTTCGGTATTGTAAAAATGCTTGATTATTCCAATATAGAATTAAAAGGCAAAAATGTTGTAATAATAGGTCAAAGCATTATTGTGGGAAAACCGCTGTCTATTATGCTTATGAATAGAAATGCGACGGTTAGCGCTCTTAATATTTATACAAATAATATAAGATGCTGGACTAACATGGCTGATATTTTAATTTCAGCTACCGGCAAGGCGCATCTTATAAATGAAAGTTTTGTGAAAGATGGCTGTGTGGTTGTTGATGTGGGAATAGCCAAACTGGACGGTAAAATATGCGGCGATGTTGATTTTGACAGCGTTATTAAAAAGGTATCAAAAATAACGCCTGTTCCCGGAGGAGTGGGTCCTGTGACAGTTGCGGTACTTATGGAAAATACCGTTAATGCCGCTTTACAATTTTTATCAAATAGTTAAAGTTTAAAAAATAATTAAATATAAAAATAATTAAATATAAAAATAATTAAGTAAGCACCTTAAATTAGGCTATTATTTATTATTATATGGTTATATTAATAATATATAATAAGCAAGTGTCATATATATTATATTTAGAAAATAATTAAATATAAAAATAATTAAGTAAGCACCTTAAATTAGGCTATTATTATTTATTACATAGTTTAACATAGTTTAACAAATAATATTAATAATAAGCACAGAGCTGATAATATATGATAGTTACAAAACAAAAAACATTAGAAGATATTGTAAAAAAAATTAAGGGTTCCGTTTTCATATTCGGCTGCGGTATATGTTCCGACACATCAAGGACAGGCGGACCTAAAGAAGTGGAGGCAATGCGGAAAACTCTTGAGTCTAATAATATAAAAGTGAACGGCACATACGTTATTGACGCAATGTGCCATTTGCAAAAAGTTAAAAAAGCGGTAAGAGACAATGAAGAAAGCATAAAATTGTCAGAATCGCTCCTTGTTCTGTCATGCGGCAGCGGGGTTCAGTCTGCGGTCAGTTCGCTCAGTTTGGCAGATAAAAATAAGAAAGTTATTTCAGGCGTAGATACCATGTTTATTGGTAATATAGAATCATTGTCATCACTGAAAGAAATGTGTTCTTTATGCGGAGAGTGTGTTTTAAATGAAACTGCCGGAATTTGTCCCGTTACATTGTGTCCTAAAGGACTTTTAAACGGTCCTTGCGGAGGGATGAAAAATTATAAATGCGAAGTCGATGAAAATTTGGATTGCGTGTGGGTTAAAATTTATGAAAGCTCAATAGCTCAAAATTCTTTAGAAGATATTAAAAAAATTGCTTCCCCAAAAAACTATTCTGTTAAACAACCGGTCGGAGCAGTTAAGTTTAAGGGTTCGCATTAAAATGGTTCACATTGATTTATTAATGTTTTACCGATTTATAGCTTTTTAACTGCAACATATAATAATTTTAATTTTAACTTAGTTAATATTAATCTATATTTAATCTAAATCTAATTTTAATCTAATATTAATTTAATCTAATATTTAATCTAAATCTAATTTTAATCTAAAAAAGAGGTATGTATCAACATGTCTTTTGAAATTAAACCGCCTGAGTATATATATAAAATTGAACCTTACATTCCTGGAAAACCTATAGAAGAAGTCGAACGGGAAAGGGGTCTGAAAGATATCGTCAAACTTGCGTCTAATGAAAATCCGCTCGGACCTTCTCCATATGCTGTCAAAGCTATTAGAACACATTTAAAAAATTTAAATAGATATCCTGACGGTTCCGGATTTTATTTAAAAAAAGACTTAAGCGAATATTTTAAATTAAAACAGGATAATTTTATACTGGGAAATGGTTCAAATGAACTTATAGATATTGCAGTAAGAACATTTTGCTATAAAGATGAAAATATCATTGCGCCGTTTCCCTCGTTTGTTGCCTATTATCTAGCGGCGGAACAGCTAGGTATAAAATTAAAAATTTCAAATTTATTGCCGGATTATAAACTTGACTTAGATTCAATGCTAACATTGATTGATGATAAAACAAAAATAATCTTCGTGTCAAATCCTAATAATCCTACCGGCACATTTTATAAAGCCAAAGAAATATTAAAATTTATTAATAATATAAAAAAGGATATATTGGTTATTATTGACGAGGCATATATAGAATATATTTCCGGCGAATCAATTTTAGACTTGATTTCTCTTAAAGAATATAGCAATATTCTTGTGTTGAGAACATTTTCTAAGGCATATGGTCTTGCAGGGTTAAGAATAGGTTATGGTATTGCATGCAATGAACTGCTTTCGCTTATGGATAGAGGCAGAGAGCCTTTTAACGTAAATTCTTTAGGATTGGAAGCAGGGAGAGCAGCTTTAAAAGATAAGGAATTTATTAAAAAAGTTATAGATTCCAATGAAGCCGAAAAAAAATATCTTTATAATGCTTTTAAAATGCTAAATATAAATTATGTTGAAACCGGCGCTAATTTTATTCTTGTTGATTTAAAAGATAAAAAAGCTGTTGATATTAATGAAAAATTATTAAATAAAGGTGTAATTGTCAGACCAATGAATAGATTTGGCTATGAAAATATGCTCAGAATAACTGTAGGCAAACATAATGAAAACTTAAAATTAATAACAGCCTTGAAAGAAGTTATTTAAAATAATTTATTGAAGTTTATCATAATATATAATATGATAGAAATATGGTATAAGTTGTACAATATAAGTTGTGTAATATAAATTGCATAGTGTAAGTTGTTTCTTTTGTTTTATTTTAATGTTTTATTTTAAATGACAAATAAAATTCTAAACATATTAAGGTAAGGAGATAACGTGATTTTAGTGCTTAAAAAAAATACAACGGAAAATGAATTTAACAATATATTAAAAAAGATTGACGCAGCCGGATTGAAGCCGCACATTTCGAAAGGAGAAGAGGTTACTATAATAGGCTGCATAGGCGTTGAAGATGCTGTTAAAGATTTTTTTAGTGAAGCAAAAGCCTTACCCGGTGTCGATAAAGCTATAAGAATTACAAAACCTTATAAATTAGCTTCTAAAGAAATAGGTAAGGAAAAAACGGTTGTTAAGGTAGGTGATAATGTAGCTTTCGGTTCCGAAAAAATAGTTCTTATTGCAGGTCCTTGCGCTATTGAATCTCTAGAAGGTCTTATAGGTATAGCCGAGCATGTTAAAAAAGCCGGCGCTACAGTTTTAAGGGGCGGCGCTTTTAAACCGAGGACTAGTCCTTACAGTTTTCAAGGATTAGGTGAAGAAGGGCTTAAGTACATGCAGCAGGCAAAAGAAAAGACAGGGATGCTGATTGCAACCGAAGTTATGGACCCGAGAGATTTAGACCTTATATGCTCTTACGCAGACATACTGCAGATAGGCGCAAGGAATATGCAGAATTTTAGACTTCTTCAGGAAGTAGGAAAAGTCAAAAAGCCGGTTATATTAAAACGAGGGTTGTGTTCCACTATTCAGGAATTTTTAATGTCTGCAGAATATATCATGTCTAATGGGAATGAAGAGGTTATACTATGCGAAAGAGGCATAAGAACATATGAAACCGCAACGAGAAATACTTTAGATTTAAGCGCTGTCCCGGTACTGAAACAGCTTTCACATTTGCCTGTTATAGTTGACCCTTCGCATGCCGCAGGCACATGGCAGTATGTAGGACCTCTTTCTTTAGCTGCGATTGCAGCAGGTACCGACGGTCTTATGATTGAAGTACATCCCGTTCCCGAAGAAGCATTTTCCGACGGAGCTCAATCCCTGAAATATGATACTTTTCAGGATATTATAACTAAAGGCAGAAAAGTTGCCGAAGCTGTTGGAAGAAGTATATAATATATAATGTTATAATATATTATAATGTTATATAATATATAATAAAATAATTCACAGCAGTGATATTTTTGAGAAATTGAGAGTAATTAAAGCGACTAAACTAATCATTAATTATTAATGTTTAAAGAAATTACTATAATAGGCTTGGGGTTTATGGGTGCTTCCTTGGCAGGCGCTTTAAAATCTCTGAAAGCCGATATTGTTATTAACGGTTTTGATGTGGTTCAAAAAAATATTGATTTCTGTTTAAAAAATAATTTTATTGATAGAGCAATATTACTAAACTCGGACGGGCATTACTGCGGTGATGCGGAGAAAAAAGCGTTAGATTTGGCATTAGAACTAGACTTAGATATAATAATAGGTGAAAATTTTAATCCCTCAACAATTAGCAACATACATTCTGAATACGACCCGACGCAATCTGATATTGCAGTTTTATGTATTCCGCCTAAAATAATTTTAAAATATTTGTTTGTTCATAAAAATTTCCTTTCTAAATTTCAATTAATTACAGATATAGGAAGTATAAAAAAAGAAATTGTTTCTACCGCAAAAAAAATAGGATTAAATAATTTTATAGGTTCGCATCCTATGTGCGGTTCAGATAAAAGCGGAGCTGAAAATGCTGATATTTTTATGTTTCATGGTAAAACCTGCATTGTTATCGAAGGAACCGCCGCAAATGGTACATATAATAGTGTAATTGAAAATAGCGATTCTGCTGACGTATCCAAGACCGTCAAATTAAATAAATTAAATATAACCGCCACTGATAATACAAGTATTAGTACTGCCGGCAACAGCATTAATGATAACGCCGGCAGCAATATCAGTGTTAACGATGGTGGTTGTTTTTCATTAAATTTATTTGAAAAAACAGCTTTTTTCTGGAAAACTTTAGAAATGGAAATTGTATATGCAGGTGCAGATTTCCATGATTATATGGTAGGATATTCAAGCCATTTACCGCATATTGTTTCTTTTTGCCTTAGCAAAACGGTGCTCGATGCCGCAGATGCAAACAAATCTTTAAATTCTTTAAAATATATAGCTTCCGGTTTTAAAGATACTACAAGAATTGCCGCATCGTCCGAAAACATATGGACTGATATTTTTTTATTAAATACGGATAATTTAATTTCATCATTAGATAATTATATTGGTAATCTTAATAAATTTAAAATGTTATTGGAAAATAACGATGAAAATGCTATTAACGCGCTAATTGCCGAAATATCCAAACAAAGAAAAATGCTGAATTGATTATCTAAATTAGATAATTATATTGGTAATCTTAATAAATTTAAAATGTTATTGGAAAATAACGATGAAAATGCTATTAACGCGCTAATTGCCGAAATATCCAAACAAAGAAAAATGCTGAATTGATAAATATAACTAATTGACATAAAAAAATAATATAAAAAATTTGGGCAGGGAGGAAGTTTGATAAAATTATCTACCGATGCAAACAGTATATCAGTTAAAGGATTAGATAAACCGTTAAAATCGGAAATAACTGTTCCTGCAGATAAATCAATTTCGCATAGAGCTGTAATGTTAGGCTCAATTGCAAACGGAAATTCAATTATCAGCAAGCTTTCAGTGTCCCGTGACAACCTCGCTACTGTTGCGGCATTCAGGAAACTTGGTATCAGGCTCGAAACGACCAAAGAAAATAAAATAAAAGTTCACGGCGGCGGTCTGTATGGACTAAAAGAACCGCAAAGCGTTGTAAATACATATAATTCTGGTACGCTGACAAGGCTTATAGCAGGTATTTTAGCCGGAAATAATTTTTTTTCGGTTTTATCGGGTGATAAATATTTAAATTCCAGACCAATGGCAAGAATAATAGACCCTTTGACGCTTATGGGCGCTAAAATTTTCGGCAGAAAAAATAATTATCCGCCTTTATCTATAATAGGTTCTAAGTTAAATCCTATTTACTATGATGTGCCGATTCCCAGCGCGCAGGTTAAATCATGTCTAATTTTTGCAGGACTATATGCTGACGGAAACACCGTTATTTATGAAAAAAATAAAACAAGAGACCACACCGAAAGATTTTTACTGCTTCAGGATTATCCGTTTACGGAAGAAGAAACAGCTGATGGCGGAAATATAATAAATATAAAAGGCGGCGGAGAATTAAAGCCTTTTGATATTGAAATTCCCGGAGATTTCAGCAGCGCTGCTTTTTTTATTGCGCTTGGACTTCTTGTAAAAGATTCTGAAATAACTATAAAAGATGTACTTTTAAACGATAGAAGAGTCGGACTTATTAATATTCTGAAGAGAATGCATGCAAATGTTGAAATAATTGATTATAGGGAAGATTTCGAGAAAGTCGGAACTATTAAAGCATCTTATTCTAAACTATCAGCAATAAATATAGCCAAAGAAGATGTTCCCGATATGATTGACGAATTTCCCATATTTGCGGTAATAGCGTCTTTTGCCGAAGGCGTAACCGTTGTTCGCGGCGCCAGAGAATTGCGTGTCAAAGAAACGGATAGAATAAAAGCTATTGTAATGAATTTA
The DNA here is from genome assembly GCA_021809845.1 of bacterium. Taxonomy (GTDB): domain Bacteria; phylum SZUA-79; class SZUA-79; order Acidulodesulfobacterales; family Acidulodesulfobacteraceae; genus Acididesulfobacter. The sequence continues at coordinate 139,860 of JAJZJW010000003.1, read as the reverse complement.
AATAAATTTTGCATTAAATCCAAGGAATATGACGACGGATTTGAAATAGAAGGCAGCCCAAATTATTCAAGTCAATTATATAAGTGCAATAATTCCGAAATTTATGAAGCATTTAAAAAAACCGGACAGAAGCCTGTCCGCAGCGTAAATAACTCAAATGATTTTGTCGATTTAAACAATTTTACCGAAAAAGAAGACGCCGGCGGTTTTTATATTAAATCTTACGGCGACCATAGAATAGCTATGTCTATGATAATTTTAGCTCTTTTATTCAAAAATAAAGAAACTGTAATTAATGATGTTAGATGTATAAATACATCATTTCCTAATTTTTTTAATATATTAAATAATATTATTGATTAATTTTTTAATAATGAAAATAACAATCGCTCCGAGCGCAGGTTTTTGTTTTGGCGTAAAAAGAGCAATAAATCTTGCAATAGACAGCGCATCAAAGTTCGACTCTGAATTAAATACGCTTGGACCTATTATACATAATCCTCAAGTTGTCAGTCAATTGAAAGACAAAAAAATATTTCCGGTAGATACCGTTGATGAAATTAAATCAGATAAAGTTATAATAAGGTCTCATGGTATTAAATCGAATATTGAAGAGAAAATTTTACAAAAAAATATTTCCATAATAGATGCAACATGCCCTTTTGTAAAAAGGTCGCAGGAGTATATCAGAAAAGCCTTTCAGGAAGGTTTTTTTATAATAATGGTGGGGGATGACAAACATCCTGAAGTCCAAAGCGTTATTAGTTTTGCCGATTCTGCAAGGTATAAAGTCGTAAACAGAATAGAAGAGCTTGAGCAGATAAAATTCAATGAAAAAATAGCACTTATTTCACAAACAACCCAGGATATTAATTTTTATTTGTCTATAATCTACGCAGTATTTAAAAAAACCAGTAAAGAGATTGTAGTTTTTAATACTATTTGCGATGCTACAAAGCTTAAACAGGAAGAAGCCACACTGCTTTCTTCAAAATCTGATGTAATGATAGTAGTGGGAGGATATAATAGCGCTAATACGAATAAACTTAAAAATATCTGCAAGAAAATACAGAATAATACATATCATATTGAAACAGAAGCAGAGCTCGAATGCGAATGGTTTAAGAATGCTGAAAATGTTGGAATTACAGCAGGAGCTTCCACCCCCGATTGGATAATAAGAAAGGTTGTTGAAAAAATACGAAGTTTTGATGTATTATAATGAAAATAAACTATTTGCTAAATTATTAAAGGTGTGATAGATTAGATTTATTAATTTTAGGAGGTTACAACTACTATATGGCTCAAAAAAATTTTAAAGAAAGAATTAATGCAGGCGGTGAACTTTCAGAGTTTGAACTTTTACTAGAATCTTATGATAATTTATCTAATCCCGGATTAATCAGAAAAGGGCAGATTATCAATATTGACGAAAAATATATATATGTCAATGTAGGCGACAAATCGGACGGGATTATTTCTATAGAAGAGTTTGTTTCTGAAGAAGGCAAACCGGATATCGCAGTATCCGTCGGCGAAACAATTGACGTGTTTGTGGGTCAATACGACGATAAGATAGGCTACTTGAGACTATCTAAAGAAAAAGCAAAAAGTTTATCTATTCTCGATGATATTGAAGAAATATATACATCAGGCGGGATTATTAAGGGAACTATCGTATCTAAAACTAAAGGCGGATTAATAGTCGACCTTAACGGAGTTACAGCTTTTTTGCCAGGCTCTCAAATTGATATTAAACTTACAAAAGATTTTGATAGCTATTTAGGTAAAACACTTGATTTTGTGATAATAAATTTTAATAAGAAAACATGCAATATTATTCTTTCCAGACGCAAGATTATTGAAGACGACCTTAAAAAAATAAGAGAGAATGTGGTTACGGAAGTAAACGAAGGCGATATAATAGAAGGAATAGTCAAAAATATCACCGATTACGGAGTTTTTGTCGACCTTGGCGGTATGGACGGTTTAATTTATATAACAGATGTATCATGGAAAAGAATTTCGCATCCGTCTGAAATTCTTTATTTGGGTGAAAAGATAAAAGTCAAAGTAATTAAATACGATAAAGAGAAAAATAGAGTATCGCTTGGCTATAAACAACTTTTCCCTGACCCATGGGAAAATGTTACTGAAAGACACAAAGTAGGCGATGTAGTAAATGGTGTAATAATAAATATTACTGATTACGGCGCTTTTGTGGAATTGGAAGACGACGTTGAAGGTTTAATTCATATTTCCGAAATGGCTTGGGATAAAAAGCAGTCCGACCCTAAACTGTTTGTTACTAAAGGAGAAAAAATTAAAGTCGCAATTATCAGCATTGAACCTGAAAACAGAAAAATGTCGTTAAGTATGAAACAATTAACGGAAAATCCATGGGACAGCATTAAAAACAAGTATCCTGTTGGAACAATTGTAGAGACAAAAGTTAAAAATATATTTGAGTTCGGCGTATCTGTTGAATTAGAAGATAACTTCGACGGATTTATCAAACAGAGTGATATCTCGTGGACTAAAAGACCTAAACATCCGCAGGAAATATTTAAAAAAAATGATGCCATTAAAGCCGTTATTATCAGTATTGACGATGAACGTCAGAGGATATATCTCGGTATTAAGCAGCTAACGGAAAATCCTTGGAAAACTGTTAATGAACGATATTCTGCCGGTACAAAAGTTGAGGGAAAAATCTCTAATATTACAGAATTCGGTGTTTTTGTATGTCTTGAGGAAGGCATAGAGGGATTAATACATAACTCTAAAATTCCGGAGAATTTTATTAAAGATAACAATATTGAAATTGGCTCCAATATAGTTTCTGAAGTAATTTCAATAGAACCTGATGAACAGAAAATTGGACTTTCACTTGTTAATGCCGATATTTAGTTAGAATATAAATATAATGGAATATATTTAATATTTAATATTTAATATTTAATATTTGATACAAGAATGATGTTATAAAATATTATTATAGAATATATTTCATTTTAATATTTTTAATATACAGATATATAGGTGTTCATAATATGAGTAATTCGAAACATCCGTTTATTACAGGATTTATTTTTTTGATTATTTTTGTTACTGTTTTCGGTTTAGGAATATATTTTATTCTGTTCAATTTTCAATCTAAGACACCCGGCTATAACGTAGTACGCGGTACTTCGCCTTATGCTATAGGCGTAATAAATTTAGTCGGACCTATAACATCTTCTTCTAATTTTATATCGCTGTTAAATCATTATAAACACGATTCATACGTTAAAGCAATTGTTATAAAGGTTGATTCTCCGGGAGGAGAAGTAGCTCCGTCGCAGGCTATATACGAACAGCTCATGAAGTTCAAAAAGTACAAGAAAGTGGTGGTATCAATGGGTTCGGTGGCTGCATCAGGCGCATATTATATATCATCTGCAGCTAATAAAATTATTGCAGAACCGGGAACCTTGACCGGCTCTATAGGTGTGATTATGGAAATGCCTAATGTTTATAAATTGTTTAAAAAGGTGGGTATTTCTTATAATTATATTGTGAGCGGACCTTATAAAGATATAGGTACTCCGTTTAAAAAAATGACACCTGCTCAAAGAAAAAAGATGCAGGGTGTAGTTATGAACGTTTACGGTCAGTTTGTTCGCGCAGTTGCAAAAGCAAGGCATTTAAAAGTTTCTTATGTTAAGAAGTATGCCAATGGCATGGTTTATTCTGGTGACCAGGCTTTAAAGCTGCATCTCATAGATAAACTCGGAGATTTTCAAGATGCGGTTAAATTGGCTGCAAAATTATCTAATATCAAAGGTAAACCGACTGTTATTTATCCAATTAAAAAACAATCGTCTATATTTCAATCGTTTATTAAAAAAGCCATTGAAACCTTTATTCATAAAATTGGAACGCAAAGCAGTTTACAAGGGTTGGACGCTATAACATCATTAAGATTAAATTTGTAATTTGCATTATAAATCTATAATTTATAATTTCTCAAAAATTAAATAATTATAAATAAAATAATTAGATTATGAAAACCATATATGCTCCATGGCGTATGGATTACCTTATGCAGGATAAATCTAAAATAAATGAATGCGTTTTTTGTGTCGACGACGAGTCGTTTGATAATAAATATATGATGTATAGAGGCAAATATTCTTTCATAAAGTTAAATATGTTTCCGTACAATTGCGGACATTTGCTTGTTATACCGTATGTTCACAGTAAAGAAATGAGCGGTTTAACGTATGAAGCAGGTGCCGAGGTTATGCAGTTTATTTCTAAATCTTGCGATATATTAACAAAAGTGTATCAGTGCGATGGTATCAATGTCGGACTTAATATCGGAAGGGCTGCCGGCGCAGGTATTGAAAGGCACTTGCATTTCCATATTATTCCGAGATGGGAAGGTGATGTAAGTTTTTATTCCACATGTTCCAATTTAAGAGTCGTCTCTGAACTCCTAGATGATACCTATGCAAAATTAATCGACTATTTTAATAAGATGGAAATTTAATTATATGATAAAAATTCTTAATTTTATATTCTTAGTTATATTTGTAATATTTGTTCTTGTTTTTACCATATACAATCATGCTCTTGTCAGAGTCACGCTATTTAACTATGAATCTATTAAGATGCCGCTGTCTGTTGTGGTATTTGCTTCTATTATACTTGGGATAGCTATCGCTTTAGTTTACCATTTCTTTATTTTATTTAAAATAAAGAAAGAAAATAAAAAAGACGCTGTTAAAAATAAAAATCAAAAAATAGATTAAATTTGCTTACCTCCTCTATTGTCAAATCTAAGATTTCTTCCGAATTTAAATCTTTAAAACAAGACCTGCTCGATTCATCGTCATTTGATATTGCCGCAAAAATTTCTGCAATTATAGATAATCTTATAATAGATGCGTTTAATGAAAATATTTTTTCAGACGATGTTTGTATAATTGCTGCGGGAAGCTATTCAAATAACGAACTTTGCCCTTTTTCCGATATAGATTTAATGCTCCTTATTGAAAACGATGCTGACCAGGAAATTTTAACAAAAAAATTAAAAAATTTTTTTTATCTGTTTTGGGACGCTGCAGTAGACCTTTCTCAAAGTGTGAGGCTCGTAAAAGAAGCGATAGGTTTAATGGAGAAAGACTTAAATACTTATACTTCTTTCATAAACGCCAGATACATAACCGGCAATATTAAATTGTATAACGACTTTAAATTGAAATTTAAAAAAATTAAAGCAAAAGATATTTTTCTAACAGAAATAATGAAGAGTCTCCGAAAAAAAAGACTTATTAACGTTTTGGTAGACAACGATATTTTTCTTTTAGAACCGGATGTAAAAGACGGCATAGGCGGTTTGAGGGATTATTCATGGTGCGAATGGGTTTATTATATTTTAAATAAACCGGTTGAATCATTAAAATTTTTACATTATCATAATATTTACAACAATATTCTGAAAAATGAAAATTTAATTTACGGCGCAGACTTGAACCTTAGCGATATAAAATATTTTATAAAATCTAAGGAATTTATTTTAAAAACCAGAATAATGATGCACTTATTATCGGGCAAAAAAATTGACAGATTAACTTTTGATATTCAGGAAAAAGTTGCAGCCGCTTTTTTTTACAGAGATATTAAATTTTTAAATAAAATAGAATTGTTTATGCATGATTATTATTTAAATTCGAAAAATCTGCATATAAATTCAAAAATTATTTTAAATGAATTGATAAAAAAACCATTGTTATTAAATTACAGATTAGATATTAATGATAAAAGCGATGACGGGCAGAATATAATAATAAAAAAAATAAATCAGAAATTCGGCATTATTAACGCAAAAGACAATATAGTAATAGAAAAAGGATATATTTATATAAAAAATAAGGAAAAGTTTTTATCTGCTCCCGAAAATCCTTTTCTGCTGCTTGAAATTTTTTTAAAAACAGGACGCAGACTCGATATGGAATCCGTTAATTTCCTAAAAAGAGCTTATTTTTTGCATAAAAATAATATAGTAAACAATAAAACCGCAATAGTTTTTTTTACTGAATTATTAAAAAGCAGAAAAAGAGTGCATGAAACTCTTTTATTGATGCACGAAACAAATTTGCTAAGCGCATTATTACCCGAGTTTAAGAAGATTAATTCTCTTTCAACCAATGATGTATACCATATATACACTGTCGATGCCCACTCTCTTAACGGTATTCATATTTTAGAAGAATTTGTAAATTTTAAGATACATAAAGATTTAAAAAATATAGTATTTGATTTTAATGAAGAAGATATGCTTGTATTAAATTTATCGATGTTATTACATGATATAGGCAAAGGATATGCACCGCATCATGAAAAGATAGGTTCTAAAATTGCGGTAAAAGTAGCAAAAAGATTAGGTATTGGACAAAAGTCCTATAGAATGATATATTTCCTTATTTTAAATCATTTCTTAATGCCGCTTACTTCTGAAAGAAGAGATATGCATGACCCGGTAACCATCAAAATGATAGCAGATATTTGTAAAGATATAAAGCATTTAAAATTCTTATTTGTTATAAGCCTGTGCGATTCAATGGCAGTTGCGCCAGGGAGGTTTAATTCATGGAGAAAAATGCTTCTTGTAGAATTATATAATAAAACATATTCTTATATCGAAGACAGTCTGAAATATTACAATCAGGATTTGTCATATTATATAGACGAGATTTATAACAACTATAATAAGTATAACAACTATAACAACATTGTTTCAGAAATTAACAAAAATCAGCCGGCTAATTTCAATATCAAATCATTAAGCAGCGAAAGTAATTTTAATGCCGAAAAATCAAAGCAATACATAAAGAATTATTTGAATTCTTTTTATTACCCCATAAAATATATTCAAAGAAACTCTTCTAAAAAAATTGTATCGCATATTAAACTATTGTCCGGAATTAATGACGAACATATATTTGATTATTCCGTAGAGCAAAATAAAGAAGCAAATTATTTTGAATTTACTATTTGCGGCATGGAACGAAAAAATATTTTTTCCGACATAACCGGTACATTATCGTATTATGATTTTAATATTATGAGCGCAGATATTAATACAAGGAGAGACGGCAATTTTATAGATATATTTTTCATTGAACATATATATAAAGATATTGATTCTAATATAGAATGGGATAAAATAGCAAACGTTATCAGTCAAATTTTTAAAGGCACTCTCACATCTAAGTCAATATCGGATATGTTTAATAAAAAGCTCGAGAGTTATAAAATTTATAAAAAATCCACGCCGCATGTCTCTTCGGCATGCAATTTCTACAATAATTTAAGCGAAGAGTTCACTGTTGTTGAGATATTGGCATTAGACAGAAAAGGTTTGCTGTACGATATTTCAAAAGTTTTTAATGATTTCAAGATTGACATATTTGAATCAAAGATAACTACCATGGGTAATAAAGCTTCAGATACTTTTTATGTAAAAGATGAAAGAGGAAAGAAACTCAAAAGTATTTTAAAAATAAAAAAAATAAAATCTGCGTTTACTAATATAGTATAGCATATAATAAAATATATAATAGGACAGTTTTTATATACTTTTTATGTAAAAGATGAAAGAGGAAAGAAACTCAAAAGTATTTTAAAAATAAAAAAAATAAAATCTGCGTTTACCAATATATTATAGCATAGCATATATACAATAAAATATAGAATAGATTTTATCATATAAACATGGCTGAAAATAATAAAGAAACATTGCAAGAAGCGGAAGCACTAATAGACAAATATATAACATACTTGAAGATTGAAAAAGGTTATAGTCAGAATACTTTTGCGGCATATTATAAAGATTTAAATTTTTTTCTTAATTATCTGCAAAAAGAAAATGAAAATTTTTTATCTGTAGCGCCTTTATCGGTTCAGAATTTCCTTTCCTCTTTATCCGCCTTAAATCTATCTGCTAAAACAAGAGCAAGATTTTATTCATCTATAAAAGGTTTTTATAAGTTTTTATATAGAAATTCGGAAATAAACGAATTTCCTTTCAAAGATATTGAATATCCCTTTGTCAGAAGAAAACTGCCGGAATTTCTTACTAAAGACGAAATTAATAAAATGTTGGATGTTAAATTTCAAAATAATTTTGAGGGATTGAGAAATAAAGCTTTTATAGAGCTTCTATATGCAAGCGGGTTGCGTATATCGGAAATTGCCTCCGTAAAACTTGATAATTTTAACTTTGAAATGAATTTTGTTAAAGTGGTGGGTAAAGGCTCAAAGGAAAGAATCATCCCGTTTAATATTTCGGCGGCAAAATATATCAAAGAATATCTTAAAGAACGCGGCAAAATAGAAAGAGGTGCCGGAAATTATCTTTTTGTCACAAAAAAAAGCAAACCGCTCACAAGGCAAGGTCTATGGAAAATAATAAAAAAAATGGCACTTAAATCCGGGCTCGATAAAAATATAACCCCGCACACCATAAGACATACATTTGCTACACATCTTCTCGAAGGCGGGGCAGATTTACGCTCCATCCAACAAATGTTAGGTCATTCTAATATTTCAACTACCGAAATTTATACCCATACCGACATGACACATTTGAAAGAGCAGCATCAAAAATATCATCCTAGAAATACCGATGCGGCGGAAGAAAATACAAAAAATTGCAATGAAACAAAAAAGAAATAAAATAAAAATAAATGAAAGAAACGATATGAAATAAAAAATGAGATGAACAAAAAACAAAACAAAATTACAATGAACAAAAAAATGAATTCGACTAAGATATAATATCATATGATGCAGTACAATAAATAATGATATAAAATAGTAGTATAAATAGCAGTATAAAAAAATAGCTTAATCATAAAAAAATTAACTTCAAATTGCAAAAGAATGCTAAACACAAATTTAGAGCTTAATATAAATATTGCAGACGACATACATTTAACCAACCGTACGGCTGCGAATTTATACGCAATTCTTGGTAAAATTGCCAAAGCGCATGGGTTTAAAATTTACATTGTCGGCGGTTTTGTCCGTGATTTACTTATTTATAAAATTCATAACGGCTATAAGCCTTACGATAAATTAGAAAAACCGCTTGATATTGATATTTGCGTGGAAGGCGATGCTATTATTTTTTTAGAAATATTAAAGATAGAATTATATAAATTTGAAAACAATGTTTATATTCATAATATAAAAAAGCACGAACGATTTAAAACGGCAAGCGCGGTTTTTTCAAGCGTTCGGGAAAATAGAATTAATATAGATTTTGCTTCAGCCCGCAAAGAGTTTTATGCTAAATCGGGTGTTCTTCCTTCAGTAAAATTTTCAGACTTGGAACATGATTTGATGAGGAGAGATTTCTCAATAAATGCGTTAGCGCTTAATTTGGGACCGGATAATTTTTTTAAAATAATAGATTACCATAATGGCATAAAAGATATTTTAGCTAAAAAAATTAAGGTGCTGCACGATTTAAGTTTTATCGATGACCCCACAAGAATATTCAGGGCTGTGAGATTTGAAAAAAGATTGGGATTTAGGATTGAAAAAAACGCCAAAAAATTATTAATAGATGCTTTGTCAAAAGGGGTGATGAATAATATCTCCGGAAAAAGAATAAGCAATGAACTTAATTTAATTTTTCAAGAAAATAGACCTGAAATTTATTTTTATAGGCTTGAAAGGCTTGGTGTACTAAAAAGCATTGATAAAGATTTAAAATTTACATCCGCTAATAAAAGAAATTTTGAAAAAATATGCAATTTCTATCACTCAAATAAAGCTAGAATTAATACAATTAAAATAAACGATATTAAGATTAAAAATGTGAACGCAATAAAAATAGATATTGGATTATTGTATTTAATGGAGCTCTTGTTCAGATTAAAAGATGAAAAAATAATTTCTATTCTTGAAAGATTAAACTTTGGCGAAAATATAAAAAAATTATTTTTATTAATAAAAACAGAGTTCAAATCTATCAAAAAGATTGTCAGCTATATTGATAATGTTGTTGAGGATATGGATTTAAATGATATAAACAGTAAAGATATCAGCAGCAAAGATATTGATAGCAAAGATATTGATAATAAGAATATTTATAATAAGAATATCAGCAGCAAAGAAATTCATAGCAAAGATATTAGCAGCAAAAATACCGATAGCAAAAATATTGATAATAAGAATATTTATAATAAGAATATCAGCAGCAAAGAAATTCATAGCAAAGATATTAGCAGCAAAAATACCGATAGCAAAAATATTGATAATAAGAATATTTATAATAAGAATATCAGCAGCAAAAATATTAGCAATACGAATATCTTTGCTGCTGCGAAAAACAGTATTAATTTCAAAAGCAGATTATATTTAGCCCTGAAGCCGTTTAATTTATATTCGATTATTTTTTTTATAATGAGATATAATAATAGCGGTTATAATAAATATTTAAAGATTTATATTTTTGAAAGTATAAATCTTAAGCCAAGTATTTCAGGCGAAGAACTAAAAAAACTGGGTTTTAAAGAAGGACCGGATATTGGCAAAATTTTAAACAAATTGAAGCTGTTAAAAATTGACGGCATAATCAAAAGCAAGGAAGATGAAATTAAATATATAAAAACTGAATATAATATTTAAATTAACTTTTTACGGGAGGTTTACTTACATGGTTGAGTTTAATTTCAAGTTTGCTTTGAAATCTGCGCTCGGAGAGGGCGGTATTTCATATGATGATATAAAATTATTGAAAGGTAAATTGTCCAACGCCAAAGATAATTTGGAAAAATTAAGAAAAGACAAGGTTATCGGTCTATATGATATTCCAGAAGATAAACAGATGGTTGAAGACATAAAAAATATGGGCGAAAAATTTTTTTCAAACGGTATAAAAACGTTAGTTGTGTTCGGGATGGGCGGTTCTTCTCTAGGGGCTATTTTTTTACAGAATTCCTTAAAACAGACAATAGCCCAAACCGTAAATAAAAAAATGAAGGTATTATTTTCTGAAAATATTGACCCTGCCTATTTAAGTGATAATATTGAAAAATTAAATCTTGATGAAACTTTATTCTGTTTTGTTTCAAAGTCGGGCAGCACCATAGAAGTAGTATCCCAATTTTTCATCATAAAAGAAAAGTTGAAAAATAAATTTAAAGACGGCTACAAAGAGCATATGATTTTTATAACAGACAAAAAAAGCGGTTTTTTAAGAAATTTTGCCGATGAAAATAATATTTCAGTTTTAAATATTGCCGCAAATGTTGGGGGCAGATATTCTATAATAACTGCAGGAAGTTTATTTCCCGCATATTGTATGGGTTTAAACATCGATGAATTTTTAAAAGGCATAATTTCTGCCAGAAATGATATGCTGTCTAAAGAACCTTTAGATGCCAATCCGGTTTATACTGCTGCATCTGTAATATATCTCTACTATACCCAAAAAAACCGTAATATGTTTCTGATTGACACTTACAGCGATTACCTAAATGAATTTGGAAGATGGTTTAGACAATTATTTGCGGAAAGTCTCGGCAAGGATTTAAAATCACCAACACCGATAAAAGCGACAGGAGCCACAGACCAGCATTCACAATTGCAGCTTTACATGGACGGACCTCAGGATAAACTGTCATGTTTTATATGCCTTAAAGATTATGGATTTGATTATAATATTAATTCTAAAGGTTTTGAAAAGTATGCTTATTTAAACGGTAAAAAACTTTCGGAATTATTATTAAATGAACTGAGCGGTGTAGAGTTGGCGCTTGCGATGAAGGGCAGACCGTCTTTCAGGATTACGCTTGACAAAATTAATGAATTCACAATCGGGGAACTTTCTTTCATCTGCATGGAAATGGTACCTATACTTGGAAACCTCCTTGAAATCAATCCCTTTGACCAGCCTGGTGTCGAAAAAGGCAAAAAATTTGCCTATCTTCTGATGGGCAGGACAGACAGTTCTTTCGCATCGGAAATGGAAGAGCTTAAAAGATTGCAAAAAATTGAAGATGTTGCATTCTAATTATTCAATTTAGTTAGAGTTAATTGGGATAATTATGGACAGATAATTAAGAACAGACAATATTTTATTACTTGGTATTTAATTAAGAACAGACAATATTTTATTACTTGGTATTTACTTAAGAACAGTTCATATTTTATTTTGTGTATATTGTTTATAAAATAATATGAACTATTTAATTTTTTAATGGATAATAATAAAAAACAAAAAATAGTTATTTTAGGGGGTCCGACGTGTTCAGGTAAGACAGGTTCTTCTCTCCGTTTGGCGCAAATTTATCCTCTGGAGGTTGTAAATTATGATTCGCTGTGTTTTTATAAATATTTTGACATAGGCAGCGCTAAACCTGAGAAATCAAATACTTTAACGGTAAAACACCATCTTATTGATATAAAATTTCCAAATGAAAGCTACAATGCTTTCGATTTTTCTAACGATGCTTCATCAGTGATTTCAAACATTATAAATAACGGCAACTTGCCATTATTTGCAGGTGGAACAGGGTTATATACAAAGGCTTTAATTTACGGATTGTCGCCTATCCCTGCGATATCCGGCGACGAAATCAGAAAAAAGCTTTCCGAGTCAATTAAAAGGGAAGGTTTGAAAAAGTTTTATGAAAAATTAAGAGAAGCTGACCCGGAATATGCCATAAAAATTTCTTCTAATGATAAGAGTAGAATAATCAGAGCGATGGAGGTTTTTTATCATACAGGTAAACCGTTGTCGTATTTTATTAATTTAAATCCTTTTAAAGAACCGGCGTATGATTTTATAAATATTATTTTTATACCGAACAGAGAAATTTTAAGAAAAAGAATTGAAGAACGAACAAAAAATATAATACATAACGGTTTAATAGAGGAAACGGAAAAAATTATTAATATGGGCTACAGTTTGGATTTAAAACCGTTTAGAGCTATAGGATATAAAGAAACGCTGATGTATTTAAACGGTGTTATGCATTCTCAAAACGAACTTTATTTGGAAATAGTTAAATCAACAATGCAATATGCAAAAAGGCAGCTCACATGGTTTAGGAAATCGGTAAATGCCGTTTTTATTGAAACTATAAATGAAGATGAGAGATTAAATATTATGAAGAAAAATATAGATGCTTTTTGCCTAACATAGTTTAACATAACATACTAACATAACTTATTAACATAAATTACTAACATAACTTACTAACATAAATTACTAGCATAACTTACTAACATAACTTACTAACATAACTTACTAACATAAATTACTAGCATAACTTACTAACATAAATTACTAGCATAATTTACTAGCATAACTTATTAACTTAAATTACTAGCATAACTTACTAGCATAATTTACTAGTATAACTTATTAACTTAAATTACTAGCATAACTTATTAACTTAATCTTAATCGGCATATTATATCTATATGGAAAAAGCGTTTTTAGTTGGAATTAACAAGGGAAAAAAAGAATTAAGTTTAGATTCGCTAGAAGAACTCAGTATGCTTTCAGAAACTGCCGGGGCTGTAAATATAGGGCAGGTTTTAAAAAATGTTAAAACGATCAGTCCCGCTTACTACATAACAAAAGGTATGGCTAATGAATTAAAAGAGCTCGTACAATCCAGTAACGCAGACATAGTTTTATTTGATGCTGACCTTACGCCCGCTCAGGAAAGAAACTTATCTGATTTTTTTGAGGTAAATGTTTTAGACAGAACTAGAATTATTCTTGATATCTTTGCAACACGTGCTAAGACGGCTGAAGGCAAATTACAGGTTGAGCTGGCTTTGCTGCAATATATTTTGCCGAGACTTAAGGGAAGCTCTGTTATGCTTTCAAGAACGGGGGCAGGTATAGGAACTAGAGGTCCTGGAGAAACAAAACTTGAAACTGATAGAAGAAAAATCAGACTTAAAATAAAACATATCAAGGATAAACTTGAGCTTGCCAAAAAAACACGCTCTTTGCAAAGATTGAAGAGGGAAAAACAAAGGTTGGATACCGTTACGCTTGCAGGTTATACTAATTCGGGAAAAACTACGCTTTTACAAGCCCTGACTAATTCTAAGGAACATGGTGAAGATAAACTTTTTGCAACCCTTGGCACTAAGATGGAGGCGATGCATAATAAAAACGGAAACAAGAAGATTATTATATCCGATACTGTTGGTTTTATACAAAATTTACCGCTATTGTTAATAGAATCGTTCAAATCTACCTTGGAAGAAGCGGTATTCTCCTCGCTTCTAGTTCACGTTGTTGACCCTACGCAAAACAATGCAATCGCAAAAGCCGAAGAGGTTATTAAGATTTTAGAAAAAATAGGTGCAGGAGAAAACAAAATTATAACCGCATTAAATAAAATAGACCTTATACCGCAAGAACAGGCAGATTATCTAAAAAATAAATTTGAACAAATTACAGGCGGTGTGGTTGTGCCGGTATCGGCGAAAAATAATGTTAATTTAAATTTGCTTAAGGACTCAATTTTTCAAGCTCTGCACTAATAATTAATGCATAACTTATTTATTATTTATTATTCTCAATTAATTATTAATCATAAGTATAAGTATCGCACGCATTATGTAAACAGGTGTATAAAAAAGGGGTGTCTGTCTCTAATTTACCTATTTTACTACTTAAAAAAATCATGTCTGCCGTTAATTAAGTAATTAATTACCACTGGGTTATAAAATAAGGACAGACAATATTTTATAACCCAGTGATATAATTTACTAATTTATGTCGTTAATTTATTAATTTACGGCTTGGTGTTTTACTGTTTTTTTAATTTTAATATAAATAATATTATTTTTGTCTATATATTCTTTATATTTAAGAAATGTAGAGAGTTTTAATTTTATATTTTTTAAAAGATTTAAAATGCCGCCTGCATACTTTATTTTTACGCCTACATAATCATTGGAAAATGAAGATATATATATATTTTTTAAATCCGGTGAAGATTTTATCATCATCTGCATAAATTTGTCGGCATATGCATATTTGAAGCGACCTGTAAATCTTAACCTATATATATTGTATATAATTTTATTTTTTTTATTAATTTTTTGTAATTTAAAACCTAATTTTTCGAGTTCTTTTTTTAAATAATTTGTATTAATATTGCATATAATATTTATATAAAAAAGATTCAAATAAATTTTTGATTTTACAATTTTGAAAGAATAAATAAATTTATTGGATCTGGAATATATAGCTTTATTCAGAATTATTTTGTTTTTTTTATTATCTGAAGTATTTTTGCCTATCAGCAGAGCGACTGTTTTTTTAAGTGCAATAGCCAAATCTTTTTTTATACCTATAGTCTGTATGAGTTGATAATTTTTTTTTGGAACAACGACGAATGTATTAGCTTTAACACTGAATGCGTAAGTATTTTTTATTAGCAGTCCCGATAAAAATAAAAAAGTAAATAAAAAAACTGTTATAAAAATTAAATTTCGGAGAATATTGATGTTAAATATATTAAAAAAATCATGATTTAAGCAAGATATAAAATATGAAAATCTGTTAACATTATTTTTACTCTGCATTCCGAACTTACCCTTTTTTTTATATTTATGTTTGATATTTGTTTTTTTAATTTTTTTTTGTAATTTTAAAATATTATATCACAATCATTAAAATTTAAAGATAAAAATTTGGTTTTTCAGCTTTTATTTGTTATAATAAAATATATTAAACGAGCAGGTATTACATATAAAATCAATGTGAAAATTACTTATTGCCTATCATTTAATTTAAACTAAATTTAAGTTGAATTAAAGTGAATTGAAGTAAAAAGAAGCGAACTAAAGCAAACTATGTTGAATTAAATCAAATTAAATCAAGTTAAATCAGGTTAAATAAAAGTAAATTAAAGTAAAAAGAAGTAAACTAAGTTTAATTAAAGCTGAATGAAGTCAAGTTGAATCGAGTTTATTGCAAATTGAATTAAGCTGAATTAAGGGGTATTTTAAAATGAACTTTGGAAAACTGAAAAATAATGACTTAAAATTTATTATTAATGACAAAAATAAAAAATCTGATGACGATTCTTATTGTTTTAAACCGTTTGCCGATATGTATGAGTCTCCAAAAAAAATAGTTATTCAAGTGGAATTATCCGGTGTTAAAAAAGAGAATCTTAATATAGAATTGGGTGATGGTTTTATCCAAGTTAACGGAATAAGGACTAAATGCAGGACTCAAGAAGAAGAAAATTACCAAAGAATGGAAAGGTCATACGGTTTTTTTAAGCGGTCGTTTTATTTACCTAAAAATATTAAAGTAGAAGATATAACCGCTTCCTTTAAAGATGGAGTGCTGGAGATAATTATTCCTAAAAATATCGAGAACAATTCGAAAAGGATAAAAATTTATTAATATTAATATAATTAATATTTTTTTATTAAAATTTAATGTAAAATACTAAAATTTTAAAATAGGCGGTACAAATATTATGTTTAACATAGACAATTACGAAGATAAACTATCGGAAAGCGGATTTAGAGTTCTTACTATATCTATAGAGGAATCAAAAAAAAGAAAACATTATTATCTTGGTTTAGAACATATATTCTATGCTCTTACAATAGTTGACGAAGATTTGATGAACGATATATTTGAAGACCTTAAAATAGATAAAAAAAGGCTTCTAAAATTGCTCAATGATTATATGATGTCCCAGGAGCAATATATAGGAGAAGGTCTTAAGATACCTCTTCAGACCAGGAATATTTTTAAAAGCGCTTATGATTATGCTCAGAGTTCAGGAAGAAATATGATAGATTCTACCGATTTTCTTATGGTAATATTTCAGGAATCCAATTCCGTTATTGCAAAAGTTTTTAGCAGTATAGGCATTGACTCTGTTGTTATAGCAGATAAAGTATTTCAAAAAATAAGGGAAAGAAAAAATAGAAGCGATGAAAATCGGAGAAAGTATGACCTTCCTTACACTTTAAGACAGCATGCTACTAATTTAAGCAAATTGGCGGTTATGGATAAACTGCCGTTAGTTTTTGATAGAGATTCCGAAATTACTAAAGTTATGGAGATATTGTGTCATATAGACAGGTCTAATTCAGTTATGATAGTAGGCGAACCCGGTGTCGGTAAAACAGCTATAGTAGAAGGATTAGCCAGAAAGATAGAGCTAGAACCGTATAATGTTCCGCCCAGACTCAGAAATAAAGTTATTGTCAATCTTCAAATGAACTCTCTTATAGCAGGCACTGTTTTTAGAGGCATGTTTGAAGACAGGATGGAAAAAATAATAAATGAGATAAAATCAAGAAAAAATATTATTCTTTTCGTAGACGAGGTTCATTCAATTATAGGAGCCGGTTCTGCAATCGGGGTTCCAAGCGATGCAGCTAATATTTTAAAATCTTCGCTTGCCCGCGGCGATGTTCAAATGATAGGGGCTACGACTTTATCCGAATATAAAGAAGTTATTGCCGAAGACGAAGCTCTTGCAAGGAGATTCAGATTAGTTCATGTCAAAGAACCTTCGCTTGAAAGTGCGAAAAGAATTATGTACGGATTAAAAAGAAGATTTGAAGATACCTATAATGTTGAAATATTAAAAGAAGCTATTGATGAATCTCTTAACCTTTCTTCAAGATATAACAGGTCTCTGAGGCTTCCGGATAAGGTAATCGGCTGGTTAGATACCGGATGCGTCAAAGCGGAAATATATTCTGAAGATAAAACTGTAAGCAAAGAAAATATTTATCAGGTTGTATCGCAAGAGACGAATATACCGATTGATTTGATTAAACGCGATGTTCTTGAAAGATTTCAGGATATGGAAGATTTTTTTTCTAAAAGAATAGTTGGGCAAACAGAAGGAATTAAATCTCTTGCCAAACATATAAGGCTAAATAAAGGACCTTTGAAGAGTAATTATGACAAACCGGATGCGGTGCTGCTTTTTTTAGGTCCGACTGGAGTAGGCAAGACTGAAACTGCAAAAGCTCTAGCTGAATATATGTTCGGTTCTCCAAAAAATTTAATCAGGATTGATATGTCTGAATATAAAGACGGTTCATTGGCGGTAGATAAGCTGATAGGCATGCCAAGAGGAATAGTCGGTTCTACAAGAGGAGGTATTCTTTCAAATCAGGTAAAAGATAATCCTTTTTCCGTAATTTTGCTTGACGAAATAGAAAAAGCAAGCGATATGGTTTTTAATCTATTTTTACAGGTTTTTGACGAAGGATTTTTAACAGACGGCAGAGGAAAAAGAGTATATTTTTCAGATTCTATAATTATAATGACATCCAATCTTGGTTCGCATGAATTTTCAAAATTTACAAAACCGCTAGGTTTTATTGAATCTACCGATGTTATTAAGAGTATAAAATCTACTATTAACAAAGAAGTTGAAAACAATTTTTCTCCTGAGTTTATTAATAGAATAGACGATATTGTTATTTTTTCACCGCTTACAAAAGAGGAAGTTAAGAAAATTGCATTGCTGCATTTAGAAAGCATTAATAAAAGTATGGCAGGTTATGGAAAATCATTGATTGTGGAAGAGGATGCTCTTGACAAACTCGTCGAACTCGGTTTCAGCGCCAAATACGGAGCAAGATTTTTAAAAAGAAAGATAGATGACATAATAAAAGTTCCAATTACATTAAAATGGAACGATGGAGAGAGGTTTGTTGCCGAATTAAAAGACGGTGATGTTAGCGTTGAAGCCGATAAAAATTATAAAAACGTAAAATCTGATAAAAATAATAATAAAAATAATAACAAAAATGAGTTCGTTAAAGAAACAATTGAAGAGGAGCACGACTATGTTTGAAAATTCCGCAGACGATAATGATAAAAGCAGTGCTAAAGACGGCGGTAAAAATGATAATTCTAATACTGAAGAAAAAAGTTTTAAAGTTGTAGATAAAAGATTATTTTCAAAAGATGGCATGACAGGCGACGGCGGCGAACAGAAAACTAAACATAAAGAGTCTGTTGCACCTGATGAATCCGCCAAAGGATCCGATATTTCAGCGGAATCTGCCTCTAATAGCGGTGTTCGTGAAGAAAAAAATACCAAAAGCGCAGGAATAAAAACAGAATTGCATGACAATACACAGAGTTTCTCGCACGCAAATACATTTGAAGAAAATAAAATAATAGGCGGCAGTGAAAATGCTTCGCTCAACGCCGGGGGCAATGCCGATGCAGATAAAAATGTTAACAATATTGATGAACTGCAAGCCGATTTCTCAACTTTTGTCTATTCCCTTAACGCCCAGGCTTTATTGTATCTTGGAAAGCTGCCTAATCCCATGACCGGAAAATACGAAAAAGATTTAAAAACGGCAAGATATTTAATTGACACGCTCGATATGCTTTCTAATAAAACAAAAGGCAACCTTGATGACAACGAATCAAAACTAATGACGAATATACTGTATGACTTAAAAATGTTTTATGTTAATGAGAAATAAAAATGAGAAATAAATAAATAAATAAAATATCAGTTCGCTTAAGGAGTTTTCCAGATGAGATTAGACAATTTTACTATTAAGTCGCAAGAAGTTATCGAATTAACGATAAATACGGCAAAAGAAGCAAAAAATCCGGAAATTACCGACTTGCATCTGCTGTTTGCTCTTCTGACCTACGATGACAGCATGGCAGTTTCTTTATTTAAAAAAGTAGGCGCAGATACGAATAAAATATTAAATGAAGTTGAAAACGCCCTGTCTTCGCTTGCCTCCGTTCAAGGAGGCGCTCTAGAGCCTAATTTTTCTTCTTCAATGCGGCTGATATTAGATTTTGCCGATAAAAATAAGACCAATATGAAAGACGATTATGTTTCCGTCGAGCATTTAATCCTTGCCATTTTTGATGCAAGGGATACAAAGTCTTATGATATTTTAAAAAACAACTCTCTAAACAGAGATATGGTTCTTAAAGCTCTTTTAGAGATAAGAGGCAATACTAGGGTGTCCGACCAGAATCCTGAAGATAAGTATCAGGCTTTAGAAAAATATACTGTAAATCTGACAAAAATGGCGCGAGCCGGAAAGATTGACCCGGTTATCGGCAGAGATGATGAAATCAGAAGGCTTATGGAAGTTTTATCAAGAAGAACTAAGAATAATCCTGTGCTTATAGGAGACCCGGGCGTCGGTAAAACCGCAATAGTAGAAGGGCTGGCAAGAAGAATAGCCGATAGAGACGTGCCTGAGATTTTAAAGGATAAAACCGTCTTATCATTAGACTTAGGCTTGCTGATTGCCGGAGCTAAATACAGAGGCGAATTTGAAGATAGGCTTAAAGCTGTTGTTAAAGAGATAGCTTTCTCTGAGGGTAAAATTATAATTTTTATCGATGAACTTCATACGCTTGTCGGCGCCGGTAAAACAGAAGGCGCTATGGATGCCTCAAATCTCTTAAAACCGGCTCTGGCAAGAGGCGAGCTGAGAGCTATAGGAGCAACAACGCTTGATGAATATAGAAAATACATAGAAAAGGACGCTGCTTTAGAGAGGAGGTTCCAGCCGGTTTTTGTAGATGAGCCGTCTGTAGAAGATACTATAGCCATCTTAAGAGGGCTCAAAGAACGTTATGAGGCGTATCACGGCATAAGAATTAAGGATTCAGCTATTATAGCGGCGGCTACCCTTTCGCATAGATATATTACCGATAGATTTTTGCCGGATAAGGCAATTGATTTAATTGACGAATCGTCCGCCAGACTTAGAATAGAAATAGATTCGCTGCCGACGGAAATTGATGAAATACAAAGAAAAATTATCAAGATTAAAATAGAACAGGAAGCTTTAAAAAAGGAAAAAGATGCCGAATCTAAAAAAAGACTGACTAATTTAGACAAAGAACTTGCGGATTTAGAAGAAGAATTTAACGGTAAAAAAGCAAAATGGCAGAATGAAAAAGATTTAATTAAAAAATTAGGCGATGTTAAAAAGGAAATAGACTCATTAAGAACACTAGAGCAGAAATATGAAAGAGAAGGAAATTACGAAAAAGTTGCTGAAATCAGATATAGCAAATTGAACGAATTGGAAAGAAATTTAGCCGAATATAACAATTCTTTAATTGACCTGCAAAAGAACGGAGGAATATTAAAAGAAGAGGTTGATTCGGAAGATATAGCAAAAGTTGTTGCAAAATGGACCGGTATCCCTGTTACAAAATTGCTTGAAGGAGAGAAAGAGAAACTTTTATTGATAGAAGAACATTTGCATAACAGGGTCATATCGCAGGACGAAGCTATAAGCAGCGTGGCAAATACCATAAGACGTTCAAGAGCTGGACTTTCCGATGTAAAAAAACCCATGGGTTCTTTTATATTCTTGGGTCCGACCGGTGTTGGAAAAACTGAACTTGCTAAAGCGCTTGCCGAATTTTTGTTTGACGATGAAAACAATATTGTTAGAATAGATATGTCGGAATACATGGAAAAACATTCTGTTTCAAGATTAATAGGCGCCCCTCCGGGTTATGTCGGATACGAAGAAGGCGGACAGCTCACGGAAAGTGTCAGGCGAAGACCGTACAGTGTTATTTTATTTGACGAAATAGAAAAAGCGCATCCTGATGTTTTTAATGTTCTTTTGCAGCTTCTTGATGACGGAAGACTGACGGATGGACAAGGAAGAACGGTAGATTTTAAAAATACCATTATAATTATGACTTCTAATATTGGGTCGGATATGATTCAGAATTACACCGGCGGGCAATATGAAGAAATGAAAAATAATGTGATGGGGCTTTTAAAAAATTATTTTAAACCTGAATTTCTTAATAGATTAGACGATATTATAATATTTCATTCACTTAGAGAAGAAGATATTCTTAAAATAGTTAAAATTCAGTTAAAAAAACTTGCTGCATTACTAAAAGAAAAAAATATAGATATTGAATTTACCGATAATTTAGAGAAATTTATCGCTATGGAAGGATATGACCCCGTGTTTGGAGCAAGGCCTTTAAAAAGAGCCATAAAAACATTTATAGAAGATAAATTAGCGTTAAAACTTCTTTCGTCTGAAATTGTTCAAAATGATTCAATAATTGCGGAATACAATGAAAATGACAATGAAGTTGTTTTTAATAGAAAATAGAAATAAAAATATAAAAAAATAGGAAATATTGTCATAATATAAAAAAAATTATCATAATATATAAAATATTGTTATAATATAGAAAAAATAAAAAATATTGTCAGAATGACAATAAATTATTTTATATAATTGTCATTATGACAATATTACTTCTTATTGTCATAATAAAGTTGGTTAATTAAATTATAAAATAACGATTATAAAAAATAAATAAAAAAGAACATTAATGAATAACTATCTGATTATATTATATTTTATGCAAAAAGAAACATATTTAGCTTTATTATTCTTATAATAAAATTTTTGAAAATTAATTTATTTTATTGTTGGCATAAATAATGCATTTTTAATATTGACTAAAAATTAAAATATTAATAGGATAAATATAAAATTAAAATTATGCCATTACTTAGCGTTATTTATTAATTCATTCATTTAATCAAAAATTAATGTATATTTTATTTTTTAAATTAACTTCACGGAGGTATTCAGAATTATGAAATTAAAGTTTAAGCCAGACGTTAAAATTATCGGTGCAGCCGTTGCTGTTTTTATTGGTTTAATAGCAGGGGTTATTATTACGGCAAATCTACATTTGCTTAAAAAATCTAATGCCGCAGCAAATCCGCCGCTGATTTATACGACAAAAAATTCTGAGATGCCAGCTCAAAACGGACCCAGTAATTTTATTGCTTTAATTAAACAGGATAAACCTTTTGTAGTTAATATCAGAACTACTCAGCAGATAAAAGGCGGACCTTCTCTTATGTATCAGAACCCGTTTGGAAATAAGTCAAATCCATTCGGTCAATTTTTTCATAATTTTTTCAACAATCAGCCGCAGTCTTCGTATACTGAAGAAAGTCTTGGCTCCGGTGTTATCATAAGTAAGAACGGTTATATTATAACAAATAATCATGTTATAAAAGGCGCCAGCAAGATATATGTTAAACTTTACAACGGCAGAACTTATAAAGCGCGTGTTATCGGAAAAGACCCTAATGTAGATTTAGCACTACTGAAAATTCATGTAAATAAAAGTCTTCCGGCAGCCGTACTTGGCGATTCTACAAAATCTCAGATTGGAGAATGGGTTCTTGCTATAGGCAATCCTTTTGGTTTAGGCTGGACAGTAACAGATGGTATTATAAGTGCTAAAGGACGCGCAATAGGCGGTCCTTACGAAGATTTTATACAGACTAACGCTGCAATAAATCCTGGAAATAGCGGAGGACCTTTAATTAACATGAAAGGACAGGTCGTCGGCATAAATACAGCAATAATAAAAGGCGCAACGGGAATAGGTTTTTCAATCCCCATAAACGTTGTTAAAGAAGTTTTGCCGGAACTTGAAACCGGAAAAATTACCAGAGGATGGTTGGGTATTGAAATACAGGCTATTAGTCCGTCTCTTGAAAAAGCATTTCATCTGCATACGACATATGGAGCATTAGTATCATCAATATTGCCGAATAGTCCGGCGTCGAGGGCAGGATTAAAGAGCGGAGATATTATAATTAAATATAACGGCTATAAAGTTAAAGAAATGTCGCAATTGCCTTGGCTCGTAGGTAATACCAAACCTGGAACTACTGTTCCTATGGAAATTCTAAGAAACGGTAAAAAAATAAATCTTAAGATTACGGTAGGGAACTGGAAAAGTCCTAAGAATGTATTTAAAGTAAAAAAGATTGTAACGGATAAGTTTGGAATAGGTGTTATTCCTTTGACTACCGCAAATATGCAAAAATATGGACTTCATAACGTGCATCATGGAGTTATTGTTACAAAGATTATACCTGGAAGTATTGCTCAGAAAATGGGATTAATGCCGGGCGATGTTATACAGGAAATAAACCATTCTGCATGCGACAACATAACTGAATATAAACAGGAAATAACAAATGCTGAGAAAGAGAACCAGTATTTATTATATGTTAGACGCGGAGCTATGAAGCTATATTTAGCTTATTCAAAATAAACTGCTCATAATATATATAACTAATATAAAAAAGAATAAATAAAAAGAATAAATAAATTATTCACCTATTTAAATATACTTAATATACTTGGCTAAACTAGACTAAACTAAACTTTAAAACTGTAAGCGGCACTTCGCACTCCTCCTAAAAATAATCCGGTCTCCAAAAGAGACCGGATTATTTTTTATTCCTTTACTATATTTATTATATTAAAAAAAATATGCAGGCTCAGAAATTTATCATTATAGGAACGGCAGGACATATAGACCATGGCAAGACTTCGCTTATAAAAGTCCTTACCGGTAAAGATACTGATAGACTTGCCGAAGAAAAAAAAAGAGGCATAAGTATAGTCTTAGGTTATGCCGATATAGTTTTACCATCAGGAATTCATGCAGGGTTTATAGATGTTCCGGGTCACGCCAAATTTATAAAAACGATGGTTTCAGGTTCAACCGGAATGGATATGGTTATTTTGCTGGTAGCCGCAGATGACGGTATAATGGCGCAGACGATAGAGCATTTTAATATTTTAAAAATACTTGGCGTTAATATTATAATTCCGGTTCTTACAAAAATTGATGCAGTTGATAAAAGTCTTGTAATTCAAAGAGAAAAAGAAATTATAGATTTTTATGAAAATAATGGATTAAATGTTAATTGTGATGACATAATCAAGGTTTCGTCAAAAACAAAGGAAGGAATTAATAATTTAATTCAAAGATTGGACTATTTTGCTTCTAAAATATTAACTTCGGGTACTCCCGGTGTAAAATTAAATGCAAAACCGTTTTTACCGATAGACAGGGTATTTTCTTTAAAAGGTATAGGCACAGTTGTAACAGGTACATTAAAATATGGCAAATTTTCAGTGAACGATGAAATTGAAATAATGCCAGAAGGAATAAAAACTAAGATTAAGAGTATAGAATCCCATAATGAGAATATACAAGTTGCATTTAATTCTACAAGAACTGCTTTAAATATCCCCGGCATAGAAAAACAAGCTATAAGCACAGGAGATGTTGTTTCTTTAAGAAACAGTCTGCTGCCGTCCGTTCGAATTCTTGCTAAATTTTATTATCTGGAATCAAATAAAAAAGAATTAAAGAATTTGTTAAATATTACTTTCATGACGGGCAGTTTAAATTTATTTGCAAAAATTATAATTATGCCCACACATGATAATAACAAAAAAATAATGCCCGGCGATTGGGCGTATATAATAATTAAATTGGACAAAAAAATTTCTTCGGTTGCAAAAGAAAGATTTATTATAAGGAATAACAGTATTGCCGGGACAATAGGCGGAGGTGTCATAATAGACCCGTTTATGGATTATGCTTACGATATAAGTCAAGAAAAATATTTTGAACAAATATTGTCAGATGAGATATTAGATAACGTTATGGGTTTTATCAGACTGTCAGGCAATTTTGCGGATTTAGACAACATTTATAAAAAATTGTATCTTTCCTATGAAGATTTTACATGTCATATTAATAAATTAAAAAAAAATGGATTTATTATTACAGATTCAAAAAATAAATTTGCTGCTTTAAAAGAAAAATATATTGATTTAAAAAAAAGTTTAAATGAAAATATAAAATTACTGGGCGAAAAAAAATCTATTCAGAGCGGAATTTCAAAAAAAGAGTTGTACCATTTATATGAAAAAAATTTTAATGCTGCAATTTTAGATATTGCCTTAAACGAATTAATTGAAGATAATCTGGTTGTTAGCGAAGAAGGCAATATAAATATTGCGGGCAGCGTAAAAAATACTAAAAGCGAATTATCTGAAGAATACAATAAACTGATAGAAAAAATTGAAAATATATTTAAATCTTCCGGCAACAGCACTCCTTCGCCTGATGAAATAGGAAAAAGAATAAATATAAATAAAAAGCTGTTAAATTTTCTTATAAACTCAATGATTAGAACTCAAAAATTAGTTAAAATAAAATTTGATTTGTATTATTTAAAAGACCAGCTCGATTTAATTCAGAAAGGATTGGATGACTTTTTCAAAATAAACGATAAACTTGAGCCTAAAGATATGAAGGATATTGCAAATGTATCCAGAAAATATGCCATACCATTATTAGAATATTTTGACGGCATAGGTTATACTGTCAAAAAAGATAATTATAGAATGAAAGCCGCAAAGTAATATTTATAAGGATATTATATTGCAAATGTATCCAGAAAATATGCCATACCATTATTAGAATGTTTTGACGGCATAGGTTATACTGTCAAAAAAGATAATTATAGAATGAAAGCCGCAAAGTAATATTTATAAGGATATTATATTGCAAATGTATCCAGAAAATATGCCATACCATTATTAGAATATTTTGACGGCATAGGTTATACTGTCAAAAAAGATAATTATAGAATGAAAGCCGCAAAGTAATATTTATAAGGATATTATATTGCAAATGTATCCAGAAAATATGCCATACCATTATTAGAATGTTTTGACGGCATAGGTTATACTGTCAAAAAAGATAATTATAGAATGAAAGCCGCAAATGATATTTATTTTGTTGAGTTAAAAAATCATTTAGTATATAATATAATAAGTTGGGGTTTTTATTATTTATTATATATCTGTATATTAAATACATAATATAATATACAGATAATCATACTAATTTGTGAACAATGAAAATAATATCAAAAAATAAAAATGGCTTATAAAGACCTGCACGATTTTGTTAATTTCCTTTCTCAAAACAACGATTTAAAAGAAATAGACGTTCAAGTTGACAGGATTTTAGAGATTCCTGAAATAGCGGACAGGATAGTCAAACAGGAAGGACCGGCATTATTATTTAAAAATGTTAAAGGATTTAAATTCCCCGTATTAATTAATATATTTGGTTCTCACAAAAGAATTCTGCAGGCTTTTAAGGTTGAAAGGCTTGATGACGTTGGAAAACGTGTTTCTGAAATTATTGACCCTGAAATACCAACGAACTTTTTTGAGAAGATTAAGTCTTTGTCAAAATTAAAAAAACTGGCTGATTATATGCCAAAAATAGTAAAAACAGGTAAATGCAAGGATGTTATAATAAAAACCCCCCCGTTTCTCGATTTATTGCCTATTCTTAAAACATGGCCTGAGGACGGCGGTCCTTTTATAACCCTGCCGCTGATTTTTACTAAAGACCCTGAATCCAATGCCGTCAATGTCGGTATGTACAGAATGCAGGTTTATGACGACACGACATGCGGAATGCACTGGCATATTCACAAAGACGGTGCCAGGCATTTCAGAAAATATAAAGAGCTTGGTAAAAAGATTCCTGTTTCCGTTGTTCTTGGTTCTGACCCTGCCGTTATTTATTCTGCTACGGCTCCTCTTCCTCCGGATATCGAAGAAATGATGTTTGCAGGTTTTTTAAGGGAAGAAGCCGTAGAATTAGTTAAATGCGAAACGAACGATTTATATGTTCCTGCCAATGCAGAATTTGTCATAGAAGGTTATATAGACCCTGAAGAAGACTTAAAAATAGAAGGTCCTTTCGGCGACCATACAGGATATTATTCGTTAGAAGACTATTATCCTGTTTTTCATGTAACGTTAATATCTCACAGAAAAGACGCTATTTATCCCGCCACAATAGTAGGAAAACCTCCTATGGAAGATTGCTACATAGGTAAAGCAACCGAAAGGTTTTTTTTGCCGGCTATCAAAAAAATATTTCCCGAGATTGTCGATATGAATTTGCCTTTTGAAGGTATTTTTCATGACCTTGCTTTTATAAGCATAAAAAAAAGCTATCCCGGGCATGCAAAAAAAATAATGCATGGTATCTGGGGTCTTGGTCTTATGATGTTTACGAAAATTATAGTTATTCTCGATGAAGATGTTAATGTCCAGGATAAGGGCGAGGTAATATGGAGACTCTGCAATAATATAGACCCGAAACGCGATGTGTCTTTTGTTGAAGGACCTATCGATGTTTTAGAGCATGCTTCAGATATACCGAATTACGGTTCCAAAATGGGAATAGATGCAACAAAAAAATGGGCTACAGAGGGCTATAAAAGGAAATGGCCGGATGATATAGTTATGTCTGCCGAAATTAAAAAATTAGTTGACGAAAAATGGAAAGAATACGGCTTCTAATCGAAATTACAGGTAATTATTTAATTATTTTTTTTAATTATTCTTTATTGCGAAAAGTTTTTTCTGTCATACATTGTAATATAAATTGCATTATAATTATATAAAAAATTATATAAAATATAAATAAATTGTTATATAAAATGAATTATATAATCTGTTATCGCACTAATAATGCTGATGTTAATATTAATGCTTATATATTAAATTTAAGTAAGAAGTAAGTCGTTATGTTCTCAAAAAAAATTAAAAATACGTTAGAGCTTGTAAAATTTTCGCATACGATATTTGTTCTTCCTTTCGCATTGAGCGCTTTTCTGCTTGCCTTTTATGTAAAATTTCCAACAGAGATAAATACATATTTTTTCTATTATAAAATATTGTGGGTTGTAATAGCTATGGCATCAGCGAGAAGCGGAGCTATGGCTTTTAACCGGATTATAGACGCAAAGCTCGATGCTCAGAATGACAGAACTAAATCAAGAACTCTTCCTAAAGGCGAGCTTTCTATGCTATACAGCATAGTTTTTGGATTAACTTCATATGCTGTATTAATACTTTCCGCATATGAGCTTAATTTCTTATGTTTTGCATTATCACCTTTTGTAATTGCGTTTATTACATTTTATTCATTTACAAAAAGATTTACTTTTTTTTCGCATTTTGTCCTCGGGGCAAGCATGGCATTTGGACCGATAGGCGCATGGATTGCTGTAACAGGCAGCATAGACTATAAGATTATTATACTTGGAACTGCGGTATTATTGTGGGGAGCAGGTTTTGATATTTTATATGCCACGATGGATTATGATTTTGATGTAGCGCACAATCTTTTCTCCGTTCCGGCTAAATTTGGAATAAAAAATGCCGTCATAATATCCAGAGCCCTTCACATTATAACAATATTTCTCCTTGTTTATATCTACTTTTTATTTAATTTAAACTATTTATATATCGCCGGATTATTTTTAATTTCCGGTTTTTTTATTTATGAACATTATTTAATTTATAAGAGCTTAAAAAATATAGACATGGCATTTTTTAATATGAACGGCTATATTTCCTTAAGCTTTTTTTTATTTATAACAGTTAGTGTTTTAAGCAGGCTCGGTTAATTGTATTAATTATATATAGATAAATTAATTAAAATTTCAATGAAACGGAAAGCATATATAGTCGCTATTACAGGCGCTTCAGGTTCTATATACGGTTTTAGACTTTTAGAGGAATTAATAAAGCATGATTTTTATGTTTATCTTATTATTTCAAAACCTGCTTTTAAAGTAATAAAACACGAATTAAATATGTTTGAAGAGTTAGATATAGACAATAATTTTGCTGCTCAAACAACCGGCGGAAGTTGTCTGGCTTATAGCAGAAGCACAGTCTATGATGAAATTAAATCAAAATTTAAGATAGATAACAAAGCTCACGATGGCAATAAGGAGAATTATGAATATTTAGATGAAATGTTTATCGAAGCAGAAATATCCAGCGGCTCGGCAACAGATATTCAAGGAATGGCTGTTATTCCATGTTCTATGGGGAGTTTATCAAGAATTTCAAGCGGAAGTTCCGGAAATCTGATTGAACGCGCGTCGGATGTTATGCTTAAAGAACGTAAAAAATTAATTGTCTGTCCAAGAGAAACACCTTTAAATGATATACATTTAAAAAATATGCTCTCCCTAAGCAGAGCAGGAGCCGTAATATTACCCCCGACCCCAGCTTTTTATAGCAGACCCGAAAGTATTGACGATATGATTAATTTTATAATCGGGAAAATTATGGATTCTTTCGGAATTGAAAATAATATATACAGAAGATGGAACCCGGGTTGTTAATTAATAAAAAAAATATTAATAAACAATATAATAAAAAGATAATAAATAATAGAAAGGTAAGAATAGAAAAGTGGTAAATAATAGAAAAGCAATAAATAATAAAAAGCAATAATAAAAAAAGTCAATAAATAATAAAAAAGTAAATAACTAAAATAGGCAAATATAGAACTTTAAAATAGTAAATCTAAATAATAAATAATGACAAACTTTGAAATTATTAAAAATAAGGTTTATAATAATATAAGATTAAGTGATGAAGACGGTTTATTTTTATTTTCTTCCAATGATATATTGTCGCTCGGCGAGCTTGCCGGTTATAAAAATTTTCAGATAAATGGCAATAATGTATATTATATCGTAAATATTCATATTAATTATACTAATATTTGCGTCAATCAATGCGCTTTTTGCGCTTTTTACAGAAAAGAAAATCAAAGAGATGCTTATGCTCTCGGTATAGATGAAATGCTCAATTTTATAAGAACTCATGCAAAAGAAAATAATTTTAAGGAAATACATATAGTCGGAGGACTGCATCCGTCATTGCCTTACGAATATTATCTTGAAATGATTTATATGATAAAAAAAAATTTTCCGTATGCTAACATTCAAGCTTTTACAGCGGTTGAAATAGATTATATGTCAAAAATATCAGGATTGCCCGTTGAAAGAGTTCTTATTGATTTGAAAAATAGCGGGTTAGGAAGTCTGCCAGGCGGAGGCGCAGAGATATTTAACGATAAATTAAGAAAAAAATTATGCCCTCAGAAAATAAATGCAGAAGTATGGACTAATATCCATAAAGCCGCCCATGAACTCGGTATGCCGTCAAACGCATCTATGCTTTACGGGGTAAAAGAATCTTATGAAGATAGAATTAATCATATGAAAATCCTAAGAGATACGCAGGATATAACCGGAGGGTTTCAATCTTTTATTCCGTTTGCTTTCCAGCCTAAAAATACCGCTATAAAAAATTCTCATAAAACCTCTGGTTATGACGATTTGAAAGTAATTGCGGTTTCAAGACTTTATTTGGACAATTTTAAGCATATAAAGACTTTTTTTGTTAATTTAGGTATAAACTTAGCTCAGGTTTCTCTATCTTTCGGTGCAGATGACATTGACGGAACCCTTATAAAAGAAAATATATCGCACAGCGCAGGAGCCGATACAGAAGAAGGCTTAAGCGTTAAAAGATTAAAAAAAATTATTGAAGAAACCGGAAAAATTCCAATAGAACGTGATACGTTTTATGCCGCGGCAATTTGAGCTCGGCTTATGCTGCTGCAGTGTCGTGCGGCTTTGGTTATCTTATTGACGGACGTTGTGTCTCGCAGTGTCTGTCTGTCCCACAACATAAGTTAATATATATAGGTGTGATGTGTATTTGTTATACAATTGCAGGTGAATTCTTTTGAATTTATTAGATATTATCATATTAAATAAAATTATGCTTATAAATTTTAATTAATTTAATTAATAAATATAAGATTATTTGTGTAATTAATTTAATAAATTAGGAGGCGCGTCATGTTTAAAACAAATGAATTTATTTTCTATCCCGGTTACGGTGTCGGGATTGTTAAGGAAGCTACCGTTCAAAAGGTAGGGTCGGTTGAAATTTCTTTTTACAATATTGTTGTAATTGAAAACAATATGAAAATTATGGTTCCTGTAAAAAATTCAGATGAAGTCGGTTTAAGACCGCTGATAAGCCCGGATGATATTCAAAAAGTATTTGATGTTCTTGAATGCAAAGAAGATAAACATCCTTTTTGCAAAAAAGAATCATGGAATAAAAGATATAACGGGTATAATTTGAAATTGTGTTCTGCATGCCTATTTGAAGTGGCGGAAGTCTTGAGAGACCTTTATATATTAAAAGCTGAAAAAGACCTTTCTTTTGCTGAGAAGAAAATGTTCGAAAAGGCAAAGCATTTGATTGTCACAGAAATATCCACTGTTATGCAAAGACCTTTTAGCTACGTTGAGGACCAGATAAGAAGAATCTTTATACAATAATTTATTTAAAATTTATTTAATAAGTTATACAATAAGTTAGGCAAAATTATACATTGGCTTACAAAATAAGTTGTAAGCATAATCTTAATTTAATAATCAGGCTTATAAAATTGCAGATAAATAATATAAATATATCAAAAAAAAAACCTATTTTTTTTATCAGGCTACTGCTTATTTTAGTATCTTCTATTTTAGGGTTCTTGATAGGCAAAGAATACTGGCATAATGATTTTTTAGCATATGTGGGGCTTTTATTCGGATTTATCACCGGATTTATAGTTGTTACTCTTGAAAAAAGTATGGAAAATATTTCCACGCGTAAGATATTGAGCGGAGGCATTGGATTATTCATTTCACTTTACGTAGTCAATTATTTAACTTATAAATTATTTAAAACTTTTTTTACAAGCGGTATTTTAGGATACGCATCATATGCATTTATTAATTTTGTAGCAGGATATATAGGGTTAATTATTGGACTAAGGGCAAGCGAAGAGGTTGCGGCGTCGGTTGCAAAATCATATATTTCAGATTCTTTAAGCGGTTTTTCAAGAAAAGAATTAAATTCAAATCTCTCATGCGGTGTTAAAATAATAGACACCAGTTCTCTAATTGACGGACGTATATTAGATGTTGCAAAGACTAAATTTATAGAAGGCAAATTTGTCATTCCGACATTTGTTCTGCATGAACTTCAGCACATAGCAGATTCCCAAGACCCTCTTAAAAGAGTTAAGGGAAGAAGAGGGCTTGATATGTTGAATGAAATGAGGGAAGATAAAAATATTAACATAGAATTTATAGACAAAGATTATCCAAAAATCAGAGAAGTCGATGCAAAATTGACGGCTCTTGCAAAAGAGATAAATGCGAAAATTATTACGAATGATTTTAATTTAAACAAAGTAGCTCAGGTTCAAAATATTCAGGTGCTAAATATTAACGATCTTGCAAAAGCTCTTCGTCCTATTTTACTTCCGGGAGAGACTATGAATATTCTCATTGCAAAAGAAGGAAGAGAAAAAAATCAAGGAATCGGTTATATGGATGACGGCACAATGATAGTCGTAGAGGATGCTATGAGATTAGTCGGCACCGAATTAGAAGTTATGGTCACCAGTATTTTGCAAACTTCAAGCGGAAGAATGATTTTCGCTAAAATAAATTATGATAGAGAAAGAGTTTAGGTAAAAACACAATGCATAATAATATAGACAACGATAATAATATTAATAACAACGATAATATTAGAGTGCGGTTTGCGCCGAGCCCAACTGGTCACTTGCATATAGGCGGTTTAAGGACGGCCCTTTTTAATTATCTGTTTGCTAAAAAGAATAATGGGAAACTTATTTTAAGAATTGATGATACTGATATTATAAGAAGCAGTAAAGAATACGAAGATTTAATCATAAGCGATATAAAATGGTTTGACATAAAATACGATGAATTTTACAAACAATCTGAAAGAAAAAACATATATGAAAGATATTTAAAAATTCTTGAAGAAAAGGGCTATATATATGAATGTTTCTGCACAGAAGAAGAACTTTTAAGGTCAAAAGAACTGTCTATTAATCTTAAAAAGCCTTATATCTATAACGGCAGGTGCCTCAATCTCAACAGTGATGAAAAAGAAAATTTGAGAAAAAAACTGGCAGATGCCGGATTAGTGCCGTCAATAAGATTAAACATGCTGAAGTTAGGTTGTGAGCAAGTAGAATTTGAAGATATGGTTCATGGAAAAGTTGTTTTTAATGTAAAACTCCTGGGCGATTTTGTATTAAAAACTTCCGACAACAGATTTACGTATAATTTTGCTTCAATAGTAGATGATATTGATTTAGGCTTAACGCATATAATAAGAGGAGAAGACCATATTTCAAATACGCCTCGGCAGATATTACTGTGTAAGGCTTTAGGAGTGTCACATCCTGTTTTTGCCCATATTTCTCTTTTATATGGAAAAAATGGCAAACTTATGTCAAAAAGAGATTTTAACGCCAATTTGGAATATTACAAAAAAGAAGGCTATTTACCTCAGGCTGTTCTTAATTATCTTGCTATAACAGGTAATACTTTTATAGTAAACGACGAACGTTTCTCCGACGAGATTTTTAGTTCGATAAATGAAATGGCGCATTATTTTGATATAAAAAGAACTAAAAGTTCCGGGGCTATATTTAATGAAGAAAAATTGAAATTTGTAAATGAAAAATGGCTGCAGCAGTTGAATGCAGATGATTTAATTTCTATAATTAAAGAAAAATTTAAAACCCGGTATATTCAAAACATTTTTGATTGCGCAGAAAAAGAATATGGAAAAGAACAGCTAATATATATTATACACTTTTTAAAGAATGAATATAAAACGGTAATAGAAATAATTTCAGAACTTGATAGTGTTTTTTTATATAATGGACAATATAAATATTTTGATAAAGAAATAGCAGAGCTGTTATTTAAAAATATTAAAGAAACTGCTATAGATTGTGAACCGGAACCATTAGGTTTTAATGAGATTTTAATCAAAAATATAATACAAAAAATAACAAAAGAAAATAAAAAAAATACTAAAGATATTTACGAAAATTTAAGAATGGTTTTGACCGGAAAAACAAACGGTCCATCGATACTTAAAATTGCAGTTTTACTCGGCAAAGAACGTGTTTTATCTAAATTGAAAATATAGCTTTCTATATTCTACTATATTTCATACTATGCTTTAGCTTATAAAAAAAATGTCTGCCACTAATTGCTATATTATTACTAACTTAAAATTTACTATTATTGTTATTTTATCAACTGATTTTACTTTTTTCTTAATAGATATGTATGCCTATATTTAAATTTTTTTATTTTGTCAAATACTTTTTTATCTCGTTTATATATTTTTAATGTTAATAAACTTACCATGAAAGTTATAATGAGCATATATATGTATCGATATTCAAACTTATGAGCCGTACTTATACCAATAAAAATCACAAATATATATGTGAAAAGGTGTAAAGCTAATGATATACAAAATTCTATAGATAGTAATACAAGGTAAAAGTTAAATCCTAAACTATTATATTTAAAAACTTTCATATAACCCCACATTTTATTAATTTAATATTATTTAAAATAGTGTTAGTCCTTTAATTATTAAATAGCGTGTGAGTCCACAATTATTATTAATTATTTTATTGTTATTTATTAATTAGGCAAACGGAAAAACATTCGACTGCCTGATTGATAACCGCTATGTCGCGGACTTCTTTAGAATTTATTAATTAGGCAAACGGAAAAACATTCGACTGCCTCACCTCTGCCGACGCTGTCCACGCCTTCTTTAGTTTTTCCTTTTATATTGATGCATGATTGCGCTATATTTAATGCTTTAGAAATTGCGAAGAGCATTTTATTTTTATAAATTTTTATTTTTGGGCTCTGGGTTATTATAGTAATATCGATATTAATTATGCAATATCCCTCATTTTGAACCATGCTGTATGCTTTTTGCAGCATAAGAATGCTGCTTATGTTTTTTGTAGATTCAATGTTGTCAGGAA
The DNA here is from genome assembly GCA_021809845.1 of bacterium. Taxonomy (GTDB): domain Bacteria; phylum SZUA-79; class SZUA-79; order Acidulodesulfobacterales; family Acidulodesulfobacteraceae; genus Acididesulfobacter. The sequence goes on along the minus strand of JAJZJW010000003.1, from coordinate 104,138 downwards.
ATAAAGTCCCTATATCATCTAAACCTGCTGCTCCGAGCAAAGCATCTGTCAGTGAGTGTAAAACAACGTCCCCATCGGAGTGTGCAATTGTCCCGCAGTGATTTTCTATTAAAATCCCGCCTAAGTATAACGGTTTAGATTTTGTTTTTTGTTCAGTTTCTATAAATAATTTATTGTTTTTATCGGAATTGTTAGTAATAATATCCCGATTATTAGCGCCATTGTTAGCAGATTCAAGATTAAATCTGTGGATATCGTAGCCATGTCCGATTCTTAGATTCAACATTATTTTATAAAATAAGATTATTAATTATTTATTTAAGATTTAAGATTTAATATTATTAACTATTTATTTAGGATTTAATATTGAATATTTAAGATTTAAGATTACTAACTATTTATTTAAGATTTATTTTATCAAATTTGTCTAAAAAAAAATCTGCCAATTCAATGTCCGATGCAGTGGTTATTTTTATATTAAATTCATTCGAAAGAATCGGTTTTGCCGGAATTGCAAAATGTTCAACAAATGATATGTCATCAGTAAAATTTTCTATATTTAAGCTTATATTTATATTATTATCTGCATCTGCATCTATGCTTACGCTATTATCTGTGTCTAACCTTATATTAATATTATTATATGTATTTATATCCATGCTGTTATCTGCATCTAAGTATATATCTGTATTATTATTTGTATTTGCATTAATGCTTACATTATTATTTATATCTGAGTTTATATTTATATCACAATCTGTAATATTCAAATATTTATCTGTTTTGTTTTTGCCGCTGTTTGACTTTTCGTTTTTACCTAAACGGCTGCCATTTTTAAAAATATAGTCCATAGCTTTTTTAATTATATTAAACTTAAAAACCTGCGGTGTTTTGGCGGCAATTAATTTACGCCTATCCAATGTGTTAAAATAACTTTGTTCGGAATTTTTCGGTTCATAATTTTCCCTGCTTAAATCATCTTTTGTTTTGTTCTGCTTGTCCTCGTATTTATGATTTTCAATCGATTTGATAGTGTCCGTTACCGGTCTGAATAAGAAAGAAGCTCCGAATTTATATGCAGCTTCCTTGAGCATGAACAGCTCATTATTTGTCACAAATGGTCTTGCCGAATCATGTATAAAAACTATTGAATCTGGATTGCAATCTGTAAAATTCTTTTCAATATAATTTAAAGCGTTGTAAACTGATTTTTGTCTTAAATCACCGCCTTCAATTATTTTAATTTTATCCAGAATATTTTTGCATTGAAGCTCTTGTTGGTGGTGTCGTTCCATATTCTGTACTATATTTTGTTTTATATTCTGTTCCAAATTTTGCTTTATACCATGTTCTATATTTTGTATTATATTTTGCTTTGCATCCTGTTTTATATTATGTTTCGAAATATTTCTGCTTGCAATTTTTTGTGTTGTTCCGTTAGTTTGTTCTGTACGATATTTTTTAGATTCTAAATTTTCTGAATAATTTTTTTTATTGTCCGTTTGAATCGGATTTGATGCAGAATTTAAATTTATTGAACATAAGTTTTCCGCAATAAATTTTTTCCAATCGAATTCAAAGACATTTTGAGGTGGTACGGTTATAATAATTTCGTCAAAATTTATCGTTGATTTCTTACTATTGCTAAAAATAGCAATACTTCTTAAGAGTAACTCTGTGCCGCGTATTTTAACCAACTGTTTAGGTATAGCAAAACCTGTTCTGTTTCCAATCCCGGACGATAATATAACTGCGAAGGTTTTTGCGGTTTTCAAAAGACGACCCTCATTTACATATAATTTGTTTTAACCCCATGCCTAATGGGGTGATTGACTGGATATTGCGGCGTTTCATTAGCTGTTTTATAACACATTATAAAAACACATTAGAATTATAACCCTTCCTCAGTCAAACATCAATGATTTTCTTGCAGGTTTATAACACATTATAAAAACACATTAGAATTATAACGGCAACATATTATTTGTCATTAGAATAATTATAACATATAAATATTCATAGCATCTTGTCCTCCAATACTTTTTTTTGTATTATTTTCATATCAATAAATATTCATAATATCTTATTCCAAAACTTTTTTTTTATATTATTTTTTATATCAATATTCATAGCATCTTAATTCTGTAATATTTTTTTGAATTTTTTTAATGATAAAGTCAAAAAAATGTAATACAAATTTAATATAACTGTCATAAAATTGTAATAAATATATGTTATATATAAGTAACTTAATAAATATATATAATATATAAGTAACTTAATAAATATATATAATATATAAATAACTTAATAAATATATATAATATATAAATAACTTAATAAATATATGCCGTATATAAATAACTTAATAAATATATGCTGTATATAAATAACTTAATAAATATATAAATTAATATTAGTTATTAAAGTTTAAAAAATAAATTGACATTAATTATTAAAAAATATATATATATAAATTGTGTATATTAAATATAAAATTAAATTTTGAATCTGAATTTTAAAATAGGGCGGGTGTCGTCCAAATTAACTCCTATGAAGTATGCTCCGGCGGGGGCGGGGCGGGTTCCATAATATCGGACAATCGCCGTTATACAATGAAACAGGAAGCCTATTAATTAATTGATAGGCAGTTCACATAAGTATTATTAAACATTGCATCATTATATATATGTATTAATGCAGTTAAATAAACTATGCGCAGGCGATAAATAATACTTAAATATTTTATATTTTTAAATAATACTTAAATATTTTATTTATATTTTTAAATTATTCTTTGGGAGGAATTATGGAAAATACTAAGGAAGAATCCGTATTTAAATTTGCGATTTTGATCAAGTCTTTTGAAGCCTTCAAGCAAATAAAAGCTATTATACTTTTGCTTATTACAATTATAATTTCAGCCGCTATTTTTGATGGCACAATTGCAGAAACAGCTGCAATAGCCCATAGGTCAGCAGTATTATCAATTTTTGTTTTTCTTGTCGGTGCCGTAATAAGTTTAATTATTTTTTTAATTGGATACACGGCGACCGGTAAAATTCTAATGGAATTTGCCAAGGATAAATCTTCAATAAAAATTTCTAATGCAATTATATTTTCAATTTTTTCATTTTATAAAATAATTATTTCCGAAATTATTTTATTTATTATTCCTTTTATAATTGCCTTAGTTGTCCTTATATATTTTTTAATAGCAAAAATTCCGGCAATAGGTTCGTTGTTAGCCTTTATCGGAATTCCTGCATTTACTATAGCCTACGCAATTATTCTTTTGGGTATCGTGTTGATGTCTTTTATGATTATACCTATGATATTTGAAGGAAACAATATAAAAGAAATATTTGTTAAAGCATATGCATTGTTTAAAAAACACAACACATTAATTTTTGGATATTTTATATTTATTAACCTCGTGTCGTTTATGGTAGGTATTATATTTTTTGGTTTGTTAACAGGCTCGTTAACTTTGACGTCCGGAATTTTAATGGTGACTCGTCCAACTTATTTGTTTAATATGGGAGGAACAGGAGGAGGATTTTCACCGTATTTTTCTGAGTTTGGATACGGAAATCCAATTAGCCGTTTTGTGGGAATGGGAGCTTTTCAATCAATTATGATGTACGGCGCATTTGTCGCATTCGGAATTGCCATAATATATATGCTTTTAATTGTTTTACAGATGGTGTATATGATGTTAGGTCAATCCTATATTTATCTTGATATTATTAAAGATATGAATTTTAAAGATGCAGAAGCTCAGTTTAGTTCTGCAGCTTCAAAAGTAAAATCTAATATAGACAAGTATAAAGAAAAAGCAGCTGAGATGGGTCAAAAAAGCGGTAATAACAATAACAACAATAATAATAATGACAATAATAATAACAACAATAACAATAATAACAATGACAATAATAAAGGGAAAATTTGCCAAAAATGCGGAACAAAAAATAAACCTGATGCGAATTTTTGTGAAAGCTGCGGAGAAAAATTAAATTAAAATCTGGATGGGAGGCTGATGAGATGTTTTGCAATAGTTGCGGTGCAAAAATCGAAAATGGGAATGCCACGTTTTGTCCAAAATGCGGCAAAAAAATAGATAAAAATCAGGATAAGCTTAATACAGACGAAAAACTTGTTAAAAATAAAAATACAAACGGTAATACTGTTTCACCATCGCCGAAACCCGGCAACAGTGCTAACAGCAGCGACAATACAGGCAATAGCCGCACCGATAGCGGCAATACTAATAACAACGGCGGCAAAAGCAATGTCGGCATTAATTCATATAATAATAATAAATTTAATCCGTTTAAGAAAGAGAAAAATAAGGAAGAGAATGGCGGCTTCGGCAAAAGCAATAAAGGCTTATTGATTGCATTAATAAGTTTTATTTTTGTTTTGGTTGTCAGCGGCGGTACACTTCTGTATTTAAAAGAAACAGGGAAATTGAAGATGTTATCGGCGCTGCATCTGCCTTTTTTGAACAAAGCAGAAACCAAAAATCAAAAATCCAATAAAAAAAAGTTATCTGTATCTTCAAAATCCAATAAAAAAAAGTTATCTGTGTCTTTGTCAAAATCTAAGCTTGCAAATAAAATAAATAAAAATACAAAGAAACCTGCCGCTGCATCGCCCGCAGCAGTTCTTTCCAATAATAGCAGTACTAGCAATAGTGTAAAAAATTCTAACCCTGCGTCGGCAAATACACCGCAATCACCAAGCTCGTCGCCTACTTATGTTTATAGTAATAATAACAATCGGCAGCCGTCAATTTCTCAACCGCCGCAAAATGCTGACGCGTCATTCAAAACTTCGCTCAGTTCTGCTCACGCGTCGTTAATAAAGGTAGCGCCGGATATGTTTTTAAAAAGCAATATTCCCGATGTAATGATAACAAATGCTTTAGCGAGCGGAGTTTTAACTTCTCCGGGAGCCAACGCGGTTTTAAATTCATCTGTGTATGTTAAAATGCCTACAAATATGACGGCGCAGCGAATTAAATTGATATATAAAATAACCGGCAACAGTCTTGTTGCTTATAATTATTCCTATATAACTGCCAGTAAACCGGGCATATATAATGTGGCTCTTTCGGTAAATGTTCCATCAGATTTTTCTTCAGGAAATTATCAATATACTTTGACGGCCGAATCACCTGCGACTATAGAAGAGTCGGCGGCTGCAAGTTTTAAGGTGAAATAACATACAATTAATAATTAATTATCATATTTTATTATTGCAAAGTACAAAGTACAAAAATATAATAAGGTAAAACAATATATAATCAATGTTTTTGTTGAAATTAGCACACTAATAAGATGGAAGATAAAATCTTAACAATTGTTAATAATTGGAATTGGTAGAGGAGATATAAATTATGACAGGGTTTTTGCTTTTCGCAATTTTTTTGATTATTGTTATCGTTATAGTCTATATCATTAAATTTTATAATAATTTCCAAATGATTAGGCAAGGTATTCGGTCTAGTTTAAAAAACATTGATACCGTCCTTGACCAGAGGGTTAATTTAATTGCTAAAGCTAATATTATCGCACAAAATTATGGTGTGCATGAAAAATTAACTAATATTGCATTATCAAATAATACAGCGGATACCTTTGCTAAATCGGAACAGGCTGTCGCTAATTTGAATGCTATCGGACAGGCATATCCAGATTTAAAAGCTGATAAGGGTTACATAGAACTAATGACACAATTAAAAGACGTTGAATATCATTTACAGAAAAAACGGGAACAATATAATAATTTAGTCGGCAATTACAATGGAAGAATTTTACAATTTCCGGCGGTAGTCTTTGCATCTTTATTAGGTTTTCGAGAAGCGAGTTTTCTTGAGTTAAACACAAACAATGTTACTGTTGATATAAAATCGCAGGAAGTTAACGAAAATGAAATGCTAAATAATGTAATAGGTGGCGTAGCCGCAAAAAAACAAAATGTTTATAATACAAATGCCAATAATGTAAGCGCTGATGCAAACTCTAATGCTGCCGGATATGACGATATTCGTTGTCCAAAATGCAATGCGGTTAATGTAAAAGGCAGCAATTTTTGCGCTGAATGCGGTTTTAAAATACATTAAATGGTTATTTTATTGTATCTTAACGATATAACAATATATCTTAATAAATAAAAACCGGGAGATTTTTATGTCGAATGATAAATACGAAGCACTTGAAAAATTAGCAAAATTGAGAGATGACAATGTTATATCTTACGACGAATATGAAAAAGAAAGAAAGCAACTATTAAAACAGCCTTATGGCAATAACAGCGGGCATGTTCAGAACAATTCTTATATTTCCAGCAAGAGTGCGCTAGTCGCGGCTATTTTATGTTTCTTTTTTGGTTTGTTGGGTATACACCGTTTTTATGTCGGAAAAGTCGGTACAGGGTTAATCTGGTTTTTTACATGCGGTTTATTTTTTATAGGAGCAATTGTAGACTTTATTATGATTTTAACCGGCTCTTTTACGGATTCTCAAGGTAAATTTTTAAAAAGATGGAATATGTAATTAATTTCTTTTATTTTTGGAGAAATGTTATGACTAAAATGCTTGACGTAAAAATAATTCCGCATAGAGATTATCTCATGGCAAATACGCCTGACCAAAAACTTTTCATTGAATTGAAACTTAGGGCAAATCAAGCGGCAGCTCTTAATTTTTTTTCTCATAAGCATCAATCTGCAAGTTCTTCAGAAAATTCTGCCTTAAACAATAATTCTGTAAATAATTCTGCCGCATCGGCTTCCAGCCTATCTATAGTATTTTTAGTAGATACATCAGGGTCTATGCGCGAAATAGTTTTAGGTTCCCCTCTGCGTACGGGAAAAACCCAAATTATTGACGGGAATACTTACGATGTAGTTAGAGGGGGAGATTCAAAAATAGATATTATAATTGATGGACTAAAAAAAATTGTCGAATCGTCAAAACTGAAAAACAGAGACATGGTTAGGGTTAGTGTTGTTAAGTTTGACGATACTGCCAAAGTTTTATTGCCTTTTATAAATATTGAAGATAAAAATAAAGATACAATATTAAAAGCGGTTGAAGATTTAAGGAATTATAGCGGCGGGACATCTATGGGAGCAGGTTTAAAAACAATTTTAGGCTATATTTCTAAGGAAACAGGCGCAAATAAGAAAATTATAATGCTGACGGATGGTCAAACTTCCGATGAAGATTTAGTCAAAGAAACGGCATTTGAATTGGCAAAAGAAGGTATACCCGTAATTGCCATAGGTATCGGCGAAGACTGGAATGAAGAACTTATTACATTCATGACTGATAAAACACAAGGAAAACCTTTTTATGCTACGACTAAAATTTCATATGATTCAACCTGCGGCGGAAAGGCAAGCTGTCAAACTGCAAAAGAGGATGATGGCAGCACTGACAATAATAGCAGCAATTATGAAAATAGCAGCAGCAATAGTAATAGCAATAATAACTATAATATAAACGGCATCGGTAATAATATTGCGATTAAGCCTTCCGATATACCGGAAGTTATGCTGAAGGAGTTAGAAAGCGCAGCCGGCGAAATGATTACCGGATTGTCTCTAAATATAAATACCGTAAAAGATGTTGTGATAGACAGGATTACTAGGGTATATCCTGAAATTTCCGAAGTTGATATAAGTATAAAGCCGCATTCATTAGGGAGCATATCTGCAAAAGAAGATACGATTTATATATTAGAAACAACCATACCTGAACGCAGCCCCATGAAGACTCGTCTTATACAGCTCGGTTTAGCATACAATGTTTCCGGCGCCAATTTTAGAGACGAAAATCCTCCTGAAGATATTGTTGTTGAATTTACCGTTGACGAGTCTAAGGTTTCTATTGTAAATCAGGAAGTTATGCAATGGGTGCAGCAAAGAAATGTCGGCGGATTACTTGAAAAAGCGATAAAAGAAGCCGCCAGCAATCCAGTTACCGCTGCAAAAACGCTGGATATGGCAAGGCATGTGACTGTAAAACTTGGAAACAGCGCCATGACAAAATTAATAGATGCCGCCAAGAATGAAATATCAGAAAGTAAAACAATAAGTATTGATACATTAAAAACTTTAAGAATAGGTTCAAAAACAAAGACGGTAAGAATAAACGGCACAGACGGCGAAAACGCTTTTTCCGATGAGCAGATAAGAAAGCTTGCAGGTATATAGAGATTATTATATAAAGATTCTATAAAGATTTTATAAAAATTGTATATAAAGATTACTATAGCTACATAAATTTTTCTATGTTATGTATGTATGGTATAAAGTATAGAGAAAAGCGAGCGATCGATTATATTTATATATAGATTATGTAGATAATGTATAGTTTATGTAAACAAAGATTATATAATATAGAAGGTATAGATAAATGCGGATATAATAAATATAACTACGATAAAGTGAGAGGAAGTTATGAAAAAATGCCCTGAATGCGGTAAAATTTTTACCGACGATAAAAATTTTTGCAATTTGGACGGTTCAGAGTTGGTGCTTATAACTTTAAGCGAAAAAAAATCCTTACCTGAAAACCATGCCGATGATTTTAATATTCACAGTTCAGGCGCCGCTGATTCGGAAGTATTTGCTGCAAAAAATACCGGATATACTGAAAATAGTGAACATGCTGAATATACCGAACATACTGAACAGTCTGAACATACCGCAAATAATAATTCTTCAGAAGATAAAAATTTAGCAGCAGAAAATATTCAATTTAAACCTGCCCGAATAACCTTAAAAACAGGAAATAGTTCAGCCGGAATTTTTTTTGATTTAACGTCGGATTCCATGATTGCGGGACGATTTGAGCAATCGACAGGACATATAGATATAGACCTCAGTAAAGTGCCGAACGCGGAACATATATCAAGAAAACATGCAAAATTTACTTTCGAGAGCGGTAAGTGGTTTGTGTCCGATTTAAATTCCACAAACGGAGTTTTTGTTAAAAGCAATAAAAGCGGCAAATTAGCGGAACTATCCGAAAAAATAACAGAACAGACGGAATTGAACGACAGAGATGAGGTATCATTTGGCGATGTAACTTTTATATTTAAGTGGATTTAGAGTGGAGTTCAAATGGATAATGATATGTTGACCGAAAAAATATATCCTGTTGAAAATAATACTGAATTACTGAAAACAGGGGATATTATTACCGTGGATAATATAAAGTTGAAGTTAGGCGATTTTTTGCTGCCTGCATGGCGTTTTGCGTACACGGAAGACGGCGAAGAACTATTGTATTACAAAGGAAATTGCAATTTGTGGGAAAATATTTTGCGATATACTGGAAAAAATGATAAATATTCTATACTGCCTGATATTTTGGTGTGTTCGGAAAGTGAAGCGGTTATTAAGAATAAAAAAGAATATGAACAATATAACTTTGCATCCCATTCAGTTCAGCCTTTAGCTAAAAAAGACATCGATGAGAATATTAAACACCTGCTTAATATCGCTGAATTTATAAAAAATTTAAATGAAACAGGTTTATCCGTGCTGTATATCAATCCCGACTCTATATATAAATATAATGAGGAATTAAAATTAAAGATTCTGCCGGATATATGCGAAATAAATAAAAAAATGTATTCGCCTAAAGATATGGTTGCGCCGGAGGTTTTAAGACACGAATATGCTACCGGCAAAGAAGGCGTTTATATTTTAGGCTTGCTAACAGTAAAATTTTTTACGGGTAAAAATTTATATCCTTACGACGACATTAGTGTTTTTGATTTCATTTTAAATGTCAATATAGCGGTTCCAGGCTTCCCGCAATTATTATCTAAAACTCTTGTCCAAAGCGAAGAAAGGTTCGCGCCTGAAGAAGCTTTTTATTATTTAAAATATATCTCAGATGAAAGAAAAATTTCTGTTAAATATGATATCGGAACGTCCTCTACCGTGGGACTTAATAAGTATAGACTCATGGACGAGGATAGCTGCGGATACGTTATGAAAAACACTTTAAATTATAAAGGCAAAAATCTGTTAATAAAAGCATGCCTTGCTGACGGCATAGGCGGACTGGCTGCGGGAGAGCTCGCAAGCAAAGCTGCCATAGACGGCTTTTTAAAAACCGATGCGGGCGCTTTTCCGGCTTCAGACTCTTTTAACGATAACGATATAGATATTAATGAGCTTGCGTTAAATCTGGCTTGGCAGGCAAACAAAAATGTTTTTGATTCTCTTGGTGGTAAAGTAGGGGGATGCACTTTTATTGGCGTTATTATTGAAAACGAAACCTTTGCATTAGCTCATGTCGGTGATTCAAGAGCTTATCTCTGGACAGGTTCCGAACAAAAGCCGGAACTAAAAAGACTTACTAATGACCATTCATATGTTGCGCTCATGGTTTCCAGCGGAAACATGACCGAAGAGCAGGCTAAAAAAAGTCCAGAAAGAAATAAAATTTTACGTTCTTTAGGTACCATCAGAAACAGGCGGGAAAACTATATAGATGACCTTAGTCTTACAACAGGCAAAAAAAGCGCAAATTTGAAAAATAATGATATACTTATAATAATATGCGACGGGATTTGGTCTGAAATTGAACATGAAGAGTTAATAGAAATTTTAAACAGTCCAGGCTGTCGTTCTGCCGATATGTTATGCGCCCAGAATGTAGCAGCTCAACTTGTCGATTTGGCAGTAAGAAAAGGGGCGCCCGACAATGCTTCTGCATTAGTAATAAAAAGAATTTCCTGATGCGGATTACAAGTATTACAAGTATTATATAAATATTATACAAATATTATACAAGTATTATTTATATAATTTATATTTAGCAAATATATAAATATATTAAGTAAGCATATTAAACTGCATTATATTTAGCAAATATATAAATATATTAAGTAAGCATATTAAACTGCATTGTATTTAGCAAATATATAAATATATTAAGTAAGCATATTAAACTGCATTATATTTAGCAAATATATAAATATATTAAGTAAGCATATTAAACTGCATTGTATTTAGCAAATATATAAATATATTAAGTAAGCATATTAAACTGCATTGTATTACGTTATATATATCTTGAGAGCTTAGATAATTGTTATGATAACCTGTCCAAACTGTTTATCCGAAATTCCGGACAATGCATCTGTATGTCCCGCTTGCGGAAGTAAAATTGAACCCGCCTCTTCCGTGTTGTGTACCCCTCTTGAAACAGGCAGTGTCATTTATTCAAAATATAAAGTAGAAAAGGTTATTGGACAGGGCGGCTTTGGGATAACATACCTTGCTTACGATGAAAAATTAGATAGAAAAGTAGCAATAAAAGAATATTTTCCCGACGGTATAGCGTCAAGAACCGGCAATAAAGTTACAGTGCCGCCCACGCTTGAAAATAAGAAAAATATGGAAGGTTTTACGGAAGAAGCAAAAGCCATTGCAAAATTAAAAAATCCGGGGATAGTAGATGTTTACGACATAATAGAAGAAAACGGCACCATTTATATAGTAATGGAATATATCAGCGGTGTTTTAATGTCTTCGCTTCTTGGAAAAATAAACGAACAAGTCGCAGTAAAATATATAAGACAGATTGCTAACGCGGTAAAAGCTATTCATGCTGAAGGACTGCTTCACCAGGATATAAAACCGGACAATATTATCATTAAAGATTCGGGAGATATAAAAATTATAGATTTCGGTTCTTCCAGTGATTTTGCAGACGATAAAACCAGAACTTATGAAAAAATTCTTACACATGGTTATGCGCCTCTTGAGCAGTACGGCGGAAAAGGCAGACGCGGCGAATTTACCGACGTTTATGCTATTTGCGCAACCTTATATGCCTGTATAAAAGGTGCCCCCCCGCCTGAGGCTACGGCTTTAGCAGGAGGAACATCTATAGATTTTAACGGTATCAGCGAAGAATTAAGAAGTATTATAGAAAAAGGTCTTTCTATAAAAATACCAGACAGGATACAGAATACCGATGAATTAATTAAATTATTAGATACATTAGATACATTAGATACAAATGAAGAAAAGCGTCGGATATCTGAATCTGAAGATAAAGGGACGTTTAAGACGTCTGAAATACTTAAAGGCGCTGAAAAATCGCCGCAAAATATGTATAAATCCGAGTCTGTATCTTTATCTAAATCTGAATCTAAGTCTGTATTATCAGAAACACCGAACGAAAAAACAAACAAACAGTCTGTAAAATCACCGGCACAGTCTTTATCGCAGCAGAATAATCAATACGACGAACAATATAGTAATCAATATAGCAGAGTTCAATCAAGCGATACTGATAATATATGCAATGAAAATGACGGTAATAATGAAATTAATAATAGCAGTTATAACGGCAATGGCAATATTTACAATAACGGCGCCGCAGAATGACAAAAACAGACGTTCCAGTCTTTTAACTATTCCAAATCTTTTAACCCTTCGTCAAAAAACGAAAAAATTTATCCTCGGCAGAATTTTAATAAATCCAATAAAAAAATTGCATTATTTGCTGCAATTATCGGATTGTTATTAATTATAGCGTCTTCAGCCGCTGCCGGCTATTTTTATATTTATCTGCCTATGAACAAGAACAACCAAAAACAGACAGATATTATAAAAAGCACTAATCATGAGCACAAGTCTCAAGGGAACTCAGCAGGAAATGCCGGCAAATTGAAAGCAGAAAAACTTAAAAATATGAATGAGAAAATAAATAATAAGAATAAAAATAAAAATAAAAATAAGAATAAGAATAGTCAGCTTAAACATATTAAATCTACAAGTAATGCCGCGTCGGCTTCCATTTTGCCTAAGACGAATTATGTGCCTGATTCTAATGCGAGCAGTAATAATTTAAATTCAAATAATTCAAATAACGTAAAAGTAGCAATGTATCCTCCGCCTGCACTACACGCTGCACCGTCGCATACTTATGTTACGTCTAACAAGACAAGTCCTGAAAATAGTGTAAGCGCGGTTGCGCCGCAAGTTTCCAAAACGCCGTATGTCTTTACCGGGCAGGGTTACGAAGATTTTAAAATTGCAGGCTGTTTTTACTGCCACAAAATATATAATAAAGGGAATAAGAACGGCTCTAATCTTTCTCATGTCGGTTCATTGCTGAGCTATGTTCAGATAAAAAATCAGATTTTACATCCGAACTCATCAATGCCGCCGAGTCCGAATATGCCGCCGGAGGAACTTTCTCAGATAGCAAACTGGCTTGAAGGTTTAAAATAGTGTAAAATATAAATATAATCATTATAAAGATAAATATAAAGATAAATATAAAGATAAATATAAAGATAAATATAAAGATAAATATAAAGATAAATATAAAGATAAATATAAAGATAAACATAAGTATAAATATAAAAACATAAATATAAGTATAAATATAAAAACATAAATATAAGTATAAATATAAAAACATAAATATAAGTATAAATATAAAAACATAAATATAAATATTATATACATGTATATACAGATATAGTATTAAACATTAATATCAAATTAATTTTCGGGAGCTCACAATGAAAAAAAGTTTATCGATTTTTATACTTATTGTTTTAACCATGTCTGCCGCCGCAGCCGCATTTACGGGATTTAACGAAAATAATGTTTATGCAGCAGTCGGAAACATTTATAAGCAGATGCGAAAAACATATCGTATGAAAAGAATTCCGCTGAGTACGCTATATTTTTATCAGAATGAACTTGAGCAGTATAATTACAAAAATTCAGGAATTAAAGCATATAAATATACTTTTAATAAAGTAAAATACGAAGCGGTATTTAACGCAGGCGGCGTGTGCTGGCTCGAATTTGCGGTTTCCAATAATTCTACTGTTATACCGCTAAGCCAGCTTATTCAAAAAAACCTGTACGGATATCCGATACTATTCAGAACACTCAGATACGTTCCGGATGAATATGAAAAACTTCAATACGGCAGAGATGTAGGCAAGGTTATCTATATTATGCAGTATATTTACCAGAGTAACGATATTTTACAGGAAGCAGTGATGCCTTCAATGTCTCCTAACGGCAATTATTAATAATTTAACTAACATTGCCGGGAAGTCCCCTTCCGTAAGGGAGGAGCAGTTCACTTGTTGATAGATATAGATAGAATAATAGATATTGTGCTTATAATTAATTCTGCCTGTTATATTCTGTTCTATTATGTATGCTATATTCTGTTTTATTTTGCAATGTTATATTACCAACTAGCGTACTTGTTTTGCAATGTTATATTATTAACTAACTTATTTATTTGTTATGTTATATTACCAACTAGCGTACTTGTTTTGCAATGTTATATTATCAACTAACATATTTATTTTGTTAAGTTATATTATGTTATATTATATAATAAACTAACATAAGCGCATTAATGTAATGTATAAGCTGTTTAATGTAAATTATAAATATATTATATATGAGTTTGCATCATATTTTTAAAAATAAAAAAGGTTTTAGCTTGCTGGAAATAGTAATTACCATTATAATACTGGGCATATCTTTAACTGCCATATTGGAAAGTTTTATAGTGGGCTCTGCAACGAGCGTAAGGATTGCAAATGAAGTTACCGCAACAAACTTAGCTAAGCAATATATGGCTGATTTAAATTACTGCAGTGAAGGCGGCACAATTTATGGTGTATGTACTCCTACTACTACTACTACTCCCCCTAATAGCCCTTTTACTATCTACCCAGACAATTCTCCGCAGCAGGTTGAGCAAATTAATAATGAATGTTTTTACACCGCTTTTTATCCTCTGTCAATTACTTTGGACGGTCAGACAGGAACAGGCAGCGCAGGCGATGTCGCAATAAATCCCGCAATTTCACCCTCTCCTGACTTCTTCTTAGCCATTGTGAAAACAGAATGGTTTAATAATGGGGTTGACGGCGGAAATTGTACTTCTTTCAAACCGCCCGCTGCCGCTAATTATCCTAGTGTTACCCTTACAATGATTTTTACCGGATAGTTTCCATATCACCATTGCATTAGCTCTATGAGATATAAAGCAATTAATTGAATTAATTGGGGACAGACACTATTTTTTTTGAAAATTAATTAAACTAATTGGCGGCAGGCATCGTTTTTTTGCCGTTTTTATTAAGACCTTGTATTTCGACAAGACCTGTTTCTATATTTTAAATTTATAAAAATATATTGTATATTATATAGTGTATTATATATAAGTAAAAAAATATAGTATAATAATACGATGCAATATTATGTTATTTTTGCTCCCATTTATTTTATGAAGAATATATATTTATTCATGAATTGTTTATTTGGATGATAAGAAGATGCACATAAAATATAGCGTTCTGCCGCTGATTGCTGCGGCAGTAGTCCTATTTAATATTATTTTGATAAAACAGGTTTATGGCGCTCAGAGCTGCGCAGTACCGTCAGCGTCTCAGCTTGCCGGAATATCAAACGGTGACAAAATATATTTAGCATTAAGCTGTTTATCCGGTAATGAATTGTATGATGTACTTTACAATTTAAGCCCATCCATTCCGCCGTCTTCGGTTTCCGGTACGCCCTCGCCAATTACTCAAAATACGCTTTATAATACTCTTTCCCTCATGAATGGTAATCAAATTTATGCCGTATTGTCAAAATTGCGCTCCAAGCCTAACTATCTATACAGTGTTTTTGAGTATTTACTTCAGCCGTCCCAGACGTATGGAATTCTCTCTGAACTCTCAGGCAATGAGTCTTATAAACTTTTAAATAAATTAAATAGTACGGAGCTGTATTATGTTTTATCTTCGTTAAGTGATAATAATCTTTATTCTGTTCTTAATTCACTGAAAAGCGCTCAGTTATATAACTTATTAAATAGTCTAAGTCCGGTTGAATTATATTTGCTTCTAAGTAATCATCTCAGCAATATACAAAAAAAAGAGCTTAATAAAAAATTAAAATGGTGGCAATCACTATGGTTGTTTATAAATTCTGGGATTGGATATGTTGAACTCCACGCTGGGGTCGGAAAACCGTCTCCACCGCCTAACTTGACGACACCTCCAGGACCTCCAGGAACTTCAGGACCTTCAGGACCTCCAGGAACTTCAGGACCTCCAGGAACTTCAGGACCTTTAGGAAAGCTGTGTACTCCTCCTCCTACTACTAATGGAGGGAGCACATCCACATCATGTTCGGCGCAGTTTACAATAACGGCTGCCAGTCCGAATGGCGGAAATAGCGCTCAGCAGAAAAGCATAACCAGCGGATTTTCTACTATTGTCAACTAGTTAATTTATAATAGGACAATAGAGGTATATTATTTACCAACAGATATGAAAAAGCCGTAAATATAAGGCACTTAAAATTCTAGAAAAAATTAATAGAGTAAGAATTTTATACGGCTCGGAAAAATATATTTTTTCAAATATAAATACTAAAAACATAAAATATACTGAAAAATATTTGAAGCTTATTGCAAAAAAAGCGAAAACAAATAAAAAGACATGATTAAAAATGACGTGTTTGGCGATAAAGGCGGATTTACGCTTATAGAATTGGTCATGACCATCTTGCTTATAGGTATAATGGCTGTAGGATTATATCAGGTAATTATGTTTGGAATAAATGACTACGCAACTAACGAAAATGCTCTTCGTCAGATTAATTCTCTGAGTTACGCAAGTTCCGTGATTAGAAGAAATTTAGAAGAAGCGTCGTTTCTCCCAGCCTCGCCTTTATCGCCGCCTCCTGGTGCAGCGTGTCCTCTTACTGCTACTAATACGCCTACTGCTGAGGCTCCTATTGTTCTTGCATGCGCTGACGGCTCCCAACCGCTTATAATTCTTCCGCCAACGTGCGCATCTTGTTTGCCGGGTGAATTAAGTCCTTGCGAGCCAAGCGAGATCGCGTTTTATAAATCTATGCCGGCTGCTATTTCTGGTGGAAGCGGCGTAAATTATGAATTAATAGTTTTTTGTATAAATAACAACATATTATATAAACAGTTAACTTCAAGCAATGGAATTACTGCATTGTATCCTGTTGCTAATAATATAAGAAGTATTAATTTTCAATAACTATATTGCAATATTGCACGATAATTAAAAGCAAAAAGGATTTGTTTGCAGCTTAATATATAAATTTGCAGGATGAACTTAAAAAATATTATTATGATAAAATTTTTTAAAAGCAGAATTACAAGCTCAAACAGCGGAATATCGATAATATTTGCTATTATTATAATTATTTTAATGGGGCTGGCAGGTTCGGTTTTTGCATATCTTATGGCTTCAAGCGGTGTAAATTCAAAGCAGGATTTGACTAGCGCCGCCTCAAAATATGCAGCAAAATCCGGCGTAGAAATAGCTGCGTACGAGCTTGGGCAGAATCCACCTCCATCACAACTTTTTTCGCAAACCCCTCCAAACGGTTTAAGCTGTCCGGCTGTAGTTGTTCCTCCGTATGGGGTTTCTGTTTCACATGCGGTTTCTTCTTCTGGTTCAACTTATTATATTTACAGCTATAATCTGTATCCAGGCAGTACTGCTGCCGTTACTGCCGGTAAGTCTAATATCGGTGTTGATAATTATACACCTGCGTTTTGTGCTATAATGAGTAAAACTGTAACGCCTTGCCCAGGCGGCGCAGGCGGCAACACTACTACTTATTGGATAATTACATCTAACGGATTTGCCGGAGGGACGCAGAGAGAGGTTACGGCGGAAGCCGGCATCCCCGCCGCTCCTGGCAACGGCGTCATTTGCGCCGAATCCGAACTGCCTAATAGCGGTTAATTTGGATTATCGTTTTGTTTTGCCGTCTGCAAACATACACATTAAAGCTTTGCTCTGATAAGCGTGTGTTTGCGATATGTGCCTGACGGTCATCAGGCACGTCGTATTGGGCTATGCGTCCTATGGATATGTGAAATTCATTTGGAACTTTCCCGGTTATGCGGGAATGACGCCAAATAGTGTTTGACATTTCAAGTAATAAATGTAATAATAAGTAATAATAATATTACATTTATAGGAGGAAAATATATATAATGTTAAGCCTAAAACTACCAGAGGAGTTGGAAAATCGCCTTAAAGATTTGGCTATTAAAACTAAAAGATCGAAAAGTTTTTATATAAGAGAAGCCCTTCAACAGTATCTCGAAGATAACGAAGATGGCTATCTTGCGTTGGAGCGTCTTAATGATAAAAACGCCGAATACTTAAGTCATGAGGAAGCAAGAAAATATCTTGGATTATGAATTATAAAATAATCTGGCATAAGGCGGTGCTTAACGATTTAAAGCTATTGGATATATCCGTTAGACAAAAAGTATTTGAAAAAGTAGAAACGTACTTGCCACAAGACCCAATCGGATTAGGCAAGCCTTTAAAACAAAGTCTTGCAGGAATGTTTAGATATCGCTATGGTGATTATCGCATAATTTATGTCGTTAACATCGCCGAGAAAAGTATGACGATTCTTGAAGTAGGTCATAGAAAAGAAATATATAACTAGAAAAACGTGTATAAAAAAACGTGCCAGATTTATTTTATTAAAAAATAAAGCTATCGTTAAAAACTATGGATTTTATAAAATTTGAGGGGCTGTTATGCTAAATACGGCACTTTATGCCATAAATTTTGGAGAGTTTTTTTTCGAAAATCTTGATTGCTTTGCTAATTTTGCAAAAATTGGACTTAAAGAAATTGTCCTAATGCATGTTATTGATATAACAAAACTTCAGCATAGTCTTTACTCACGTTACAATAAAGAAGATGAAGAAAAAATAAGAAAAACATCTGAAATCAAGCTTGAAGATATTAAAAAAAATTTAGAAAAATACGGTTTTGGTGTAAGCTGCGTCATAAAAGTAGGCAACATTGCCGATGAGGTAGCCAAAGAAGCAGACAGAGAAGATATAGATTTTATTGTTCTTGATAAAAAAGCCGCCGGTAAGGCAAATTCTTTTTTTTCATTTTACGATTCGCCGCTTTACGATATAGTGACCAGATCAAATAAACCGGTATTAATAACTAAGCGAGTCTTAATGCATTCGTCCAGTCTCATGAAAAATGACGAAAGAGATGATATTGGTTGCAAAAACACATTTACAGATGTTGTTTTTGCGACGGATTTTTCAGAATCATCACTTAAGGCAACTGCTGTTTTAGATAAAATACCGCCTGATATTATTAAAACTATGACGCTACTTACTGTCATAGACGAAAAATACATTAAAAATTTAGATAAAAACGCGCTTGAATTATTAGAACGTGATATTGCCGAAAAATTTACAGCCATAATAAAAGGTTTGGGCTACAGATACTCTAAAGAAAAAAACAATCTCAATGTCGTCGTAAGGAAAGGGACGCCATGTAAAGAAATTAACGATTTTATAGAACAGACTGATAAAAAGCTGCTTGTCATAGGATATAAAGGCGAGGCTAAAGAAAAATTTAAAGAAATATTTCTCGGAAGTACGACTCAAAGACTTATCGGGGCGCTGCCCTGTTCTGTTCTTGTAGTGAAATAATTATAATTAAATAACAAATATAAACAATTAGATAATATATATAAATAAATAATTAAATAACAAAAGTAATAAATATAAACAAATATAAAATATAGTTATTTATGGCGACCGACCCGCTTAAAAAATTTCATAATGAAGATTGGCATACTCCTGAGGGCAGGCTTATTAGGGAGTTTGTTTTCGGCATTAACGACGGGCTTGTAACGACCATCGGTTTTGTAGCCGGTGTTACCGGCGCACTTGTAAACACCAAAATCGTCCTTATGTCCGGCATGGCAGAAGTTGTGGCAGGTACTATATCTATGTTTTTCGGTGCATATCTTGCTACAAAATCACAAAATGAATTTTATATGAAAGAGATTAACAGGGAAAGAAGAGAAATTAAAGAAGACCCGTTGCATGAAGAAGAAGAGATATACGAAATATATCAGGATAAAGGTTTTACAGTTGAAGAAATTAAACCTATTGTAAAAAGATTGATGTCCGACAGGCGGCTGCTGCTAAGTTTTATGGTATCGGATGAACTGGGCATAGGGAGCGATTATCATGAAAATCCTATGAAACTGGCTTTATACACAGGAGTTTCTTTTTTAGCCGGCGGAATACCGCCGCTCTTGCCTTATTTTTTTATTAAAAACTCATCCAATGCTGTAATTATCTCCATTTTATTTTCAATTTTTGTGCTTATATTTACCGGACTTGCAAAATCTAAAATAACAAAAACAAAGCCGTTTAAAAGTGCGTTAGAGGTTGTTGCAATTGGCGGTATTGCAGCGACGATAGGGTTTATTGCCGGCAGGTTTATCGCATTTTATTAATTATAAATGATATTAGTGATACCAATTAATATTTAACTATTAATTAATAGTTAATAAATAAATAATAATTAAATATAAATAACAAATAAATAATAATTAAATATAAATAACAAATAAATAATAATTAAATATAAATAACAAATAAATAATAATTAAATATAAATAACAAATAATTAATAATTAATATCTTTTTGCAAAAGCTCCAAATAAAATTGCTGCTGTAATCATTATTGCCGCAACAGCCGAATAGGCGGAAAGATAATTGTAATAACTGAAAACAAAGCCTATTGCGGCAGGTCCTAATACAAATCCCAAATCGCTTAATGTTCTGTAAATTCCGATTGCTTCTTCATAATGGAGCTTATCAACGCTGTCCATAAGATATAAATTTCTTGCCGGTCCGGAAAATCCGCCTCCCGCACTTAATAACATTATTGAGGCGATAAATCCGTATAAATTATTAAATATTATAAACCAGAGCACACCTGAAGCAGAGATAACAAAAGATATTACTATAGACCTTTTTATACCCAATTTATCAATGACCCTGTCCGAGTAATAAGTCAGCGCCACCCCTATTAATGCGGATATTGATACAAGAAGTCCTATATAAGCCTGGTTTATGTGCATTATACTTACACCAACCAATGGTACAAGTTCTCTTCTAGAGCCTATTCTTGAGAAGAAAAAAGAAAAGGTTAAAAGGCATAAAAGCATAAAACTTATATTTTTTATTAAGTTTATATATTTTCTTTTCTTATTAACTTGATTTACCTGATTTGCTTCGTTTACTTGATTTATTTGATTAATTTTGTTTGCTTCATTCATTTTATTCACTTGATTAACTTGATTTACTTGATTTGCTTCATTCACCTGATTTATTTGTTCTGAATTATTTACTTGAACCGCATTTTCTTTTTCCCCTTTTTCTACTCCTCCCTCTCCTTCTTCTTTAAATTGTTCTATAACCGCGGATGACTCATTTTCTTTAGTTTTATTTTCTTCTTTTTCCCCATTATAAAACTTTTTCAATAATTTTCTATTGTATAATGATATTGAAAAGCCTATAAGCATTAATATTGCGTAAAGCAAAAAGGCGCTTTTAAAATGAAATTTGTAAGCTACGGCAGCGCCGATAAAAGGTGCCGAGCCCATGGAAAGACGTCTTGCTATCATGTATTTACTTAGCACTTTAGCTCGTTTTTCATCTTTGTAAAGATGTTTAGTGAGCATTATCATCGAAGATGTGTTTATAATTCCAGACCCGAACCCTTCTAAAAATCTAAAGATAAATAATTCGCCGTAAAAAGTGGAAAAAAAGTATCCGACGGCTCCGGATAAAATCATAAACATGCCGACATGCATAAACTGCATTTTAAATTTTTTACTTAATATGCTGACGGGTATGTTTATCAAAATGCGGGCTAATCCGAAAGAAGCAATTATTAAACCTATAGTAACTATACTTGCACCGAGACTTTTGGCATATAACGGCAGTACTACCGTGTTCAACCCAAGTCCGAAATCTGCCAAAGCTATTGTAGAAAGTATAGCTATAAGTAAGGATTTTGTGGCTTTATCGGAGTCGCTCGCTATAGCAGTTTTTTTTGGCATTTTATTTATTTTGTTTGCGCTATTCTTGTTTGCTAAATTTTTTATGTCGAATTGTTTATTCGGCTTTTATGACTGAACAATTAAACAATTAAACAATTAAATGACCAAATGACCAAATGACCAAATGACCAAATGACTAAATGACTAAATGACTAAATGACTAAATGACTAAATGACTAAATGACTAAATGACTAATAACTAAACTAATTAACAAATAGGTTTTTTAGTTGTATTGTTAAAATGGCAATCAAGTTATAAAAATGTTATAGAAAATGATATACTAAAATGACTTAAAAGTCAATTCTATATTGGATTTGAATGCTTAACTTATGTTAACTTGAAAAGTGTAAATTGTATGGTATAATCATACATATGTGGTAATAACCACGTACAAGTAAATAATAAATTTTGATTAATTATTGATTAATTATTTAAATTAATTGATTAATTAAATCAGTTTAAAATATATGCAATTAAATGATAAATTTTGATTAATTATTGATTAATTATTTAAATTAATTGATTAATTAAATCGGTCTAAAATATATGCAATTAAATGATAAATTTTGATTAATTATTGATTAATTATTTAAATTAATTGATTAATTAAATCGGTCTAAAATATATGCAATTAAATAGTAAATTTCAATCAATTAATATAATTAATTAATATAATGCAATGTAAATAAATAATTAATTAATTAAAATCGCTATAATCTCAACCATATATAACTAAATGATTAAATCGATTAAATCGATGCAATCTAATTAAAACAAACATCGAATAATCTTATGGAGCATAAAAATATCCTCAATAAAGACCAGATTATAGAGCTTCTGCATAAATTTTTAAATGCAGAAATTGCAGGAAGAGACCTGTATCTTCAACAATCGAAAAATCTCAACGACCCGTCGCTTATTCAGACTTTAAAATCTTTTGCTTCAAGCGAAAGCGGTCACATAATAAATATAAGAGATAAAATAACCGAACTTGGCGGAAAACCGCGCACCGTAAGCGAAGTCCGCGATATACAAAAGGGAATAACTGATGCTTCGCATGAGGTTTCAGCCCCCTTAGACATGCTCAGGATTGATTTAAAACTTGAAGAAATTGCTATCAACGATTATACCGCTGCCTTAGAAATCATTGAAGACGAGGGAGTTAAAACATTAATAGAAAATAATCTTGCTGATGAAATTCACCACTCGTTATATCTTTCCAAAAAAATAAACGAGATTTTAGAAAAAACAAAAAAAAGCATAGGCGCAATTAACGAAAAAGAAAAGCCCGGCGGAAAAGAGCCCTCAGAAATATTTAATGCATCCGTTGAAGTTGGATTATTAAGGTTGAACAGAAGCTGGCTTGAAATGTTTATGTCGGGTCTAATTGCCGGTATGAATGTCACCTTCGGTATCATCGCTTCTTCTTATGTTGCAGGAGCAACGCAACCTTTAGTCGGAGGACCGACTTCTAAGATATTTGGCGCTTTGTTTTTTCCGATAGGCTTTTTGTTTTTGCTAATAGGAAAAAGCGAACTTTTTACAGAAAATTTTTTACTTCCGGTTACTACGATTTTAGCTAGAAAAACCAAAATAAGAAGGTTATTTAAATTATGGGGATTGACTTTAGCCGGAAATATGGGAGGTATTTTTCTATTTGCTTTAATTATTGCAAGTTCCTTAGGATTGCTGTTGCCTGTATTTGTTATTAATCATATTCATGCAGTAGCACACAGTTATATGTCAAGGACTCCTTATATGATGGTGCTTAGCGGTATTTTTGCAGGTTGGCTTATTACCTTGATGACTTGGCTTTTAATTGCTTCAAACGGGACATTGGCGAGGATGGTTATAATATGGGTAGTAGGTTTTATGATTTATTTAGGTTCTTTCAGCCATATAGTTGTCGCCTCTTCCGAGATATTAATATCAATAAATTCTGGTTCGGGGATGTCATACATTCCTTGGCTGCTTGAATTTGTCCCTCTTACTATTTTAGGGAATATAATAGGCGGTTTATTTTTTGTTACGATATTTCAATATTTGCAGATACTTCACGCAGGAGGAAAAACGGAAATGAGCCTATATTCGGCAAGCGAACTTGATATGCTCAGTAAAGCGGCGGAACGAAAAGCTGAAGATGTCGAAAATATCGAGGACACATTGTAGATGAGTGCTGATAAGTTATATTATTGTGCTATTTGTCACATAAATATAATAATCACCAATATACAATATAAATGTAAGTTCTATTATTGCTATTTGTCACGGAAATATAATAATTACAAATATATAATATATAATTGTTGAGTGATATTTTTATCAAAAAATCAGCAATAAAAATTAAGCTTCTTAAGCGGATTGTAACGGTCGGAATTGGAGCAACGCGGAAATCAGCGAAGCTCATCAACGCCTGCGGAGTATGCTCCGGTGGGTATTCATAATATCGGATATAGCCATCATATCTGGAGTAGAAGCTTATGTCTCTCAAGGCAGGAATAGTTCACAGTTAATTAATATTAAGTATACACAATACTATAATTGCTTATAATTACAAGGAGGACAATAAATAATGGAATATGATGAAAATGGTGTAAGTATTGTCTCTAATGATTTTAAAAAGGAAATTTTTGAAGAAGCTAAAAAAGATTTCAGATATGAAGAATATGTAAAAGGCTGTCTGAATTGTGGAGTATGTACGGGAGGCTGCCCGCCGCATAGATTTTTTGACTTTTCTCCAAGGATGGTCCTTCAAAATTGCAAATCAAACGACCCTGCGCTTGTGTGGGGAATGATGGATGAATACGTATGGGCTTGTTTTCAGTGTTTTACGTGTGCTATGATTTGCCCTTTTTTAAATAATCCCGGCGGCGTTATTGCAATATTAAGAGAAATTTCCGTCAGAAGGGGATTTGAATCAGCAAAGAAAGTTTTGAAGCCTTATTCCCGTGTTCTTTTAAAGCTAACCGCATATGGAAACCAGTTATCTCCGGATATGATTCAGCCTGATTTTTTTCCTGATTGGGGTCCGCATATAGGCTATGCATCCGAGGATTTGCCGTTAAAAAGAAAAGCTATCCCTATGCCTACGCTTCAGGTCACAAATCTCGCGTGGGATGTTGCCCCTGAAGCTATGAAAGAACTTTATACTATTTTTGATGAGGCAGGCGTATTTAAAATTATAGAGGTGGTTGACCCTTCGCTGTATGAGATAATCCAAGATATTGTAGACGATGTCAGAAGCGAATAAGTTACAACTTAATTAATTAAGATTTAAAGTTTAAGATACCTTATCTTAATAAGATTTAAGATTTAAGATAACTTAATTTAATAAGGTTTAAGATTTAAGATAACTTAATTTAATAAGGTTTAAGATTTAAGATACCTTAATAATATTTTATATTATATTATTCTGTATATTCATATGTTTTTTTAGTAAATTAATCGGGAGAACATAATATGGCTATTGAAATTAGGAACAGATTAGGGCTTGCCGATGTTAAATCAGACTTTATGCATATCGCAGGCAGAAAGATTGAAAATATTCATAATGAACTTTTAGAACTTGAAGCTAAAGGCGAACTAAAAGTAATTCACATAACAGATGAGCATAAACCAATCGAAGCCGAAACACTGTTTGGCTGGAAAAAGAAGATACCTACAACAAAATTATGGCATCATAAATCTTGCGGTCAATGCGGAAATATCCCCGGTTATCCGGTGTCGCTTCTATGGTTTATGAATAAATTCGGCACAGAGTACATTGATGAAAAGAATCAGACTTCTTGTACAGCGTGGAACTATCATGGCTCCGCCACTTCAAATCCTGTCGGTCTTGCCGCTGTTGCCGTAAGAAATTGGCATAGGTCATACGAATTAGGATTATTCCCTTTAATACACTGTGCAACGTCTTTTGGGGATTATAAAGAAATGCGCAATCTGCTTGTAGAAAACAAAGAATTGAGAGACGAAGTTAGAAGAATAATGCATAAAATAGGCAGAGACCTTGTAATTCCGGAAGAAATAGTCCATTACAGCGAGTGGGTTCATGTCATGAGGTTTGAAATAGCAAAGCTTAGAAAATATGATTTAAGCAGTATTATTACGACAGTTCACCCCGCCTGTCATTGCTATAAGATGATTCCTGAAGACTGTATTTATGATAAAGACATTTACGCAGGAAAAAGAACTGCTGTTTCGACGGGCGTTGCTCTTGCTCTGGGAGCTCAGGTTGCCGATTATTCAACATGGTACGACTGCTGCGGATTTGGATTCAGGCATATATTAACAGAAAGGGAAGCTTCAAGGTCTTTTGTTATGGATAGAAAAATAAGACCTATGGTACGTGAAGCTAATTCCGACGTATGTATAACTCAGGATACCGGCTGCACGACGACCCTCGATAAAAATCAATGGATTGGCAAAGCCATGGGCTACACTGAACAGGTGCCTGTTATGGCGGATGTTATGTTTGCCGCTCTTGCCTGCGGAGCCGATGTTTATAAAATAGTCCAGCTTCAATGGCATACGACCGATTGGAGACCTTTATGCGAAAAAATGGGAATTGACTGGAAAAAATCAGAAGAAGAATATAATGCCTATCTGGAGAAATTGAGAGCCGGTGAAAAGCCTGAAAATCTGTACGAATATGCATGATGATTTATTGCATGTTTGTTAATATTTTTATATTCTATATTTTAGAAATATTGAAATACAGAGATATCAAAACATTAATATTAATTAATATAGTTGAAAAGACATTATAGTTTGCAATTAAAACGTTATATATAACTTTATAACTTGCAATTATTTTTTTATTTAATATTATTTAATATAATTTATTTTTTATTTAATATTTTTTTAATATGATATGCATCATGTAAATATGTAAATATCTTAATTTCTAAAACAGAGGAGGCACTATATGGCTGAAAACATTTTAGTAATAGGCGGCGGTCCAGCCGGACTTCATGCTGCTATCGAACTTGCGGAATTGGGCGTAAATGTGAGTTTAGTGGAAAGGGATACTTTTTTTGGAGGAAATCCGAAAAAATTTAAATACAAATATTTATTTCCTGACCTTCAGCCTGCGGATAACGTTATAGGCGAACTGGTCAAACGTGCTGAATCTAATAATAATATAAAAAAATATCTTTCGGCAAATATTGAAAGTTTTAAGGAAGACGGCAAAAAATTTAATGCCGTTATAAAATCAAGTGCGGGCAGCGAAACCAAAACATTTGATTCTGTCATAGTAGCGACAGGCTTTGAACACTTTGACCCCGCCAAAGATTCAAAATATTCATATCAATTATTTGACGATGTTATAGACATTAAAGATTTGGAAAGAATGATGGGCGAAGGAAACTTCACGCGTCCTTCTAACGGCAAACCGCCTAAAAATGTGGCGATAATTTTATGCGTAGGTTCAAGAGACAGACACGTCGGCAATCAATATTGTTCAAGGGTATGCTGTACCGTTTCGGTTAAACAGGCTATAGAACTGAGGGAACATTTTCCTGAAACGGAGGTTTATATATTTTACATGGATATTAGAACATATGGGTTTTATGAAGATTTATACTGGGAAGCCATGGAAGAACACGATGTTCAGATAGTCAAAGGCAGAGTTGCGGAAATTACATCTGGACCTGACAATACGGTAATATGCAAGGGCGAAGATACGCTGCTCAGGGGTCCTTTTGAGATACCGTTTGATATGGTAGTGCTGGCTTCGGGTATGGAAGGCGGACCTCAGTCTCCCGAAATGGCTGAAAAACTTGGCATAGAGCTTGATGAACACGGCTTTCTGAAACAGGCGAACGTCACGCTTTCACCTTTCAAATCAAACAAAGACGGTATTTTTCTGGCGGGGGCATGCACAGGTCCTAAAGCCATAGCGGACGCGATAGTAGAAGGCGGAGCCGCTGCGATGAAGGCATATATATATGCTAAAAAAAATTCTTAATCTAATGAAATTCAAATTAAAATTTTATGCCGTATATACTAAAGAATAATAAAATAGATTCAAGATATGAAACTAAATTTTTTGAGATAATTAGAGAAAATTTAAGTAATGAAAAATTGGATGAACTCTATAAACTTTTAGATAAAAAATCAGACATAATAAAAAATTTTATCAACAGTTTAAACTTAGACAGTCAGAATTTTGAAGAGATTTTATCTTTAGTATTTTCTATACGAAGGCATAAAAAAAAAATATTAGATACAATAAGCGACGAGAACTTAATTGCGGCGTTTAGTGTTTTTAAAGGAAAGAAATCTCAGGAAATAAAGGTGGGCAAATTTCTTGAGGTCTTTGCTTATGACAATATATTAGTCAAAAGAGACCTTGCGTTTGAAATTTTGCATTTCGCCGAACCTGAAAATAATATTTTGTGGACTACATGGATTTACAAACCGGATAACGGGACAGGTTCGCTGCCTTATATGGCGGATTTTTTAAAAAGAACATGGGACGGAAAAGCTTATGTGATGCCGTTTACTTTAAGAGAAATGCGGGATGAGACGAATTATTTATATGAACTTTCATATAAAAACGGATTCAACATTGAGCCTCCGTTCGGCGCCGATATTTTGATGGCTTATATGTATGCGGACTATGTTTTTAAAATGGTTTATGCGGAGTCCAAGTCTTTATCAGTCGGTGTTCCCGATGGATACACCTTAATGAAAAAATTGCTTGGAATTGAAAAGTTGTGATTGTATTTAATTTAAATCAAATTAATACTGAAATCAGATTGGAGGCATTATGGCTGAAGAGCATAATAAAAATAGCGAAAGACCCGTTGCCGAAAAAGGCGAACATATAATAGCAAGGCATCTGGTAGATGATGATGCGATAAAAGAAGAAAAAAATCTTGTTATTGACGGTGTCGATGTTTCAGGCAGGTGGAATACGTTTATAGTAACAAGAGTGGATTCTGAATTTGACAGAAGTTTTTTTGACGAAATTCAAAAAACTGTCGTCGGTTCGAGAATTAACAGATGCTGGCAGTGTGGAATGTGTACTGCAAGCTGTACTGTAACACCTCTGTACAGGAGATTTAATCCGCGTGCATTTATATACATGATGCAGCTCGGAAATCTAAAGCAGCTGAAAAAATATATAGATGTTGCATGGCGATGTGTCGGGTGTTATAAATGTTCGCAAAGATGTCCTAAACAGGTTAATCCGGCAGAAATGATGGAGGCATTAGCTCTTTTAATAAAAAGATATTTTCCTGAAGAAATTAAATCTAAACATCAACTGAAAATTGATGAAGAAGTTAAGGCGATATATGAAGGTATGATACTAGGGCATGGCAGATTAGACCTTGCGAACCTTCACACATCGGCTATGAGGAAAATGGGGAAAACTACTGAACTATTGAGCGATAAAGATGAAAGAGGCGCTATTTTTAAAATGATGAAAGACGGACGAGCGCTGTCTGTCTTGAGACTCGGGAAACCTCATAAATGGCATAAATCTAAGGATGCTATCGATAATTATCTAAAACATACCGGAACTCTCGAACAGGAAGGCATGATATAATGCGAGATATAATAAAATTATAATGCAATTTAGATATATTTTAATAAATTAATCAATTAATTATTAAATTTTATTTGAGTTAATAATCTGATATTTATTAAATTATAATTATTAAATTCTATTTAAGCTGAGCTGATAATTATAAAATTATACTTAAGTCAATACGAATTTTTTTTTAGCTTATTTAGCTTGTATTGTTGTTCCGAGAATCTTTTAAATAATTATTAAATACATTATTATTGTAATCTGAGAGAAATCAAAATAACTAAAATAATAAGGTGGTATATAAAATGGGAAATTTAAAAGAAAATCAGGCTGCTTATTATCCGGGATGCGCTTTATTAACGATTGACAGAGCTTATAACAACAGCTCTAAATTAGTTTCTAAAAAAATGGGTATAGAATTGGTTGATATACCTGATTATAATTGCTGCGGTATCGGAGAAATGAAATCTAAGGGAGCGGTGTCTTTATATCTGCCGCTTAGAAATATGGTAATCGCAAAATCTGAACTTGGAAGCAAAGACCTTGTTATGGCATGTTCAGTCTGCTATCACGAATTCACGAGGTCAATTGAACGGGCAAAAGAAGATAAAAAATTGCTTGATGAGGTTAATTATATTTTAAAAGAAGCTGATGAGGAAGAATATGTTCCTGAAGGCGACGCACGCCATATTTTAGAATTCTTATACAACGAGAAAGGACCGGACGAAGCCAAAAAAAACACGGTTAAACCGTTAAAAGGGTTAAAAGTTGCTCCATATTACGGCTGTTTATACTCGAGACCTTCAATGTACACGTTCACAGATAAAAAACCCGGTATGGATAATTCTGAAAGACCGCGTTTTATGCATGAATTTCTTGAAAGTATCGGAGCTGATGTTGTTCAGTATGGCAACGAAGTTCAATGTTGCGGAGGCAGAAATGTGGTTCAGGATGAAGAAACATCTTTTGCTTTATGCTCTCAGACGCTTTCTAAAGCAAAGAAAGCAGGAGCAGATGTTTTGGTGGTTATCTGTCCGAAATGTGCGGGTGCTTTAGACGTTAATCAGCCTAAAATTGTTGAAAAATTTGGTAAAGATTCCGAACTTCCGGTTGTATATCTTACACAGCTGATGGCTCTGGCTTTCGGTTTTTCCGAAAAAGAAGCTCAATTTAGCGATATGATATCAAACCCATTAGAACTATTAAAACAGAAGGGTAATTTTATATAAAATAAATTTGAAATTTAAAAACAAAGTCCGATTTGGCGATATGATATCAAACCCATTAGAACTATTAAAACAGAAGGGTAATTTTATATAAAATAAATTTGAAATTTAAAAACAAAGTCCGATTTGGCGATATGATATCAAACCCATTAGAACTATTAAAACAGAAGGGTAATTTTATATAAAATAAATTTGAAATTTAAAAATGTGAGGTGTCCAATTATGACCAATACAGAAAAAAATCTTACAGAAGCATTTGCCGGCGAATCACAGGCAAACAGAAAATACACCGCATGGGCCAGACAGGCTGATGCCGAAGGCTATCCTGAGGTTGCTGAACTTTTTAGGTCAATAGCGGAAGGGGAAACAGCTCACGCTTTAGGCCATTTCAATCATATGAACGGTATAAAAACTACGCCGGAAAATTTAAAAAAAGCTATAGAAGGGGAAAAATACGAAGTGCGTGAAATGTATCCGCGAATGGCTAAGGAAGCTCGTGAAGAAGGACTGGAAGAAATTGCAAAATGGTTCGAAATGGTAGGAAGAGCAGAAAATGCACATATGAAAGCTTTTGAGAAAGTTTTGGCAGAAATTGAATGATAAATAATATTAAAAAAATATATAAAAGAATATAAATAATATTTTAATCTAATAAAAAATAAATAAATATTAATAAAAAATATTCTGAATCTAATAAAATAAGAAAAATAAATAATATTAATAATAATATAATATAAATAAATATTAATAAAAAATATTTTGAATCTAATAAAATAAGAAAAATAAATAATATTAATAATAATATAATATAAATAATATTAATAAAAAATATTTTGAATCTATTTGAATCTGTTAGAATGTTTTTGATGCGAATTCCTTAAATAAATATTTATTTTTATAGAGGAAATCGTATAAAGCGTAAATCTTTACAGTTCTGACTTTCTGTTTTTGATGGCGTATAGTTATTGTTTTAAGCAGTTTATATTTTTTAAAATTAGAGGACAATTTCTTCTCTATATGTTTGCCATATTTTGTGTCTATAACATATAAGAAATTTTGTCCTTTTTTTGTTTTAAAATTATTCCATAAACTGTATTCATTATTTCTTTTAAAATAATTAAAAGAATATGTTTCCGGTCTCCCCTTCATATAGTAGGCAAGTTCGCTTGCTATCTGAAATCTTCTTGCCGAAATTAAAAAATTGTCTTTTTTATCAGCCGCTACAATTTTATCAACGTCAAAAGCTAATTTTCTCCATCCCAGAACGTCACGCACAGGGCTTTTGTCTAATTTAAATTTTATTATCGGATAGAACGGCTCAATGAAAATTAATACTGAAAATAAAAGTCCGATAATAATAGAAAAAGATAATGCAAAAGCCGCAAGTTTTCTTGAAACATTTTCTTTTAGCTTATTTTTGTAATATTTAAAGAATAATAGACTTGCCAATATATATGACGGAAAATATAAAAAAACAGGCCAGTTAGGCTGTACTTCCGTTTTTGTACACTGGTATATAAAATATACAAACGGTACAAGGGCTGAAATAGAAAGTGCCAAATAAATATCGTTTTTATTCTTTATACCTTTATAAAAACCGTAAAACACAGAAAATATTAAAATAATAAAAATAAACGGTGAAAAAATGCCTGCCTGAGAACCAATAAATAAAAGCAGGTTATGAATAAATGCATAAAAATTTACGTGACTTCCAGATAAGGTAAATAAATGCCTTAATGATGCATAATCATTTAAATAATTCCATATAATTACAGGCGAGAACAAAAGTAAAGATATTAAAAAAGCAATGTACGGTTCTTTTCTTAATAAATATTTTCTATAATTTTTGCTGATTAGAAAAAATAAAAAAACAATAGGGTATAAAAAAACTGCTGTATATTTACTTAACAGAGCAAATCCGACGGCTATTCCCATTAAATAAATATAATAATCTTTTTTAAAGAGTATTAGATAAATTAAAAAAAAAATGGAAAGTGAAAAAAATAAAAGTTGAGCGTCTCCGTAAACTATAAGTATTGAACCAATATTAAATATCGGTATAACATTGAGCAATACTGCAGCGCCAAGACTGTATGTTTTATTAGATGTTAATTTTTGCAGTATAATATAAACAAACAGAGAAATAAGAAGTGAAATAATGGGAGCGCCCAATCTTACAAAAAATTGAGAGTTAAATTTTCCGAAGAAAGTGGTTAAAGCTATAATATATGCAATCATGGGGGACATATCGTAATATGATAACGAAAGATGCCGAGACCATTGCCAGTAATAAGTTTCTTCGGGAATTAGGTCGATATGAGTAATGAAGATAACCCTGAAAATAAATAAAACAATTAAGAAACCGAATAAAGAATTTGCGATTAATTTATTTTTATTCATTAATATTTATTAATAAAATAAGTCAAATTTGCCGAGTTTAACATTCAGAAATATTTATGCATACGATAACCACTCAAAATAAATATCATATATGATTTTTGTTTAAAATTCAAAATAAAAAAAGAAAAGTACAATGAATTATTTTTTAAATATATACATTATAAAGAAAAGTACAATGAATTATTTTTTAAATATATATATTATAAAGAAAAGTACAATGAATTATTTTTTAAATATATATATTATAAAGAAAAGTACAATGAATTATTTTTTAAATATATATATTATAAAGAAAAGTACAATGAATTATTTTTTAAATATATATATTATAAAGAAAAGTACAATGAATTATTTTTTAAATATATATTAGTTAGAATATGTAATATTTAATGATTTTAATAAAAAATAATAAAAATAATAAGAATAGCAAAAATAACTTGACAATTGTTTTAACTTATTTTATTTTTATAACTATGCTAACCATTAATGTTTATTTTCCTATTAAATTAAATAAATTGTAAAATTGGTAAAATTATATATAGTCTGTGGTTATTTTAATAAAAAATAATAAGAATAGCAAAAATAACTTGACAATTGTTTTAACTTATTTTATTTTTATAACTGTTGTGATTAATTATGCAATATTGTAATTAATTAATATTAATTATGTTATAATGTTACATATTACTATTAATTATGCAATGTCGTGGCATGAATATCATAATTATAAATAACTAAATAATATAATGAACCCAGAAATCTGAACAGAACTTTTAAGTTTCTTATTCTATGAACCCGAAAATCTGTTAAAATTTAAAGAAAGTAAGAAAATTAAGAAAACTAAAAAAACGTCTTGGCAATGGTACAGTATATAACTAAATAACGATTATTTTTACACGGTAAATATCTGATGGGTTTTAAAATTAATTTATCATCAAAAAAAATGGTTGGCATAGATATAGGCTACAGTTCCATCAAAATATTGGAATTATCTAAAACAGGCAGCAAATACATATTGGATTCAATCGATTTAATTAGCCTCCCATCTGAAATCGTTTCCGATGGATTCTTGAAAGACCATGCATCGGCAATTTCATATATTAAAAGTTCCTTTGCCAATCACAGTATGAAAGACAAAAATGTTGTTATATCTATTCCATGCAAACATGTTATTATAAAAAATATAGATATGCCTAAAATGAAAGAATCTGAACTTGATTCCGCTATTTTTTACGAGGCTCAGCAATATATAACCTACGACATCAAGGAAGTATCTTTTGACTATGAAATATTGGGCGATTCTGTCACAGATGCAGGCAGCAATCTGATTATGATTATCGCCGGCAAAAAAGATATTATAAATGACAGGGTCGATTTAATGAATGAATGCGGTTTGCATTCGCCTATAGTTGATGTTGACTGCATAGCTACGGAAAATATGTTTAATTTTAATTATCCTGAAGAAACGGACCAGATTGCCGGCATTATAAAAGTAGGAGCGACCGAGACCAATGTTCATATCGTAAATAAAGGTTTTAACTTATTTAGAAGGGATATACCTATCGGCGGGGTTAATATTACCGAAGAAATAGCAAAAAAATTTCAGATGGATTTTAATGAGGCTGAAAATGTTAAAACAGGCGGCATTGAAAAAAGAGACGAAAATTTCAAAACAAATTATATGATATATATAAATATGATTGTTGCAAGAATAACATCGGAGATACAGAGAACGATAGACTATTTTGCGGCTAATAACGATAAACAGTATCCTAAGAAAATATTTCTTACCGGCGGCTCGGCTATGCTATCCGGTCTTTCCGGAGATATAGAATCCAAACTCAATATACCTGTTTCAATTATCAATCCATTCAGAAAAATTGTTTTTGGTAATAATATAACCGATACAAGTTTTATAGAATCTAAATATTCGCTGTTCGGCGTTGCAGTCGGTTTAGCAGTGAGAGGATTAGAGCCATGATTATAAAAATAAATCTAAATAAAAAACAGAAATCCAAAAAATTCAAACCGAAAGTTGATAAAAGCAGTGTTATTTCTTTTATTCCTTACATAATCGTTCCGATATTAGCGGCAGCAGCAGTAGTTTATTCCATGCAGTCTTTTCTTCAGAATAAAATAAATGATGTAACGGATAATATTGCTTCATATAATTCAAAAATCTCCATGTTAATGCCTAAAGTACAAAAAGTGGCGGCGATAAGAAAAGTTCAGAACCAGATACTTCAAAAAATTAATATCATCAGGACATTAAAAAAAGAGCAGCAAGGACCCATAGGCTATACTTTTTCTCTTACCAGCGCTATTCCAAAATTTGCATGGATAAACTCTTTAAAATCTAATAATGGCAATATCAGTATAAGCGGGGTGGCCTTGGACGGTCAGGTAGTATCTATGTTTATGAAAAAAATAAAGAAAACCGGATTTTTTAATTCCATTAACTTAATACAGACCGCTGAAACTAAAAAACAGGATTTAAGCTTACAAAATTTTAGTCTTACTATGAAAAGCAAATATAAAAAACCTGTTGTTAAACGGCCTTAATCTAAAAATATAATAAAAAAAATGTTATAAATGTTATTAAATGACATCAATCTAACAGGTGAGCAATAAAAAATAGCAGGCATAATTGAAATAGGCAAATAATAATATGGACTTAAATATTAAAAATATAAATTTTAAGAGTAAAATATTCATAGGAATAGCTGCAGGTACAGTTATTTTTGCCGCGTTATTAGCTATTTATTATTTTATGTTTTTTTCCCCGCTCGAGACTTCTTTAAATCAAAAAAAATCTTCGCTTAGCATAGTCAAAACCAGATATACTTCTTATTTGGCGGAAGTTAGGACTTATCCGGCTTTGGTGAAAAAACAGAAAGGACTTGAAATAGAATTTTTAAGTTTATTGACTGAACTACCTTCTAAAAAGAATATACCCGGTCTTTTAATGGAAGTTTCAAATTATGCTAAGGCTCTGCATTTAAATTTAGATATGTTTAAACCCGGAAAGGTGGCTCCGAAGAGTTTTTATGAAGCAGTACCTTTTTCAATGAGTATAAGCGGGTCTTTTTTTAATGTGTATAATTTTTTTTACAAACTTGCCGATATGAATAGAATTGTGGATGTTCACAATGTGTCTATATCCGGTAATACTTCAAAAGACAACGTAGCGGCGAGTTTTGAAGGTACAACCTTTTCTTTTATAGGCGTTATGCCAAAATTGTTAACTATCGGAAATATTAATGCAGGCGCTAGAAAACACGGTAATGAAAATAATAAAGTTAATGCAAAAGGTAAAACTATAAAAAACAACAATGTGTCATCTATGCCCGGCAGCGGCTCAGCGACAAAAATGTCAGGCAAAGGGCTAAAATACGAGTATAAGTACAAACACATTGAAAGAAAAACAGCTAACGGCAATAATGACAATAATAATTCAGTCGTCAAAAACAGCAAAAACAATAAGAACAATAAGAATAAGAATGTTAAAAATATTAAGAATATTAATAATGTTAAGAAAAAAAGTTTGGCACAAAAAATAGAGTTGCTGAAGCGTAAATATTTAACAGTAAACCCTTATCCGTACAATTTAACCAGAAATCCGTTCAGAACATTTTTATATACAAAAAAACCGAATATATCTTTTAAATACGCTGAACTGCCGCTGCTTCAATATAGCTTGTCGTCCCTTCATATAGTCGGCATAATGGAAAGAAACGGAAAATATTATGCTATGGTTTCAACGCCTAATGGCAGGTCTTATATAGTAACATCAGGCTCTATTATGGGGGTAAACAGAGCAAGAATAATGGATATTACTGAAAACTCTATTGTTTTATCCGAAAAAACTTATAATCAATTAGGGCAGATGCACACTATTGACTATGTAATGAGCATGAAATAAATTATTTATATACTAATATTATATATCTTGAATATAGATTACATATAAATTACACATAAATTCAGAATGAAATAAGAACGGTTCAGGGGTGCTGGAGGCATTATGGATATAACAAGTAGCAGAAAAAAAATAATAGAAGAGGATAAAAAAGTTAACATCAAAACGATGTTTACGGCTAAGAGGCTTATTTTTCTGCCGGCTGTATTTTTATCAATATTTTTATTTTTAACTCTCATATTATTTCAAGCGAGTTCATTTGCCAAAAATTCTAAAGGTGTTTCGAGACAGAAAACAGTCAGAAAATTGTTTGTCGACCCCTCGAATATGCGTGTAAGTTTTGATTTTCAAAATGCAAGTTTAGTTGATGTCATACGAATGATTGCAAAAGTTTCAAATATGAATGTTTTGATAGGCTCCAACGTAAAAGGCACGGTAACGATGAAAATGCACAATGTTCCTCTAAACAAGATATTTTCAGTTATACTTGACGCTTACGGGCTTGGAATAGTTAAAAAAGACGGCATATATTATATTAATTCATCAAGTTCCATTGCTTCCATTATCTCTGCACAAAAAAAAGCAAAGGCGATATCCGGACCAAAAATAACAAAAATTATTCCTATAAATTACGTTAATGTTGCCGGTTTAATCCCCAAAGTAAAAACAGTGCTAAGCCCGGAAGGCAAGGTAATGGTTGATAAGTCTATGCATGCACTCATCGTGACTGATATTAGGAAAAATGTTATAAAAGCTGAAAATCTCGTAAAAGAACTTGACAGAAGAACACCTGAAGTTGAAATTACAGCTAAAATGGTTGAAGTTAGCCAATCATATTCTACTCAATTGGGTATTAACTGGGAAGGGGGTTATGCAGCCGCCGCACCGGGTGATACAAATATGGCTGCTATGCCAAATTATTTTGCAGGTCAGCTGGCGGGCACGCCGGCAGGACCGGGACTGATTACCCCTACCGCAGGCGCTCCTGCGCTGACAACGCCGTCGCCAGGTACTTTTTCGGTAGGAATAGTAAATCAATATGCGAGTATTACCGCAACGCTGCAGGCATTAGAAAGTTTGGCTAAAGCAAAAAGCATTGCATCGCCTAAAGTCGTAGTGCTTAATAATCAGACGGCCACCATCGCAAAAGGAGAAACATTATATTTGCCTTCAGTTGCTGGCGTAGGTGCAGTTGCGGCTCCTCAGGCTATTACGGCGCAGATATCTCTTTCAATAACACCGCATATTATGTCTAACGGCAGCGTTAAATTAACGATAAATTCTTCAAATGATTCGGTTGCGCCGCCTGTTTCAGGAGCTCAGGCGACCTTAGACACCGAAAGCGCAAATTCAACTGTTATAGTTAATAATAATAATACGGTAGCGATAGGCGGGGTTTACGAATTAAATAAAAGCACATCGACGAGCGGCATTCCGGGTCTTATGGATATTCCGCTATTAGGATGGCTCTTTAAATCAAGAAGTATCAGCTATTCAAAAGACCAATTATTGATTTTCATTACGCCCAAGATTATAAAAGGTTAGTGTTAAATTGCGACACATAAAACAAATCAGATAAGTAAATTTCCAAGAATTATAAAAAGCTGAGCATAATTTCTGCTTGATTTTATACTCCATTTGCATTATACTATTAAATAATGGGGTGGGTTGTTGAATGAAAAGACAAACAAGTGTCAGAATAGATAATGAATTTTATAATGATTCAAAAGAGGTGTTCGATGCCTTGGGACTGAGTTTTGGAGATGCTGTTAATTTATTTTTAGCGGTAGTTTCTATCGAAAAAAAAATTCCGTTTGAATTGGCATTACCTTCCGAGGATATCAAAAAACGAATAAATAATTTAGAAAAAGATATAAATACAGAAACATATAATACAGCGGAAGATTTATTCAGGGAACTCGGCATTTAAAAATTATTTCTTTCCTTAATTTTAAATGTTAAATGTTAAAAATAAAAATCGAAAAACATTATAAAAAAGATATAGAGCGAGATAAAATTAGCGGCAAGCATCCAAAATTAGATTTTGAAATTCTTAAAAGTATAATTATTAATCTGCAAGAAGAAAAGCCTGTCGATTTAATATATAAAAGACATAATTTAAAAGGCAATTTTAACAGCTATGAAGCAATTCATATAAAAAACGATTGGTTATTAATTTTTAAAATCGATAAAAAATCTCAAACCCTTTACCTTGTTGCATTAGAAACTCATAATCAGGTTTTTAAGAAATTATATTAATATTTTAATGTTGACTGATGTTCAAAATTCAAAGGATAAAAGAGGTATAGCCATAGATAAAGTGGGAATAAAAAACCTGCATTATCCTGTGTCCGTTCTCGATAAAAAAAAGTCCTTCCAACACACCGTAGCCGATATAAGTATGTACGTCGACCTTCCCCATTACTTTAAAGGAACGCATATGAGCCGTTTTTTAGAGGTTTTAAACGAGCACAGGGGCGAAATAAGCATAGTTAATTTTCCCGATATACTAAGAAAGATTAAGCGGGTTTTAAATGCGGGTTCGGCTTCGGTAGAAATAGAATTTCCGTATTTTATAGAGAAAAGCGCTCCCGTCAGCGGAAAAAAAAGCCTGATGGAATATATTTGCTATTATAACGGCACGATTAAGAGTAAAAAAGCGGATTATGCCGATAACGGTAAAATATATGCCGATGCGGATAAAAATAAAGTTGCGGCCGCACGCATAAAAAATGAAAAGAAAGTGAATGAAGAAAGAGATGAGGGTGACGAAAGCATTATTATAATAGGCGTAAAAGTGCCTATTAATACTCTCTGCCCTTGTTCTAAGGAAATATCAAAATACGGAGCACACAATCAGAGAGGAATAGTATCTGTCTCGCTTGAATTTTCAAAATTGATATGGTTCGAAGATATAATAACCGATGTAGAATTGTGCGCCAGTTCTCCTATATATTCTCTTTTAAAAAGAGCAGACGAACGATTTGTTACCGAACATGCCTATGAGAATCCCATGTTTGTGGAAGAT
The DNA here is from genome assembly GCA_021809845.1 of bacterium. Taxonomy (GTDB): domain Bacteria; phylum SZUA-79; class SZUA-79; order Acidulodesulfobacterales; family Acidulodesulfobacteraceae; genus Acididesulfobacter. The sequence continues at coordinate 64,027 of JAJZJW010000003.1, read as the reverse complement.
GTGGTAAGGTGCGTTGCAGGTAAATTAAAGAAAAATAAAAATATCATACGATTTAAGGTTGAGGCGGAAAACTTTGAAAGTATCCATAATCATAATGCTTATGCCATGATAGAAAGCGGATATTGAAGACAATTAAAATTAATATTTAATAAAAATATTACTTAATAAAAATATTATTAAAGATAAATAAAATATTATAAAGATTTATGATTAAGAAAACGCAAGTATGTTTTTAAGAGGATAATAAAATATGCTCAGGTTCATGACTGCAGGCGAATCACATGGCAAAGGTCTTGTTACAATAATAGATAATTTTCCTTCAGGTGTTAAAATAGATGAAAATTTTATAAACGAAAAGTTAGCCTTGAGACAGTCTGGTTATGGCAGAGGCGCAAGACAGAAGATAGAAAAGGATGAGATAGAGTTTATATCCGGTGTTAGAGGCGGCTTTACAACCGGTTCGCCTATTTCTTTTTTTATAAAAAACAAGGATTATGAAAATTGGAAAGATAGAATGGATGCATATAAGCCGGTTCAAGAGGATATTAAAATACATATTCCAAGACCCGGGCATGCAGATTTTGCAGGTTCTATAAAATATAATCTTGATGATATAAGAAACGTTCTTGAGCGTTCAAGCGCCAGAGAAACAGCTTCAAGGGTTGCGGTAGGTGCTATATGCGAGCTTCTTTTAGAGGAGTTTAATATACAGTTTTCTTCAGCTGTTCTGAGTATTGGCGGTATAGGCGCAGCTCCTGATAAAGATAATATAAACAAAGATAATATAAACAGCATAAATAATATAAACAAAGATAATATAAACAGCATAAATAATATAAACAAAGATAATATAAACGGCATAAATAATATAAACAAAGATAATATAAACGGCATAAATAATATAAACAAAGATAATATAAACGGCATAAATTATAGAGGGGGCATAGATGAAAATGTTGCAGGAAATAGTAAAATTAAAAGAGAGTTGATAATAGACCGCGATAATGCCGCAGCCTTACCCGTTGATTTATTTGATGATGAAATTTTATTACATATTCAAAATTCTGATTTGCGCATGCCTTTTCCGGAAAATGAACAAAAAGTAAAGAAATTGATTGACGAATTAAAAAAAGAAGGCGATACGGTTGGCGGTATTATTATGGTACAAATTAAAAATGTTCCCATAGGTCTTGGAAGTTTTACTCAGTGGGATGAAAAATTGGATGCGCATATTGCGTTCTCTATAATGAGCATACAGGCTATGAAAAGTGTGGAAATAGGCGCAGGTACTAAAGCAGGTTTTTCGCGCGGCTCCGATTTCCAAGATTCCATTTATTGCAGCAGTCATACCGCTCTTAATATTAAAAATTGCTCCGACGAAGAAAGGGCAAGAAAAAAATATTACAGAAAAACAGATAATGCGGGAGGCATAGAAGGCGGAATGTCAAACGGAGAGATTATTTCCGTTAAATGCGCAATGAAACCTATCCCGACGCTTATGAAACCATATTTGAATACTGTTAATTTGACAACCTGCGAACAGGAAAAAGCTTTTCTTGAAAGAAGCGATGTATGCGCTGTTCCGGCTGCTTCAGTGGTATGCGAATCAGCCCTTGCATTTACGATATGCCTTTTTTTTCTTAAAAAATTTGGCGGCGACAGTCTTGCAGAAATAAAACATAATTACAAAGGATATATAGCCCAAGTTTACAAAGAAAAATAAAGCATAATTACAAAGAATATATAGTTCAGACTTACAATGAAAAATAATATTTTATAAGTATATATAAATATATATTAAACCAAGCAAAGCGTATATAGGTCAGGTTTAAAGTGAAAAATAATATTTTTTTAGTTGGATTTATGGGGGCGGGTAAAAGTGAAACAGGAAAAATTCTAGCTAAGAAATTAAATTATAATTTTATAGATTCTGACGATATAATAGAAAATAAAGAGCATAAAACAATCACTGAAATATTTAAGTTAAATGGCGAGGATTATTTTAGAAATTTAGAAGCGGAGTTTATTAAAAATTTTACTGCAAACTGTGAAACTTGTAATTATGCTAATGATAATAATAATAAAATAGTTAATGATAAAAATGATAAAAATGATAAAAATGATAAAAATAATAAAATAGTTAATGATGAAAATGATAAAAATGATAAAAATGTCTATTGTGTAATTGCAACAGGCGGCGGAATGCCCTGCTCTAATGATAATATCAAATTTTTGAAAGATAAAGGAGCCGTTATTTATCTTAAGGCAAGACCGGATACTATTTACGAAAGGATAAAAGAGACAAAACATAGACCTGTCCTAGGCAAAAGAGATTTTTCTATATTAGATATTGAAAATTTATTATATAAAAGGGAGCAATTTTACACACAGGCAGATTTAATTATATATACAGATGGAATATCACCCGAAGGCGTGGCAGACGAAATAAAAATATTTTTAAAATTAGTTAAAACAAGCATATAAACAGGCATATAAACAAGCATATAAACAGGCATATGATAAAAATATAAACAAACATTTTTTAGATAAGCAAACTAATTAATGACGAAAAATTTCAAGGCGGCGCAAGCTGAATATTTTGATAATATTCATAATAAAGATAGAAACAAAGAAAAAGAGGTTATAATTGCGCTTTTTGATAAGGGAAATTATGCTGAAGCTCAGTTTTTTGCTCAGGATTTGACCGAAAAATTTCCAGATTATGCTTTTGGATGGAAAGCGCTCGGCGCAATCTTAAAAATGCTTGGCAAAACGCATGAATCTATTGGGGCCATGCAAAAAGCAATAGAACTGGATCCGGCAGATGCACTGACATATAGCAATTTATCCGCTTCCCTTCAAGACATTAACAGATATCATGAGGCACAGAGTTACTCTCTAAAAGCGATAGAGCTGCAGCCGGGTCTTGCAATAGCATATCATAATCTGGGTAGTGTGCTGAACAATACCGGAAGACCATCGGACGCACAGGCTATTTGCCTCAAAGCCATTGAACTTAAACCGGATTTTGCCGAAGCTTATTACAATTTAGGCAATGCGTTTAATGAGATAGGCGCTCACTCCGAAGCTCAGCTTTCTTATCTGCGTGCGTTAGAGTTAAAACCGGACAGTTTGCAAGCTTACGATAATATGCTTATGGGTATGAATTATAATCCTGATTTTAACATCTCATATTATAAAGAATGGGCTGGAAAATATGGAGATTTAATTAATCGCGCCGTTAACCGCAGATTTACAAATTATAATTATAATATTTCAAAATCCAAAGATAAACTGAAAGTCGGTTTTGTATCCGGAGATTTCAGAAATCATTCAGTCGGACTTTTACTAGAAAATATGCTTAGCAGCATAAACAATGTAGAATTATATGCTTATAGCTCACATAATGCTGAAGATGAACTAACGTGGAGAATAAAACCTTATTTTAAAAAGTGGACTGCTATTTATGATAAAAATGACAAAGAATCAGCAGAGATAATCTATAATGAAAACATTAACATTTTAATAGACCTATCCGGACATACGAGATTTAATCGTCTGCCTATTTTTGCATATAAACCGGCGCCGGTGCAGGTAAGTTGGTTTGGATATCCTGCGAGTACCGGAGTAAAAGAAATTGATTATTTTATAGGAGATTATTATACTGCGACTGAAAGCGAAGAAAGCCATTTTAACGAAAAAATATACCGGTTTCCAGGTTCATATGTGTGCCTTGCGCCCCCTGCTGAAGCACTGCAGGTGGAAGAGCTGCCTGCTATAAGGAACGGTTTTATAACCTTTGGCTGTTTTAATAATCTTGCCAAGATTAACGATGAGGTTGTATCGCTATGGTCTGAAATACTGCTGCAAATTCCGGCTGCAAAATTGTTTTTAAAGGCAAAGCAGATAGGAGATAAAAACGTGTGCGATATTTTACTTAAAAAATTTAAAGACAGGGGTATAGCTGAAGCTCAGAAAAGAATAATTTTAGAAGGAGCATCTCCGAGAGCGGAACTGCTTGCGTCTTATAATAAAATAGATATTGCTCTTGACCCTTTCCCGTACAATGGCGGTGTTACCAGTGCGGAATCCGTATATATGGGCGTACCTGTATTAACGCTTAAAGGGGACAGGTTCGTATCCCGCGTAGGCGAAAGCATAGCGAATAATGTCGGCATACCGCATTTTGTTGCGCAAAATAAAGAAGAATGCATAAAAAAAGCAAAAGACCTCAGTTCAAATATTGATGAACTTGCAGGTTTGAGAGCAGAACTTAGAAATATGTCTTTAAAGTCGACTTTGTTTGACGGTACAAGATTTGCCAAAGATTTTGAGAAAGCAATGTTTGATATGTGGAATAATGTTTAATATTTTTGTAATTACATAATTGTTCATTGCAGAAAATCAGAAAATCAGAAAATAATTAGGATGATTAGATAATTAGATAATTAGCGACAGGCGCCTATTTTTACCTTAAAAAAATCAACCATATAAAAAAAGTGTCTGTCCGCAATAAAATTGTCTCTAATTAAAATAATTAAAAAAAATTAAAGTTTTTTTTTGTTAGTGACGATAAACAAGTGAGAGAAAAATGAAAGGCTGTTATTTGTTAACAGTCCAAATCAAAGTCATTTAAATTAATTAAAAATTTTGCCACGGACGGCAAAATAATTTATCACGGAGGATAAAAAAATGTACAACGGTCTCTTTATCAACTCAAATCAATCTGCAGTTATTGCAGAAACAAATCTCCAAAATACCAATAACCAGTTAGGTCAGGCGTTAAACGAACTTTCCAGCGGTCTTAAAATTACAGGCGCATGGGTTAATCCTGCAGGCTATGAAATAGCCCAGGGATTAAACGCTACTGGTTTAGGCATCACGCAGGCAACGGCAAATGCGAACAACGGCAATTCATTAATTAACATCGCATCGGGTGCATTGTCGACAATACAGGGTATGTTGGGAACTATGCAGACTCTTGCTACTAACGCTGCTAACGGCACTAACAGCACTCAAAATTTGCAGGCGCTTAATAGCGAATTTACTCAGCTAGCTTCGGAAATTACCCAGATAGCGAGTTCTACGTCTTTTAACGGTCTTAGCCTTCTGACAGGCGGAACCAGTCCTAGTACTATTGGTGTAAATAATTTTACGTTTCAGATAGGTACCAATTCGGACACTACTACAAGTCAAATTTCCGTATCTATACAGGGTGTTGAAGCTAAATATCTTGGATTAACTAGTGGCAGCAATGTTGTATCGTCTCTAAACAATGTGAATCTAGTTGGTTCAACTACTGATAATACTTCTGCATTAGTCGCTCTTTCCGCTGTTCAGAATGCCATAAACCAGGTTTCCGGTATTAGCGGTCAGCTTGGTTCTTATCAAAACAGGGTTACGCAGATTTTGACTAATCTTCAGACGGAAGGCACAAATACTTCAGCAGCGTATAATAATATAATGGACGTAAATTTTGCTAAGGAGACCGCTCAATATACGCTACTTTCAACATTAGCCCAATCTGGAGAAGCTATGCTTTCTCAAGCTTCTACGGTCAATCAAGGGCTTTTAAACTTAGTGAGGGCTATATAACATATAAGCAGATAAATAGCGGCAGCTAAACTAAAAAAATAGATAACGCATGAAAACAATTCGTAAATGTGTTTGTTTTACAATTTGCCGACATTGTTTGCTTATAAGAAGTTATAACAATAAAAAGAAGTTATAGTAACGAATAATATATTAATAAACTTATCTTTATAATATTATAAGAAACAATAAAATTAAAAATTTTGTATGTTAATAACGGGTTGCCCGCGGCAAAAAAAACCGCGGGTTGATTCCGAAGTAATGTTTTCATATTTTAATATTATTATAGAGATAATATACAAAGAGGGACGGTGTGCTATGAATAATATAGCGGGCAGTCTGAATTTGGTAAATGTTCAACAGCGTGAGTTCTCCGGCAATGCTGTTGCTCCTTCTGCCGGCAATTTGCAAAATGCCATAAACATAAACAATCAGGCAAAAGCAAATTCTGATATTACTAGTGCAAGTTCTGACTTTGCAAACGGTACACAAAACAGAGGCAGCGTTAAATCTGCAGTAAAAAGTGCAGTTACGCCTGCAGCAGGCGTAAATAAAAATTTACAGGCAGTTCTTAAGGCTGAAATTAAAGAAAGTTTAAATCCTACTTTTGCACTTTCGACCTTAACTCTTTTTAAATGGGACCCGAAAGCAGGCGGAACGGTTATAGATATAGTTAATTCTAAAACCGGGAAAGTTGAATCTCAGATTCCGTCCGAGGAGTTTATAAAGTACATGCAGTCTCATTATCGTAAAGGGTTCTTGCTGAATGAGAAATTGTAAAAATTATAAATTATTATAGCTCAAATAGCATTAAAATTATAGATTAAATAGTATAAATATATAATATTAAAATTAAATATTATAAAATATAATACCGATATTATATAAATAATATTTATGTAAAAATTATGAAGCTAAAGTTAAAAATAAATAAAAGCTAATAAATAAAAGCTAAGGAGATGATATAAATGTCTATTTCATATCCTAATCAAGGATTAATAGTTGCTGGTACCGGTCTGTCGTCCGGTATAAATTATACTGCATTACTTAATGCCATAGATAAGAGTCTGTCAGAACCTATTACCCTTATGCAATCTCAGGAGTCGCCATTAAACAGCGAACTTAGCGCTTGGGGTAAAATAAGTTCAGATACGTCAAATTTAAATTCTGCGGCTGCAGCGTTGGGTCAGACCTCTCTTTTCACTACATATTCGGCTACTTCAAGCGACCCTTCGGTTGCAACGGCAACTGCTTCATCATCTGCAACTCCAGGGGCTTACAGTATAAGTGTTAGCGCTATTGCTACTAAGGATGTCATGGCTTCTCAGGGTGTAGCGTCAAGTTCAACCGCGGTTTCCAGCTCCGGAGCAACCGGCTCTTATGACATAACTGTAAACGGAAAAACAACTGATGTGGCTTTAAATTCTACAACCGGTTATACGCTTGCCGACCTTTCTAAGGCTATAAACAATTCTGGCGCCGGCGTTACCGCATCAATTATAAATAACGGGAGTTCTACTGACCCGTATCAGCTTGTGCTAACCAGCAATCATACCGGCACAAATAACGATATATCCGTAACCGACCCGACTCTTGCCGCATCTTCTACTGCTACCGCCCTTACTTTTACAACGACTCAGGCGGCTCAAAATGCAGCTTTGACTTACGGTGGAATAAGTATTGCGAGCCAGTCTAATACGGTTAATAACGTAATTCCGGGTGTTACTTTAAAGTTGGCCTCTACAGGTTCTACCACCATTACGGTTGGACTTGATACAAACGCTATTGATTCTGCCGTAAGTAATTTTGTATCTTCTTATAACAGTTTGCTTAGCGATGCATCAACTCAACAGACATATAATAAGAGTACCAAATCAACCGGACCACTCGGCGGTAATCCTGCGCTTTCTAGCCTTGTGAACAATTTATATAGTTTTATGGGAAGTGAAGCTCCTGGTATGACCGGCAGCAGCGGACTTCCTTCGACCTACGGAATTACCGAAAATACTGATGGTTCAGGTCAGTTACAACTTAATACAACGACACTAAACAGTATGTTAACATCAAATCCTCAGCAGGTTCAGCAATTTTTTAGCGCTCTTGTAAATGGCTCTCCTACAGCAGACGGGGTTTCAGAAAAAGGCGGAATGACTAACTTTTTAAATTCTTATACTAATCCGGCTAAAGGCGTTATTTATTTTGAGCAGCAGCAGATTAATTCGCAGCTTACAAACATGAACAATCAGATTGCTTCTCAAACTGCGCTAGTGCAGCAGCAGATGGGAATGTACGTAAAGCAGTTTGCAGCATTAGAAAAGTATGTCGGAGAAATGAAAACCACCAGTGCTGCATTGGCAAGCCAGATAGCTCAGATGCCGTCAACAACATCAGCAGGCGGCTAATTAGTAATTAGGTTAAGAGCCTTTTTAAAAAAACAAGTATCAGAACCTTGACATTGCATTGTCAACAACATCAGCAGGCGGCTAATTAGCTTAATAGCCTTTAAATATTTGGAATAGGTCGCTATGTTTAATCAAATAGCTGAATTATTAAAGCTGAGTTATTAAGCTGAGCAAATTAAGTTAAAATACATTGAACTAATTTAAATAAAATATAAATAAAATATAAATAAGGTATAAAACTGTATTTTTTAAAGGGAGCAAAAAAGATTATGCTTAACACGGGTGCATATCAGTATCAGAATGTTGCAGCTTCGACAATAGACAACGGAACGGTTATTCTCATGGCGTATGAAGGAGCGATTACTTTTATCCAACAGGCAAAAGAAAAACTTTCACAAAACGACTACGCCGGAAAATCCATTGCTATATCTAATGCTGTTGCTTTAATAAATGAGTTAAATCTTAATCTAAATATGGAAAAAGGCGGAGAAACTGCAAAAAATCTTAATAAGCTTTATGTTTTTTTATCATATCATCTTACTACAGCAAATCTTAAAAAAGATGCCCACAAACTTGATGAAGCATTAGAGATTTTAGAAAATCTTGTTAACGGTTGGAAAATAATTTTAGAAAAGGAAAAAGAACGTGTGGCAGCGTCAACTCAGATATTGCCGGAAAGTTCGGCTGCTAACAACACTATAAGTTCTATATCTGTATCTAGCCGCGTATAATTGTTAATTATATGAGCAATCGGCTTAAAAGCAAAATTGAAAGTAAATAGAGTTAATTAGTGATGTTTTAAATGCGATTTAAGTTATTTTATATTTATAATATATAAAAGATAATTGAAAAGCGTTAAAGTGCGATATTTCAAATGAGATTTGGAATTATATAATTTCGGTTCCGAACATAAATAAATTTTTTAAGTTTAAAAGCTATGTAGTGCAATAAAATATGACTTATAATTTAAATATATTGTAATTGCAGATGAATGGGTAATAGCAGCATATTTGTTTTTCAGATAAGAAGGATTGGCGATTTTTTTCAGTCAGTTCCTTTGCTCAATAGTCTTTATACCGATATAAGTGCGGGATTAGCATCCCAAAACAATGATACGCATAAAGCAGAAAAGAAAGAAGAATTAAAAGGGAAAAAAGAAAAAGAAGAAAAAGAAGAAAGGAATAAAACTAAAAATAGAACAAAAATTGACATCCTCGTCGATATTAATATTTTAGATATAAAAGATTTTTTAAATAACGCTCTTGAACTCATAACATTTGAAGACTTATTTTCGACGAGTTATAAAAATCATAAATGCCGGAACGATTTAGATTCTTTAGCCTCCCTTAATAATATAAAATCCCGTATTTCTCAGTTTTTAAGCGAATACCAACTTGCTATAAATCTTAATTTTGACATTAATAGCGGTCTTTTATTAAATTTTTTTGATAATGCGGTTAAAAGAGGTTTCATTTATATTAATAAATCAGCTAAAACTTCTGAAGCTATTTTGCGTCGCGGAGCGGCTAATTATTTTTATAATTCTGTTAAAAACAGAAAACTTAATAAACTCAATATAATAGATATATTTTCTCTTATAGGCTATGCTAAGCCTGCTGAATTAAAAATAAATTATGATATTTTAAAGTTAAAGCTTAACACTGGAAGCAAGAATAAAAATAGAAGCAAATATATTAAAACATTAAATTTAAATCTCAAAGTTCCATGTATTAAAACAACTGACGCAAGAGAAAGAGCCGGCATTAAATTGTCAGACACCGGAATGTTGGAGTCTGCCGCACAGAATAAATTCAGAATTTGCATTTCAACAGGTGCGTCGTCTGAAAAGAGATTGTGGGGTACGAAAAATTATTCAAAACTCGCAGAGCTTTTACTAAAAAACCTTAACTGCGAAATAACATTTGTCGGTACTAAAGAAGATGTTGATGATGTTGCGGAAATTAAGAATTTGCTCTTTTCTAGTTTATCAGACCCGAACGATATAGATAATTTTAAACAAAAATTGGTAGATATAACCGGAAAAACTTCATTAAGCGAACTTATTTATATAATTAAAGATTTTAACCTCATAATCTCAACGGATACCGGTACGCTTCATATAGCACAAATTTTACAAGTTCCGGCAGTTTCTATTTTTATCGGCAACGCAAATTTTTACGAAACAGGTCCTCATTTAAACAAATCATATGCAATATGCTCTAAGGCTGCTTGCTATCCGTGCTTAGAAAACGAACTGTGCAAATATAATTTTTCATGTAAAAATGATATAAAACCCGAAGATGTTTTTCTGCTTGCTGCCATGACGTTTAAAAAAAGCAGCGCTGTGAAAAAAGAGCTTATCTCTAATATTAAAAAAGGTAATTCCGATGTATTTTTTTGCGATAACTCTTGTTCTATTCATTACTATCCCATAGTAAAAAAAAATATAGGCAAAAATGAATTAGCTTCTGAAATTTTAAAATACTGTTGGATTTATATTCTTTCAGGTTGCAGCGTTAAGCCGGACGTAGATAATATTTTGAAAAATTGTAAAAAATATTATAAAATAAGCACGGCGTTGCCTAAAGAATTATTGTCGGAGATTACCTTCATTATGACAGTGTTTGAAAACGCAAAGCATTCTTTTGTGTCGCAAAGTGCAAAGGAGAATGGTAATTTCTCCGGCAGCCTTTGTAATACGGAAAATAATTCGGATGCTCTGTATTTTTACAGGTTTAAAAAAGCAGTAAAAGAAATAGGACGCAATTATGAATATTTAAAACTTGTTTCAGATTATTTTATAGATGAGATAGATTTTAGTATCGGAAAGGCTTTTGACGATATAATATTGCTTTTAAGCGCTGCAATAAATATTTTAAAAAAAATTTAAAATGCATAGAAATTTTTTATATTATTCAGTTGCGAACTTAGACTTATATAAATATATATATTATGGATATAAATAAAAGTATAAATAAAAGTATAAATATAAATAAAGATATAAATATTAATGAGATATAGATGTAAATAAAAGTATAAATATAAATAAAGATATAAATATTAATAAGATATAGATGTAAATAAAAGTATAAATATAAATAAAGATATAAATAAAGATATAAATAAAAATCTGGATATAATATGGATTTGATAAATTATTTTAAAAAAAATGCCGAAATTTTAAAGAAAATCAATCCGCTGCTACTGAAAAAAATTTTAGCTTTTCGTCAGACATCGGATTCTAAGGTATCTCATGAAAATTCAGAACAAAACTCAAAATTGACATTTGAACTTCTTGAAACTAAAATAAGCGGTGCATCGGCATGTTTCGGCGGGCTCACTTTTAAAATCAACGGGCTCACCGTTCACTCGGCTTACGACCCTGTTGCCGAAGGAAAAAAATGGGCGCTCTCCGTCATTGAAAAATACACTAAAAAAAACGAAAAGCCGGAAAATATTATTATCTTCGGGTTCGGTTTCGGCTACCACATAAATGAACTGAGTAAGCTGCTTGAAGATAGGTTCGGGAAGTTCAATTTGCGGTCAGAGTCCTACGACGAGTGCCGCGAGCATAACGAGCGCAGCGAAAATGAGGATAATAATAAAAAAAATAAGAAGCAAAGTCAGATTAAAATTTCAGTGTTTGAACCATCTGTAGAATCTCTTAATTTTATACTTAGCAACTGCGATGTTTCAGAATTATTGTATAAAATATCTATTTTTATATCAGAAAAAGATATTGTCATTGGCGAAACTGACCGGCGGTTATTTGAACTTATTTCATATAAAAATATTTTTAAAAACGAATATGCCCGCATATATAAGAAAATTAATATAAATCAGTTTTTCAGCCCTTCTTCTTTTAGAGTTCTTATAGCTCAACCTATGTACGGCGGTTCTTCAACAGTAGGAAATTATATATATAAGGCTTTTCTTAATTCCGGATATCAGGCGGATATTATGGATTTTTCGAGATTTTACGACGGATATAAATATTTGAGCGAATTTACACAGAATGAAGACCATATTAATTCATTAAGACAGATGCTTTCCAATCTTATGTCTGAAGCTCTGTTATCTGCAGTAATGAACAATCCGCCGGATATGGTACTTTTTATGGCGCAGTCGCCTGCAACCGAGAGGGTTATTTTAAAACTAAAAAATATGGGAATAATTACGGCATACTGGTTTGTAGAAGATTTTAGAACGCTTACCTACTGGAGCAGTATAGCTAAGCATGTTGATTATTTTTTTACTATTCAGAAAGACGAGTTTTTTAAAGAATTAGAGAATATGGGTCTGCACAATTTTTATTATCTGCCTCTTGCATGTTTGCCGTCATTTCATAATAGAATTGCTAAAAATAACAATGAACACAATGAAACAGGCATCTGTAATGATATAAAAAATAAAGATAATCATTATTATAATCATAATAATTATAATGATTGTAATAATAATGATGAGCAATATAAAGGTAATAAATATACTGTAAATAATGATAATAATAATGACAATGACAGCCGAAACTTTTTCAGTGCCAGCCCTAATACTCACAAAAATTGTAAAACGCTCAATGAATATGAATATGAATATAAAGATGACAAAAAAAAATATGCCTGCGATGTGAGTTTTGCGGGCGCCGGTTACTTTAACAGGAAAAACGTATTCGCCAAACTTACCGATTTTAATTTTAAAATATGGGGAAATGACTGGATAGCCGATATGCCTTTAAGTCTTTTAATACAGGATGGCGGAAAACGTTTTACCGAAGAGGAAGCTGTAAAAATATATAATTATTCAAAAATAAATATTAATCTCCATTCATCCATGTGGCATTGGGATATAAACCCCGACGGCGATTTTTTAAATCCCCGCGTGTACGAAATACTCGGCTGCGGCGGATTTCAGCTCGTTGATAGACGCAGGTATATGGAAGGTGTTTTTGAAGACGGCAAAGATTTAGTTATATTTGAAAACGTTGATGATTTAAGAAAAAAAATACGCTATTATTTAGATAACGAACATGAACGGTTAGCTATAGCCGAACACGGTTATAATACCGTCAGGAAACACCATACATATGAACAGCGTGTTTCTGAAATGATGAATATAATACTTTTAAATTCATATGACACTATAAAAAACAAGCTTATATCCCGACGCGAAAACATATTAAAACTTCTTAATGAAACGGAAAAGGAACCGGAACTGTACAGACTGCTTGAGGCATTTAAAGACAAAGGTTCCGTCTCCATTGCCGAGCTGGTTGAATATATAAGGAGAGGCAAAGGAAAGTTGTCCAAAACAGAGGCTATGATTCTTATGCTATGGTCGGCAAAAGCGAATGCCGCAAGATTAGAGAAAGAGCATGAGGATTGAAAGCTTTATGAAAAAAATTATAATATTAAATCTTACCAGAATGGGCGATATTATACAGTCAACAGCCCTTTTTAAAAAAATAAAATTTTTCTATCCCGAAAGTGTAGTCACGCTTATAGTTTCAACAGAATTTTATGAAATAACCCATTTTTTGCCGTATATAGATGAAATAAGACAGGTTAACTTGAGAGGTCTGACCGAAATTTTAAAGTTTTCAAATTTTGAGTTTAATTCTGCTGTTTACAAAGAAGTTAACGCTATGATTCCTGCTCAAATTAAAGATATAAAATACGATTTGGCAATAAATCTTTCTCACGATAAGTTCAGTGTTTATTTTCTTTATATGCTGAATTCTAAAAAAAATATCGGTATTTCTATAACCCGCGAGGGGAATATAGTTTCTAACGATAAAATGATAGCATATTTATTTTCTGCGGTTAAAAACAGGAAAGCAAGCGTTTTAAATCTTGTCGACGTTTATGCCAGATGTATTGACGGACTGCCTGAAAACAGAAATAAATATTATACGGCAGGCAGAAATGAAATAGCACTGTCTTTTAATGCAGCTACCGAAGATAACGAAAAAACCAAGGTAGGCGACGAAGAAGAAATCAAATTTATTAATAACTTAAAAGAATACGGTCTGAGACCCGATAAAGGGGATATAATCGTATCATTTGCTATAGGCGCTTCGATGAAGTCAAAGAAATGGCATATGGATTCTTTTGTCAAACTTGCACGCATGCTTTTAGCTTACAACGCTAAAATAAAAATAGTACTATTGGGAGCACCATATGATATAAAAAACGGATGCTATATAGAAAAAAAGATTTTTGAAACAGAAGCAGGCAAAGAATTCATAAAGGCTAAAAGACTTATAAATCTTACAGGCAAAACATCCGTCGCTGGTCTTGCTTATACCGTGGCAGCAAGTAAACTCCTTATTACTCATGATACCGGAACAATGCATATAGGCGTTGGTTTGCATACAGACCTTATAGTTATTTATACAGGACATGTGGGGTTTATGGAAACAGGACCTTATGCAGAAAATATGGTGCTGGTTACACCTGATATTAGCTGTTTTCCATGTGATTTTCATATTAAGTGCATGAATCCCGTTTGTAAAAATCTTATTAAACCGGAGTATATTTTTGATATTGCAAAAGCTAAATTAGAAAATCGGGTCGCCATAAAAAAATATTTTTCAAAATACAAAAATAGCGGCATAATAGCTTATATTTCGAGATTTGATGTGAACGGATTTATTGATTTTTTGCCGGCGGTCAAAGACAGGCTTACGCTCAAAGATTTAAAGCTGAGAATTTTAAAACTCTCTTTAGAATATTTTTACACACGAAATTTTAAACTGAACTTAGGCGCGGATATAGGTAATAATAATTATGATTATAACAACAATGACAATATACATCATGAAATAGACCTTTTTATCGACTCTTTCAATGAATTTGACGATATATTCAATGCTGAACACGATGTGGAAGCGGAAAGCGCAATAAATGGCAAATTAGGCGCAGATGATGAACTGAGCGCAATTAATGATATGCTCTCTTTATGCGCAAAGGGTATGAACGAAGCGAAAAATTTAGTGAATATAGCTTTAAACGACCCTCTTAATTTGAAAAAAATAGATAAAGTAATGTCCGATATGAAATCTATAGATTATAATCTGCAATGTATTGCATCGCCTTACGATGAACTGTGCCTTATAAATTATATTCATGTTATAAATCTTAACAGTACAGTCAGCTATGATATATTTGGCATGGCGGTAGATTCATTGAAAAATTATAGCGGTTACAAACACCAATTAATAATATTCAAGAAAATATGGTCCCTTTTTTTTGATAAACTTGCGGTTATAAACATCAATTTATAAAATTCAAATAATAATAGTCAATTAATAATATTAATAATTAATAATATTCAAAAAAATATGGTTCCTTTTTTTGATAAACTTCTGGTAAATTATGAGGAGGACAAACAAAAGGCGAATAAAAGGGCAAGCAAGAAAATAAAATAAAATTATTTATTGCATATAAATATTATGAGGTATAGTTAGAGATTATGGGAAAGTAAAAATTATATGGCAAAGAAGAAATAAAGCAAAATTATTACAAATAAATATCATGAGGTGATATAGTTAGAGATTATGGGTGAAGATTATGCAGAAAAACGTATAATAGTTGTAGCAGGGGTGCCGAGAAGCGGAACAAGCGCTATCACGAAAGGTCTCGACGCGCTTGGTGTAAATATCGGAAAAGCTCTGTACAATTTGCCTGACACAGGCAATGAAAAAGGCTTTTTTGAGGACGAGGATATTAATTTACTTAATTACGGATTATTAAAAATATTGACAGGCAAACCCGATAATGCAATTTTAATAAACTTAAGAAATATACCTGAAGAAGCTATAACGATTTTTAAAAATACTGCCAAAGATATAATTAAAGACCGATTAAGGGATGCGGATATTTTTGGTTTTAAAGACCCCTTTATTGCAAAGCTGCTGCCTATATGGCAGGAAGTTTTCAGCGAACTTAGCATAGATGTTTCATTTGTTGTTGTTTGCAGAAATCCTAAAAGTTCCGCTCTTTCCATGGTTAAGCGCGGAAATATGGATATCATTATTGCGTATTATATATGGCTGAGCGGTATGATTTCCATTTTAGATTGTGTTTTAAACTCTAAGTTCAAGTCGAACGCTGTTTTTGTAGATTATGACGATATGCTCGAAAATCCGGAAGTGCAGCTTTTAAGAATTACCTCAGGGCTCAAACTTAAAATAGACCATGAAAATAATGAAAATAATCCTGCTTTTAAAGAATATGCAACTAATTTTTTGACAAAAAATATGAGACATGCCGCCTTTACTACCCAAGAATTAAGAGCCGACGGGAACATACCGCCAAAGGTTGTAGCATGTTATATTTTATTGAGAAAATTATGTTCAGAGGGTTTTTCCGGCGCAGATTTAAATATTGCCAAAGAATTGGTAAGAATTAAAATATGGCTGGAAGAACTGCGCTCTACTATTTTTTTTATGCAAGCTTCTTATAACACCCTGCTCGCTATGAATGAAGTACTTATAGATAAAGAAAATAAAATAGCGGAACTCAATAAAACTTTAGATACTCTCAATGCAGAGAAAAAATAAAGATGACTTTAAACGTTATATTGCACAAACATATTATTAAGCGGGAAGATAGGGAAAGACTTAACGGACACAGAGGTTTTGTTTTATGGTTTACGGGGTTAAGCGGAAGCGGAAAAAGTACGATTGCCGGTATGCTGGAAGCAGAACTGCACAAAAAAAAATTTCATACATATCTTATGGATGGCGACAATATCAGGCATAGACTTAATACGGATTTAGGATTTTCTGATTCCGACAGGAATGAAAACATTAGAAGAACTGCTGAAATCGCAAGGCTTTTTGTAGATGCCGGGTTTATAACTATAATACCGTTTATTTCGCCTTTTAGGAACGGCAGACAATATGCAAAAGAAATAATCGGGGAAGAAGACTTTGTTGAGATTTTTATAGATGCTCCTTTTTACGACTGCGTTGAAAGGGACGCTAAAGGCTGGTATAAAAAAGCATTGAACGGCAAAATAGACAATTATACAGGAGTGGATTCTCCTTATGAAAAGCCGCTGTCTGCTGACATTCATATTAAGACGCTGAATGTGCGTTTTGAAGAAGCCGTTGAAAAAATTATTAACAGCCTAAAAAAAAATGAGTTGTTAAATTTATAATTTATATTATAATAAGTACATTAAATTTTAGTAAATTAGTTAAAGAATCTTTACTCGGAGGAACAGATGCAGCTTTTTGTCGATGATAATCAGGTACAAATTTTACCTGAGTGGGAGACTATGAACGATATTTTATACGGCAGCATTAAAGATATTTTGCCGGAAGGCAGACTGATTAAGAAAATAGATGTTAACGGCAACGATTATAGTGAGCTTATGGCGGATTCCGACAAATCAAAAGCAGTAATATTATCGGAAGGAGATAAAATAAAAATTAAAACCATGAGCCACGAAGAAATGCTTGATGGATCTATAAATTCTGTAATACTTTTTTTTAACGAGTTTAAAAAAGGTATTGATAAGACTGCCGATAGTATTAGATGGGGCAACTATTCCGGAGGATTTACCGATTTTGCCGGCTATCTTACCGGGTTAAGTGTTTTTATCCAAATAATGGATAAGATTGCACAATTTACAAAGCTTGATTATCATAATATTATTTACAAAGGAAAATCCGTACAGGCTCATTTCAGCGACTTGGAAAAAATACTCTCGTCCATTATGACAACACAAAAAGATGCAGACTATACGCTATTAACAGACATAATAGAGTTTGAATTGAAACCTAATATCGATATATGGCTCGGTATAATGGAAGAAATGAAGAAAAATTTAAAACTACAATAAAAACTACAATAAAGATGCACAGCGTATTATTAATATTACTAAAAGCAATATTCTTCAACCTCTTGTAGAAAGACTGAGACCCAAATCCTTAAACGAATTTATCGGACGAAATCATATCTTTTCTGATGAAATTATTAAAAAAAAGAAGGTTTATCTCGAAAAAAACGGCAGGGAAGTTCTCATAAGATATTTCGGCAGTATATACTAAAAAAGTATTTATATGGATAATAAACGTAAAAATGAAGGTTTTTTCATTAAATTTATTCCAAAACTTATCCCGAAAGTTATATCTATAGGTTTTTTACTGCTAATTTTATATGTGATTATTGCCGCATCAATTTATATGATTTCACAGATGGAAATTAGTTTTTATGTTAAAAAATCTTCAGATATTGCGCTTTATACAACGAAACTTTCAACTAACTTAAATAACCTGATTAAACAGTCGTCATTTATTATAAAATATACAAAACTAAATGACCAAAAAAAGCTTAAAGCAACATTGGATGCAGCTAAATCTTTAATTATTGCCACAAATGGGGACTTTAAAAATGTAAAACAATATATAAAAGATACGCGAATTGGCTCAAAAACCATCTTGCCGTATATAAATAAATCCTATTTTAATTATATAAATTTTATAAGACCAATAATGTTAAGGCTTATAAAATATCATAAATCAATCGCAAAAAAAATATTTTTTACACCGATAGAACTTGCCCTTTATAAAGAATCGCCTATTTTTTCCCCATTTGCCATAAAAGCTATTAAAATGACGATAAACCGCGAAAAAATATTACGTTCTTATTTCGATATAATTTATTTAATAGGTTCATTGATAATATTTAGTTCCATATTATTTTTTATTATTTATTCAAATAAGAAAAATAAAGAGATAAAAAGGCTTTATGCAAGATTTAATTTGATTTTTGATAATATATACGATTTAGCTTATGTAACGGAATTTACTGCCGATGCTGTTCCTAAGCATTTTATTGAAGTAAATAATATGGCTTTAAAAAAATTAGGTTATTCTAAAGATGAATTTTTAAAATTAAGTCATCTTGATATCATTAATGCAAACAAACAAGATATATTAAACATGATGCAGCTATTATTTAAAAAAGAGTCAATGACTTATCCTGCCGAAATTAAGACAAAAAACGGAAAAATAATCCCTTTTGAAGTTACCAGCCGCATATATAAAATTAAAGATGAATCTCCTATAGGGGTGTGTATTGCAAGAGACGTAACCGAAAGAATTAAAATGGAAGAAAAACTTAAAAAATTATCGGTAGAAGATTCTTTAACCGGAGCGTATAACAGGAATAAATACAAAGAAATAATCGGAAAAGAAATTAAAAAAGCAAAGAGATATGAATACCCTTTTTCCGTCATAATGTTTGATATTGATTTTTTTAAAGAGATAAACGATAGATATGGGCATATAATCGGCGATGATGTATTGAAAGCTCTAGCTTTATTAATAATGAAAAATATAAGGGAAGAAGATTATTTTATAAGATGGGGAGGCGAGGAATTCCTAATAATAACTCCTCATACTTCTTCAGAAAATGCGCTGAGGTTAGCTGAGAAATTAAGATTACAGGCAGAGTCGCATAATTTTGTTAAAAATATAAAGATTACTTTAAGTTTTGGCATCGCAATGCTTCGCAAAAAAGATAACGATGCATCTTTTATAAAAAGAGCCGATGATGCCCTCTATAAAGCAAAATTAAACGGAAGAAACAGATGCGTAATTTTAGATTAGCATTGTAACATTATTATACTATTAATTATATAGTACAACCTGCGTACTGTATGCTGAATATTATTATGTTATTAACGTAGAGCATATTGTATTATACTATAATAAATAAACTATGCACGCTTGAAAATTACGAAAACTGTGTTATTCTTATAATAGATAATAAATAGACGATAAATAGATGATAGATAAATAGGTGATAGATAAATAGATGATAGATAAATAGGTGATAGATAAATAGATGATAGATAAATAGGTGATAGATAAATAGATGATAAATGCAGGCTCAATAAAAGTAATATAATTATTATATCATTATAAATAATATAGAGCTGATATGTATTCAAACTGTAAATATTATAAAAACATTTAATAATTTAATTCTTGTTGTAATTAATAATTAGCAATGGGTAATCAGTAATTATTTATAATGTGTGTTTATAATAAATAACTGTAATTAAATTATTCTCATAAAGTGTTTATAATGAATAAGTGTAATTAAATTATTCTCATAATAGGTGTTTAATTTAATGTTTAAAAATAGAGTTGAAGCCGGAAAATTACTGGCAAATAAGTTATTGCAATATAAAAATGCTCAAGCTGTTGTTATTGGACTTGCAAGGGGAGGTATTCCCGTTGCTTTTGAAATTGCATATGTACTGTGCGCTTATTTAGATGTTGCTTTAGTTAAAAAATTAGGTGCTCCCATGCAAGAAGAACTTGCAATAGGAGCGATAGTCGATGGAAAAAATCCTCAAATATTTCTTAATAATGAAATTATAAAACATCTTAATATTACAAAAAATTATATTGATGAAATTACTGAGATTAAGCTTTCGGAAATTAGAAAACGCGAAAAGATTTATAGGAGCGGGAGAGATAGAATAGATATTGCCGGTAAAATTGTAATTGTCGTTGATGACGGTATTGCAACGGGCGCATCTATTAAAGTAGTAATAAGATATTTAAAATCAGAAAATCCAAAGAAAATTATTGTTGCCGTTCCGGTTGCGCCTATTGAAACAATAGCGGAACTAAAAAGAGAAGTTGATGAGGTCGTTGTTTTGTCCGCCCCGGAAAATTTTTATGCAGTAGGAGCATCTTATGATGATTTTAGCCAAACATCAGATAAAGAAGTGATTAGCCTTCTGGATAAAGCAAATGATAATTTATGTTTTGTAAAACCGTGAAGTTAGTTTAAATATTTTCTTTACAGATAAAGCAAATGATAATTTATGTTTTGTAAAACCGTGAAGTTAGTTTAAATATTTTCTTTACAGATAAAGCAAATGATAATTTATGTTTTGTAAAACCGTGAAGTCGGTTTAAACAAAAACATAGCTCGGATACCCCGTCCGGTATGGCGGGGAGGAGAGCTATTCTCTTTGTTTTAAGAGCTGCCGCTAATTTATTCCCTGCATCTTTTCTGTCGTAAAACATAATAAAAAATCATCCCGTAAATTAATTAATTAAATGAATAATAAATTAATCATTATAATTAAGCGATGAGCCAATAATAGATTTTAACATATTTTTGTAATTATTGCCTTTTTTATGTTATATGATAAAATATAACAATACATATAAGAAGTATAATTTTAAAGAAATATTAGATTAAAAAAAGAATTTAAAAATTGATTATTATTGCAATTATTATTATAATTATTATTTTATTTTAATAAAAAAAATAAATTGGAGCAAAAAAAATCATGAAGCTTTTAAATAAAGCCGTTTCTGCAGTGCGAAATGCTGAAAAAGTTTTCGATAGGATGCTTTACAGATTTTTAGTTAAGATTTCGCCGACATTGAATTCTGCGAAATATTTGCTTAAATATAAAAAACATATTATTTTTCTTACTATTTTTATGTTATTTGCATTTAACCTCAGCGGCTGCGCAACATATCAGACGCCTTCAGCTTATTCTGCCGGTTTTATAAGTGTATCAACGCCAAGTTTTGCTTTTTCTTTCGGACAAGGGGTTAATGCGTATTATTATCCGCCTTTTCAAACTTATATTTACGGATATAACGGGTACTATTACAGGTGGTTTAACAATAGCTGGGTTTATGCAAGCGCTTATTCCGGTCCGTGGTTTCAACTTCAACCGACCGTTGTTTTGCCGCCTCCGCTGCTTTACGGCCCGCCTCCGCCCATAGTTACTTATAGACCTTATTTTATTTGGTGGAGAAGAAATATAGGTCCGTGGTATAGAACATATCATCCGGGGTGGTGGGTAAGACACCACGCATATTTAAGGCATTATTACTTGTGGCGTTCCCATGTAGCAAGGTTTTATGCAAACCATCCGTTTAACAGATGGAAGATGAGAAGGATATTTAATATGAAACGCAGAGAAAAAGAAAAATATTTCAGAAGAAGAATGAAGGCGTATAAACGGCACTATCAAAATAACAGGCGCATGTTTCATAGGCATGGGCGTTAGGCAAATATTTTATAATATATAACGGATTGTATTGCATAATTGTATTACGTCAATCACCCCGCCCTTCCGGACGGGGCTTGAGCCGTGAGGTTTAAGAATAAATTAAAAAAGAATAAAAATGTCTAGTATTCTTATTTTCGATACTGAAACTACCGATGTGTCTGAACCTGTCCTAATAGAAGCCGCCGGTATTTATATAGAAAGCAGTCCGTTTGATAAACAGAATAATGTTTTTACTCAAAGGTATAATCCTGAAAAGCCTATAAGTTTTGGGGCTATGGCCACACATCATATACTAGACGAAGAGCTTGTCGGATGCCCCAAACCTTCCGAATTTGAATTAGACGCTAACGTTAAGTATTTAGTGGGACACAATATAGATTTTGACTGGTCTGTTATAGGAAAACCGCCTGTAAAAAGAATAGATACTCTAGCTATGGCAAGAGCCGTTTATCCGGAGTTAGATTCCCACAGTCTTATAGCTTTAAGCTACGCTCTATGCGATATAAATAAAAGAAAACAGTTAAGAGAAGTATTAAAAAACGCTCATAGCGCTTTAACCGACGTAAAATTATGTTTAAGTATTTTAAGAAATATCCTAAAGAAAGCCGATTTGCATAAATGGTCTG
The DNA here is from genome assembly GCA_021809845.1 of bacterium. GTDB lineage: Bacteria > SZUA-79 > SZUA-79 > Acidulodesulfobacterales > Acidulodesulfobacteraceae > Acididesulfobacter. The sequence goes on along the minus strand of JAJZJW010000003.1, from coordinate 41,343 downwards.
ATATCTACGCTTTTTCGGAAGAAGCGAGAATACCGAAAGTAATGCCGTTCGGAAAGCATAAAGGCTCAGCTATAAAATCCCTCCCCGATGATTACAAAATATGGTTAAGAAAACAGCCGAATATTGATGAATATTTATTAAAGGCACTAAATACCACTGAATAAAAATATATAAAATAATAAATAGATAAATAAAGTAAAATAAACAAGCAAGATAAATAAATAAGATAAACAGTTAAAATAATGAATAGTTAAATAAATAAAATAAATAAAACCAAATGCAACAACTGACTCTTAACGATTATATATAAAATAATTATTATGATTATGGACTTATATCAAGATTTTTATCTGAACATTGAACTTTTTCATCCCGAAGCCGTTATGCCTATTCGCAGTATTAACGGGGATGCAGGATTAGATTTATGTGTTTGCGAAACAACGGTATTAAAGCCTAATACGTTAACTAAAGCGCATATCGGCATTAAGATGGAATTTCCGATAGGCTATGCTGCCATTATAAAAGAAAAGTCAGGACTAGCCATAAAAGGCGTTGAGATTAAAGGCGGAGTGATAGACCACGAATACAGAGGCGAGTTGCTTGTGTTAGCTAAAAATAAATCAGCATCGACTATAATATTTGAAACAGGAAATAAGATAGCACAGATGTTAATAGTGCCTGTCTGGACAGGTAACCCCGTACTTGTAGACAGTGTAAATAAAAATACCGTAAGAAAAGACAACGGGTTTGGTTCGACGGGGAAATAAAAAACAATTTTTCACCCCTAACCTCATGAAAAAAGTCATTAAGTTGTAATTTTAACTAACATTGGGTTTTATACATTAAATTACATTAGTTGTATTTTTTATGGTATCTTATAAATTAAAATAAATTAAACAAAATTAAATAACACTAAATAATATCAAAATAAATTAAACAAAATTAAACAAAATTAAATAACACTAAATAATATCAAAATAAATTAAACAAAATTAAATAAAATTAAATAACACTAAATAATATCAAAATAAATTAAACAAAATTAAATAAAATTAAATAACACTAAATAATATCAAAATAAATTAAACAAAATTAAATAAAATTAAACAAAATTAAATGCGGCGCTTGGTCATATTTAATAAAAAATTATATTTAAAAATTGGTGCAATATAGTGAGCAAAAAAATAAATGAGATGTTTTCGCGAATATATAAAAAATATGACTTTATGGACCATATTTTAAGCTGTAACGTGGATATTTTTTGGAGAAAAAAAGCGGTAAACGAAACTATAAAGGGTTTAAAAAGTTATAAGAACTATAAATTGCTTGATGTTGCTTCTGGAACAGGAGACCTTGCAATTGAAATAAAACATACCGCCATCAAAAAAAAACTGGGTAAAAATATAGATATAGATGTATATGCTATCGATTCAAACAGCGATATGCTTAATGTAGCCATTAATAAAGCAAAAAAAATGAATTTGCCAATACATTTCAAGGTTGGCGACGCTCTGGCGATGGATTTTCCTTCCGACAGTTTTGATTTACTTACAAGCTCGTTTGCATTAAGAGATTTTGATGATTTAGAAAAATTCATTCAAGAAGCAAACAGGGTACTAAAAAAAGGTGCTAAGATTGTGCTTATGGATATGTCTGATCCGAAAGGCAAATTTTCTAAGCTGTTTTTCCATTTGTATGCAAAAATTATGATTTTAGAAGATTCTTTAGTGGATAAAGATGCATATTCATTCTTGATTAATAGCATACATTCATTTGACGGGCAAAGACTAATAAACATCTTAAGAAATAATGGTTTTAAAAATATAAAGGTTATTAAGCTTTGTCCGTATGTAACCTTTTTATTGACCGCGGAAAAAGATAAGTAAGTATTTTTACAGAAGAAAGAAAAAATTTAGAAATAAACATATAGAAATAAACATATAGAAATAAACATATAGAAATAAAAATTTATAACTTATTTAAATTGTTAATTTATTAAGAAAGCAAATAAGTTTATTAAAAAAACAAATTAATTTATTAAGAAAGCAAATAAGTTTATTAAAAAAACAAATTAATTTATTAAAAAAGCAAATAAGTTTATTAAAAAAACAAATTAATTTATTAAAAAAGCAAATAAGTTTATTAAGAAAACAAATTAATTTATTAAAAAAGCAAATAAGTTTATTAAAAAAACAAATTAATTTATTAAAAAAGCAAATAAGTTTATTAAGAAAACAAATTAATTTATTAAAAATATATAGATTTAAGCCTTTCCCCCCGTCATCCTCTCTCAACATGTAAGCTAATTACTTACAAAGTAATATTTATATCCTACATATTAAATTTGATTTGTTTACAAAATGTATATATTTTACCTCTTTTTATATGACAATATCTATTATAAGCTTTTATTAAATGGTAATGATAAATGTAATATAAGAAGAAATATAAAATCTAATATTTATATGACAATATCTATTGTAAGCTCTTATTAAATTTTTTAAATGTCAATGATAAATGTAATATAAGAAAAAATATTAAGACTAATATTTCTTACAAAATTAGCCGTTTATTTACAAAATATAGTTTTAATTTTGTATTGTTAAATTGTATTGTTAAATTAAAAAATTAAAAAGGGGAATTAAAATGAAAAACATTAGAAATGCAATTATTCTTAGTGCTATTTTATCCGTTTTTTATCTATTTTTTGTTGCAGGCAGTTCTGCTTTTGCCTTATCTGGCAAGGCGCTCTTTAAATCGGCAGGGTGTATAAGCTGCCATACAATTAACGGCGTAGGCGGCAAGATTGGACCGAATTTGAGCAAAATCGGCTCTAAACGGAGTATCACATGGTTAAGAAGTTTTATTTATAATCCGTCTAAGTATTTTGCTCCCGGCAGTTCAGTTACTTTAAACGGTAAAACTTATACTGTAATAATGCCTCCTTTTAGCAGGACTTTATCCAAAGCTAAAAGAGATGTTCTCACTACATATTTAGAGTCATTAAAATGATTTATTATTTTTGCAATAACTATAGTATCTTTTTGATTACAAAAAAACAATTGCGTAGTCTATAATATAGTTTAAAATGAAGCGATGAGCTATTAGAGTCATTAAAATGATTTATTATTTTTGCAATAGCTATAGTGTTTTTTGATTACAAAAAAACAATTGCTTAATCGTGATATAATTTAAAATGAAGCCGATGAGCTAACTGAAGTTAGGGCAAAATAATAGTTTAATTAAAAATGTTTTTAAATTTTAATTAGGGGGTACAAAATGAAAAAATCTATTTTTATTACTGCAGTGTCTTTTATGCTTTGCTTTTTTAGTGTTGGTTTAGCTTTTTCAATGCCGTCAGGACCTAAGCTTTTCAAAGAGTACTATTGTATTGACTGTCATACGCTGGGGCATCAAGGGGGAACGGTTGGACCAGACCTTTCCAAAATCGGAAAAACGAAAAGTCTTGCGTGGATTAAAGCCCAGATATTTCATCCCGGCAGTCATTTTCTTTTAGGAACTAAAACCAAAATTAATGGAAAAATGTATCTTGTTAGAATGCCCGGTTTTAAAACTATACCGCCGGCTGTTGCAAATAAATTGGCGGAATATATTAAAACTTTTCCATCCCGGAGACAAAATTTTAGTTATAAAATACCTAAGGGTTTGGCGCTTTTTAGGGCGGATAATTGCGTTGCATGTCATACTATAAATGGTGTAGGCGGTAAAGTTGGTCCAAATTTGTCTCATATCGGAAAAACGAAAAGTCTTTCATGGATTGAAACGCAAATAATAGACCCGAAGGTTCATTTTACTTATGGAGTTCCGACGACAATTAATGGTCATACTTATCTTGTAATAATGCCTACACTAAATAAAATATCTTCATCGCAATTAAATACTATTGCTAAATATCTTGAATCATTAAAATAAAATAGAAATTGTTAACGCAATATGGGTTTATTACAGTTAATAATAATAAAGAATAATCAATAACATTAAATAACGTTCAATAGCATTAAATAACATTTAACATTAAAAATTATACACTTAAAGAAAGAAACGGCAATATATATAATACTGTACAATATGTGTTGACTAAAAGCAAATTATAAGATTGCAATGCTTTAGTCCATAATTGGTCCGTGCCGGGTATCGGCTATAATGCAATATAATGCGATATAATTCGGTATAATGCGATATAATGCAAATAGCTTTATGGATTTATAATGGCGGAGTGCTTGTTTCCCCCCGTGTGCTAAGCTGTTTACGAGATACCGGCACGGACTGATTATAAAAAAAGTAATAAAATGCCCCGATATTTCTATCTTGCCGAAAGATTATTTTCTAATTATAATGTAGATATTTTGGGGTTTGCAAAGTATTTACTTTTTGAAATGATTCCTTCCGTTCCGTTAAAACAAAATGTCGTATTGTTTTTGCATATCAAATTGAAATAAAAATGCTCAATTCATGCATATTTAAAGTTTGCTTTCTTAATATAACATCTGGAACTCTTTATGTATAAAAAATTAATTTTATTTTTAACAAATATTTTGAAAAAATTGTATCATGTTTCTTTGTACGGTAAGATACTAGGCTTGATTATTATGATTGCAGTTTTTATCAGCTTTTTTACTATAATTAGGGTATATTATGTTTTTCACAAAGAAAGCAATTTACAATTAAAAGCATTAAGCAAAACGATAGCCCAAGAGCTGTCGTATCAATCTGTAAGCTACATAAAAGATAATAATATCATGAAATTAATGAGAATTATCGAAAATGTAAAATATCACAATAAAGACATCCGTTACATTTTTATAGAAAATAACAAGGGAAAAGTTATTGCATCCACTTTTGAAAATGGATTTCCATTAAAATTATTGAAAATTAATAATCATGGATTCAAAAAAATTTCGATTGTTAAATTAAAAAATCTATATGACGGGGTCTGGGATTCCAGCTATCCGATATTAAGAGGCAAATTAGGTGTTGTAAGAGTCGGCGTTCTGACAAAATATTCTAAAATATTGGTAAATTCTTTTATCGGCTCTTTAATTTTTACAATTATTCTAATTATGTTCATTAGCATTATTGTTTTTAGCGCTATAATAATGTTTATGACCCGTCCTATTGTTAAACTCACCAAGGCCTTACACGATGTTGAGCACGGAGATTTAACGGTAGAATTAAAAGAAGTTTATATCGTGGATGAAATAGGGGAATTAACGCATGCTTTTAATAAAATGATTAAACGACTGCGAGATGCAGAAGCAATAAAACTTGAAAAAAATAATATGATGAAAGAATTTACAAAAAAAATAATAAATGCTCATGAAGAAGAAAGAAAAAGAATATCAAGGCAATTGCATGACCAGATAGGGCAGATTTTAGCAAATATAAAAATTAGATTAAAACTTCTTGAAGATTCTAAAGAGATAAATAATGAAATTAAAAATAATATTAAAGTACTAAGAGACAATCTATCGAATGATATTGAATTAGTGCATAGCATGGCTAAAAATTTAAGACCTGCAATAATTGACGAATTAGGGTTATTCAATGCAATCAGTTACTATCTTGACGATTTTGTAAGACTTTCAGGAATTAAAGTCAAATCTGATTTTATAGGGCAAAGCAGCTGCTGCGAACTTCAGCCTGAAATTGAAATTGTAATATATAGAATTGTACAAGAAGCGCTTCTGAATGTTGTTAGTCATTCCAAAGCAAGTTTTGTCAGAGTAAAGCTTGAATGTAATAAAAACGGATTCAGCGGTATTGTAGAAGACAACGGTATCGGATTTAACTATAAAGCCGGCAATGTTGAAAATTTAGGTCTTTACGGCATGGTTGAAAGAGCAGAATTGTTGGATGGCAGGCTTGATATTAAATCTGAGAAAGGAAATGGAACAACCATAACGTTCAAGATTAATTTTAATTAAATAAAGAATAAATAAAGAATAAAGTCTATAAATAAAAATTAAGAATAAAGACTAAGAACAAAAACTATAAATAAAGACTAAGAACAAAGACTAAGAATAAAGATTAAAATTAAAGACTAAAATTAAAGACTAAAAATAAAGATTAAAATTAAAGACTAAAAATAAAGACTAAGGAGGGGCTATCTTGGATTATAATTATAGTATAGTGATTATAGATGACCATAAAATTTTAGTTTCAGGTTTGCATTTGCTGATTGAAACTCAAAATGATTTACATGTTGTAGGGGAAGCTAATAGCGGAGCATCAGCAATAAAAATTGTCCAAGAAAAGAAACCGGATGTTATATTGCTTGACATTTCTTTGCCCGATACTAGCGGACTTGATTTAATTAAAAAATTAAAAAACGTTTCCCCCGATTCAAAGATATTAATTCTCACTATGCATGATAATCAATGTTTTTTGCAGATTGGATTTGATAACGGAGCAAACGGATTTTTAGTTAAGAAAGCGGTGGATGATGACCTTATATACGCGATAAAAACTGTTGCAAGAGGCGAGAGTTATATCCATCCTTCTTTGCTTAATAAATTTATTAGAAGGCATGAGAACAAGATTAGTTATGACAGCAACGAAGAACAGCTCTGGGGCAGTTTAAGCTCAAGAGAACAGGAAGTTCTTATTGGTATAGCGCATGGATATACTTACAAAGAAATAGCCAAAAGAATTTTTATAAGTGAAAAAACTGTTGCTACATATCGCTACAGAGGTATGGAAAAGTTATACATCAAAACTAAAGCAGAGCTTACAGACATGGTTTTAAAATTAAATTTGTTTCTTAATGAAAAGCTGTAGTGTTTGTAAATTTTAGATTATTATTTTCAAAATGTAATCCATTTTCTTACGCTCCGTCTTTTGTCCTACAAAATAAACACTCTTTCATTACAAAATGTATATGTTTTGCCTCTTTTTACCAAGACTTTTTTATAATAATCTTATAAGTATACCGGTTAGCAATATCGATTTTATTTACAACATTAAATTTTAGTTATCCTAAACAGTAATTATCCATCGTACAGGATACGTAAAATTAAATGTAAAAATTACATTAATTGATTCTTACTATATTAAATATTTAAAGTTGTCTTACATTAATTGATTCTTACTATATTAAATATTTAAAATTTTATTAAGTAAAGTTGTATTAAGTTAATTAATTTTTATGAGGGGAGTATTGTACAATGAAGAAAAAAACAAAAATCATTACGGTGGTTGTAGCGGCTGGTGTAGTCCTGCTTGGAATATTTGTTGTTCTTTTTGGTTCTGTTCATCCCAAATTATCTTATTATCAGCCTTATTCAGGAAGACATTTATTTGTAACAGAAGCGTGCATCACATGCCATAAGATTAATGACGGACATAAAAAATTTAATCTTACTTATATCACGCAGATGCATACTATCAGTGAGCAGGGAGGTTCTCTCGGACCTGACCTTACTTACATCGGTCAGCAATGGAATCTTGCATGGCTCAAAAAACAAATAATTGACCCTGCGGCTCATTTTGCAGACAACACAATGCCGTCTTATAGGACAATGTCCGCACAGAAATTGGATAAGTTGTCTTTATATTTAGAATCTTTAAAGTAAAAGTATTAGCAAAAAAATAATAATATTTAACATAATTACCCAATCAAGGCTACTAAATTATAAATGGAGGTTTTAGTAGTAGTAGCAAATAATAAATAAAATTTAGCATAATTAATTACTTTTACTTACAGATTCTCATTTATTTAGTTAAAATTCATTAAATTACAGATTCTCATTTATTTAGTTAAAATTCATTAAATTACAGATTCTCATTTATTTAGTTAAAATTCATTAAATTACAGATTCTCATTTATTTAGTTAAAATTCATTAAAGTTAATTAACATTTTCAGGAGAAGAGTTCATTATGAATAAAGAAACTAAATTTTTAGATTTTATGATAATAATACCTCTCAGTTTATTTTTTTTACTGTCTATTTTTATTATTACCGGATATTCTTCAAAAGCCTTTGCAAGTGCTTCTGTGAGCGGTGCATCATTATTTAAATCTGAAGGATGCATAGCGTGTCATATTATTAACGGGAAAGGAGGAAAAGTAGGGCCTAACCTTTCTCATATAGGTTCTAATAATTTAAGCTACCATTGGATGAAAAAACAACTAATCGATCCTGCAGCGCATTTCAGAAGTAATATAATGCCTTCTTTTGGAAATATACCACCTGCAAAGATTAAAATACTTGTAAGTTACTTAGAAAGTTTAAAATAATTTATTTAATATTTATATTTAATGTTCAAACTTAGCAGTTCATATTTAAGTTTCATATTTATATTTAGATTTCATATTTAGATTTCATATTTAGATTTAATATTTATATTTATATTTCATATTTATATTTAATATTTATATTTATCAGTTCATATTTAGATTTAATATTTATATTTATATTTAGTAATTTATATTTATATTTAGTAATTTATATTTATATTTATATTTATATTTATATTTCATATTTAGATTTAATATTTATATTTATATTTCATATTTATATTTAATATTTATATTTATCAGTTCATATTTAGATTTAATATTTATATTTACCAGTTCATATTTAAGTTTCATATTTATATTTAAGTTTCATATTTATATTTAGTAATTCATATTTAAGTTTCATATTCAGATTTATACACGGCTTATTTTAAAAAATATATTAATCGCAGTTATATTTTGCATTTTTTTGTTATATCTTTTTTATAACTTTTATTTAACAGTAAAAATTATTTTTTTATGCTTTATGGAGGTAGATATGGAAAATGATGTAAGGACTAAAAATAAACCGGCAAAACAAAAAAAGAAAGAAAGGAGGAATTTTTTAGGAAAAATAATTGGGGGAGGAGCCGCGATTATTCTCGGTTCTGCTATTTTATCCAAAAAGGCTCATGCTGAAAAAACAGCATCGGAAAAGAGTATAGAGACTAAAAAAAAGCTTATGAAAGTTTCAGGCGAAACACCGTCGGATTACGGTCAAAATCTTCCCAATCCAAACACGGGGAAAGCCACAGGACCTTTAAAAAATCATAGGTGGATGTCATGGTTAAATCCTACTACATGGGTAAAAGACGGCTGGGTAAGGTGGTATGTCATGGAGGCTTATCTCAAATTACCTATATGGCATGAACGGTTCTATGAAATAAAAGAAAGTAAGCCTAAACATCACTGGATAATGGTTATGGATTTGCGCAAATGCGTCGGGTGTCAGTCTTGTGTTGTAGCTTGCAAAAGTGAAAACAATGTTCCGGTAGGAGTATTCAGAACGTTAGTGGATGTTATGGATACCGGTCATATGGAGCAAAATCCCAACGGGATAGTAATTACAGATGAAGGTAATTTTTCGCCAAACGTGAAGAAAGTTATGCTGCCTAGAATGTGTAATCACTGCGACCATCCGCCATGTGTTGAAGTCTGTCCTGTAAAGGCAACATTTAAGAGGCAAGATGGTCTTGTGTTAATAAATTTTTGCGAATGTATAGGGTGCGGAACCTGTATTCAAGCATGCCCTTACAATATGAGGTTTTTTAATCCGGTTATGCATACCGCAGATAAATGTACTATGTGCGTTGACAGACTCGACCAGGGGCTAGAGCCTGCATGCGTTATGTCATGCGTGGGAAGAGCAAGGGTATTTGGCGACAGACTTGACCCAAAAAGTGAAGTGTCGAAGCTTTTGGCTACCTTTCCTACCTCAAGACTTTTGTTATCCATGGGAACTCATCCGCAGGTTTTTTATATAGACATTGACGGTAATCTCACGGAGAATACAAATCCTAAAAAAGTCAATATGGCTTATACGTATTCTATGGATTTTCAAGGAACGGCTTATGAAAAACTTGGCGGCAAGGTAGACATGCCGTATGTAGAAGAAACAGATAAACCATTTGAACATAGACTTTGATATGTTGCAAAATCATTAAATTAAAATGCTCAATTTAATATTAAATATTGAGGAGTAAATATTATGCTGCTTTATACTAATGAGTCGTATGGTACATTAGAAACTATTTATTGGGGACTGCCGATAGTAATTTATCCTTTTCTTTCCGGTCTTCTGGCGGGGTCTTTTGTTGTTGGCGCTTTATATCATCTTTTTCATATAGAAAAACTTAAACCAATCGGCAAACTTGCGGAAATAGCCAGTTTTGCTATGCTTTTACTGGCAGCGATGGCTCCTTTGGCAGATGCTCTGCAACCGCAAAGGGGCGCATGGGAGCTTTATTTCAGAGACCATTTCCCATATTCGCCATTGGCAATGTTTATTGTAATATGGACCGCGTTTTTTATCGCTTTTCTGTTTGAAATGTATTATCTGTTCAGAGAGAGTAATATAAGGAGAATAGAAACAGATAAAGGTATAAGAGGAAAAGTAGCAAAGTTTTTAATACTTGGCAATTCCGATTTGTCGGAAAAAAGCATAAAAAAAGACCACAGAGCTTTATGGATATTGTCTATTATTGGAATAGGTTTGTCTATTTTGTTTCACGGTTATATAGGATTTCTATTCGGAGCCATTAAAGCAAGATCGTTATGGTCAGACCCGGATATACCGCCAATGTTTATAACCTCTGCTGTTGTTTCCGGTTTTGCTTTCGTCGGGTTATTATATATAATCGGCTTTAAATGGTTTTCAAATAAAAACAAGGTTGAACCGGATACCTTGGATGTTCTAAATAAGGCAACTATTTTTGCAATATTTGCAGACCTTTTTTTTGACCTTATAGAATGGCTCTTTTCGGTACGTTCGTATAATTCCAGAGATGTATACAACAGCTGGCATGAAGTGTTTAGTTGGGCAGGACATGGCCCGTTGTGGTTTAATTATCATATAACGCAGGTAACACTTGGACTTATTATTCCTGCACTGTTATTTATTATTTCTAAAAAAATTAGAAGGTCATGGTTATGGACGCTGATAATAGATGCTTTTATTACAGTGGGCGTATGGGAAATGAGGTTTGATACGGTAATAGGCGGTCAGCTTGTACCGAAAATAGGGCAGGGGTTGATTAATTTATATATTCCGTTCTTCGGTTATGACGGTTATCTGACAGGTATTGGGTTGTTTGGGCTTGGAATTGTCATATTGTTTGTTTTTGGGTATTTTTTAGGATGGGAAGAAGAGCCTGAGATGATTGACAATAAAAAAATTAAGGAGGAATTATAATGTCAATGAATAGAAGAGATTTCTTAAAATATTCAACATTTGGCGTGGTTTCTATCGCTGCGGTCGGCGGTTTGACACAATGGGCAGGCGGGTTGTTTGAAAATATGACCGGCACTTATGTTTACCCCGGGAGACCCGAAACATGGCCCGGCGTAGAAGTTAAATATTCAACGTGCAAACAGTGTCATAGCGATTGCGGTATTATGGCAAGATTATTTAAAGGCAACATTTTAAAACTGGACGGAAATCCGTATGACCCTCAAACTACACAACCTCATCTAGATTACGACACGCCGTTTAAAGAAGCAAAGGTTTATGTAGGAGGAACTTTTGATACTTCTAAACCTTATGTTGACGGAGCACATTCGCTTTGCGCAAGAGGACAGGCGGGACGGCAAACAGTGTATGACCCATATAGAGTATATATGCCATTAAAGAGGGTTGGAGAAAGGGGCTCAAAGAAATTTAAAGTAATATCTTATGAACAGCTTATAGATGAAGTTGTTAACGGCGGTAACCTGTTTAAAGACGTAAAAGGCGAAGAAAGCAGGTTTGTGGAAGGATTTAAACATATATGGAACAACGGTCAAAATAGGCATATTCCGGCTAATCCGGAATATCCCGACTTCGGACCTAAAACAAATCAATATGTTTCATACTGGGGGAGGGCTGAAGGCGGGCAGGGTAATTTTATAACGAGGTTTGCAAATGCCCTTGGTTCAGTGAATGCTATGCCACATGTTTCAATATGCGATTTAACGCATCATGTAGCAACATTCAGAACATTTCCGGGAACGAATATGTTAAAACCGGACCAGCCTAATTGCGATTTTCTTTTGATTTTCGGAGCAAATTACTATGAGGCTAACTTTCCTATGCAAACTCTTGCCCGCAGGTCTGCCGAGGCAACGGCAAGCGGCAAGAAGATTGTTTTTATTGACCCCAGAGGCGGAAATCAAATAGCTCATGCGGACTATGTGCCGATAAAACCGGGCGGCGACGGCGCTTTTGCAATGGGAATGATACGTTGGATGCTCGAAAATAAAAGATATAACGAAAAATATTTAGAATTGCCTAATTATAATGCGGCAATTAGAAATGTAGAGCCTAACTATTCAAACGCATCATATTTAGTGGTAGCCGAAGAAAATCATCCTGATTTCGGCTTATTTTTAAAACCAAATAAAGGACCTCTTTATAAAGCTTCTGACCAGTATGTTATAGACAAAGTTTCTAAAGCACCTGCATTTGCATCAGTGACAGAGAGGGCGGAATTATGGCCGACCGGATTTTTATCTACAAAACCTGTTATCGTAAACGGAGTTGCATGCTTAACAAGTTTACAGTATTTATGGAAAGAAGTTTCTTCTCATGATTATGACGAATATGAAAAAGAAGCCGGCATTTCAAAAAATCTTATAAAGGATTTAGCTAAGCAGTTTACTTCGTACGGCAGAAAAGCCGCCGCTGATTTTTACAGAGGACCGGCAATGCATGCAAACGGTTATTATAATGCAAGAGCGATAGCGCTTCTGAATGGTTTAATCGGCAATATAGATTGGAAAGGCGGCTATATAAACGGCGGCGGAAATGCCGATTTTATGGCAAACAGGTATGATTTAAACAAATGGCCCGATTTTGTCCCTGTAAGCGGTGTAAAAATATCGCGCGAAGGCAGTTTTTATGAAGACACGGACGAATATAAAAACAAGGTTGCAAAAGGCGTATCTCCTTTCCCCGCTCAGCGTCCATGGTTTCCTTTCGGTGTCGGCATATGGCAGGAAATCTGGGGAGGAATTTATTTTCAATACCCTTATGAGACTAAAATATTATTTCAGCATAATGCAAATCCTGCATATACCATGCCCGGCATGGGTGGGGCTAATGATGAGTCTCTGATGTGGATAAGAATGATAAAAGATTTTAAAAAAGTACCTCTTTTTATAGCGTCGGATATTATGATTTCTGAAAGTTCTGCGTATGCCGATTATATAGTTCCGGACGGAAGTTATATTGAAGGATGGGGAATGCTGCCGGGTTATCCGACGTATCCGACATCCCGCATAGCAGTGAGACGTCCGATAATAGAGCCTGTAACGCAAAAAACAAAAGACGGCAGACCGATATGTATGGAAAATTTTCTCATTGATGTAGCAAAAAGATTAAATCTTCCGGCTTTTGGAAAAAATGCGTTTCTTGAAGGCGGCGATTTAAACGAGCGCGAGGATATATATTTAAAAATGGTTGCAAATATAGCCTACGACAGCAAACAACTTTTAAAGAAAGTAGGCAATAAATTAGTTGTGCAGGGACCTGTACCCGATGCTCCGTCGAGTGAAATGAAAGTTGTCGGAGATTATATGAAAAAACACCCACAAGCTCTCAAAGGTGAAGAATGGAAGAAAGCAGCATATGTTGTTTCAAGAGGCGGCAGATTTGAGAATTGCGATGTCGGATATTTACCATGGGGACAGCCTGAGTGGGTTACACATAGATGGGGCGAGCTTAAAAATGCCGTTCAGATTTATGATGAACTTGTAGCTAAAACACACAATGCTATAACAGGCACAAGGTTTAACGGGTCAATAAAACTTGAAGGGCCCAAAAATATGAAGGGAGAGCTTTTATATAAAATATATTCAAGAAAAGATTATCCGTTTATGCTTTCGACCAATAGGCTGCCTATACATTCGAAATCTAAAACAATGTCCGACCCGTGGCTTATAGAACTGTTGCCCGGCAATTTTATTGAGATTAGCGAGTTTGACGGAAATAAACTTGGTATAAAAGACGGTGACCTCATTAAAGTAAGCTCTCCGACGCATACAGAAGGAATAGTGCACAGAGCAAAAATCAGATTTGCTTTAAGACCCGGTGTCGTCAGTTTTTCAATACCGTTCGGCAGATGGCTGTACGGTTCGGGAACGTGGTATATAAACGGCAAAAAATACGACGGAGATTCTGCGAGAAATTCCGGTGTAAATCTTAATCCTTTACAGCTATTGGATAAATCAATTGCTGCAAAAGACGGATGGACAACCGTGGTTGCAAATGATGTTGCAGGAGGAATGTCGCATTACAGCACCCCTGTCAGAATTGAAAAGGTGTAAAGAGATTAAATTAAAATAAACGGCGGATTATAAATATTATAAAATTTATATAATATAATATTTATAATCCAATGTTGACAATGAAATGATTGCAGCTAACATATACATTTTGAGTTATAACTCTATATCATAATTAACATGATTTACGATATATTCGGGTATTGATAAATGCAAAGTCAACTTGTTATTAATGAATTAAAAACTGAAGAAAGGATATTTATATACAATCTTCTTTCTGAGGCTTTTGGAAAAAAACCTGATAAAGAATTTTTAAGTAAGTTTAAAATGGACGGTCTGTTTGAATTTTTAGATGAATATATAGACGATAAGGAAAGTATAAATCGACTTGAATCAACGGTAAATGAACTATTAGAAGATGATATAAAAATAAAAAACCTTGACGACATATACGAAAATATGTTCGTTGTACCCGATGCAATTAAATATATCCCGCCGGTAGCTTCTTCTTTTGCATTTATTGAAGGGGAGAAGAAAAGCGGAGACAATAGTCAGTTAACTTTAGTTGATGAATTATCTTTTTTTTATGATAAATACAACGTAAAATTTGTAGGCGGGGAAAAAGATAATTTTGTTTTCCATATTGACCATATATCCGCTATTTTTAATTTCATGGTTTTATTAATAGACTTAGAGAAAAAAAATCAGTGTAACTTAGATATATGCAATGAAATATTTAATGATGAATCTATATTTTTTAATAAATTTATTTTATCATGGACGAATATTTTTCTTTCTGAGGTTATATTAAAATCAGACGCCTTATTTTACAGCCAAATTTCAAAAATAGCCTCTATTTTTTTGCATAGTGAGTCAGCTTATTTAACATCGAGATGATAAAATTTTATTTTGTTCTTGTTTAATATTAATAATTAGTATAATATATAATTATTATAACATAAATATAAATGGTTAAATTAGCTGCCTACTGGGCAAGGGGGTTCAATAATGACATTTTCAACTGCGAAAGGGTCCTTTGAAAAAAAAGGATTTAAAGTTAGGCTCACTCCTGAAACAACGAACAATGACTATGGCATATACGCTGTCGAAGACGAAAAATACAATGTCCTATACTTTATTATCTGTAAGAACGATAATTGTTCAGATGAACATTTTACTACTTTTGAAGAAGCGGAAAAAAAATTTCCTTTTCTCTTAAATGAAACAATTGAAAAAGAAAATGAAAAAAATAAGTAAAACAAGGCTCGCGTGATACAAACGTGTTTTACCGCAGTTTTACTGTCGTTTTACCGCCTGCGTTTTATTGTATGATAAATCAACCTCAACCTCCCTTAGGAAAACCATTCAACTTTATGAATGGTTTTCCGAGATGTTAGCACTGGGCATAAACAATAAATAATATAAGAGCCTCCTGCATCCTTTGTTTCCTCTCTCATATCAAAAAATAGTGCAAATATCAATGAGAATAAACAATGTAAAATCCTTATTCAGACCTTTGTGTCCTCTCTTTATTTAAAGCCGGCAGCAGAAAACCTTTGTTTTTCCTCAAAATTTTTTATTATAACTAAAATAATGTTTTTAAAATTATTTTTTAATAGTAAGTATGTTATAATAAAAAACGAAGGTAGATTTTGCAGTTTCTCAATCTAGCGAGGTTATTAAAATGTCAAAAGTTACATTTTTACGCATAGTTATAGGATTATTCGGCGTTGTTTTTATAATACTCACATTTTGGCTAAGCGTGTATTTTCATTTGAGCATTTCCACAAAAATAGTAATTGCATTAGCGTTCGCATTAGCGACTATTTTTGCAGAGTTTATAATAGCTATGGATAATTTGGAAAAAAGATTAAAAGTAGCTTTTCCATCGTTAGAACTTTCTCTTAAAGAACAAATAGCTATTAATGAAACTATAATGTTATATAATAAACTTAAAAGGAAAAAAACAAATATTTCAACACGCATAGCAATTAAGAGCTTCGAGAATATACATCACCTATTAAAACAGGCTGAAAAAGGAGGGGATTTTACTTTTCAAAATATTTATCTCGCTAAAATGATTATACTTGCCGAATTAAAGCCCGGGCAGTCCTTTAAAATTGTGAGCAACCTTATAGAACCGTTTTATTGGAAATCAGGCAAGGATGAGACTGAACATGCAAAATTAAATTACACACAGGCAAAAAAAGGCATACATATAGAACGCATATTTATTTTAAAGAATGATGATGATTTATCTAAGATGAGAGAGATTATGAAAGAGCAGGAACAAAATAATATTAATGTTTATTATATTTTTAAAAACAGTTTAAATAAATTATTACCCTATGCCAGTTTTGCTATATCCGAAGAATTGTCATGCGGAGTAATTTCGCACAGGGAAGACTTATTGGGAAAAGTTGTTATTACCTCTAATAATGAGGTAATAACAGAACTTTCATGGCAATTTGATAATATTAAAAAACAAGCCAATAAATTTAATGCTGCAAAAAAATCTTTATATATAAAATAAATAAATTTAAATTACATTTTGCGCAGCAGCAGGGTGATAAGCGCTATTGCAATCCCTATAACAGAACCTACTACGGCGCCGTTAATTCTTATATATTGCAAGTCATTTCCGATTTTATCTTCTATTTGATTTACTAACTTATCGCCGTCAAGACTTTCTAAATTTCTTTTTATAAGTTTTCCTATAGTTGAATGATTGATTTTCATGAGATATACAACATTAGTTTTCAAAAAAATATTAACTTTATTCTGGTTTTTTAATATTTCATTTTGGATTGAAATAAAAAAATAATCGAATTTTTCTTTAAATAATTTTTTATTAACGACATATTTTTTATTGTACTCCAATATTGCGCCGCTAAAATTTATTATCATTGCGCGCAACCGGTTTTGCAATGGGGCTTTAAACCGGTTTATAACATTTAAACCTTCTGAATTTAGAAAATTGGAAAGTTTATTCTTAATAATTTTTTTTTGTTCATCTTTATTTAAATAATTTATTAAATAATCTTTTATTTTGTCTGCATTTGCGTTTAGCATCATTTCTATAGTATTTAAAATTTTACTCTGTGAAGTTTCATTAATATTATTTAACGCGTTAAAAATATAATCTTTTATTTTTAATCTCACTTCATTATTCTCATTGTTTTTTATTTCGTTAATAAAACATATCATTTTTGTTATAATTTCATCGGATAAAAGTTCAATATCTAAAATATTTGTTTTTTCCGCAACAAATAAAAAAATATTTTTTACGGCTGAATCGCTTTTATATTTTTCAATTAAATCTCCGATTTGTTTTTTTAAATAGGGTTTGTTTTCTTCTATATTTGAAATTATAAAACCGCTTAAATTATTAATGCCGTCGTTAAAGTTTTCATTTATTATTCGAGTACCCGCAAATTTTATAGAGTTTATAAATTCATTTGAATATAGGTCTATAATTTTTTTAGAAAGATTATCGGTATTATATGCTTTTATATAATTGTTAACATAATCAATTAAACTATCATAAATGTAATCGGAATCGTCAGATTTTATAAACAACGCTAATTTGTCGATTATATTATTTGATATATTATCATCCGATAAGGTTTTATCTAATGCTTTATTGATATTTTTATATAAAAAATTATTAAAAACATCAGATTTAGTAAAATGAATAAATTTTATAATTAATTTTCTTAAGTACAATCTTACTTTATTTCTGTTCTTATCTTTTTGAATAATTTTTAGTAAAATATCAGAAAAGTCTATTCTGTTTATTTCAGCTGCAAGATAATTCTTTCCAAGCCATGTATCATTGACGGTATTAGTTATAGAATTAATAATTTTTTCTTTATTGTTTTTAATGATATTTGTATGAGGAATGTGAAGACCCAGCGGATATTTAAACAGCGCCGTAACGGCAAACCAGTCGGCAATCCCGCCTATAAGAGCTGCAGCGGAGGCTCTTTGCAGTATAAATATCCAGAAGTTTGTAATTGGAATTGTATAAGATATAATAAAAATTAAAAAAGCAAATAAAAGAAAAAGATTTGCAATAATTTTATTCTTAGCAGTCTTAGCATTAGCAGTCTTAGCCTTGATAATCTTAGTGTTATTGCTATTATTGCTATCGTTATTATAGTCGTTGCTATTGATATTATTATTGTTATCGTTATTGCTATTGTTGCTATTAGAGTTGTTATTGTTATTGTTATTGTTGATAGTATTATTGTTAGTGTTATTGCTATTATTGCTATCGTTATTATAGTCGTTGCTATTGATATTATTATTGTTATCGTTATTGCTATTGATATTATTATTGTTATCGTTATTGCTATTGTTGCTATTAGAGTTGTTATTGTTGTTGTTGAGTTTCATAATTTTTATTTTATCTTAAAAGATTTAATAAAACAACTATTTAACTGTTTTGATGGTAGTATATCGCTATATCAACCAATTTGATTAATTTAGGCTGCGGCACATGGTACGAACATATTTTCACCGTTTTTCATATTAACGTTATTTATAGCATGGTAAGTATGTTCGTCCCTACCTACCATTAATTTACGCTGTTAAATTGACTTTTAACGTACTGTGTAATAATATATATAATAATATATATTATATATTATTATATTAATAGTCAACTACCCCGCACTAACGGACGGTGCTTGTCCCGTGAAGGACAACGCAAAAGTTGATAATGGAGATTAAATGTTTAATCAGCAGTTATTTATAAGGTAGCTTATCTTATGTTAACTCATGAAGATTTTGCAGAATTATCGGGCGTTGTTTTATATTTTCATCTTGTAGTAATTTTGTTTATAATTTTTGGTTTTATAGCTGTTCCTTTAGGTGCTAAATTTGAGAAGAAATTTATATACGAATTTTGGTGGCGTCTTACGCATCTCGTGTCAATGATTGTGGTCGCTGTTCAGGCGATACTTGGCAAGGCTTGTTTTTTAACATATATTCAGAGCGACTTATTGGAAAGTGCCGGTAAAAAAGGGTATACCGTACCTTTTATCCAAACTTATATCGATAGAATTATATATCATAATTTTCCAATTTGGATATTTTCAATAGTATATGTGTTCCTATTTTTATATACATTGTATTTATGGTTTAAATTTCCTCCGAAAATTAATGCGGGTTCATAAATATTTTTTATTTATATTTCTAACTCCCTCCGTCCACAAAGTGCAGCCTAAATCCGTAAAAGAAGATTTTAGCGGGTTGGTCTAAAACAGTTGCGCTCACTAAAGAACAAGGGATAATTTTAAAACTTTTGGGGTATAGTGTATAAAAAAGTTGATAAAACTGCATCGCTAATCAAATTAATATCATAATTTTAAAACTTTTGGGGGGTTGGTAGTGTATTAAAAAGGGAGAGAAGTTAGGTATATTATCTTGAGCTAGGGGTCTTACCGGACCACCAAACTCAATCAGTATTAAAAAGGGAGAGAAGTTAGGTATGTTATCTTAAGTTAATGTAATATATGTAACATAGCTTAGACATTATTATTATTAATTTGATTGCGGAGTTCATCTAATTTCTCGGTTATTTCTTGAATAGAATATTTCTCACTTTCGCTTACTAATATTTTTTGAGGTTTTCTCTGCTGTTCTGTTATTGCTAAGCATGCGGTTAATTCCTTTTCCGCGTTTACGTAGTCTCCGTTTGCGGATAATATTTCGGATAATAGAACATGTGCAGGTATGAGGTTTTTTTTAATTCTTAAAGCTAGATGAAGTTCCGCTAACGCATCGTTAATCTTGCCTGATTTATATAATTTTTTAGCTTTATGATAGTGAGCTTCAGATTTATCGTTTTTTTTGGCAGTCATTTTTTAAAAAAAACAATTATAATTATAATTATAATATTTATGCACTTTTGATTTGTTTATTAATTAATTAAATATTTATACTATACACAATCAATATTTTTTAAATATATTTACAAATAAATAAAAAAATCCGGTCTCTTTCGAGACCGGACCACCTTTAGGAGGAGTGATGAAAAATTTATAGTTGCTATTAATTCTATAATTAAATAAAATTACAGAAATATAAGCCCTGATATTTTATTATGTTGAATCATAGTTTTAATATAAATTGATTTTCCGCTAGTCAAGTTTAGCTTCCACATATAAAACTTAAATCCGGCTTGTTTTAAAGCAACTAAATATTTTATATTATAGCCGTTTTTTAATTGTAATTTAGTATTGAGGGAATCGGATACCTTATTAAATTTAGTTTTGGTCACCACCGTCCTAAATGATGATGAGACGGTTGATTTAAAATTTGTATAATTCTTTTTCGCAAGAGCTTTTATAGCTTTAGAAACAACTTTTTTAACAGTTTTAATCGTAGCAGGGCTCACAGTTAGTTTTACGGGTTTATTTGCAGCGTTAATAGCGGGCGTATTAGCTACCGGCGGCGTTGTTGCTTGATTATTTGGCTGAGGCGCATATCCGTTGGTCGGATTTTGGCTTGATGCTGGCGGCGGAGCCGAGCCGTTTGAATTTAATAAATTTGCGCTTGCATTTGCACTGAATGCAAAAAGAGATATTAAAGCGATTAAATAAATAATAAACTTCATTGTGATGACCTCCGTTAATTAATTTGATGTTCATTTAAGCAGCAATAAGCAGATTGTTTTTTATGTTCACATTACGCGCTGCAGTGTACTTTGCAAGAATAAATAATCAGTAGGTTAAATCATATACATTTTAAAACTTTTCAATACCTTATAATACTATTTAAAACTTCTTAAAATCACTCAATACTTTCAATACTTTTTAATATTTTTAATACTATTCAATACTTTTTAATATTTTTAATACTATTCAATACTTTTTAATATTTTTAATACTATTCAATACTTTTTAATATTTTTAATACTATTTAATCCATTTAACAGATGGTATTTGAGTTAAATTGAATTTAAATATTAATATATAATTATATTATAATTATATATTAAATAATATTATTAACTTTATAAGTTTATTATTAATAATTAATATTTGAACTAGTTATACACCATATTTTTAGGTTAACACAAAAATTTTTGCTTGTCAAATGCATCAATATCAAATTGCTAAGATATTTTTAATTTTAAAAATACACGCCTTAACTTATAATTTTATTGTTCATTCCATTTCATTTTTCGTTCTGTTTTATTATTAATTTAATAAAATAAATATTAAATTTAATAAGAAAATCCGGTCTCTTTCGAGACCGGATCACCTTTAGGAGGAGTGATGAAAAACTTACAGTTGTTAATTTAAATATTTTTCATTCAATATTATAATATGCATTTTTTGTGCCAATAATAAATTAAATTACATTTAGCTATCTTCTTATAAAAAATATTTGTATAAACTGACAAAAAGGTTTAATATAATTAGATAGTTATTTACTATGTACGTTTAATTTATTTTTTTATATTAAATTTTTACAAGTTTATTTTATTATTTATTTAAAATAAATTAGTTTAAAATTGTCATAATGACATTTCAATATATAAATATTATTGTCATAACGACAATTATTTTATAAGTAAATGTATTCACTATAAAAAAATTTTATATTTCTATAAAATTACCAAAATTGGATTTAAAACTATAAAAAATATGACGCTTGATAAAGAATATCCGAAGACGGGCAAAGACGGCGGCAGTATTTTAAAAATAATTTATAATATACTGTATGATAGATTTGGTAAAATGAACTGGTGGCCGGCAGAATCGGACTTTGAAGTAATGGTAGGTGCCATATTAACTCAGAACACTGCTTGGACAAACGTAGAAAAAGCAATTTATAATCTTAAAAGCCGTAATCTGTTGTCTTTTGAAGCTTTACAGGCGATTGATTTGGATTTATTAAAAGAATGTATCAGACCTTCCGGTT
The DNA here is from genome assembly GCA_021809845.1 of bacterium. GTDB lineage: Bacteria > SZUA-79 > SZUA-79 > Acidulodesulfobacterales > Acidulodesulfobacteraceae > Acididesulfobacter. The sequence continues at coordinate 19,133 of JAJZJW010000003.1, read as the reverse complement.
ATTACAATCAGAAAGCTGTCAAAATTAAAGAATTTATTAATTTTGCAAAAAAGGACTATAATTTTTCTATCGAATTAATGAAAAAAGAAAATACTGCCGTAATGCGGGGAAGACTTCTTGATATATACGGTATAGGAGAGGAGACAGCTGACAGTATAATGCTGTATGCATTAAAAAAGCCTGTATTTGTCATAGATGCCTATACTAGAAGAATATTAGAAAGGCATCATATAATAGAAGGCGCGATGAAAGAAAAATATAAAAATCTGCAAAAATATTTTACAGATAATATATTTGATGAGTATGACGGTGAAATAAATAATGAAATAAACGGTAAAAAAAATGTAGAAATATGCAATGAATATCATGCGTTGATAGTAATGACCGGCAAAATGTTTTGTAAAAGAATTCCGCTGTGCAACGATTGTCCACTTAAAGAATTAAATCATTCAAAAATCATAAAATAATTAAATAATTGAAATTAATTTAATTAAAAAATCATAAAATAATTAAATAATTGAAATTAGATTAATTAAAAAATCATAAAATAATTAAATAATTGAAATTAGATTAATTAAAAAATCAGACATTAATTATCAAAAATATGATAAAAGCGGTATAATATATTTATTATGAAGTCATTAATAATTAAAAAATTTACAGATTTAAAAGAAACAATTTTAAATTTAGATTCTAATTCTAATTCTAATTCTAATTCTAATTCTAAGGTTAAAAATATTAATTTGCCTCTGGATTACTACGATGCCGAAATACCTGACATAAAAGACGATGAAGTCCTTATAAAAATCGGGGCATGTGCCGTATGTCATACCGAGCTGGATGAGATAGAAGGAAGAATTACTCCTATAAAACTACCTGTTATACCGGGTCATCAGATAGTCGGGAGGATTATAAAAAAGGGAAAGAATGTTAAAAAGCTGAAGGAAAGCGACAGAGTGGGCGTGGGCTGGATTAATTCCGCCTGCGGAAAATGCCGGTACTGTAAAAACGGACTTGAAAACTTATGTGCAAATTTTGTAGCTACCGGCAAAGATGTAAACGGCGGCTATGCAGAATACACAAAAGTAAAAGAAAATTATGCAGTTCTCATCCCAGACGGTTTTACCGATGAAGAAGCATCCCCTTTACTCTGCGCCGGAGCGGTAGGATATAGGTCGTTGAAATTAACCGGTCTAACAAATGGATTTAATTTAGGTTTTCTCGGTTTCGGCGCGTCAAACCATTTAGTACTTAAAATAGCCATGGCATTATATCCAGATTCAAAGCTTTTTGTATTTGCGCGCTCTTCAAATGAAAGGAATCTTGCAAAAAAATTAGGTGCTTACTGGACGGGCGATACGGCGGATACCCCGCCTGAAAAAATAAACGCCATTATTGACACCACGCCTGTTTGGAGACCTTTAGCCGATATTTTACGACATCTGGCTCCCTCGGGAAGACTTGTAATAAATAATATAAGAAAAGAAAATTATGATATTGAATGTTTAAAAAATATTGATTACGCAAGAGATATATGGATGGAGAAAGAAATTAAGTCTGTTGCAAATGTTACTTTTAACGACATAAAAGAAGTTGTTGACGTAGCATATAGATTTAATATAAAACCGCAAATTGAAATATACAGTCTGCTTGATGCCAATAATGCTATTTTTGATATAAAAAATAGAAAGATAAACGGCTCAAAAGTTTTGAAAATATCATAGTATAATTACCGTATAATATTTATAAATATTATAAATACATTTATTAGTAATTATTAATTAATTATTTATTAATTATTAATATGGAGCGGAAATAAAATTCAGATACGTTTATTTCATTTATTAAACAAAATAAACTTAAAAATTAAATATTTATGCTTATATAATAAATATGTGCGCATTTTTATAATATTTGCAATAAGCCTGATTATATTTAATTTTGCCTTACTAGATTTGATGCCCGTTAAAAATGTTTTTGCAATTAAATTAATGAAAAATATTAAAATAGGGCTTAGTCTTGGTTTGTCAAACACGACAGGGACAATTCCGTCCATAAGTCTAAATACCAGAAATTATATAAAATATATCAACAAAAAATCTAAGTGGCGGCATGAATTCAGGTTTAATTATACATACATAGAAGCGTACAGTGCATTGAGTTATTTAAGACTAATTTTACAGGAATATTCAAAATATAAATTAAATAATTGGCTATATTTTTTTGGAAAGGAAAGATATGACAGAAATATTTCTACCGGTTTTGAATATGTAATTAATGAAAATATAGGTGCCGGGGTTAAATATAAAATATCTGATAATTCAAAACTTTTTTTAGAATTTGGTCCCGGATTGAGGCAGGAAAAAATAATAGAAGGGCAATACTACGGAAGTTTTTCTTCAATATTTGATGCTGAATATCGTTATAAAATAAATAAAAATTTACAATTTAAAGAAGATTTAACTGCCTATCTTGCAAATACAGGCGGAAATACTTACAGTTCTTTCAGTGAATTTTCCACTAAAATAGAAAAAAGTTTGTACCTTGTATTAGAGTATGAAATCAATTATCAGACAATAGTTCCTTATGGATTTAAAGCATTTAATACTATTTCAAGCGCAAACATTAAAATAAAATTTTAATATTTGCGCTTATTTTTTTTACGATTTATAGTATTTTTTATTTTTTATTTTTTAATATTCAATATTCAATATTCAAGACCCATGACATAACATAAATAACACATGACCGTTAATCACGGACAGTACCCCTTGTTTTTTTAGACATGGGAAGGTTCAGAAAAACAAGTTCAGTTTTTAAAATAGGTAAGAAATTTTAACGAATTAATAAATTTTTCGCCTTTTTTTAACCCTTTAATGACAGGGTAAAAATTATGATACTTTTTACCTACAATAATTTTTTGCGGTATAAAATAGCCGTTCCCGCCGCTAATCAAAACATAAGCTGCCCTATCTATTTTAAAAACGCTTTTAGCCGGCACGGCAAGCATTTTTACCGGAGGGGTTTTAATAGTTATTTTGCCGTACATATTTGGTTTTAAAAATCTTTTCTTATTATTAAATGCAATTATTATTTTAGTCGTGTCTTTTTTGGCAGATACAAATGGGTATATTGATAGAATCAATCCTTTATGCTCTGCATGAATATCGTTAAAATTGGCCGTGACGAACATGTTTTTATGAATATATGCCGTGAATTTTTCGGGTACTTTTACAGTCATCCATAACGTTTTTAAATTGGCAATTGTTAAAAGTTTCTGCCCAACTCTAAAGTGGCTGCCTGAATTAATAAATTTTTTTATAAGGACCCCCCCTGCGGGAGATTTTATTATTATGTCAGTTTTGGCAACCAGATTATTTTTAAGCTGTTTAATCCGTTTTGAAGATATTCCCATTAAAATAAGTCGCGTTTTGGCGGCGTTATAAAAACTCTTAGCAATCTTTTTGCTGTAATTAAAGTGCCCGATTTTAAATTCTGTATAATCGATTTTCAAATAATTTTCATAGGCCAAAATAAAATCATTCTCAGCATCTAAAACGGTTGGCGAATAGACCTCTAAAATAGGTTTAAATGTTTTTATTTTTTGTCCTAATCTGGTTAGATATATTTTTTCTATATAGCCGCTATATTTAAGTGAAATATTTTTTATTAAAGAAGCGGCATAAGTGAGTCTTCCGGTTAATGATAATTTTCTGGAAATGCTCATCTCTTTTGGAGATATAATCTTAATTTTATACAATTTTTTTTCCTGCTTATTTATTAAAACATAACCCTTTGCCATTTCTATATTGTTAATAATTTTTTTTCTGACTATGTGCTGCCTGTCAGACATAATAAATAATACACCAAAAACAACAATGGCAATAATAATTGCGATTAAGAACAAAATTATATATTTAGGTTTATTTAATTTAGAAATTATATTCATTTTAAGAACAAAATTATATATTTAGGTTTATTTAATTTAGAAATTATATTCATTTTAAGAACAAAATTATATATTTAGGTTTATTTAA
>JAJZJW010000003.1:4550-14996 GCA_021809845.1 bacterium | reverse complement strand
TATATATTTAGGTTTATTTAATTTAGAAATTATATTCATTTTAAGAACAAAATTATATATTTAGGTTTATTTAATTTAGAAATTATATTCATTTTAAGAACAAAATTATATATTTAGGTTTATTTAATTTAGAAATTATATTCATTTTAAGAACAAAATTATATATTTAGGTTTATTTAAGTTGTTTTATTTGTTTAATTTAGTTAATTTGTTTAATTAGTTTAAATAATTAATTTAGAAAATTATATGCATTTTTATAAATATTTTATTTTTCATAAGCAATTTTTTTATAATTTACGGAAAGTTTTCCAATTACTGTTTTTAAAAAGGCCATTTTTTTTAAATAATCAGTTTTATATCTATACACGTTTAATTCAGATTTAACCACTTTTTTGAACGCATCTACCATTGCAAAACTTGATGAATGGCGTACTTCAAAACTATTAGTATATAAATCGAGCAAAAAAATAGACTCTGGTAAATATAATTTTTTATTTGCTATATATAATTTATAATATTTATTTATAGAATTTAAAGAATTTTTTATATCAGATTTTATTTTTAAAAAAGTCCAATTTTTTTTGTAGATGGAAGATAACAAATACTTTTTTGATTTTTTAATATCAGGCAGTTGTTTTTGTTCAAAATATATTGGCAGAGAAAAACCTATGCCGGCGGCAAGAGCAGGGGGATAAAAATATCTATATCCGTAACTTAATGAAACAAAAAAATTAGGATAAAAACCCTGTTTGGATAGATTTAATGAAAGTTTTGACTGTTTGTACAGATATTTTGCCGATTTTATATATGGATTATGATGATATGCTTTGATTAAAATTTTTTTGTAATTAAGTTTTGAATATAAAATATGAACCGGAAATACCGGATGCAAATTATTTTTTATATAATTAAATTTTTTATTTGTTATTAGGGAAAGTAACAATAAGAATTTTTTTCTTTTCGCTTTCAGCGTTATCAAATCAGATTTCATATCCACCATTTCAAGCATCAGCCTTACAGGACCGGTAGCATTTGTTTTCTTAATGACATAGCTTTCTTCAACAATTTTTTTAATCATTCCCAGCAGCGAATAATCATATTTGATAATTGCAATGTCGCTATTGGTAAGAGCTAAATCATAATATAGATATTTGGTATTTAATATAGAAAGCAAAGAAATTCCTATAAAATTATCATTTAAAGATTTGTAGCGCATTTTAGCAACGCCGCTTTTTAAAAATAATTTTGTAGGAAAAGGAATTTCCTGATTTAAAGAATATGTATAATTGCTTCCTAAAATAGTGCCTATCTCAGGGTTATTAAATCCGTTTGCATTATTAAATGTAAAACCCAGTACCGGTTCCGGTAAGCTTTCATTAATTTTAATGTTTTGCTTGTACCCTTTAATTTTATTTAATGCTGAATTAATTTTAGGATTTTCTAACGCAAATTTTATAAGTTCTTTTAATGTTACCGTTTTGGCTGTTTTATTTTTACCGTTTTTGACAATTTTTTTTATTTTTTTAATAGCCGAATCAATTTTTCTTTTTAATAACATATTATTAATATTAGTATTAATCTTTCTGCTGGTATTAACTTTTTTAATATTATTAATATTGTGAATATTATTATTAATATCAGAAGTTATATTATTTGAAATATTGGTCTTAATGTTAATGTTAGTATTTGTATTAGAATTAGAATTGCGGCTATTATAAGCGGAAGTTAGAATAGTATCATTATCATTAACATTATCGTTGGCATTAGCATTGTGATTATAATTATAATTGGAAGTAGCATTAGAATTAGCATTAGAATTTACAGAATAAAATGTAATAAATAATAGAATAATTGCAAGAATAGAGATAAAAAGCATGAAAAACCATGTAAAATTATATTTTTTAATAACCATATTCATAACAATTCATAAAAACTTCAAGCAACACTCATTATATAATATACTTTTTCTATAATAGCAGAGTATTAAACATAAATCAAATTTGAGACTGCAAACAATCAGCATAACTCATAATCAAGGATATTTTGGATATTTTACATATTAATTTTCTATTAAAAATAAATCAAATATTGTAGTACAAAGAATTTTACAAACTGTTGTATTAAAAATAAATCAAAAATCAAATATTGTAGTGCAAAGAATTTTACAACCTGTTGTATTAAAAATAAATCAAATATTATAGTGCAAAGAATTTTACAATTGCTGTTAATATATTTTCGCAAATTCAATAAAGAAAAAAAAAATCATAAAAAACATTAATGACTTAGTCATATTGCCTATTTTTTAGGCTACTGTTAGAAATTCGATAAATATTTAAATATGGAACAACAAACCGCAATAATTATGTATGCAAAATTTTATATACCGTTCAGATACAGTATTTCCAAGTAGAAGATTTATATCGTAATAATATTAAATTCATAAAATTCATATCAGAATAGTAATTTACCTTGACAGTAAACGAACGTTCACTATATAATATTTTATTATAATTATAATTCTGTGAACCAAGTATGGTTTTAAGCCGTCATTTTTTGGGCGGCTCACCCCTTGCCCTTGAGGGCGAGGTAGTTCAATTGCAAAATACAAATACACTCGCCCGACATAGTGATAATGGTGCTAACAACATGAATAAGATTAATAAGAAAACGGAGGAAAAACTTAAACAGAGAGTAGAGCTTTTATTAAGCTTTTTTAATGAACGCGGAAGAATGCCTTCTTATTCTGAAATGATGCTGCTTTTTTCTCTTAAATCCAAAAACGCAGTGTTTAAAATAGTAAATAAACTTCAAAAAGAAGGATTTGTCATAAAGGACGATACAGGGCATATTATTTTTAATTCGGATTCGCAATCTTTTTTATCTTCTTTTTCTGTTCATCGTCATCTGCGCGATTCTGTTTACAGGCATGCCGATGTTTCAGTTTCTGATTTATATTCTGTTTCTGCCGCCAACCCTGTTTCTGATCCTGATTCTGATTCGGCTTTTGCTTTGGTTTCTGCTTCTGATTCTGATTCGGCTTTTGCTTTGGTTTCTGCTCATGATTCTACTTATACCCATGTCTCTGCTTCCGCACCTTTTCATTTTCATTCTTCCCGTCAGATTTCCGACTTTTCCGTAAAACTTTTGGGGAGGATAGAGGCGGGTTTTCCGAGTCCCGCCGAAGAAGAGCTTTTAGATATGATTTCTATAGATAAATTATTAATTAAGAATCCGGTTTCTTCTTTTCTTTTAAAAGTAACAGGGGATTCTATGACGGGAGCCGGTATCATGCAGGGTGATTATGTAGTAGTGGATAAAGCCATGACCGCCGCAGAAGGAGACATTGTCATAGCCCAGGTGGACAACGCATGGACTATGAAATATCTCGCAAAAGAAAACGGCTCTTATATTCTTCTGCCTGCAAATCCCATTTATAAACCGATAAAACCTAAGAATGAACTTGTTATAGCGGGGGTGGTGACTGGGGTCGCAAGACGATATAAATAAATAAAAAACACTTAAAATATTATATTAATTACATTAGAGAACGAGAATAAAAACAACTTAAAATATATGTATATTCAGGCATTATAGCTTTATATGGCTCATTAATTTAATGTATAAATAAAAAAATACATATTTATATTCATATAAATATATTAAATAAAAATACATATGCAAGTTTTATCTGTTCATTCATGGCCTCAAGCCATAGCCCATTTAGATGCCGACGCTTTTTTTGTATCATGCGAACAGGCGTCAAGACCTGCGCTTAAAGGCAAATGCGTAGCTGTGGGAAAAGAACGCGGCATAGTAATAGCTTTAAGCTATGAAGCTAAAGCTAAAGGGGTTAAAAGAGGCATGTTCGTATCAGAGGCCAAACGAATATGTCCTGGCATAATAATACTTGATTCCAATCACGAGAATTACGGTCTTTTTTCCGTCCGTATGTTTGAAATACTGAAAAGATTTTCTCCTAAAATAGAAGAATATTCCGTAGATGAAGCCTTTATTGATTTAACCGGACTCAGAAGGCTTTACTCATGCTCTTACGAAGAAATGGCTTCAAAAATTCAAAACGCTATCGAAAAAGAACTTTCGATAACCGTATCTGTTGGCATAAGTATAACGAAAGTTCTTGCAAAGATAGCGTCTAAATACAAAAAGCCGCGCGGCATTACCGCCATACCGGGAAATGAAATACATTTATATTTACGGAATATATTAATCGAAGACGTATGGGGCATAGGACCCAACACGGCATCCCTTCTTAAAAAATTTAACGTTAGAACAGCCCTTGATTTTGCCCTTAAAAACGAAAGCTTCGTTAAAAAATATCTTTCCAAACCATATATTCAGGTATATAACGAACTAAGGGGGAAACCTTCCATAGAATTTATTGAAAAAATATCTCCTAAATCAATATCTAAGGCAAAAAGTTTTTATCCCCCGTCTGACAAAGAGAGTTTTATATTCTCAGAACTTCTTAAAAATCTTGAACTTTCATGCGCAAAAGCCAGAAGATTCAGTCTTGCAGCTACAAAACTTTCAATCTTTTTAAAAACTTCCGATTTTCAGATGTTTAGCATAGAAGCTAAACTTTCTTCTCCGAGCGCCATACCTCTTATGCTTACAGAGAATCTAAGAGAAGTTTTTTTAAAGATATATAAACCTGAACTGGCGTATAGACAAACCTGCGTGGTTATGTCCGGTCTGACTGAAAAAATCCAGTATTCGCTTTTTGACGATATATCCAAAATAGAAAAGATTATAAGCGTTTATAATGCCGTGGACAACATAAATATGCGCTTCGGCAGAAATTCTGTGCATCTCGGCGCAAGCTCCGATTCTTATTCGCCTAAGGAACGGACGCTGAATCTGCCCTTATTAAATATAAAAGTGTAAGAACATACAATAGAAAAATATAACATAATACAAAATACAAAAATAAAATAAAAAAATATTATAACATCAATAATAAAATAATGAGTTAATATCCGTACCCATATATTATAATGTCAATAATAACGAGCGGTTCATTCAAATAATGCAAAATATTATATTTATTATTGGAGTATTGTTTATTACATCAATTTCGGTGGGCATTGTCGGCAATACTATAGGAATTGGAGGAGGGATACTTCTTGTTCCATTTTTTTTGTTTTATATGCATATGCCGCCTTTAGAAGCAAGCGGATTAAGTCTTTTTACAATAGTGGCCAGTACATCAGGAGGATCACTTAAATTTATTAAGGAAAAAATAATAGATTTTAGACTCTTCTTTATGATAGTTCTTTTTGCCGTGCCGGCAGCAGTTGCAGGTTCAATCTTGAGCAAATATATAAATGCAAACGAATTTAAAGGGGTTTTTTCTTTTATAATTATTATCATAGGTATATTTTCATTAATGGCAACGAGAATTCAAACCAAAAAAAAAATTACGCATAACAACGAAAAAATAATTGAAAACGAAAGCATTGAAACGTTGAGCAGTACAAGCAACAATAATAATATAGATTTTAATAACATAGATTTTGGATTGCAGTCTGTAATTATCTATTTTAGGAACATAAGTTCTAATATAAAAAGAGAAAGGATAGACAGGGCAGGCAATAAATATGACTATTACATTAAAAAGCCGATTGCAATAAATTTGTTTTCCATAGTTGCCGGGTTTATATCCGGTTTTATAGGTATAGGCATTGGAGGTGTTACAGGAACTTTTTTAACCGCGGTTGAACAGATTCCGCCCAGAATTGCCTTTTCTACTATAGTGCTGGCTATGATTTTTTCATCTATCGCAGGCGGATTTATACATTTAGCATATATGAAGCTTTCTTTTAAGACGATAATATATTTAATTCCTTTAATGGCTGGAGCGATCATAGGCTCTCAATTAGGTGCTATTATTTCGACATTATTAAAATCAAGAACCTTGCGATTATATCAGGGCTGGATAATTATTATACTGGGATTTTTAATGTTTGCGTTATCATATCTTAAATAATGATAAAAAATAATAAACCACTTTTTGGATTAGCTGCTTGCCGTGGGAAATTTCCATGGTGATGTCGCACTCCATTTTCTCAGCAGTTCGCAAGCCTGAGGTCGGCTGATATAATAGCCCTGTGCCTCGTCGCAGCCTAGGTCGGCGAGGGCATCTAATATTTCCTTAGACTCCACGCCTTCGGCGACTACACGCATGCCGAAAGTATGTCCGATATTAATCACGGAGCGCACTATCATTGCATCGCTTTTGTCATTAAGCATGTTGATAACGAACGATTTGTCTATTTTAATCTCATTTACCGGTAGACGCTTAAGATTGGCGAGCGACGTATAGCCGGTGCCAAAGTCGTCGATGGAGAGATGGATACCCATGCGGCTCAATGCCGTAAGATTTTTTTCGGCGCAATTAGGATCAAGCATGATTGCGCTTTCGGTTATCTCGATTGTCAACCTGTCAGGTTCGGTGCCGATGGCTTTGAGTATATTTTCAATTACTTCCGGCAGATTTTTGTTATGCAGCGAACGTGCCGAAAAATTCACGCTTACTTGCGACAGGACGCCTTCTTGGCGAGCTGCTTGACAATGATTTAATGCCTCGGTCAACACCCAGCGGGTCAGTGTGTTCATAAGCCCCGTGTTCTCACATATCGCAATGAATTTATCTGGCATCAGTAAGCCGAGGCGCGGATGTTGCCAGCGTACTAATGCCTCAGTACCGACGATGCGTCCGGTAGCAATCTCCACCTTGGGCTGAAAATGTAGCAAAAGTTGACCGCTTTGGTCTATGGCGTCGCGCAGTTCCGCCATAAGACTGAGCTTCTTGGAGCTATATAAATTGTATTCCGGCGAATAGACGGCGTAGCCGCTCATCATTTGTTTGGAGTGGTACATGGCGATGTCCGCCCGCTGCAGGAGCGCTTCTTCGTCGGCATGGTCGGGCCAGAGTGCGGCGCCGATGCTAGCTTCAACTGCAATAGGGATTCCATCTATCACAAACGGTGCTTCAAGAATATTTTGTATATTTTTGACGAACTGTTCGATGTCGTTTGCCGAAGTGAGTCGGGGTACCAAGATGCCGAACTCATCGCTGCCGAGGCGAGCGACAAGTTCCTGTCCGGACAGAGTGCTGCGCAGGCGCACTCCGATTTGTCGCAGCAGGGCATCCCCGCTGGCGTATCCAAGCGTATTGTTAACATCCTTGAAGCGGTCGATGTCCATGATGAGCAGTCCAACAGAATGATGTTCTTGCAGTCCTACTGCAACTGTTTCCTTGATATATTCGATGAACTTGGTGCGATTTGGCAGTTCGGTAACCGGGTCGGTATAAGCAAGCCGGTGCACAGTTTTTTCTGCCTGCAGACGCTTCCGGCGCACGACTGCGTCTCTTAGCTCGCGTTCAACGGCTGGTATAAGTCGTTTCAGGTTGCCTTTAAAGATGTAATCATGCGCTCCTGCCTTCATAGCCTTCACTGCGCGGTCTTCACCGATGGTTCCGGAAACAATAATGAAAGGCAGATCGAGTCCTATATTGTGCAGCAAAGCCAGCGCATCGATGGCGTTGAAATGCGGCATGGTATAATCTGCGAAGACAATATCCCAAGTACGGGCGGAAAGTTCGGAGCTCATCGCTTCGGACGTTTCGACTTGGACATAGTCAGGGTCGAAACCACCATGCCGCAACTCGCGCAGCAACAGTTCTGCATCGTCCTTCGAGTCTTCAACAATTAGTGCGCGCAACGGTTTTGTCATAGCCGTCCTCCTTGTCCGGGTATTTCATTTAACACCAACCAGTATAAACCTAACTGTCGCACCGCTTCGATAAATCGGTCAAAATTAACGGGTTTGCGAATGTAACTGTTGGCGCCAAGACGATATCCGCCGATAAGGTCTTGTTCCTCTTTGGAGGAAGTAAGTATTACAACCGGCTGCATACATGTGCGGTCATCGCCGCGCAGGCGTTGCAAAATATCAAGACCGCTGACCTTGGGCAGTTTCAGATCTAACAGCACCACGGCCGGCATAGGGTTAGCAGTAACGTTTCCGGCGAAGAAATAATCGAGAGCCTCCTGCCCATCACGCACCACTGTCACTTCGTTCATAATATTGTTTTTTTTCAGTGCGCGCAAAGTCAGTGCTTCATCGTCGGGATTGTCCTCAACCAGCAAGATGGTCTTATTTTCCATATTCTCACCTCGTTATATTTAGTTAAAGTGAAATAGATTAAATTACAATAACAAACAGTTTGGCGTTCTTGTTTTTTCTTCAGTCGTTTTGGTTATGCGGCAGTGAGAAATAGAACGTTGCACCTTCATTTACGACACCTTCCGCCCAGATTTGGCCGCCGTGGCGGTTGATAATGCGTTGTACGATGGCAAGTCCAACGCCGGTGCCTGGAAACTCGCTTGTCGAGTGCAGGCGCTGGAATGCGCCAAACAGTTTATTTACATATGCCATGTCGAAACCGACGCCGTTGTCGTGCACGAAGAATACACGGCAGTCATTGTCGTCGTTGTCTCTATTTCCCAGTTCGATACGCGCTGCCGCTTGTCGACCTGTAAACTTCCATGCGTTGGCGAGCAAGTTTACAAGAGCGATCCGCAGCAAATCAGGGTCACCTTTTACCGACATTAGAGGTTGGATGCATACCTTAACTTGACGCTGAGGTTCGGCACGCCGCAGGTCCGCAATCACTGATTCTGCCAGCATGGTTATGTCCACCGTTTCAAAGTGCATCTCTGTACGCGTCAGGCGCGAGAGTTGCAGCATGTCGTCAATCAATTCCGCCATTCGTTGCGTGCCGGCACGCACCCGTTCAAGGTAGTAGCGGCCCTGTTTGTCTAGTCTGTCGAAATAGTCTTCTATCAGCGCTTGACTGAATCCATCTATAGCGCGCAACGGCGCACGAAGGTCATGCGAGACTGAGTAGCTGAATGCTTCAAGCTCTTTATTAGCGGCTTCAAGCGCTTCTTCTGCCCGCTTGCGCTCAATTATTTCCCCGACCAATTCGCGATTTGTCCGCTCTGCATTATTTTTTTCGGCATTGAGGTCATCAAGGATATTAAAGGTTGCCTTCTGCATGGATAAAATCTGCAACTTCTCGCTGGCGAAATCTTCCAAAATATTTAGAACTGCTTTCCGCGTTGCTTCGAGTCTAAACTTTTCACTTTCTGCATCCTCGAGGATGTTTTGTATCGCCCTCTGGGTATTCCGAAGACGCCCCTTTTCCTCGCTGAAATCGTCGAGAATATTAAGGATAGCTTTAGCGTATATTTCGAGGTCGACTATTCGGTCATGACTGGCGATTGTTGTTATACCGCCGCTCACGGCAACCCCCCTTTCTCAGAGATAATTTTTTTTAGTTCTTCATTCTCTTTTTTTAGTTCTTCAATCTCTTTTTTTAGTTCAATCATTTTCAGCTCGCGTCCGACGGTAAGCGTCTGAAATCGTTCAAGTTCTGCAAGTCTCTCCAGTTCCTTGGTCCGCTGTTCGGCAATTTGTGCTTCGGCCTTTTTTTGTTCTGTAACATCGCGTGCCGCAGCAAAAACTCCGAGAACATTCCCTTGTACATCCTTGTATACCGAGGCATTATATAAAACATCGGTTAGCCGTCCGTCCTTGTGGCGGATAGTCAAAGGGTAGTCGGTAACAAAACCATTGGCAAAGACTTGACGGTAACCCTCACGAGCCTTATTAGGCTCGGTAAAATAGTTGGAAAAATCCGTTCCGATGAGTTTCTCGCGAGGGATACCCGTTACTTTAATGGTAGCTTCGTTGACATCGGTGATTTTTCCGTCCGGACTTATGGTAACGAGTGGGTCAAGGCTTGCCTCAATGAGACTGCGGGCATATTGAGAGGCTTGCTTTTGTTCTCTAACATCGACGATTGCTGAGGCATCCTTTTTAACCCGTTCTTTTTTAAAAACTTTTGCGGTAGTATTCATATATTGCCTCCATTTTTAGCACATAATACATAATACATAATACATAATACATAATACATAATACATAATACATAATACTATTTTTTATAAGTATATCGTAAAAAAAAAATTAGTCAAGCCTATGTAACAGCCGATGCAGTAAGGTTATAGCCATTTTTTTTTCAAAAAAACCATTTAAAGCTTGTATGTAATGGCGGCAATGTTTCAGATGTATAATCGTAACACTATTTTCTCAAAAAAAGCATTAAAATGGTAATATGGTATCATGGTATAATATAATATAATCAATTAATATACGATAATATAGTGTAATATAACAAATATATGATAATATAATGCAATATACACAATATATTCAAAATATGATATATGATTATGAGATTACGATATTGAGGTAATATAATCGAGATATGATATGATAATATAATGTAATATAACAAATATATGATAATATAATGCAATATACACAATATATTCAAAATATGATATATGATTA
>JAJZJW010000003.1:0-4450 GCA_021809845.1 bacterium | reverse complement strand
GAGATTACGATATTGAGGTAATATAATCGAGATATGATATGATAATATAATGTAATATAACAAATATATGATAATATAATGCAATATACACAATATATTCAAAATATGATATATGATTATGAGATTACGATATTGAGGTAATATAATCGAGATATGATATGATTAGAAAATGTAATACAATATAATATAATCAACAATGGTTAAAAAAATACTAATAATGAAAAAATGTTGACTTTGGCAATAACAATAACGATGTTTCTGAAAAATTGAATAATAAATTGATAGAAAAGTTTTTGACGAAGTTGCGGAACAATATATTGGATATTGGAATAAATAACACGATATCTTTTTTATTTATTAAGGTAAAATATTTTATGAAAGATATGAAAACTTTTAAAGAAACGGGGTTTCTTTTAGATAAACTTCATTTAATACAAGATGAGCAAGGTTATATAGATGAAAAATCTATAGAATTAATTGCAGATGAATTAAATATGTCAAAAGCCGAAATATACGGCGCTGCGACATATTATAAGAATTTTACTATTCATGCTCATAATCATAATCATAATTACGCTTCATCTATTTCCTATATTCCTGACAATAATATTTCATATTTTGGTGTATGCAGTATTAGCGAGACAAATAATTCAGCTGCCCCCGATAATTGCAATTTAAATAATTTAAATAATAACAAATTAAATATAGGTCCTAATTTAAGCGAAAACCAAAATAAGATAATAAATAATCCTTTAGACTTAAATTTATATAAGCTCAAATCGGATTTTGTTTTTAAAAGGTTTGGCAAAATCGACCCCAATTCTTTGGATGATTACAGAAACCATGGTGGATTTAAAGCAATAGAAAATGTTTTATATTTAATTAAGAATCGCACTGTATTCAACGATACAAATAATATAGATAATGATACAAATAATAATAAGATAAATAATGGTGCAAATAATATAGATAAGGGTACGAATAATAATATAGATAAAAATAGCAATAGCATAAAAAATAAAAGTAAGAATAAAAATAATAAAAATATTATTATTGATGTTTTAAAACAATCAGGTTTGAGAGGCAGAGGCGGAGCAGGTTTTCCTGTAGATATAAAATGGGAAACTGTTTTTAACGCCCAAAGTATTGATACATATGTTGTGTGTAATTCAGATGAAGGTGACAAGGGTGCTTTTATAGACAGACTGATTATAGAAAATGACCCTTTTATGTTGATAGAAGGTATAATTATTGCGGCAATTACTATAGGAGCTGAACTTGGTTTTATTTATGTCAGGTCCGATTATCAAAATGGAATAGAGAGATTAAGAAATGCAATAAATTTATGTTATCAAACAGGTTATCTCGGGGATAATATATTCAATTCAAATAATAATTTTGATTTAAAATTAATAGAGGCGGGCGGGAATTATGTTTGCGGAGAAGAAACAGCTCTTTTAGAAAGTATTGAGAATAAAAGAGGAATGGCGAGGGTTCGTCCGCCAGTGCCTGCCATCTCCGGTCTTTACGGTAAACCTACCATTTTAAATAATGTTACTACTTTTGCTTCGGTGTCTTATATCTTCGGCAATTTAAATATTGATAAGTCAGATAGGTTAGATAAGTTAGATAAGTCAGATAGCTTGAATAAGTCAGTTAATTTAAACGATTTAAAAATAGAACAGCTGCCGTTTCCTTTTCAATTATCGGGGACAGTTAAAAACGCAGGTATTTATGAGTTAAGCAATGAAATTACCATAAAATATTTAATTTATGATATGGGTGGCGGTTCTGCAGATAAAAGAAAAAAATTAAAGGCGGTACAAATTGGCGGTTCTCTGGGAGCATTTTTTCCATTAACTGGTGTATATGGCGATGAATTTTATAATCTAAAACTGAATTACGAAGATATTGCCGACAAAGGGGGCATATTGGGGCATGGAGGTGTTGTAGTTTACGATGAAGATGCATCCATGAAAGATTTATTAAAAGAAACATTAAATTTTTGTGTTGAAGAATCTTGCGGAAAGTGTGCTCCGTGTCGGATAGGCTCTATAAGGCTAAAAGAATTATTTGAAAGAATTTTTAAAGAAAATATTTCTAATAAAATCAAAACCGATAAGGGCAATCAAGACGAAAAAGATAATCAAGATAATAAAAATGAACAAAATAATCAAAATAGCAAAGACAATCAAAATATTCAAGATAATAAAAATGAACAAAATAATCAAAATAGCAAAGACAATCAAAATATTCAAGATAATAAAAATGAACAAAATAATCAAAATAGCAAAAAAGACAATAAAGTTGAAAATACCAGAATAATAAATGAAACTAAATCTAAAATAATAAAAGATAATTTAGATATAATATACGAAATACTTGAGACAATGAAGAATTTATCTCTTTGCGGATTTGGCAGCGGCATATGTCTTCCGGTGGAAAGTCTTTTAAAATATTTCGGCGATGAAATATTGAATTAAAATTATAAATTCATTTCATTTCATTTCATTTTAATTAAATTCAATTCAATTAAATTAAACACAAAATATAAGTTAAAATATAAGTTAAAATATAAGTTAAAATATAGGCTAAATATATGTTAAATATAAATTAAATATAAATTAAATATAAATTAAATATAAGTTGCGTGTATGCTGGTAAATAAATTGTTTCCAATAGTAAATAATAGATAGCTAGTTCACACTTACCAATAAATAAAATAAAATTAAAATATATTAAATAAATATATTCACCATCAGATGATATCTATTGAAGTTGACGGTAAAAAAATTATTGCTGAAGAAGGTGTAACCTTGCTCGATGCGGTGACGGAAGCAGGGCTCACAATACCGTCTTTATGCGCTTCGAAAAATCTTTTGCCTTATGGAGCATGCAGAATGTGCGCCGTTGAAATGGAAGGCAAAAAAGGTTATATTTACGCTTGTTCCGCTTATGTCAGCGAAGGTATGAAAATAAAGACAATTTCCGAAAAACTTTTTTCATTAAAGCGAATATTAATGGAACTTTATCTTTCAGACCATCCTAATGATTGTTTAACCTGTCCCCAAAATCTTGATTGCGAATTGCAAAAATGGGCTTCATATTTCGGCGTTAGAAAAATTAGATTTAGAGGTAAAAGTCATCTTTTAAGTACCGTTGACGAATCAAACCCATATTTCAGATTTGATCCTTCGCGCTGCATCGTTTGCGCAAGATGCGTCAGAGCATGCGGTGAAATTCAAGGCAATTTTGCTTTAACAATTGTCGGCAGAGGATTTGATTCGGTTATTAAACCTGTCAGAAAAAGTTCAAAAAATCTAAATTTATTGAAAATCAATAAAATAAATAAGATAAATAGCGTCAATAACATAAATAACATAAATAACATAAATAACATAAATAACGTCAACAACTTCAATAACATCAATAATGTCAATAACATTAATAACATCAATAAAGACTTTATTAAATATAATAAAATAAATAGCGCAATAAAAAGTAATATTGATACAAATGCTAGTGGCGATAATGCCGGCAATGCAGATAATTTTTTAAATTCCGAATGCGTTTCATGCGGGGCATGCGTAAAAGAATGTCCTACCGCCGCATTGACCGAAAAAAATTTATTTGAATCGGGAAAAACTTTTTCAAAAACAAGAACAACTTGCGCATATTGCGGAGTGGGATGTTCGTTTGAGGTTCAATATAAAGGCGATAATATAATAAGAATGATCCCGAATGAAGATAGTTTGTCAAATTACGGTCATTCTTGTCTTAAAGGGCGTTTTGCGTGGAGCTATATTAAAAGTAAAGACAGATTAACTGTTCCGCTTTTAAGAGATAATTTAAACGAAGAATTTAAAGAAGTTTCATGGGAAGAAGCATATAGCTATATTGCAAAAAAATTTAAAGAAATACAATCTAAATACGGCATTAATTCAATAGGCGCAATAAGTTCGTCAAGATGCACAAATGAAGAAAATTATTTGATGCAAAAAATGGTAAGAGCTGCGTTTCAAAACAATAACATAGATACTTGCGCAAGAGTTTGCCATCAGCCGACAGGTTATGCTCTCGGAGCTGCATTTGGAGCAGGAGCCGGAACTCAAGATTTAAGTTCAATGTTTGAATCTGATTTGATTATGATTATAGGTGCAAATCCTACCGAGGCTCATCCTGTAGTAGGTGCATTTATAAGAAAAATGGCAAGAAAAGGGGCAGATTTAATAGTAATAGATCCGCGTATAACAGAAGTTGCAAAATCTCCGCATGTAAAAGCAAAATTTCATTTAAGACCGAAACCGGGAACAAATGTAGCTCTTTTAAACGCTTTTGCATACACGATAATTAAAGAAGGACTTTTAAAGCAGGATTTTATAAAAGATAGATGCGATATTGAAAGTTTTAATTTATGGGAAGATTTTATTTTAAACGATAATAATTCTCC
>JAJZJW010000052.1 GCA_021809845.1 bacterium | reverse complement strand
CAATTTTCAAAACGAAAAGTAATCAACATTGATTTTCTTAACGATAATTTGACAACGATAAAGCCGTTATCAAATTATCTAAAAATCAATGCTACGCAAAATTAGACAGCCAAAAAGCCGGCTATCAAATTTTGTTGATAACTTTTCTGAAAATTGCGACGGCGGCGGGCTAAATCTTTTTTGTTTGAAAAGCTAAAAAGCAAAAACAGAAGCAAAAACAAAAAGCTATAAATAAAATATTATATACAGTCTTTAATATCAACTTTTAATACTGAAAAAACAAACACACATGCCTTTATTTTGATTGTGAATTTAAATTGATAGGGGTTTGTATATGTTTTTATTTTAAACGCCTTAAATCGCAAATTAAGTGCCTTAAATTAAGTATTCCTTATTTTATGCTTATTTGCAGTTTTCAATAGCTGTGAAAAATAATTTTAAAATTTTAAAATAAGTTTAATTATTTTCTTGACTTTAATATAATAGTATAATAGTATAATATCATAAGTTTTAAATAGTTAAATATCATAAGTTTTAAATAGTTAAATATTATAATATTATGAGGTTAAAAAATGATAATAAGTATAATTAATGAAAAAGGCGGAGTGGGAAAAACTACAATAACTTTTAATCTTGCTATTGAATATCAAAAAACCGATAAAGATATTTTTTTAATTGACGCAGATAAACAAAAAAGTTTGACGATGTTAAATAATTTAAGGCAACAAAATAAATTTAAAATGATAGATATAAATAATATTGAAACAATAAAAAATAAAATAATTTTAATAGACACAGGCGGGCGGGATAATCAAGAGATGAGGCAGTCAATATTATTAAGTGATATTGTAATTATTATTATCAATATATCGCAACTTGATATTTTTGTTATTGAAAAGATGAAAGATTTATCTAACGAAGCAAAGAAAATTAATAAAAAGTTAAAAATATATTATCTTTTAAACCGTATAACGACTAATATTTTTTTATCAAAAGAAATTAAAGAATTTAAAGAATTAATCGGAACGCTTAATATAAATATATTAAATTCAATAATACACGAACGGAACAGCTATAAAAAGAGTTTACAAGACGGTATAGGAATATCGGAAATGTTAAATAAAGACAATAAAGCTATTATGGAAATGCAAAATTTATATGATGAAATAAATAATATTTTATAGGGGGCTATGATGAGCTTTAAATTAACTAATACAGAACAAGAAAAATTTATTAAAGAAGCGGATAAAAAAGAAATAAATAAAAGACAACAAGCAATAATTTATTTAAATACCGATAATAAAGATTTTTTAGAAAAATTAAAGTATAATAATAGAGTAAAAAAAATAAGTATGTCCGATTTTGTGAACGAAGCGATAGAGTTATTAAAAAAAAAATATAAAGATATTTAACTTAATTAAAAAGGGGACTTCATTATGGGAAAAAAAGATTATTTTATTTTATTTTTAATTGCTGTTGTGGTAATTGCGGCAGTTATTATTTTTGTGCCAGCTCGACGGGACAAAGGGATTAGATTTTTATTAAATATTAAACCAGCGCAAGCCAAACCTATTTTAAAGTATCTTGCAAAAAACCAGCCTAAAAAAATTAAAGGACTTAAAAGCGATTGCGATTTGCCGAATTTTATAAAATCAAAAAGCAGACCTGTTATGTCTAAAACAGAAAATGAAAACTGCAAAGAAATTAATAAACTTTTTGCAAATCTAAAATAATGTAGTATAATTAAATCAAATTAATTAAAAAGGGGCTATCCGTGCAAAACGATATTGAAAAATTAAAGCAGAGAATCGCAAGAGCGAAGCAACAGATTATTAAAACTAATAAAGAATTGAAAGATACTCTTATTAAAAAAGTTTATGACGAAACCCACAATTTATTTTTATCAGATTTTAAGAGCATAGAAGAATTTAAGAAGACAATTAAAGAAATATTTAGTAGTGAAATAATAGAAAAAGATAAAAGCAAAAGCAATAACAAATAAAATTTGCTACGCAAATTAAAAACAAATAGGAAACACACGCAAGGTCGGACTTAATGCCGTCCTTGCGTATATACATAAAAACTTAAACGCTAAGTATTACTTGACATTATTATTATATAGTAGTATATATTTCAATATATAGACTAAAAATAAAAGCCTTATTTAATAAGGTATTAATAACAAAATTCTTATATAAAAAATAAATACTATAAAATAAGGGGCTAAAATTGAAAGCAATATCGGCGGAAATATCAAACGATTTATATTATCAGCTTGACAAAACAGCGAAGCAGAAAAACTTATCAAAAAAAGAGATAATAGAAATTGCCTTGACAAACTATTTTGAGAAAAATAATATTGAATTAACTAAACTAAATATTGAAAATTTAGTTAAAGCGGCTATTAAAAATATTTCAACAGATGAAAAATTTATCGCGGAAATAAAAAAAGAAATCATAAAGGAATTTACAAAATGAATAAGGATTTATAAATAGGAGATTTAAAAATGAAGAATAATACGCCGCCAGCTCCACAAAAAAACAATTTCGGTTTTTGGGAGTTTTTACACCAAGCGCAAAAAACGGCCAATCAAGAACAAAAAGGAACGATTATTGATGAATCGTCTTATACAACTGTTTTTCAATTAAAAGATTTTTTCGTCGGTTTTTGGCTTGCCGTTTATGAATCGCTTTTAATGTTATTGATTTTTTTATTATATATGCTAACCCCTAAATATCATTTTCAATACATTGCTTATATTCCGTCTATAATTATTTTGTCGCTTTATTTTATTTTTTTCAATAAATTAGTGAAGCCAAAAAATAAATACACAAGCCGCAGAATTAG
Organism: bacterium; assembly: GCA_021809845.1. GTDB lineage: Bacteria > SZUA-79 > SZUA-79 > Acidulodesulfobacterales > Acidulodesulfobacteraceae > Acididesulfobacter. The sequence goes on along the minus strand of JAJZJW010000052.1, from coordinate 3,486 downwards.
AAAATTTTTGTCGGGAATGTTTACAGGAGAAATAATATTTAAAGGTATTATTTTATCCGGTTATTTATATTTGGTTTATATATTGGCTAATCAAAAACCATTCAAAAATAAAGTTATTTCTAATTTAAAATATTTGTATAACAAGATATATTGGCATAAATCAATTTCCCGTCCGCTGTATGTTTTTTTAAAAAAAGAGATTGATTATAATCGATTGGCTAATATTATTCTTAATCGCCAAAACGAATGGACTATAATTTTTTTAATTATAGGCACTTTTATAATATCGATAGCCGGATATATAATATCCAAAAAAAATTAATTTTAAAAAAGGAGATTTCAAAATGGGACTTATGCCAAGATTAAACAAAATTAAAGATAAAAAAACAATAAGACTAATAACGTGGGCTTATCGTCTTATTTTGTTGTTGCCTATTATTCAAATGCTCGTTGCCGGCCAATATCTCGGAGCTATCGCATTTATTTTTAATTTTCTTATAGCCGGTTATGTCGTTAGGCTCATCATTTGGATATATAATCAATTCGCCCGAGAAACCTACACTAAAAAACCCCAAACTTTAAGAGGAAACGATATTGACTTTTAACAGACTTTTAACAAAAGGAGATAAAATTATGAACCCAGCTATTATAATAATACTTATAATTGGTATAATCGTATATTTTAAGGTAATTAAACCGAAAGATAAAAAAGAAGAAGAGCAGGAAAAAAATTCACAGACGGTAAATACAACCGGCGCAGATTATTATTATCATTTGCCGAAATATGATACGCAGCATACGCTTGTTACTGGAACGACCGGAAGCGGAAAAACGCAGCTTTTATATAGACTGCTTCAAGACAGAATGAAGCAGCCCGGACGGTTCATAATATTCGACCTTGACGCAGACTATCTAAAATCATTCTATAAAAAAGGCGACGTTATACTTGACATAATGGACGCCAGAAGCTTCGTATGGGACTTTTTGGAAGAAATAGACGACCCCGCAATGTTAAGGCAAGCCGCCTACTTATTAATCCCGCCAAACCCTAAAGAATCGCAGCCGTTTTTTAGAAACAGCGCAAGGGATATGTTAGAAGCGAAGCTTATAAAACTATGGCAGAACGGAACGAGAACAAACGCAGATATAATTAATAACGCCGTCAAAATTGACAATTCATCTAATAAAGACGCAGCTTCCACATACAAACAAGCGTTAAGGCCTTTATTGTTTTTTAATACCGCCGGCGAAAAATTCAAATTAAGGGAATGGCTATTTAATCCGCAAGATTCAAGAAAGATATTTTTAACATACGCTTTAAATTATGAAGATATAGAAAGACCGTTTTTAAATCTTTTCACGTCAACCCTAAACAATACGATATTATCAAAAGAATTTTCTAATAATAAAAACAAAATAAACATCTTTATCGACGAGCTGGCGAACATCGGAAAAATTGAAAATATAGACAGGACGTTAAGCCTATCGAGACATAAAAACGTTGCATATTTTCTTGCTACGCAAAGCCCTAAAACTCTGCACGGAATTTATGACGACGCTTTCTACGGCATACTTGAAAATTGCAATAATAATTATCATTTTAGGGCGAACGAAAGGGAGAGCGCCGAGCTTATCTCAAAATCATTTGGAGAAAAAGAGGTTCGGGAAATGCTTTCTTCGACTTCTTCTCATTCTTCGGACGGGCTTTTTGGCGGAACGCAGGGAATGACTGAGCATATAAGAAAAGTCGATATTGTTATGTCTTCGGAAGTTTTAGGATTAGAACCTTTAATGTATTATGCGAGATTTTTAACGGACGCAGGCATTAGAAACGTCAGAAGAAAATTAAATTATATACCGCCGGAATATCAGGAAGACATACGGAACTTTGTCAAAAGGACGGAGTGGAACATACCGGAATTTACGGAGAATCAGGCGGGGCAAAATTTAAAAGCCGTTTATGAATCTGAGGAACCGGAACCGGCGCAAGCGGAAAATTCGGAAGAAAAAAATCCGGACCCGGAAGAAAACTTAAAAACCGCTTTCAAGCAGGTTTTAACGCAAAAGATGTCAAAATCTTAAAAATCCGGCTTCATAGGAAGCGTTTTAAGGCTCGGAAACGGTCAGGCAGGTATAAAACCATTAACTACTTTTCAAATAAGGGGCTATATTATGATAACGACGCCGGTTAGAGTATCGAGCGCACAGGCGGGAGATTATTATTATTTCGATAAATCGAAAGAAAACGCCGAGTGGGGCGGAAGCCTTGCCGATGATATGAAACTATCAGGCAAATGCTCCGAAGCCGAATTTTTGCAGATGACGCAAGGCTACGACCCTGTTTCAAATGAAAAGCTTTCCGTCAACGCCGGAGACCCAGAGAGGAACGCCGGAGAAGATTACACTTTCGCGTTAGGAAAAAACGCCAGCGTATTAGGAATATACGACGAAAGGATAAGACAAGCCTTTAACGAATCCGTCAACGAAACGCTTAAAATAATGGAAGAAAGATACGCAGCGACCCAAACCAGAACAGACGGAAAATTAAAGACGGAACATACCGGCAATATGCTTTATACTAAATTCACCCACTACGACAGCCGGAACGGAGACCCGGCAATTCATCAGCACGTCTTTATACACAATATCACGAAAGACGCAAACGGCAAGATTAAGGCTTTTGATTATAAAGAGATGTATTCCAATAAAACTTATATGGGCGTGATACAGGAGAATATTTTAGCGCACAAGCTTAAAGATTTAGGTTATGAATTAGACCTTAACAGAAACAAAGGGCTTGTAGATATTAAGCTTGCCGATACGAGCATTAAAGATTTGTTTTCGAGCCGCCAAAAAGAAATAGACGCTAAAATGGCCGGGATTAAAGCGAAATATCCGGGACTATCCGAAAAAGAACAACGCCAGATAGCGCAGAAAGAAACAAGGGCGGCAAAAGAGCATAATTCCACTATCGCAGACGTAAAAAAAAAAGTTGAGAACACGGCAAACCCCGAGCAGCTGCAAAACATTAAATCGGAAATATTAAAAGCGAAGCAGAACCACACTCCCATTAACGAAACCGATTTAAAACTATATACCGACGAAATCGTTAAAAATTCAATAAAGGACTTATCAGAAAATAAAAGAATATTCAAATACGAAGCGATAGAAAATACGGCCATAAGAAAAGGACTCGGCACTTTAAACGAAACTTCAATAAAAGAATCTATCGACGGCAATAAAGATTTAATTCTTCTCGAGAACGGCAGATATACCACAAAAGAGATTAAAGCAGTAGTAAGGGATAATATTAACGCAATTAAAGAGAATAAGGCAATAAAGATTATAGCAAGCGACCGGCAAATCGATAATGCGATTAAAGCATTTGAAAACAAGACAGGCAGGAAGTTAACGGACGGGCAAAAAGAGGCGGTTTCTTTATTATCGACCGATAAAAAATTTAACGTCATTCAGGGCGACGCAGGG
>JAJZJW010000051.1 GCA_021809845.1 bacterium | reverse complement strand
TACTTCGATGGATGAAACGGCAGCTACAGAGGCTATCATAGCTGCAACATGCGCTTTTTCATAATCTTCTGATTCAAGTATAATTGCTAACTTGTTAAATTCACTCATACATAATCTCCTGGTATTTATTATAAATAAAATTATTGAGTCTGAAAAAGGAATAGAATTTTAATTATTTTTTTAATCAATATTAATCTTGACAAGTTTACTTAATAGAATAGACGTGCTGAATATTATAATAAATAAAACAGCAATAATTCCGCCTATCAGTGAAAAAGACAAATTATCCATTGATCTAAATACACCCCCGTTAATTCCAAGCTGCATTGAAATAACCTGAATCCATTCTATAGTTCCGACAATAAAGGCTAAAAAAATTGATACGCTGGTCATGGTTATATTATATTTTAATTTTCTTATAGGATTGATGAGCGCCCAATTATACGCTAATGTCATCAGTACTCCGTCTGTTGTATCAACTAATACCATAGTCGTTGAAAAAAGCAGGGGCAGTATCATAATATCTATTAATGGATGACCTGCAGCTGCTAAAGTGCCGCCAAGTCCAAGTATCACAGCTTCAGTACCCGTGTCAAAACCTAAACCAAATAAAAGACCGACAAAATACATTTGATATGTATTTTTTATTATATTAAACAATTTTTTAAAATACCTGTTCATAAACCCTCTTTTAGAGAGCTCTTCTTCAAATTTATCATTGTAATCTTTATAATGCTTAGCAAGTTTTATAATACTTAAAAGGATTATCAGATTCATAAATCCTAACAAATACAAAAAACCAGCCGAAAATCCCGTGCTTAAAACGGTTAATATATTGGTATAATACAATGGTAGAATTTTGTCTATTTCTCTTCCGGTTAGCGCTATCAAAAAAACTAATATTATCACCGACGTAGAATGCCCCAAAGAAAAGAAAAATCCTGTTGTTACTGGTTTTTTACCTTCGTTCATTAATTTACGGGTAGCGTTATCAATTGCGGAAATATGATCGGCGTCAAGGCCATGCTTTGCGCCAAGAACAATAGCCAAAACCCCTAAGCTCAGAAACATTGGATTAGCACTAAGCCTTAAAAACAAAATGGTTACCGAAGGGATAAATAAGAATAAAATTAAAGAATAAAGAAGAATTATTCTAAATTTGACATCTTTTGACATTTAGCAAGCCCTCCCACGGACTCATTTCTACTGTAAGCTAAGCAAATGTAATCAGTTTTAATACATTTATTTAGATTAAAAATAATATTACAATTTATAAGACTTAAAATGAAAAAGTTATTGTTTTTATAAATATGTATATTCAGTCATCAAATGTTTTCATGGCTTTTTCCCTCCCCTGTGCCATATATCCATGTGCCGAAAATGAGGAGGGTAATTTTTTCATTGATTTGCCACAATTGACACAAATGGGAGGTTTATCGCTCCATTTTTGCCATACCTCTTGTATATTGTTACATTTTAAGCATTTATATATGTATATTGGCATTATTTTGTCCTTATTGACTATTACTTATCGTCACCGAATGTATTATAATGAATAAATATAGGGAATGGGTATTGTATACCCATTCCCTATAAAATAAAAAGTTACTTTGCTCCCATTGCTTTAGATGAATTAACTTTTTCCGAAAGCAACCTATGAGGCGGGCGAAGACGTCCAGTCTCTACTTCATACACCCAGCCGCTGACTGCTACATGCTTAGGTATAAGCGGATGGTTACGTGCAATTTCAACCTGTTTAGCACAGATCTCATCTACATTAACATCATCAAACATCTTGATCCACTTTCCAAAAGCTCCTTTGCCAAGCGTAAGTTCAGGCAAAGAAGGATCTACCTGGATATTATCTACATCTACGCCTTTATCCTTTAATGTCTTAACAAGCGTTTCGGTTTTTGCCGACATCATGCCGCATTCGGTATGATTAATGATAACTATTTCTTCCGTGCCAAAAAAATTACATGATAGCATAGCGGACCTTATAGCGTCATCCGTCATTAATCCCCCCGCATTACGAAACACATGCGCATCTCCATGATCTCCACGTATTCCAAGAGCATCATCTATAGGAAGTCTTTCGTCCATACATGCGCACACCCACAATCTTCTGTTGTTAGGTATGCCTTTTTGACGACGTAATACCCAGTTTTCATCTCTGTTAAAATCTGATTCTAACTGTTTTGCTAAACTCATAATTTGTTATCCCTCCTTCCATTATTATAAATTGAACAGCATTTTTGGAAATTAATTGAAATTGCCACTGATAATAACAGAACGCTTTAGCTCTAATAATGGTATTATTATATAAAGCAACTTTTATGCCATCTTGTTTAACCTGCTATAACTGCTGTATTGAAGGAATTTGTATAAAAATTTATGAATTTAATATTATAAGAATTGAACCTTCAATTCTTAATTTAAAAATCAAAATATTACAAATCCATATATTTTATTAATAAAATATGTTGAACTAATTGTTCATAATTAAGAACTTAAATTACATTAAAGAAATAATATTTTAAATTTTGATTTATGAATACCGCAGATATAAAAATTAAATAATAAAATTATTACGTAAACTAAATTTATGATATAATTTATAATCAATATAGATAAAGTTATTTAATGTTATATTCATTAATTATGTAAATTTAATATTTTTAATATCGTTGATATGCCAGATATAATATTTCAAGAACTTAATCCCCTTATATTTTTGCAAACATTTATTATCCAAGACATTAATATTGCAGGGGAATTTAAAGACAATGTCTATGATAGAATCGAGTTTTTAGGATTAACCGCAGCATGTTGTTTTGAAAAAGCTTACCGTAAATCTATGAATATTGAAAATGACCTTAATTTAAATGATTATGCGGAAATGATCATAGCAATAAAAAATAAAATTGGAGGAAATTTTTCAAGAACATCCAGCGACAAAAATTACGTTGGCATTATTAATACTCGTTGTCCTTTCGGCGATGCCGTTAAACTAACTCCTCAATTATGCAAAATGACATCAAGCGTATTTGGAGGAATTGCGGCAAATAATTTTGGATATTCAAAAGTGGTTTTTAAAAAACGTATTGCAGCAGGAGATAAAAGGTGCGAGATGTTAATATTTACAGATCCTTCATTTGCTTTGAATCTTGATGGCGATGAATTCCATAAATTCTCTAAAGAATCCATGAATTATTTTTCCGATAAATCTACTAAAATTGAAAAAATCAAGGAAAACTGGTGTTTTCCTATAATGTCAGATATAAAATCTCGCGATGTCGACTCTCATATTAAAAATACTATTGTAGCTTCTTCAAAATCTATGTGCGATATAATTAAAATCGTAAAACAAACCGCTGCTACTACGGCAACAATTTTGATAACAGGTGAAACAGGCGTTGGAAAAGAAGTCATCGCAAGGACTATTCATAATTTTAGTCTTCGCAGAAATGAACCATTTATTGCTGTTAATTGTGGTGCTATTCCTGAAAATCTTGTGGAGAGTGCTTTATTTGGACATGAAAAAGGGGCATTCACAGGAGCTTATCAGGTTCATCACGGTTTTTTTGAAAGAGCTTGCGGAGGAACACTTTTTTTAGATGAAGTAGACAGTTTACCTTTATATGCACAGGTTAAGCTCTTGCGAGTGCTTCAGGAAAAGGAATTTGAAAGAGTGGGCGGTAAATCTTCTTTATCAACGGATGTTCGTATTATAGCCGCATGTAATGGAGAAATTGAAAAAATGGTAACAGATGGAAGGTTTAGGCGAGACCTTTATTATAGAATTAATGTTATTCATATTCATATTCCTCCTCTTCGCTTAAGGCAGGATGATATTTCACCGTTAATAACGCATTTTTTGAATAAATTAGCTGTTAAATACCGCAGGAATATTCCAAAAATTACTGACGAATCTATGAATATTCTGATAAAAGCAAAATGGCCAGGCAATATAAGGGAATTGGAAAATATTCTTGAGCGTTCATTTTTACTTTCCAGAGATGGCATTATATCTGAAGAAATATTAACGTCGTCCTTTGAAAGCGAGCAGGGCGATGATATTATAAAAAATTCCACCATAAAAAATAAAAACTTAAAAACACTCAAAAAAGAAACCGTTAGGAGTATGGAAACTCAACTCCTTGAAAAAATTTTAATGGAATCAAACGGTAACATACCTGAAGTAGCCAAACAATTGGGTATTTCAACAAGAGCTGTATATAAAAAACTTAAATTGAATCTTATTAATCCTGGAAAATATAGGCATTAAATATAATAGACCCAAAAAAATAGACACGCAAGCGACGCAATAGACGTTATTTATAATTTTCTCTTTTATTTCTTCCGTAAGATTTAGTCATTACTGCACTGCTTTTGAATTTTCTATCTATATTTCAGAATTATGAAAATTATTTATTTTTCCCATAAAAATTTTTCCTTATTTATTAATTAAGACAAAAATTTGAATGGCTTTAATTTAATTAGCAAATTTACCTTTCAGTTTAACTTGATTAAATAAAAAATTACTAATATAAGATATCAGAGGAGGTATATCGTTTTTTTAATAACAATTTAAAAAATATAACTAAATGTTTAAGTAATGTATTGAAACCTAAATATAAATCACTAATTAATTTTGTGTTGTAAATATTTTATATAAAAATTCAGTTATCGTTATCTCATTTATGCAAATGATAATTATATAATCTTTCCGCAAACTCGTCTATTATTTTATTTTTTCTTGCCTCTATTTCCGGAATAAAATCTTCTTCCAATGATTCTTTCAGATTCATAATCAATTGTCTTTCCAATTTCAATTTACGCATTTCTTCAGTTATTTCTTTTTGTTTCTTAACCAGATAAATCAAAAATATTATCTCCGCCGCTAATAAAATCATTTCCGCAATAAGCATATACAACACCTCTATTTTTAATTTAATATCGCATTTTGCGACCTTTAAAATTTGATTGTATCAAAAAAATATTACCGAATTATGACGGTTTCATCACGAAACAGTTAAATTTATATTACAAATGCGTTACAAATCGTCGTAACTACGCTAAAAATAAGGACATATTTTTATTTATACAGTTTTAATTTTTCCTCTTGACATTTAATCTAACATATTATAATAATAATACTATCAGCATTTAAATATGCTGAATGTAATTAAATGCGCTCAAATGTATTTAAATGTAATTTTACATTTGAGTGTTTTTAGATATATTTAATTACATTTAAATTATTTGCAGGCTGAAAAGCCTGTAGAATATGGATAAAGTCATATATCAAAAACAAGACAAAAAACAAATTCACAAGAATGTAGGTAAATTAAAGGAGGATTTAGAAATGAAAAAGGAAGATTTTCATAATTTAAGCAAAATTTATGAATTATTAGAAAATGGTTCTCCTGATAAAGAATTTATGGAAAAGGCAGAAAGAATAAATAAAGCTTTAAGTGAAAATTTAGAAGAAACAATTAGAGCTGACAGAGAATATAGAATTGGAGTGGCTAAAGCTAATAGAAATACTTTATTAGGATAAATAATTATGTTCAATAAAATAATTTTAACAGGAGGTATTATCTTATGGAATCAGAAAAAAATATTTTATCAACCGATATCGGCTACAGTTACGTTAAATACGCGACTGAAAGCGTATTGGCTAAATTCCCGTCAATAGTCTCCAAAGCCGGCAATTCCGACAGCATAGGAGAGTCATACGGCTACGATTATAACGGAAACAAGTATAACGTCGGGGATATTTACGGCAATCACAATATTTCGACGAGAACCGACGAATTTTTAACGAAGTATTCGCCGCTACTTTTATACCGCATTTTCGACAAAGAAAATATTAGACCGGATTTAATTTGCGTATCTTTGTCGATTAGCGAATACAAAGAGAAAGAATCTAAACTTAAAAACGCCGTCTCCAAATTCATCGTAAACGGCGAGATTTGTTCTCAAGAAGCGGTAGTTTTTCCTCAAGGAATGGGCATATGGATTTCCGCCGGCAAGCCGAACAACGCCGTTATAATCGACATTGGATATAACACCGTCGATATACTAGCCGTTAAAAACGGCTCTCCCAGCAGGGATTATTCAAAAGGAATTCAGGGCATAGGAACCTGCATTCTTTCAAATAACGTCTCCCAATATTTAAGCTCCAAGTTTAACGGCATGTTTATACCGGAACTCGAGGCTAATAAATATCTGCAGGATAAGAAAGCGAAAATCCACAGGCAGGAAGTAGATTTATCCGAATTTATAGAAGATATAAAGCAAGATTACGCAAGTACTATAATAAACGCGGTTCTTACGCTGCCTGAAATAAAAAATATAATCGATAAAACGGATAATTTCA
>JAJZJW010000002.1:189748-204076 GCA_021809845.1 bacterium | reverse complement strand
TTATTAAGTTAACTAAAAGGCAGACTTTTTTAGCCGCCTTTATGCGGCTATTATAAATTAATTTGTTTTAAAATAGGGGGTCAATTTTAAATGACGATAAGGGGTCAATTCTATTATACGATTTACATTTTAATGGAATTTGTTCTTAAACGGAAATATCATTATTTAGATTGTGACATGATTAATCAGTTTCAATCCTTGTTTTAATGGAATTTGTTCTTAAACTAGCTATACAAGGTTCTGGTAATTCTATAACAGGTATGTTTCAATCCTTGTTTTAATGGAATTTGTTCTTAAACTCGGGGTTCTCAATGTTTGATAATGATTTTGACATTAAGTTTCAATCCTTGTTTTAATGGAATTTGTTCTTAAACTCGTTGACGGTGTTTCACTCGCTCCGCTAAAACCAGTTTCAATCCTTGTTTTAATGGAATTTGTTCTTAAACTGTAAATTCATTTTCATATTTTTCACCATTCCATTCGTTTCAATCCTTGTTTTAATGGAATTTGTTCTTAAACCAGGCACTATTGATTTAATAGCAGATAACAAGATTAGTTTCAATCCTTGTTTTAATGGAATTTGTTCTTAAACTTTTGAACCTTTATGGGAACAGTATAAAAGGGTTTGGTTTCAATCCTTGTTTTAATGGAATTTGTTCTTAAACATCGCTTATGCTAACTTTCCGACAACATTACAGAAGTTTCAATCCTTGTTTTAATGGAATTTGTTCTTAAACTTCATGGTTTAAAACTGATATTAATTTTTATTCTAAGTTTCAATCCTTGTTTTAATGGAATTTGTTCTTAAACGCAATTACAGGCGAATTATAATAAATTTACAACGAGTTTCAATCCTTGTTTTAATGGAATTTGTTCTTAAACATTTGATTATTTGCAATACTTGTCTGTGAATTTTGGTTTCAATCCTTGTTTTAATGGAATTTGTTCTTAAACAACTCTGGCGGATATATACTGGAATTGTAAGGAGGGTTTCAATCCTTGTTTTAATGGAATTTGTTCTTAAACTTAAACAGCACCGTTAACAGATTTATCAACAACGAGTTTCAATCCTTGTTTTAATGGAATTTGTTCTTAAACATAGCTTAATAGGAGGTAATATGTTAAATATTACAACGTTTCAATCCTTGTTTTAATGGAATTTGTTCTTAAACTAAATATTTTGCCTTTGGCTATATCTACTTTCCATAGTTTCAATCCTTGTTTTAATGGAATTTGTTCTTAAACAATTTAACACAAACAATCAAGACGGAGAATGAAAAGTTTCAATCCTTGTTTTAATGGAATTTGTTCTTAAACCCGGAATGGGCATAGGCGTGGGTTCATTTAACAAGTTTCAATCCTTGTTTTAATGGAATTTGTTCTTAAACATCAAGCTAATGCGCAAGCAAATATTATTAATACAGTTTCAATCCTTGTTTTAATGGAATTTGTTCTTAAACTTGCAAGCATAGCAATTACAGCGAAGACAAGCACTGGTTTCAATCCTTGTTTTAATGGAATTTGTTCTTAAACATTTTAATAGCAAAACAGCTGTTACGGCATATACCAGTTTCAATCCTTGTTTTAATGGAATTTGTTCTTAAACCTTGGTCAAATACAACAGACGCCTATTGGCAGTAAGTTTCAATCCTTGTTTTAATGGAATTTGTTCTTAAACTCGCCCCATATGCCGCAAGAGACAAAATGTTAATGTTTCAATCCTTGTTTTAATGGAATTTGTTCTTAAACTAGGCAAAATATAGACAAAAAGTATTATATTATAGGGTTTCAATCCTTGTTTTAATGGAATTTGTTCTTAAACAAAAACAAATCCGGATATAATGTAAAAACTAATAAGTTTCAATCCTTGTTTTAATGGAATTTGTTCTTAAACAGATAGACGGCAAACATATATAAATACTACATAAGGTTTCAATCCTTGTTTTAATGGAATTTGTTCTTAAACAACCTGTAAAGTTCGGCGGGCGGGATATGTATGACTGTTTCAATCCTTGTTTTAATGGAATTTGTTCTTAAACCGAACACGTAAAGGCTTTTCTTCAGGATAAGGTGTTTCAATCCTTGTTTTAATGGAATTTGTTCTTAAACAATGATATACGCTTAAGGATAGTAATAAGTAGGCTTGTTTCAATCCTTGTTTTAATGGAATTTGTTCTTAAACCCTATTTGTAGGCCAAATAAAATATAATATACAATTTGCGAGCATTTTACTTGATATTATTATAATGACCTTTTTCAAATTTTTCAAGATATAAATAGATTTTTTATACCATCTTACATACTTTTTAGGATTAATAGTCATAAAATTCAATAAGTTATGATTAATGAACGCTAATCGCAAATATTTTTATAACAACAGTCTATACATTTATTTAAATTTTTTGTTTTTTTCATTGGGTAATAATTTTTCAGAATAACATCTAATATTTCATTGACTATATTCTTGGCGAAAATAAAATCGTTTACGCTAAAAATTATTTCCTTTAGTTTTGGATTGTTTTTAACATAACATATATATCCTTTTTTAACCGGTTTATTATAAATTTCGTTAATTAACATTCCGTATAAGATAAGTTGTATTTTATGAGTTTCAAAAAGATAATCCTTATAGTCGGTATATTTATAATCTAATGGTGATGCTGTATTGTCTCGAAAAAAAAGAACTTCATCGACAATTCCTCTAACTTTAATCTTTTGCGACGCTAAGTAAACTGAGATTTCCTTACTTTCAGTTTTTATCTTTTTTCTAAGATAATCACGATTAGTTATGATTTTTTTGTTATGGATTTCCCTACCTTTAATTACTTTAAATCTCATCTCTTCATGCTGCGAAATATTAAGGCAATTAAAAAAATATGTAAACCTTGGGCAAAATAGATACTCCATGATTTCCGTTGGAGTAATCATTATACTAGTTTCAGTGTCCATGCTATTGTATATAATATATATGATATATTAAACAGATTGACTTATTCGAGTTTATAATTATTTATTTGACTTTATATTTGTAGATATTTATTTACACATTTATATCCAACTGATATTTTAATAAAAATCAAATTTATAAACCAGAAAAACCAGAAAAATCAGAAAAATTTAGCCAACAATTCAGCAGATACAAGTTTTTTATCAAATGCCTGACCGAGTAATTTCACTTTTCTAAAATCTTCCTCGCACATCGGAAAAATATAAACCGAATCTATTTTAACGTTAATAATTTCATTGCACATTAGCTTGAGTTCATCTAGTTGATTATTATTTAGCGTTCCTAAAAATGCAGATTTTTGCACGCGATATAAGCCTTTATTTTTACAAATTTTTGCAATAGTTCTTCTAACTTTATTGTCCGTTATATCATATAAAACCCAAACTAATTTATCCATAATTTTAAACAATCTGCAGATGGTAAAAAAATATATTATTATAGAAATATAGTACTAAAAAAATAACGCATTTAAGTATTATTATAAATATTACTTATTTTTTTTAATTAATTCATTTGCAATATTGTGACAATCAAATTGAATAATATTATCACGTTTTATATTACGTCCTTTATAGCGTACAGATTCTTCCATAAATTCGGTATATGTTTTTATCAATAACGCCTTACCAGCTGCATTGAGCGACAACCCGTTTTTTAGTTTGTCAAAATGTTCTTGTTTAATTTTTCTCCCGGCAAAAAGGTTTATTACTATTTCGTCTGCCCATATGCGATAATTTTCTATAATATCAAAAACCATAGATTTTTTATTATAATGGTCAGTGTGCAATATACCCACGTATGGGTCTAATCCCGCAATAATACAAGCTTTTTCAACTCTTGAATATAATATACCGTAAGAATAATTTAACAGAGCATTAAATTCGTCTTTCGCCGGATTTCTGCTTCGCCCTAAAAATTTAAATCTCTCAGGCATTAAAAAACTTATACAATCAAAGTATACTTTTGCGCCTGAACCTTCAATACCCATAATAATATCGCGAATTTCAGGCACAAAATTATCGGTTAAATCATCAAATTTTTTTTTAATATTTTTCAATTGCAAAATATATTCCGTTATTTCTTTAGATTTTTTTGTTCTTGTAGTTCTTAAACTTGTGAGTAAGTTTATTTGATTGTCAAATTTTGTCTTAACCCATTTTTTAACAAAATTTAATCCATCTTGAGTGTTAGAAATTTCAAGCTGCCGACGCCTAATCAAAGTTGTACTCCCAAGCTTTGGATGCCATACTCGTCCGAATGGCTCACCGAAATTATCCATAAATATAATATCTATGTTGTTATCTATAGCAAGTTTTATGGAATCAGTTGTAATATAAGCAGCAGTTGTAATTAAAATGGAAGATACTTTTTTCGCAGATATTTCAAAAATTTGCTCATCTTTTTTTACTTTAAAGCAATCTCCATTTTTCTGAATGTATGACCCATATGTATTTATGACAAGTTGCATTATCTTAAACTCCAATTCCAATGCGTGAACTACCTCGCTCTTGCGGACGAGGGGGCTTCTTGGCTGGAATATAATATCAAGTATAAAAACAATAAATAGATTGCTTTCCATCCCCTATCTCACAAACGGGGACTCTTCGGCAATGTTAGTTAAATTTCTTGTTTTTATTTATTATTATTAGTATGCTTTAATTTGTTTATATCTTAAATTCTAACAATTGCCCCAAATCCTCTTGATACCGACTTGCCTATACCCCAATAATCTGGAATTTCAAAATTAACAAAAAATGAACATATAAAACTAACCATAGTTGTGCCCTTTAACTCAGTTTTTATAATTTTAATATTTTTAATTTTTGCATCTATATGTTCGCTGGCGGTATAGCCTAAACTTTTTGAGATTGAAAGTATATTGCCGGTTAAAATTCTTTCTAAAAAATTTTTTTTATCGGAAGATGTTTGTATTTCCTGATAAATTTTATAATTTTTTGCATTAAGGGCCAACCACGGTGTGATAACACGATAAAATATATACTCTTTTGATACAGAGAAGTTAGATGTATAACTTGCCAATCCTTTGTGAAGTATTTCCTCCCATGTTCCAGATATATTAATAGATTTTAAATTTTTAAATGTTTTTTCAACAATGCTGAAACCATCTTCAAAACCTATTAGATAAAACAAGCCGTCAATAACCTTATATTGAACCCTTGGATAACGATAAAGCAGTCCGCCTGCTTGATTATGCTGGTGAGCCGCCGAATCGTCCCAAAAAATATTTCCAAGATAGCCTCTAATTTTCTCTGCATCACTTCTTTTTAAATTATTTTCGGTGTTAAGAACAAGTTTTAATATTTTTACGTTCATATTTAATCTCCAACGAATCAAATGATTTTAGTAAACTTAAATTTTTATATTAACCGCAGGTTATTAATTTAAAATATCGCAGTTAGCCTTGTATCTTCTAGTATAAATCCGGTTTCAGCGTCGTAATAATCTCGCAAAATAGAGTTTTTTACATAACCTATTTCTCCATACATAGGGGGATTGTTTTTTATATTGGATGGAATTGAAATGACATATTTATAAAAATCTGATTTTATTTTATCAAATTCTTTTTTTCTTTCAAATCTATTATTGATATTCTTTAAATTACAATATGCTGCCCATATTAATGAAGCTTTGTTGTTGTCTATTTCTATAAATGCGTCTGTTCTTAAAAAATCATTCTCGATAAGTTTAAAGTCTGAAATAGGTTTCTTACCGTTATCTCTGCTGTTATCATATATTAAGTTATAAATAGCGTTTGAGATGTTTACATCCTGATTTTTTTTCTTTTTTACTTCTTCGTAATACATGTTAATCAAAGATAGGAATTCAGATTCCCGTATCTCTTCTTTGTTTCCCAAGATTTTTCCGGTTATATCGAGCAAGACGGGGTCATAAATATAATCAGCGTATCTTTTACCATTTTCGTTTATTAAGTTAACTATGTAAACTTTTCCTCTATCGTGGCCGGACCAATTTCTATTGCATCTCCCCGATGATTGGTTTATTGAATCCAAAGGTGCTATATCCCGCACTACTATATTGAAATCTATATCAACGCCAGCTTCTACGAGTTGTGTTGATACTGCATATTTGTATTTACCTTTTTTAATATTATTAATTCTGTTTAATCTTTCTTCAGGAATTATGTGCGTTGAAAGATACGCAACAGATTCTGCATGATTTTTCTCTTTCAACATGCAATAAAATTCTTTAGCTGAAGAGATAGTATTAAATATAAATAAAATAATATTATTATCATACGGATATTTTTTATCGCTATTAATTGAATGTTTAGACGAAGCAGAAATATTGTCTGCAAAAAAATAATTATATAAATCGCTTAGCGTCATTGGTTGCTTTATCTGCGGGAAAATAGATATTCTGTCTAATTGACTGAAATAAGAAGTTTTGTTTACAATATTAATAATCTCATCTTGTGAAAAAATTAACGGTTCTGTGGCAGTCGATAAGATTATGTAAACATTTAATAGTTCGGAGATTTCTAATAAAACTGTTCTAAGCATATTCCAGTATTTTATGGGAATTGATTGAACTTCATCGAGAATAATTATAGAGTTTGATATCCTGTGAAATTTTCTTAAGTTACTGTTTTTATTTGATATTAAAGTATAAAATAATTGCATAAACGTGGTTACAATTATCTCGGAGTTCCATCCTTCAAGCAATATTTTAGCTTCATCGATTTCAAATTCGTTATCATTTGTTTTGTAAAATATTTCAGAAAGATGATGGTGTTTAATTAAAATATCGCTTGAAGCAGGCATATTGTTGGAGATTATTACAGATTCAAAAATATGTGAATTTTGTTCTATAATGCTTAGATATGGCAATGAATAAATGATTCTCATATTGCATTGATGTTTCATCATTTCCTTTAATTTGAGCGCACATGAAAAAGAAATTAACGTTTTACCTGTGCCTGTAGGAAGATTCAAAGAATAAATTTTTTTGTCAGGAGAATATTTTCCAAAATCGCCGAGCGCTTCATCCGTTTTTAACTTGCCAATAGCCTCCCGATAAGCCTTCTCTCGTATTATATTAATATCGGAATTTGCAAATTTCATTTTTGATTTATAATTATCTACCCAATCTGATGTAAAAATTTTTTTTCGTTCAAACGCAGCAGGCAAATTTTTGATAACGACGTCGCTTTTATCAGCATCTATCAGCAACGAAAATATTAAATTTATTCCTAAAAATAATTTGGCATTCTGATATTTGGTATCTTTATAAATATGCTGCCGTATATATCTTTTATAACAAGTAATTTCTTTACTAAAATCGTTAACCCATAATAACAGTTTATCCTTATTTATCTTCTCTTTTGTTCCAAAAAGCTTCTCAACAACGATTGAAAATTTATTGTAATCTATATTCTCAATCTGTTGTTTTGCATTTTCAACTTTTTCGTCTCCGCTGTCATCTGAAATGGTTTCAAAACTTATGTCCCTTAGATCTCCGTGATGTCTCGCAACAGTTAGAAATGCGACCAATGGGAGAAAATCGGGTTCAATTAAAATTATATCGGATGTATAATGTTCACATTTTTCATTAAATATTTTAATTGCATTGGATTTGTAGGTACATCCGAGCTGCTCTTTAACCATTTTTTTTTCTTCAAATTTTTCTTCCATTGCACCTATATATTCTTGATGTTTTTCTTTTGACAAATTAAATGCACATATTGCAGACAAAAAACTATGCGAAGAGAGTTTACTTTTTTTTATTATAGTGGAATTGCAGTCTGTCCCATTTTCATCACGGTTTATATTGCTCGACAGAAACGCCTGAAAAAAATTCGTGGCTTTGCCTAAATCATGTGTCAACCCGGTAATTATCGCAGTATTTTTTAAGTTTTTTCTGATAGCGGCGGGTTGTTCGTCAAAAAATAATGATATTAATTGTACAACATTTTGCAAGTGGTCTTCTAAAAGTTTTGACGGATGAGAATACAAATATGAAGATTGTTTATTTGCGACGTTTAACGGCATTGAATTTTATTTTTTAAAAAAGTATTATTATCTATGTTTAGTTTATGGTTTAAGTTATTCAGAATATTATGAAGCACATTTAATTAATATTATAAATAATTAATATTATAAATTATAAAATCTATATTCATATTGTTAGCAATAATAAATATTATGAACGCAAGCTTGGAACCGAAAAAAAAGTGACATTTTCTCTGTCGTTGTTATTTATTGTATAATATTTATTCAATTTCGCCCTTATGCTTAGCCCTGTAGGTTCAAATACCACGTCCGAATAGCATTTCACTATCCTTCGGTCGTCCATATTAACCGGTACCTTTGACTCTTTAAAATACTGCTTATTATCTTCGATTTCAAATTCGCCATCTATCATATTATATTCAGGAATAACAGAACATATTTCCGGAAGTCTCTGAACGTGATTATAATTATTGCCAGAGCTGTAAAGACCGTTGTAATTTTTATCATGCCATTCTTCGCAGTTATATGTTCCTATATACTGAAAATCGGCGAGTAATTCGCTTAATCCTAATGAAATGGTATATACAGTTTTATGATTTTTTATATTATTAATTAGAATGTTAAAAATATTTGCAGATTTCTCCGATAAAGAATCGGATAAATCAGATAAACAAGATAAATAAATTCTGTACTTAGGCTGTTTTAATAATTCTGTGTTTATCTGAACACGATTTTGATATTTTTTGTCGCTCATAGGTTTTTTCATGTTGCTTCCGCGGGTATCAACAAAATTAATGCCAACCCTAATTTTTTTAATAGGATTTAGAATGCGTAAGGCTAGAGCGTAGTCCTTCAGGTTGAATACCTTGAGATATTCGTTTGATTCTTTGTTGAGACCTGTTATTGCTCCAAGAATGCCGGCAATAGTTGATGGAGGAGGGAAAGAAAAAGAAAGCGGCGAAGTTGTGGTGTAATATTTACGAAAATGCGCGTAGTCAGCCCATATATCAAAAACATGTATTTGCATATTAAGCCTCAATAGTAAACATTAGGTCTCAATAGATATATAATATTTTATTGCTAGAATATCAGAAAAATATATTTCATTTTATTTGTGTAACTTTAATAAATAAAATAGCGACAAATGCGACAAATAAATAAAAAGAACAAATAAATGAATATATAAAAATAAATAATCAAGAACGATAAATTAAAATTCCAAATATTTAGGATTAAATTCATTGATAAGTTCCTTAAAATCGGCGGTTTTTCCATCGTATATAAAATCAATCCTATCACCTATTTTAATTGAAATGCTGTTTATTCTACCTTTATATTTTTTAATTGAATCTATCAAATCGGTTATATCAATTTTTACATCGGAGATATTTCGGATTTGTTTATCTTCCATGCCAGAATCTACTTTAACTAATTTAATTCTTTTGTCTAATTCTCCAATATAAAAATTGCTGTTTTCTTTGTATTCTAATTGCACAAGAAGCCTTGGAACCTGACCAAATTTTGATGTGGTTATAAGATTTTTAGTACCGTTCCACAGTGCCTCAAGTAGTAAATTAATATCATCTTTTGTCAGATTTATTTTCTGATTTAATGCTGCATTTTCGTTTACTACGCCATATACGTTTATGAGTGAGTATGGAAGCATATACTTTTCGGTAAAGGTACCTTGCTGCATATTTTGCTTAGAAGGAAAAACAGTTGTGCCTTTTATATACGTCAGATCGACAGCGTGTAACGATCTCCCGTATTTAAATTGTACAGGACCGGTTAATGTAATATTTTTAGAATTTTCATTATTTATTGTATTTTCATCAGCCTTCTCGTCACTGTCCACTGAAGCGGCAAGATTGGTTTTATTTGCAGAGTTCTTTTTTTTATTTGAATTCGGAATAGCTATAGTTGCGCCAAAAAGTCTGATGTCTATGCATTTATTTAAAAGCTCTTCCCTGTTAGAGTGAAAATCGCCCAATCTATCTTCCCTTGCCTTAACTATTCCGTCATCATCCTTGACCCCTTTAACGAATATTTCTTTGTTTTTATATTCAGATAGATAATCCCTAATAGTTCTTTTTATTCTCACATCTGTGATAATATTAATCCCTGTTTCTTCATCTATACGCGGTTTATTTTCATCTATAGGATCCCCGTTTGGATTCATATCAGTCGCGTCATAGAGAAATAAAATTTCAGAACGGTTTTTAATAGTCTCCAAGATTTCAGACATTTTTCAATCTCCTAAATTTTATAGTTTTCTTTGCTTTTAATTAATTATTCCAAATTAAAGTTGAAATGTAATTGTAACACCATAGTATAATACGGAAATTAAGTTTCCTTATTATCTAGTTTCTGTTGAAAATAGTATGTTTTTATATTTTTATAAAGATTCATGCCGCATGCAAAATAAAAGTTAGCTTCATCTGCGGAAATATTTTTGTCGGCAGATTCGCCTTTAAGCAAATATAGTGAAGCATCGGAAAGAATTTGTCTTACTAAACCTTTATATCCATATTCATCAAGAATTCCGTACTCATCAAGTTTATTTTGAACATCGGGTAAAAGCGCTTTAATATAAGAATAATCCATTTTTAAACCCCTGAGTTTTTTCATAAACGGTCTTGATTTGTTTCTTTGTTCATATTGCACATCCAAAAGAAGCTGGGTTAATGTTCCGACCAAAAAAATACCACGTTTCTTATAACTTTCAAAGGTATTTCCGTATCTTTCAAAAAAACCGTTAAAAAAACCATCCCTTTCATCATCACAATTATTATTATTCATATTTTCCTCCGATAAAACCGAGCGATCTAATAAATCTAATTTTTCAAAAAAAAGTATGTTCATAAGCGCCGAGGTTACACTTTTATTAAATTTGTTAAAATATCGTTCATTTTCAGTCTCGTTTATAAAATTTTCACGAATGTTATTAATAAAAAATTTCATTATAAACAAGAAATCTATCCTGGTATTTTTGAAAACACTGTTTACAATATCAAGAAAATATTTATCAAGGTCATTATTGTTTCTTTTTTTATTGTCTGACTTTAAATAAAATTTCCTCAATTCCCCAAAATTATAGGAATATTCGTAGCTAGCCTGGTACGCATCTTCATTTTGAACTTGTTGATAGCGTTTAAATATGAAATCAACGTAATCTTTTGCTTCGAAAATCTTTTTAATTCTCGACGGGAAGACATCTTCAATTAGTAATAATATCTTTTCGGCGCTTTTATTTTTTTCTAAAAAAAGAAAATTTAAAGTAAGATAATTTTTTCCATCTTTTAAAATATCCAATATATCATCATTATTGCCGGTTATATTTCTTTTTTCTTTTTTTTTAAGATTTATAAGTTTTGGACTATCCAGAAGAATATCATATATTTCAGGCATTATATTATTTTTATCGATTACTAACTGAGGTATGAGATAATAATATATACCGCAAAAATTAAAGCGCAGATTTAATTCTAAATATTCCTTGCCTTTACCCAAATATGAAACGCAATCAGAACAGACTGGGAAGTTTCTCCATGCCTCCTTTTCTCTAAATCCGCTTGTAATAAAACCGGGTTTATCGATTGTATAAAATCTATAAACATTGGTTTTGCCGGAAACACTGGCAGCAAATTCGCCGCATACTGCACATACTTCTTTATCATTTGAAGAAGAAGCTTCAAACTTTTTTTTTAAAAGTTCTTCTGCTCTATCCCTAATTATTTTAAACTCCCCTAAATATTTATTATTTATTTTAACAGACAGAAATATTTTTTTATTTTTTTTATTGATAGTCGAATTTTTTTCATTAATTTTATCTTTTATCATTCTACCGTATTTGTTAAGCAATAAACCTATAGAGATAAAATAGTTGTTTTGTTGTTTACTTTTTTGCTTGTTAGTAGTGTATTGGCTGCTAAACCAAGCTTTAATTTTTTTATCAAAGGTTTTGTCAGCTTCGGTCAACTGTGCGAATGGGGACGATTGATTGCCTTTGGTGTTTATAATATCTTGTAGATAGAGCTCTTTTTTCTGAACATTATAATCTTCCATCTCTATTTCAAAATTTTTAGATTCGAGATTGGTTTTATCTGTGTCGGTGAAAGTTTCGTTTTTTAAAGTATTGCAAGTTATGTTAATATTGTTAGGCAGGTTGCAGTCATCATAGTCAAGTTCGCACCCATCCGCGGTCTCAATGTTTTCGTAAGGTATCTTTAGAGAAATGAACAGAGAAATGAACAAAATAATATTCTGCGAATTGTCGGCTTCTTGTCTATTTGTAGTATTTCCGGGTGTTGAAATCTTATATCCAATTTCTCGGATTGCAGAAAGCATAATTGCCTTGGAATTTAATAAGGCTTAATTAATTAATAATGTTAAGTAAAAATTATTAAATATTTAAATATTATTTATCACATGATTTATATTTTTGCAAGTAAATTTTAAAACTATTTTAACTAAAACGGCAAATTTGGAACGATTTTTCATCAGCATTTTTAATTTTCGTGTTGAACTTATAAAAATTATTAAAATTATACAATGTCAAACGGCAAATTGATTTATTAAATAAACAAAACAGCTCTAAAATTTTGCAATACTTATTGCTATACACTCTAAAAAATAATATAATTTAACTGCATAATTTTTCTAGTGCAGATAACAGTATAGACAAAATATGCTTAATAAGATGCTTAATAAGATGCTAATAAGATAAAAAATAAAATATTAAATAAGATATTAAACAAAAAAACTGCGGATATATTACATAACATGGCAGCAGACGGCACTAATAAAATTAAAAAAGTTAAACACGCCCAAAAATCTGATAACATTATTGAAAACGCATCCGGTAAATGGCTTAACAGCAATGTTCTTTTTATATCATTATCTGCCTTTTTTGCCGATTTGGGTTATCAAGCAGTACTGGTAATGTTTCCTATTTTTTTAGTGCTGGATTTGCACAGTTCCATTATTTATTTTGGTTTAGCTTCCGCTATAAGCTACGGAATCGGCGCTTTTTTCGGTTACTTTGGCGGGCGTGCAGGAGACAGATTCGGACATAAAAAAATTGCGATTATAGGGAATCTTTTAATACCGTTGCTTTCTTTTACCGGTTTCAGCGTGTACCCTGCCGAGGCGGTAGCGTTTTTCTCAACAGGGTGGTGGTCAAGAAATTTTAGGTCGCCTTCAAGAAGGGTTCTTCTTTCAAGGTCCGTTTTCAGAGAATTTTATGGTAAGGCTTTTGGTTTTTTACATGCTCTTGATGAAGCAGGCGGTTTTTTTGCAGGTATTTATGCTTTAATCCTTTTTGCCTATCATGTGCAGACAAAATTTATTTTACTAATAACTGTTATACCGTTACTTTTCTCCACATTTTTTCTTACGCTTATTTCCAAAAAAAAATTAATTAATAATCCGGTTGCTAATCTGGAATCGCAGGTTCAACGGGACTCAACTAAGATACAGCAGAACTCGAAAATCAGTAAAAATAATGCAATAGATAATAATGCTGCCGATAATAATAATGCAGCTAACAATTTAGCTAACAATTTAACTGACAATGCAACTAACAGTATGACTGACAATGCCGTTGGTGCCAGGCTCAAAACTCCAAGCTCTGCGAAGTTCAACGATGCCGATTTAAATAAAAATTTATTTAAAAGAATATTAATTGCAACTTCTTTGTACGGTTTTAGTTCTTTCAGTTTCGGATTTCCTATTTTAACAATTGCGCAGTCTTCCAAAAACGATGAATTGGGTATTTTGTCGTATATTTTGTTTTTTGCTTTTACTTCACTGACAGGTTTAATAGCCGGAAAAACCATACTTAGAACTGTAAAAAAATTAGGTTTTGGCTATTTTCTGACGTTTATAGGTTCGGCGGGAATGGCGGCAGTGTTTTTCTTCTCCCTAAATCCGTTATTCTATTATGTTGCGGTAGCTTTTCTGGGTGTTTCTTTAGGGCTCATAGAAACGTTGGAGCCTACGGCTGTGAGTATAATATCCAAAAACGATAAAAGGGGAAAAGACATGGGTTCTTTAACGGCGGCAAGGAGTATCGGGATATTTGGCGGCAATATTATTATGGGGCTTTTGTACTCCGTCGGAGCGGATTATTCTTATTTATATGCCGGTCTTTTAAGTCTTGCAGCAGCCGTGATTGTATATACGTCAAAATCTGAAATTTAAAGAACTAAATAACTAAATAACTAAATAACTAAATAACTAAATAACTAAATAACTAAATAACTAAATAACTAAATAACTAAATAACTAAATAACTAAATAACTAAATAACTAAATAACTAAATAACTAAA
>JAJZJW010000002.1:0-189648 GCA_021809845.1 bacterium | reverse complement strand
AACTAAATAACTAAATAACTAAATAACTAAATAACTAAATAACTAAATAACTAAATAACTAAATAACTAAATAACTAAATAACTAAATAACTAAATAACTAAATAACTAAATAACTAAATAACTAAAGAATTAGATAAGTAAACAACTACTAAAGGATTACTAAAGAACTAAAGACAAAGATATAGATAATATATACTATAATAAATATAAATTTATTTATATCATATTTGATGTTATATTTATAATGGTATAACTCTTAACCAACATTGCCGAGAAGTCTCTTTCTTAAAGGTAGGTGATGCGAGGCCCACAATAATTAAGTCTAATTATATTTATATATTATGAACAACTTTGAAGAAATAAAAAAAATAGAATACTTTAAAACATTAAGTGAAGACAAAATCGCTGATGTAATCCCTTTTTTAAAAGAAGCAGATTATGAGGCGGAAGAAAATTTATTTATTGAAGGCGAAAAATCTAAGGGCATCTATTTTGTTAAAAATGGTACAATAAAAATTTATAAATCGTCAAAGGACGGAAAAGAGCAGATTTTAAAATTATGCTATCCGGGAGAATCATTTAATGACGTCACAATATTCAGTGCAAATATAAATCCTGCATCAGCCGATGCGGTAAATAAATCCTCAGTTTTTTTGCTTTCAAAAGAAAACTTGGAAAATTTAATATTTAAATATCCTGAAATATCATTAAATATAATAAAAAGCCTAACTGACAAGCTCAGGTTTCTTACAGGCAGGATTGAAGATCTTTCGTTAAAGCATACACAGGAAAGAATAGGCAAGATACTGCTGCTTTTTGAAGGTCAGAAATTAAGCCAGAAAATGATAGCAGATATTGCCGGTACCGCACGGGAAGTAGTATCACGTGCTTTAAGAGAATTTTCGAATCAGGATATTATTAGATTAAATAAAAGAGATATAGAAATAATTGACAAAGGTAAATTAAAAAAATTAATAGATAAATAATTAGACAATAATTGCATAAATTGCATTAATTAAGTCAACTACTATGCCCTAATTGGCGGAACTTGTCCCATGAGGGCGGGGTATCCAAGCTATTTTGTTAATGAAATATTAAAATAACAAAATAATAAAATAAATGTATTAAATGAAATAAATCTAAATGGATTGTGAGAATAATAACCGGTAAGCTAAAAGGCAGAAAAATTCCTAATGTTTTTAATGTTAAAGATGTAAGCCCATCATCTGGTATGATTAAGGGTGCGCTGTTCAGCATTTTGGGAGACGAGATAAATAATAAAGTTTTTTGCGATTTATATGCGGGTACAGGCAATATCGGATTTGAGGCATTATCAAGAGGAGCGAACTATTGTATTTTTGTAGAAGATTTTAACAAAATGGCTTCGTTTATTAGTAAAATATCGGCAGAATTTAATATTAAAGATAAAGCTAAAATAATTTGCGGAGATGTTATTAATTTAATTAAAAAAAATTTTTTAGAAACATATAAACCGGATATTATTTTTCTTGACCCGCCTTATGAATTACGACTTAGCGGAAAAACTTTAAAAGCTATTGCATTCGACTCTTATTGCCATACATCTGATTATTGCCCGCTGATAGTTGTCCAGCACGATAAAAAAGAAATCCTGCACAATAGATATGAAGATTATATTCTAACAAAAGAAAGAATATACGGCAGGTCGGCGCTTTCTTTCTATGAAAAAGAAGATTTATAAATGTTGTAAATCACAACCCAAAATCAACGTTCAAATTTGCGTTTTAGGGCTCGTAATTCGACTTTGAGTATACTTATTTGGTCATATATATAATATATTAATATAATATTTAGTATTTTGACGTATTTATTCTAATTTATTGATTTATTTCCTATCCTTCTGTACTCCTTGCCGATGTATTATATTTATTATAATATACAAAACAGTCTAAATACCTAGATAGCCTGATGTTCTACTACGGTCCAATGTTTTATTGCTTTTTTTTGTTGTTTATGATAAAAATATAGCATATACATAATATTATTGGTAATTGGTATATAAATTAATAGAAATTTTTTATATTATGGTTTATAGCGGTGATAGTAATTATAAGGCTGGTTCAAATACCGGAGCTAAAAACGTAGCCGTATATCCGGGTTCATTTGACCCTATTACTTTTGGTCACATTGATATTTTAAAGAGAAGTCTTAACATATTTGACAAGGTTATAATAGCTGTTGCGTGCAATAGGAAAAAGGGGTATCTTTTTGGACAGAAAGAAAGGGTTAAACTAATTACGGACACGATAGAAAGCATGGGCGAAATTGAAAGTGACAGGGTTGAGGTTGTCGCTCTCAGCGGTTTGCTTGTAAAATTTGTAGAAAGCATAAATGCGCGTGTTATCATAAGAGGACTCAGGGCGGTATCTGATTTTGAGTACGAACTACAGCTTGCAACGACTAATAGGACTTTAAATCCCGATATAGAAACTATCTTTATGATGACAGCTGAAAAATATTCTTTTTTAAGCTCGACTATCGTAAGAGAAATATCCCGCCTCGGAGGAGATGTTTCTACTATGGTGCCTCTTTTAATATCTAAAGAACTTCAAAAATTATATTCTAAAGGAGATAGAGATGAAACTCTCATGTAGAGCGTCACTGATTAAACCATCTGCAACGCTCGCAATAACGGCAAAAGCTAAAAAACTTAAGTCCGAAGGTAAGGATGTCGTTGGTTTCGGTGCGGGAGAGCCGGATTTTGATACCCCTGTTTATATAAAAAATGCCGTAAAAGATGCATTAGACAAAGGTTTAACAAAATATACACCGGTATCGGGCATAGACGAACTTAAGAGTGCAATCCACGATAAATTTTTGACGGATTACGGTGTTAATTATGAAAATAATGAGATTTTAGTTTCATGCGGAGGCAAACACAGTCTATATAATTTATTTATGGTTTTGCTTGATGAAGGCGATGAAGTTATAATACCTTCGCCTTACTGGGTTTCTTATACCGAAATAGTAAAACTTGCCGGGGGCGTACCTGTTCTTGTAGATACTTCATTAAATGATTTTAAGTTTAATCTTGATATGCTTAAAAAATGCTATACTTCTAAAACCAAAGCCGTAATTATCAACAGCCCTTCAAATCCTACAGGGGTGATGATGAACGAGAAAGACCTAATTGACATTGCTATGTTTGCGGTTGAAAAAGATTTGCTTATTGTCACCGATGATATATACGAAAAAATAATATTTGACGATAAGAAATTTTTTAATGTATTAATGGTTGATAAATCATTAAAAGAAAATACCGTGGCGGTCAACGCCGTTTCAAAAACATATTCTATGACAGGTTTTAGAATAGGATATGCTGCCGGTAAAAAGGAAATAATTTCGGCTATGAATAATTTGCAATCGCAAAGTACGTCAAATCCTACATCGTTTGCTCAATACGGAGCGCTTGCGGCTTTGAGGGGAAATCTTGATTTTACGGTAAAAATGAAAGAAGAATTTGAAAAAAGACGAAATTATATGCTCGATTTTCTTGCAACCGAAATTAAAACTATTAAGCCTGTAAAACCTGACGGAGCTTTTTATCTTTTTGTCGATATATCAGAAGTATTAAAAAATAGCGGCGGCACTATAAATTCATCAACTAAATTTTGCTCCTATCTATTGGACTTGTATTTAGTTGCAGCCGTTCCGGGCATAGAATTCGGAAACGATAATTTTATAAGACTTTCATTTGCTACAAGTTTTGACGTAATAAAAGAAGGGCTTCGCAGAATAAAAGAAGCGTCAAAGCCCGAAAATTTAAATAAAGGAAAATAAATTGAAGTAAGATTATGCCAAACGAACATAAACTAAGTAAACAAATTAAATAAATAAAATAATAATAAATAAATTAAATAATTAAATAATTAAATAAATAAAGCATCTGGATATACCGTATAGAAAATGTAGGTAAAATAATCCATTAGACATAAAATAGATATGTTTCAATATACCGAAATGTCAAAAAGATTATAAAATTACATTAAAAATACTGATTTGAGAGGAGACTTGCATGTCAGATTTAGAACGAAGAATATTAAAATTTCTTGAGAACAGTAAAAAAAATAACTCAGGTGAAAAGAATAGCGCATCTGAGCGCAGGACTTTGAACTTAATGAACTTAATAAAGAATATACTAAAATTACCTTTGCTTTTAATTTCGTATATTGTAATTATTTTTACAAAAATTAAGAGGTTCATGTACGCCAATAATATTCTTCTCAGGTCAAAAGACTCTGGTATTTTCACTGTAAGTATAGGTAATATCAATATGGGCGGGTCAGGCAAAACGCCCCTTGTTTATTCGCTTGCCTCTTATTTATACAATGAAGGTTTTAAACCTTGCATAGTCAGCCGCGGTTATGGGGCTAACTTAAAAAAAAAATCTATATTGCCGGATGGGAATATGACAATAAACATCTGCTTTCCGATGAAACCCTCCTTTTGATAGAAAAATTTAAATCTTCAAATCAAGAAATACCTGTAGTTGTGTCGAAAAATAGATTGAAAGCTTCGATGCTGTGTCTTCAGGATGCTTCTTACGCAAATTTGCGCGATATTTATGAAACCGGTTCGCTTGATTTAGTTAGCATGGACAGCAGCGCTTCGGAAAACCACGAAAATGGAATCGCGGATGGTGCAGGCAATACCGCCTATAATATTAATATTACCAACCGCCGTTATGGTGAGAATGAGAATAGGAATAAGAATGAGAATGTTAATGAGAATGAATTCTCGCCTCATTGCTTATACGTCGATGTTCACGATAAATATGAAAAATATAAAAAGATAAGCATTATAGATGACGGTTTCACTGCATTGAATATCAAAAAGAATTTGGATATTATTCTTATAGATGGAACCAAAAACTTATTTGGACAGTTTGTTATTCCGGCAGGGGTTTTAAGAGAGCCGGTATCCTCTGTAAAATATTCAAATTGTATTATAATTTCTAAAACAGCTAAGCGCGATGAAGCATTAGAAACGGAGATAAGAAAATACAACAAATCATGTCCGATATTTTATTCTTATTACGTACCGTCAAATATAAAAGGAGGATTAGGCGGAAAGCAGGTAATTCCGTGCAGGCGGGCATCGGCATGTTCTGCCGGTAATGAAAAAATAGCGAAAAAAGCGGTGGTTATCTGCGGTATAGGCAATCCTGAATATTTTTATACAAATGTAAAAGGCTGCGGGTTTGATATTTTAGATACGCTTGAATATGGCGACCATCATAATTATAAAGACGAAGATGTATTAAAGTTAAAATCAATAGCAGATAGTCGCGAAGATATAACAGTTATTACAACGTTAAAAGATTATGTGAAACTGAAAAATTTTAAACTTAAGTTTTCTGATGTTGTAGATAAATTATATTATTTAGATTTTGAAGTAAAAATTGACAATAAATTTTATGATTTTATAACAGAAAAATATTTTGATTATATAGGAAATACAAAATCGGAATTAGCGGGTAAAATTAAAAATTCTTTAGTAAATAAATCAGTAAAATCAAATAACAATGGCAATAATAAAAATATTAAAAATAACAACAATAATTATCACAAAAAACAGCCATAATAGCCAAAAACAATATCAATAACAAGCGTCATAAATAACACCGTAATAAAAAAATATCAATAATATCGATAAGACAACAATATCAGCAATAAGAATAATAAGAACAATAAAATAAAAACAACCACTAAACAATAAATAAATAAATAATAGATGAAAAAAAATTTTATTGCGGGAAAAGCGGAATATTTTTTAGTAAAGAGTCTTTATGCAATTATAAATTTTTTGCCTGTAAATTGCGCATTGGCTTTTGGTAGATTTTTAGGCATAACATTTTACAGATTAGACAAAAAACATGCAAAGAGTGTTATTAGTAATTTAAAGATTGCCTTTGGAATTTTTAAAGATAATGGCAAGGAAAATAAAAATGACGAAGATTTAAAGAAAATAGCTATAAATTTTTATAAAAATCTTGGAATGATTTTTATAGAGATTTTCAGGCTTAACAAATATAACAAAGAAAACATAGATAACTTTGTAGAAGCTGATTTTAGCAACATTAAAGATATATATGGTGAAGAGCCGATTCTTTTATTGACGGCGCATTTCGGAAATTGGGAGCTGCTGGCAAAAACATTCAGTCTTAAAGGATATAGAGGGAATGTTCTTGCAAGACCTTTAGATAATGAATATATTGAGCAGATACTTTATAAATTAAGAACTGCTTCCGGTAACAAGGTAATTTATAATAGGGAAAACGCAGTTAAAGAAATATTGACGGCTATTAATAATAATGAAATTATAGGATTTCTTCCCGATGAAAATGCATCTAAAAGGATAGGCATTTTTGTAGATTTTTTCGGAAAATCCGCATGTACGATGCCTGGGATTGCAAATATTGCAGCTAAAACAAGAGCAACGGTCGTGCCGGCATTTATTGTCAGGCAAACCGGGTATGATTATGATATTGGGAACGCAGCGCATTCAAACAACAGTGCGGCTGAAAGTGGAAATACAGTTGTAAAAAATAAGGGCATCTATAGAAGCGGAATACAAAAAAAAAGTTACTGCAAGCATAAATTAATTATAGGAAAACCTTTGAAAATTGACTATACCGGCAACAGAAAAGAAGACGTTATGAATATCCTAAATATTTTTAATAGAACTATTGAAGATATTATTAAGGAATATCCTGAGCAGTGGTTTTGGATTCACAATAGATGGAAAACAAGACCTGATAATGATAAATAGGAATAATAATTAAACATAAAAAAACGACCAACCAATATAACTTAATAATATAATAAATAATATATTAAATTAATATAACTTAATAATATAATAAATAATAGATAAATAGGGTGGTAATATTATTTATTATTGTTGTCAACTTTTAATTTGCCTATTAAATTTAATCTTTAGTTTGTCATAATATTCCGTCTATTATTATTTGCTCCAAAAATATCTAACTTGATATTATTTATTATTTGACAATTTATTATAAAATGATATGATATCGAAAAAAGCCTTAATAAAGAAATATAAAAATAAATATTAAGAATAAAAATAAAGAAATTGACAGGGTGTTGCACTACTTTAAAAAATTGGGGGCTTAATTATGCTGATAAAAAAATTTACTAGTAGAAAGTTTAATTTTAGCGGAAAAAATAGTATTAAATTCTCGTTTATTGTTTTATTTTCTCTATTTATTATATGTGCAGCCTCAATTAGTGTTGCAGAAGCCAGCGAAGCAATAACAGGAATTACTCCATCGAATAACTATAATCAAAGCGTTGGAGGTACCGCTCAGGCTGGAAGCACCGGCAGCTCAGGAAATATTACCGGTTTGCAGCCGCCAGTTAATGGCGGTGAGCAGCAGGGTTTGCTTAATTCAAAATCATATTATTCCGGCGGCAATATCGATTCAAGCAGCCCTTTCAGGTGGTGGGGCGTCAATTTAGATTTATCGCCGTTTGTTAGTCAGAACTACTCAAATCCTATCAGTCAGCTCGACAATATTTCCGATACGACAACCGGCATTAACAATGAGTCCGTTACGGTTCCGTTGAACTACAGTTTAAATAATTCAAATTTTAACGGCAATGGGTTAGCATTGAGATATCATTCTTTTAATCATATTATTTCCGTAGGTGATTTTTTGCCTCCCCCTATTTCATGGATTTTATTTTTTATTCCTAGCATTAAAGACAAATATTATTATTCAAGTTCAAATTTTAATTTAAGTTATGTTGATAGTTCTAATTTGACTATGAACACTACGGATGCAACAATAACGGGTAAAATGCAGGAGGTATTTTTAAGATATTACTGGAATCCATTAGGCGTGGACTATCCCATCAGTTTAGATAACAATAAGATAACCTTAGTCCCATATGCAGATTTAGGAGTCGGCGGCTTTACAGATTTTTTCTATGCGCATGATTTTACTTCAAATAATCCAAATGACCTCTTATATGTTGCATTAACGAACCCGCAGGCAGCTAATGATAAATATGCCCAGGGGTTGTATGGATTAGGATTGCGATACGGTTTAGGAGTTCAGGTGTTTGCCAAACATCTCGCAGGTCAGGTGTCTTTTCATATATTACCTTACGATTTTAAAAGAGGTTTTGCAGCGCCAGGTTTTATAGCTGCAAATCAGGGTGCTTCGCTGCCTTCTCCAAGTATGACCGAAGATATTTTTGATGTTGGTGTTCACTATAATTTTATATCTAACTGGTATGTTGGTTTAAATTATGAACACGACTCTTTTCATGTGGGTTCAATAGGGCAAACACCTGTCACTTTGTCCAATGTGACTGTTACGCAGGGTGCTACTTCAGCTAATTCACGTCTTACCGCCGATAATTTCTATAACGGCGGAACAATGACAAATAATTATTTATATTTAACCGTCGGATATAATTTTTAAAAGAGAGGTTGTAACGGACTAAACGAAGCTACTTCCGTAAGGCAGGGTGCGGTTCACCACTATTATACATATAAATGTTGTCATATATACATTGTACATATCGTATATATCATCTACTTAAATATTTAAACTATTTAAATCTGAATTTGAAATATTTTAACTATAAGATATAATGTAAATTAACTATAAGGATACAATCTTAAAAAGCGTAATGATGACAAATAATTAATTACTTTTTATATTAATTACTTATATTTTATTTATATTTAAATATAATATAGGGCATATTTGAAAAATATGATACCGCCGAATCAAAAAAAAGTAGATGAACTTATTCAGCTTGATTTAGGCTACATTCCCGATGTCAGCATTAGTGATTATAGACTTACGATAAATGGGATGGTTATGAACCCTCTGGTGCTAACCTATCAAGATGTCCTGAATATGGCAAACGATAAAGTAATAGAAGATTTCCATTGTGTTACAGGCTGGACTAAAGAATCTGCTGAATGGGAAGGCGTTTTATCAAAAAAGATTGCTGCTGAGGTAAAACCCGGTAAAAATGCAAAGTATGTTCTGCTCGGTTCTTACGACGGCTATACCACAAATGTTGGGATTGATTTTTTCACTAAAGACAACTCGATACTTGCGACTAAATACGGCGGAGAGATTTTAAGCCGAGAACACGGTTATCCGCTACGCATGGTCATTCCTGATAAGTACGCATATAAAAGCGCCAAATGGGTAAAAGTGATTACATTTTTAGATACTGAAGAGTTTGGATACTGGGAAAAAAGAGGTTATTCTAACGTCGCAGACCCTTTTAAAGAAGAACGATATGCTTAACCATTTAGTTAATAAGAGGTGGCGGTGTCTATCTGTTCGTTTATCCGGTAACTTAGCAACGCCAACACCGCAAAACAACGCCCGCACAACCCCGCAATGCTTAATTATGTAATTTTAATTAGAATTAATTAGAAGCAATATGATTAGGATGATTGCTAAAGAGCAATAAGGATAATTGATAATTTGACAATTAGAGACATGCACTAATAGATAATTAGGTGCAGACACTAATTATTTAAGATTAGACTTTGGATTATCATAAATCTAAAAATAATATTGAACAATTAATAAGTATGGACACGCACTAATCATTTAAGATGAGATTTTAGATTATCATAAATCTAAAAATAATATGGAACAATTACAATTAATAGTGATTTTTAAATGTTATATTAGTTATATATATGAAAAGCAAATACAAATTAGAAAATAAAAAGAATAAATGCGTATTTTTAGATAGAGACGGGGTTTTGAATAAAGACATTGGATATCTTAAATCTCCAGACCAGTTAATGATTATTCCGGGGGTCATAGAAGCCTTAAAAAAACTTAAAGAAGCCGGATTTTTACTAATTATAGTAACAAATCAATCAGGAATTGCAAAGGGTTTTTTTTATGAAGATGAGCTTAAAAAAGTGCACGAGGAGCTTTTAGCAATTTTCAAGAAAAACAATATTTATATTAACGATATATTTTATTGTCCCCATCATAAAGACGGAACAGTGGAGCCGTACAATATACTGTGCGATTGCCGCAAACCTAATACAAAAATGATAAAAGACGCTGAAATTAAATATAGTATAGATTTGAGCAAATCTTACTTGATAGGAGATAAAGATACTGATATTCAGCTTGCAATTAACGCAGGTCTTAAATCTTTTTATGTAAAAAATGATATGTACGATTATGATAAAAATGTGGTTCCAGATTATATTGTCGCCAATTTGGCGGAGGCTGCTGAACTCATTATTAAGATTTTAAATATATAATAGTAAATATTTCTAATTATTTATTATTTAATATTAGATTTGTGGCTGTCTCCAATTATTTTGTTCTTTATTATTTAATTATTCTAATTATTTTTAAATATTTCAATTATTTCTAAATTATTTTGTGTATCTATTATGTCAATTTTATATAGCTATCTTTGGTTATCAACTACCATGCCTGTTTTAATTATAATTTTACTCATCATTAATATTTATTTTATTTTTTTTAGAAACAGAAAAAACGAAAAAAATATTGAAGAGAATGCCAAATCGGTTGCAAGGTTGTTATCGGAGCTTTCTGAAAAAATAAATATTAATTTAGTGAGATTAAAAGATGCTGTAGAAAAATCAGATTCAAATATTAGAAATGAGATAAAAACGGAGTTTAAAAACAGTCGCGATGAAACATTATCTTTATTATCGAAAATAAGGGAGGAGTTGGCTAATTCTTTTAAAAATTCGCGAGAAGAACTTTCCAGCTCATTTAAAAATTCGAATGATTCAGTTTTGAATTTTTTAAATACAACCGATGAAAGACTTGAAAAAATTAGAAAAACAGTTGAAAATAGTATAAAAAGCCTCCAAGATGATAACGCAGAAAAGCTGGAAAAAATGCGTGCAACCGTTGACGAAAAACTTCACGCTACTTTAGAAAAAAGATTAGCGGAGTCATTTAATCAGGTGTCTGAAAGATTAGAATCTGTCCATAAAGGTTTAGGAGAAATGCAGACACTTGCCGCAGGAGTGGGTGATTTAAAAAAAGTTCTGTCGAATGTCAAAACAAGAGGCATATTAGGAGAGGTTCAACTTGAAAATTTATTAAATGATATTTTATCGGCGGGACATTTTGAAAAACAGTTTGATATTACAAAAAACGATTTAAAACAGAGGGTAGATTTTGCAATAAAAATCCCTCAAGATAATAGCTTCAATTCCTATAATTATTTACCTGTAGATTCAAAATTTCCTATAGAAGCATACCTGTTTCTTCTGAATGCCTACGAAAAAGGTGATAAAAGCGAGATAGAAAAGGCGTCTAACGGTTTAAAAAGCGTAATTAAAAAGCATGCAGGGGATATTAAGAATAAATATATTTCACCGCCGCAAACTACAGATTATGCAATAATGTTTTTACCCACCGAAGGTCTTTATGCTGAAATTTCGCGGCAGCAAGACCTTATAGAAAGCCTTTATAGAGATTATAAAATAATTATTGCCGGACCTAATACATTAGTATCTATTTTAAGTAGTTTTTTAATGGTTTTTAGGGCTATTAATATTGAAAAGCATGCCGGCGAGGTTCAAAATGTTCTTTCGGCGGTTAAAACAGAATTTAATAAATTTGGCGATATATTAAAAAATGCTCAAGATAAAATCAATAAAGCAAGCGATGATATAGATAAATTAATAGGAACGAGAACGAGGAAGATACAGTCTGTTTTAAAAAATGTTCAAGAGCTTCCTGAAAAAGAAGCTGCAGATATGTTGCAGGTTCAGGCAGACACTGCCACAGATACAGCAGATATAGAATAAAAAATTATTCAAGAAAAAAGAATTTAAATATTAAGGTGATTATTGCTATGTTATTTTTCCTTGACTTTGAAAAATTTATATGGCAAAATTTCTTAGTTATTGATATAATAATATAAATCAAAATAGGTAGTTTTCACTAAAAATAAAAAAATAAATATAATAAATAAAAAAATAAAACTAAGGAGTTAACAAAATTTATGCCTAATCATAAATCTGCAATTAAAAGAGTAAAACAGACAAAAAAAAGAAATCTCCGCAATACCAGCAATGTTTCCGCAATGAAAACATTTATGAAGAAATTTATAAGTGCTGCCGAAAACAAAGATATGGATAATATTGAGAAATTTTTTAAAATAAATGTATCATTTATAATGAAATTAGCTTCTAAACACGTTATCCATAAAAACAATGCCGCAAGGAAAGTTTCCAAAATAACTAAACTTTACAATTCTGTCAAGGCATAGATAGCTATATATAACCACATTGCAAGGTAAGGTGTGGATATGGAATATGCGCACGCAGGTATAAAAAAACAAAAGCGAAGCTATGATAATAAATAATATAAGAAGCATATAAAGATAAAGCGATATATACAACAGCGAAAAACAAAAATAATTATTGCCTTTATTGCTTAACTGCAAGATTTATTTTAAATATCAGTTCTTCAAATAGCAGACTGGCCGGAAAACCGGATGTTTTCAGTTTAATATCGGTTTCTTCTATTATTTCTATAATAGCTGAGAGATCTTTTAAATTATAAGAATTCATCCTTGCGAGGAACTTATTTTTCAGAAATGGAAGAATATTATTCGCCAGCAATATAGTATTTAAATCAATGCTGGATTTGTCCATCAGTTTTCCTTTATGAATCTTCTTTATTTCAGTGTACAGTATGGAAATTATTTTGACAGGTTCTTCGCCCTCCTCATATATCAGGCTGAAAATATTATAAGCTTTTTTAAAATCTTTGTCTATTATTGCATCTATAAGATCAAAAACTGTAAAAGAGCGGGATACGGAAATTAAAGATTTTATATCTTTAACGGTTACATGTTTCGTGTTTTTTGTATTATCATGCGCAATATTAAGAGCATTAACGCAGGCATCATTATAGCTGTTCGCCGCATCATTACGGGTATTCGTTGCAGCAATGCTCTTGTCGCCGTCGCCGGATGCGGATA
This sequence comes from bacterium, assembly GCA_021809845.1. Taxonomy (GTDB): domain Bacteria; phylum SZUA-79; class SZUA-79; order Acidulodesulfobacterales; family Acidulodesulfobacteraceae; genus Acididesulfobacter. Next base: position 176,607 of record JAJZJW010000002.1, on the reverse strand, counting down.
CACTATTTTCTTTGGCGGTTAACTTTTTAAAATTATTTGATATTTTATCCAGTTCGTTATTTATATTAGAAAGATTATTGCCGATAATTCTTAAGAAGTAGTGTATAGTTTCTTCATTCATAGATATATTTTTTTCTTTACACATTTCAGATATATATTTTGGTAATTCAGAATCATAAAGCGGTCTTATTTTAAAGAGTCTGGAATATTTTTTAGATTTTAATGTTTTAAAAAAATTAGCGTTTTCGTTTATTTTTGCGGCATTTTTATAAAAAATCATTATAGAAGTTGACGACGGATTATTTACGTACCCAATTAAATCTTCATCATTCAGGATAGATTCTTCAAAATCATACACAAGAATTATTCTTTTATCAGCAGTAAACGGATAACTGTCGGCGATATTTAAGATTTGTGATGCGGAGGGGCCTGATAATTTATCAAAATTAAAGTCAAGCTGTTCTTTATTTAAATATGTAAGCTTTATCTTTTCTATCTCTTTATTTATCCTGAATTCATCTTCCCCATAAAAAAAATATATAAGCGTTTCTTCCATGTCGAATTAACTGATTATAAATATCAATTGCTTATTAATATTGCTTAGTAATATTATCAATACTATTATTTGTGATTATCAATACTATTATTTATGCATTATATCTCTTGTTTCTATTAAAAGAATAATTTTTTTTGCTATCCTTTTTGAAACAATATCTAACGCCGTTTTTTCCTGTTTATGCCCTACTAACGGGTTTTCATAGTTAAAATAGTTTGCGCTGGATGTCAGTGTAATATTATGAAATAAAATTTTGCCGCTTGTTTTATATAAATTTATTGATACTGTTGCCGAAATTGAATATTGGACGGCTGCTGCAACCCCTGTATAAGATATAACAGAATTATTAATAGAAATTATTTTGCCGGAAAGATAATATTGTGCATTATTTTTATTCGAACTGAACATACCCGTAGAAGAATTCAAGTAATAAGCAATATTGTCTGAAAAGTAAACACCAACCCCGCTTTTATATGTCAGATTTTTAAAAGGCTTAATATAAATGTTTTTTATACCTGAATAATCTCCGTAAGCAGGCGAATGAACATCTGTATTATTTAGTGATGAAGTATCGGTTTTTGCTGCACCTGCCGTTCCGTTTGTCAGTTTAAGCAGCGAATATCCGCAGGCAGATAGGAGAAAGGGGGGGATAATAATAAACAATAAAATAATAAGTCTTTTTAAAAGCATAATTAGATTTTTTAAATAATAATATTAATTAGTTTATTTTTTACATATATAGATTTTTTAACCGAAGAAATATCAGAGATTTTTTTCTTAATTTTTTCGTCTTCCAATGATAAATTAAGAATATCTTCTTGTTCTGAATCTATATTCGCTGTTATTTGAGACCTCAGTTTGCCGTTTATCTGCACTGCAATATTGCATGTATCAATTTTATAACCGGTTTCTATAATTTCAGGCCACCCTGCATATTCAATATTTTTATCGCCGCCTAAAATTTCAAAACATTCTGAGCAAATATGCGGGATAAATGGATACAATATCATTAAAATAGAATTTAAAATATGTTTTAATAAATATGCGCCACTTTTATTTAAATCATTTTGGTTTTTATTTTTATTATATTCATAAATTTTATTAACTAATTCCATACAGGAACTTATGACTGTGTTAAAATGAAATCTCCCTTCCATTTCTGTTTCAGATTTTTTTATTATAACATTCAATTCATTATTAATCTTTTTTAATTCAATATTTGTTTCTTTAAAAAAGTTTTTATCTGTGATTGGCGAAAGCGGTAGTTCCTTGAGCTCTTTGAATTTTGTCTGCTCTTTTTTTTCAATATTAGTAAGATAATGTTCATGTTCATATAATACGACCATTTTATATATTTTAATGATAAATCTGTACGAACCCTCGACTCCTTTGTCGTTCCATTCAAGGTCTTTTTCAGGAGGGGCGGCAAAAAGCGAAAAAAGCCTGACTGTGTCCGAGCCGTATTTATTTATGAGGTCGTCGGGGTCAACCACGTTACCCTTTGATTTTGACATCTTAGAACCGTCTTTTACGACCATGCCTTGTGTTAGTAAATTTTTAAAGGGTTCATTTACATTTAGGTACCCTAAATCTCTTAAAATTTTAATAAAAAATCTTGCATATAAAAGATGCATTACTGCATGCTCTACCCCTCCGACATACTGGTCAACAGGAAGCCAATAATCTGCAGCTTTTTTATCAAAAGGGGACTGCTCGAAAGAAGAACTGCGAGATTTTGTAGTATATTTTGCATAATACCATGAAGATTCCACGAAAGTGTCCATAGTATCAGTTTCTCTTTTAGCTTTTCCCCCGCATATAGGACAGCATGTATTAATAAATGATTCTAATTTTGCTAGCGGAGATTCACCTTTGCCGGTAAAAGTAACATTTTCAGGCAGTTCCAGCGGTAGAGCTTTTTCGTTTAGCGGTACGGTGCCGCACTTTTCACAATATACAATTGGAATGGGGCATCCCCAGTACCTTTGTCTTGAAATCCCCCAATCTTTTAATCTATAATTTATTACACGTTTTCCGATGCCTCTTTTTTCAGCTTCCAAGGATATAGCCTTTTTGGCTTCTTCCGATGTCAAACCTGTAAATGTGGACGAATTAATTAACAGACCATCTCCCAAGAACGGATTAGCAAGTTCCTGCCCGTCGTCTTCATTGTCTTCATTGTCCTCATTAAAATTCGGAGAAGTTTTTTTATTACTATTTTTAATAACCTGTACTATTTTAATATTATATTTTTTTGCAAACTCAAAATCCCTCTCGTCATGAGCAGGTACAGACATTATAGCACCGGTGCCATAATCCATTAGAACAAAATTTGCAATATAAATCGGCAATTTTTGTTTATTAAACGGGTTAATTGCATAAGAGCCTGTAAAAATACCTTCTTTCTCTGACAGCTCTTTTGAAATCAGACTTTTTCGGATTAATTCTTCAGTTTTAATCTTAGCGTTTTCTGTTTTCAATAAATTTTTAGCCAGCGGGTGCAGCGGCGAGATAGCAAGATATGTTGCGCCAAAGATTGTATCAGGTCTAGTTGTGAATATTTCCAGATGCATTGTTTCAGCATTCATTTCGGTTGATTCTAATGTTTTTGCGGAAGCAAGATGGTTTTCAGTATTTATTTTATTTTTTTCTTTAGCACTTAATTTATTCGTTGCAGTTCGTACATTTTTTTCTTCAGCTTTATCATTTTTGTCGTCGCTGTCATAGACTATTTTAAAAAATAAACTTAGCCCCTCACTTTTCCCTATCCAATTTTTTTGCATGAGCTTTACTTTTTCTGGCCAACCATTTAGATTATCTAATTCTGAAAGAAGTTCTTCAGCATAATCAGTAATTTTAAAAAACCACTGGTCCATGTTTTTGATGGTAATTTCATTGCCGCACCGCCAGCATTTTCCATTTTCGACTTGTTCGTTGGCAAGGGTAGTATAGCAGGATTCGCACCAATTAACGCGTGAAAGCTTTTTATACGCAAGACCTTTTTTATACATTTGAACAAAAAAAAGCTGTTCCCATTTATAATATGAACTGTCCGATGTTATAATTTTTCTATCCCAGTCATAAGAAAGTCCAAGTTTTTTAAGCTGAACTTCCATTGTTTCAATATTTTTGAGTGTCCATTCTTTAGGATTAGTGTTATTTTTTATCGCCGCATTTTCTGCAGGAAGTCCAAAACTATCGAAACCTATCGGGTGCAGCACATAGCAGCCCCTTAATCTTTTATATCTAGCTATAGCATCACCTATGGAATAATTCCTGACATGTCCCATATGAATTCTTCCTGAAGGATAAGGAAACATTTCAAGGCAATAAAACTTTTGCTTATTTTCACCATTGACATTGTTAAGCGGTATATCTTCGATGGAATATGTTTTTTCGCTGTACCATTTATTTTGCCATTTTTTTTCTATTGAATAAAAATCATAATTTTTTTCCTGTTCCATAGTTCGTATCTGCTATTTTTGTATGTTTAATTTATTTAAACAATAAATAAAATTAAAAAAGATTAAAAAAGATGAGTTGTTGCTCTAATAAATTATGAAATAATCCATTAATAAAAAAACCCCCCATTATAAAATATAGCAGGGAGTTTCAAAATTTTATAATTAATAATATTATCACAAAAAAGGATATAAATAAATATAGACTTTTGTAGGAAATAATAGGCGTCTGTCCTTTCCCCTAATTAATCTAATTAATTGCTCAATTAAAATGTCGCTAATTAACAATTAATTTATTTTTATTTTTAAAGCGTCCAGTTTTCAATTTTATCCATATCTTTAAGATTTGTTTTGACATATACTTTGTTGTCGCTTATTTCTTTTTCTAATTTAGCAATCAAATCTATATATTTTGACATAAAATCAGGAACATTTTTTAAGGCAAGAATAGCTAAATCAAATCTGCTCATTTTATTCCTTATTACCATATCAAACGGTGTTGTTGTAGCGCCTTCTTCCATATAACCTCTTACATGAAAGCGTTCAGGATTGGTTCTTCCGTGGACGAGGTCGTGAATTATCCTAATATATCCATGGAACGCAAACACAACGGGTGTGTTTTCAAGGAAAAGATTAAAAAAAACATCGGGGTCTATTCCGTGGGGATGATATTCTGCTGGACTTAATGTCATTAAATCAACTATGTTTACTACTCTTGTTTTAAGTTCCGGAGCGTATTCTTTCAGCAAAGACGCGGCGGCGATAGTTTCTAAAGTCGGGACGTCGCCGGCACAGGCAAAAATTATATCGGGATTTCCGTCATCTTTATTACCGGCCCAGTCGAACGCGGAAATTCCTTTCTGGCAATGTTTTTTTGCCGATTCCATGTCAAGCCACTGAAGCTCAGGCTGTTTACCTGCAATAACAACATTTACATAATTTTTAGAACGCAGGCAATGGTCCATGACTGCCAATAGTGTATTTGCATCGGGCGGAAAATAAATTCTGGCGACTGACGACCTTTTGTTTATTATATTATCGATAAAACCAGGTCCTTGATGTGAAAATCCGTTATGGTCCTGTCTCCATACATGAGAAGAAAGGATAATATTGAGAGAGGCTATCGGTTTTCTCCATGGAAATTCATGGGCTATTTCAACCCATTTTGCAAACTGAGTAACCATAGAATCGACAACGGTTGCAAAGGCTTCATAAGTGATAAAAATGCCGTGCCTGCCTGTTAACAGATATCCTTCAAGCCATCCTTCACATAGATGCTCCGATAGAACTTCCATTAATCTTCCATTTGCGGATACATGGTCGTCAATTTTTATGACAGGATTGACTGAGCATCTGTCCGTGACCTCAAAAACTCCGTAAAGTCTGTTGGATGCAGTTTCATCAGGGCTGGTTAAACGGAAATTCTTAGGATTTTTTTTATAAATATCTCTTACATATTCGCCAAGTCTTCTTGTGGATTCTAAAGTTACTGTTCCGGGAGTTTTTATGTTTACCGCATATTGCGTAAAATCGGGCAGCTCTAAATCTTCAAGAAGAAATCCGCCGTTAGCGTAGAGGCTTGCACCGAGTCTTTTATTTTTCTTTGGGATAAAATCGGCTAATTCTTTTAGCAATACGCCATTTTCATCAAAAAGTTCATTATGTTTATAGCTGCGCATCCATTCCTCAAGTAATTTGAGATGAGAAGGGTTTTGCGCAGCATCGGTTATAGGCACCTGATGAGCTCTAAATGTACCTTCTAAAGGCAAACCGTCAAGTTCTTTGGGACATGTCCAGCCCTTTAGAGTTCTTAATATGAGCATAGGCCACGCAGGTTTTGCTTTAAACCCGTTTTCTCTGGCGTCTTTTTGTATTGCTATTATATTTTTATAGCAGTTCTCAAGAGTTTCAGACATTTTTTTATGCATTTCAAAGGGGTCATCCCCTTCGACAAAAAATACATTATAACCATAACCTGAAAACAAATTTTTTAAATGTTCGTCATCTGTTCTGCCTAAAACGGTAGGACCGGCTATTTTATATCCGTTTAAATGTAAAATAGGAAGGACGGCACCGTCTCTTTCAGGATTTAAAAAATCAACGGATTTCCAGCTCCCTTCCAGCGGTCCTGTTTCAGCTTCGCCGTCTCCCACTACACATACCGTGACTAGCTGCGGATTATCGAATGCCGCTCCGAAAGCATGAACTAGTGAATAACCTAATTCTCCGCCCTCATGTATTGAACCGGGAATATGGGGACCGACATGGCTCGGAAAACCGTAAGGTGTCGAAAATTTTCTGAATAGCCGATTCATTCCATAGGCATTTTGTGTAATTTCAGTGTGGTGTTCGGATAAAGTACCTTCTAAATAAGTATTTGCGAGAATTGCCGGAGCCCCATGTCCGGGGCCTATTATCAAAAGGATATCGGCATCAGTATGGTTTATCAGATTATTTAAATGTGTATAAATAAAATTTAAACCGGGCGTTGTTCCCCAGTGTCCAAGCAATCTTGGTTTTATATGTTCGGGTTTTAACGGCACTTTTAACATCGCATTATCTTTTAGATAAATGGTGCAGCAGGCTAAATAATTTGCAGCCCTCCAGAATGAATTTATGGTTTCTAATTCTTTTTCGTTTTCGTTCATTAGTACTTAACCTCCGTGATTTACCAAAATTTATTTGAAATATAGAACTGAATTACTCTAATTGTTCTAATTAGCCAAGCCCATATTGCTCCAGTTCTTTTTTTGTCATATCGTAGTTGATGTGGCGGAAGGCGTTTATGCCGATATTGGCTGCTGTTTCAACGTTAAAATATCTGTCGTCTATAAAAATGCATTCCCCGGGTTTTGAAAATGCAAGATTTAAGGCAAGTTTATATATATTTTCATCGGGTTTTCGCATATGAACAAAGCACGATGTTACAAAAAAGTCGAATAATTTGTCTAATTCAAATGTTTTGACGCGGTAAAGTGAAAGCTCAAGTCCTTCATTGTTAAGAGCGGCAAGTTTAAATTTATGGCGGGATTTTAAAGCATGAAACAGGTTTATCATATCTTGATTAGCGTGCGATTGACTGAAGATAAAATTTTTAAAATCAGTTTTGGAAAATTCCCGCTCAGTATAAAATATTGATTTGTCGAGGTAATTATCTAACGTAATTTTCCCTTCTTCATAAAGCGAAAATAAATAACCGTGCCTTTCGGAAAAATCATTATAATCTAAATTAAATTTCTCAGCCGCAGATTTTCTTGAGTTAGTATCCCAGCCGTTGGTCAGCAAAACACTGCCAATATCTAAAAAAATTGTTTTTATTTGCATGTTGTATAAATTATTTAATTATGATGTTTGCGTTATCCTAAAATTATTTGATACAATATATAGGCGTTCAGCATGTATAAACGTATAAACGTATAAATGTATAAATGTATAATATGTATAAAAATTATATTGCAACTTCTTCAAAATGTATAATATCTGTAATAGATTATATCACAACTTCTTCAAATAACAATTGTAGTCCTTAAGAATTCTACAAAATATTATTTAAAATTAACTAGTTATATAGATTTATATTTCATTAAATAACAATTGTAGTCCTTAAGAATTCGGTAAAATATTTGTTAAAATCAACTAGTTATATAGATTTATATTTCATTAAATAACAATTGTAGTCCTTAAGAATTCTACAAAATATTATTTAAAATTAACTAGTTATATAGATTTATATTTCATTAAATAACAATTGTAGTCCTTAAGAATTCGGTAAAATATTTGTTAAAATCAACTTGCTGTATCGGTTTATTTTTCATTGCATTAAATAATTGCAATAAAAAATAAATAAAAAATAGAAGATAATTAAAAAAAAATACAAATAACGTATAAAAAAAATAAAAAAATATAAAAAAATTAAATATGTGAAAGAATAATATGAAAAAAACAGCCTTATTATATAATCAGGAATTAGAAAAATATAAATATGCCGAGTATCATCCTTTAAAAAGAGAACGCATTATTTATACTATGCAAAAAATTAAAAAATATTCAAAAGGAGAATACGAAAATTTTATTGCAGAGCCGGCTTCGATAGAAGAAATGAGTTTATATCATAGTGAAGATTACATTAAATATCTTTATGAGATAGAAAACGATAAAACAAAATATGTACCCCATAAATATGAAATAGGCACCCCGGACAATCCTTATTTTAAAGGTATTTTTTTTACTTCCAGCATTCATATAGGTGCAGTGAATTTAGCCGCCGATTTAATTGTAAAAGAAAATTACACTGATGTTTTTTATTTTCCCGGCGGACTTCATCATGCAAAAAAAAATAAGGCATGGGGATTCTGTTTTGTAAACGACCCAGTTTACGCAATATTAAGATTATTAAATTATAAAAAAAGAGTGCTGTATGTGGATATAGACGCACATTTTTGCGACGGTGTTGTATGTGCTTTCAAAGACAATTCCAGAAACAAAAAAGATTTATTAATAATGTCGTTTCACGAAAGTGGAGATTTTTTGTTCCCCGGAGAGGGATATATTGAAGACAATAGTTCAATTAATTTTCCGCTTTACCCGGGCACTGATGACTATACCTATTTATCAAATTTTAAAAAAGTTTTCGATACCGTATTTGACGAATTTCAACCTGATGTTGTCATTGCGCAAATAGGAGCAGATTCATCAAAATTTGATATATTATCCCATTTAGATTTATCTTTGAAAGGTTATTTAAATATAATTAAAATTATTAGTGAAAAAAACGTAAACAAAATATGGCTGGGCGGCGGAGGATATAATAATAAATTTACGTCATGCGCATGGTCATCGGCTTTTAGGTTAGTTTTGGGAGATATTAAGATAAATGATATTAAGCATGACATTAAAGACCCAAAAGCATATAATTATGCAGAAAAAAACTACAACTTCCTTGCAAAAAACGTACTTCTTACAGAATGATTAAATATATTTTATTATCGAAATAAAAAAAAGTATTGTGCCCACTACTACACAGCTGTCGGCAACGTTAAAACTCGGCCAGTGGTATCCGTATATATGAATATCTATAAAATCAACCACAAATCCTTGAACAATCCTGTTTATCAAATTAGAAAAAGCGCCTGATATAATTAATGCGGCAGAAATTATAAAAAGATTTGTATTTATTTTAACCTTAAACAAAATATAAATTAGCGCAATTATAATGGCAAACGTGAAAAATATTATGATATATTTAGAGGCGTTTCCCATGATACCGAAAGCTATGCCTGTGTTATTAACATGCACTATGTTGAAGTAGTGTTTTATAACGGTAATTTTTCCGAAAAACGAAATATTTTTAGCTATTATATATTTCGTGAACTGGTCTATAATGAGAATTGGGATAAATATAGCGATTAAAACCAATAATTTTTTTTTCATATATGATTATTTATTTTTTTACGAAAAATTTATGTATTTAATAGTGTTATAATTTTTGTGTTGTAATTTTACAACATTCTAGAATTGCTGATTTAGCACTAAAACAGCTGCACGATTTAGGTTATAAAACGTAGTGTAATTTTATAAGATTCTAGAATTGCTGATTAGGCACTAATTTATTTTTTTTAGAACAATCTATAAGCGCCTGTATCCCGGGTAAAACTTTGCCTTCAAGTAGTTCAAGAAACGCTCCTCCTCCCGTGGAAACATAAGACATTTTGGCAAATTCGCCTGCTCTGTGCAGTGCGACATCTGTATCTCCTCCGCCGACTATCGTGAGCGCGTATGCATTTGCAACATTCGATACCATGGCATATGTACCTCTGCTGAATGCATCAAACTCAAAAACACCCATTGGACCGTTCCATACAATTGTTTTTGCATTTTGAATTGCTTCTGAAAATAAGGTTACTGTTGCAGGTCCAATGTCTAATGCCAGCCAATCTTTCGGTATTTCCTGAACCGTTGTAACTTTGGATTCGGCATCGGGTAAAAATTTATCGGCTACTACCACATCGACAGGAAGATAAAATTTGATTTTTTTTTCCTTTATTTTGTCCAATGTTTTTTTAGCATATTCAACCATATCATTTTCAACTAATGAAGCACCGATGTCGTGACCTAAAGCCTTTAAAAATGTATTTGACATAGCTCCGCCTATTACTAATTTATCTACTTTTTCAGCTAAATTAGAGAGCACTTCTATTTTTCCGGAGACTTTTGCCCCGCCTACGATTGCCACAAACGGTCTCATTGGATTTTCTACTGCTCTTCTGAAATAATTGAGCTCTTTTCTGATAAGAAAACCGGCTGCGCAGGTACTGACGTGTTTTGTTACTGCAACATTTGAAGCATGTGAGCGGTGTGCCGTTGCGAAAGCATCGTTGACGTATATATCGCATAATGATGCAAGCTCTTTACCAAAATTATCGTCATTAACAGTTTCTTCAGAATGAAACCGTAAATTTTCCAGAAGCATAATATCTCCGTAAGAACTAGATTTCACTGCATTTTCAGCCAACTCTCCTATACAGTCGTTAACAAACTTGACTTCTTTATCTAAAAGTCTGCTGAGCCTTTTGGCAACAACTAAAAGAGAAAGTTCTGGAACCGGTTTCCCTTTAGGGCGTCCCATATGGGACATAAGTACAATCTTTGCTTTTTCATCAAGACAGTAATTTATTGTGGGTAAAACTGCTCTAATTCTGGAATCGTCTGTTATATTACCGTTTGGGTCCAAAGGCACATTAAAGTCAACCCTTATCAAAAGGGTTTTGTTTTTTATTTCGATTTCATCTATATATACAATATTATCCATGAATAATGATAGAAAATTTTATAAATTTATTAATATAATATTAAAATATCAAACTTGGGCGTATTTAAAAAAAATGGAATAAATACTGTGATTTTGGGTTATTGATTTTTATAACTTAATAACTTAATAACTTAATAACTTAATAAGCCAGTTAATAATATTAATAATAATAAATAACATGATTAGAACCAGCACATATTACATAACCCCGAAACTGGCCATGTTAATAATATTAATAATAATAAATAACATGATTGACACTTATTTATTTAGTATTTAATTATCTGAACATAAAAGTACTTAAATCAGTAATTCTTGTTGAATAACCCCACTCATTATCGTACCATGCGAGAACTTTAACTAAATTATTCTGGATAACTTTTGTTGTTAAAGAATCCACAATAGATGAATGGGTGTCGCCCCTATAATCTATTGAAACTAATGGCTCCTCGCTGTAAGCTAGAATTCCTTTCATAGAATTTTTTGAAGCTTCTAAAAATTTTTCATTTACTTCTTCAACCGTCGTATTTTTTTTGACTAAACATACTAAATCGTTTATTGATACGTCCGGTGTAGGAACTCTCAAAGACATACCGTCCAATTTTTCCGCTAACTCGGGCAAAACTTCGCAAATTGCTTTTGCAGCGCCGGTAGTCGTAGGTATTATAGAAACAGCGGCGGCTCTCATCCTTCTGAAATCTATATGCGGAAGGTCCAGAATTCTTTGGTCATTGGTGTAGGAATGAGCCGTTGTCATATTGCCTTTTTCTATAATAAAATTGTCATTAAGCAGTTTTGCAACAGGAGCAAGGCAGTTTGTTGTGCATGAAGCCATGGAAACTATAGTATGTTTATTTTTATCATATACACTCTGATTTACGCCAAGAACAATAGTAACGTCTGGATTGTGTGCGGGAGCTGAAATTAAGACTTTTTTCGCTCCCGCTGCAAGATGTTTCGATGCATTTTCTCTGTCTGTAAACAACCCTGTGGATTCTATAACTAAATCTACGTTAAGTTTTTTCCAAGGCAGCCCGGAGGGGTCTTTAACGGCTGTGATTAAAGAACCTCTTTTATTAGCATAAATATTTATATCGTCATATCCTACTTCGAAATTTGCTTTGCCGTGAACGGAATCAAATTTCAGTAAAAAAGCAAGTGCTTTGGGTGTGGTTATGTCATTTATTGCAACGATTTCAATGTCTTCACCAGCTTCTATTTTAGATTGAAAAATTCTGAAAACATTTCTGCCTATGCGACCAAAACCGTTGATTGCAATTCTTAAAGAAGCCATTCTATTACCCCCCTGTTGAAATAAAATAAAAATTAAATAGAGACAAAATTAAATAAATACAAATTATACAACATAACCATAACGCAGTGCATTGAACTAAATTTTAGCATAATTTGTTCTAAAAATATATTGATAATTATTATAAATATTATATAATATAAATATTAATTTATAAATATTATATAATATAAATATTAAATATTATGTATTGCTAATGTTAATATAATAATAAAATATAAATTGCAATATTAATTGCCTTTAGTTATTTTATTGTTATATTGGCACAGTACTATATATAAATTGTATTGCAATTTATTTATTATTGATATACATATATAACATTTGCATAATAACATATAATAATAAATTGGCAAAAACATAATTTATTATAGTACTATAATGTTATAATTTCAAATTTTAAAATCGACTTATTTTGTTTGATATAATTAAGCTCTAATCAAAAGGAGGAGATATTTTATGTATGCTTATAAATATAAAGATATTACGATAAAAAGAATTGCGCATGATTGTTTTTTAGTTTCAAACGGTAAAATTAATTTATATTTTGACCCTTATAAGATAGAAGAAGTTCTTCCGAAAGCTGACTATATTCTCATCACTCATGAACATTTTGACCATTTTTCAATAGACGATATTAGAAAAATAATTAAAGAATCTACTGTTTTATTCATGAATGAAATGACCGAAAAGGCATTGGGTGAGCAGTTAGCAAATAAGATTGTAATAATTAACCCTGGAGATTCAATTGAATATGACGGAATTCACATAAAAGGCGTCCCTGCTTATAATACCAACAAATTTAGAGAGCACAACATTGTATATCATCCTAAAGAAGATAAAAAATTAGGGTTTATGGTACTTATTGACAATGTAAAAATTTATCATGTCGGAGATTCGGACAATATTCCTGAAATGAAAAATTTAAAGGATGAAAATATCGATATTTTGCTAGTTCCGGTAAGCGGGACTTATGTAATGACATCTAAAGAGGCTCTCGACGCTACACTGACCATCGAACCAAAAGTTGCTATTCCCATGCATTACGGGGCTATAGTCGGCTCCGAAGCCGATGCGCAGGACTTCGCAGAAGCGCTCAAGAAAAAAGGGTTTGAGTCTGTTTTGATTTAAGAACAGTTACTGTATTTAATGTATTTAAACGGTTTATTTATTTTACATAATTATTTCTGTCAAATTATATAAAAAAATTAGATGCAAAAAGAAAATTATCTCCCGATAATAATAGAAAGCCTCGTATTCGGAAAAAATTCAGATTATCCGCTGTATATTAAAACAGGCGATAAATATGTTTTATATAGGTCAAAAGCACTGATATTCTCACATAACGATGTTTTAAGACTTAAAAATAACGGCGTCTACAATCTGTACATTGAACAGGAAGATAAAAAAAAATATGATGAAGACATGATAGAACATATGAAGAACATTATGTCTGCCGATAATAAAAGTTTTGAAGATAAAGCCGTGAGTATTTACAATTATTCAAAAATATATGTGCAATATATAATGACTACGGGAAATATAAAAGATGTCAAAGAACAGCTGAAGCAGGTTACCGAAACTATGGTGGAATATATTTTAATGAGTGAACTTGCTTTAGTGAATATTATTAATATGTCTAGGTACGATGCGAGCGAAGTGGAGCATGGAATGAATGTCAGCATTTATGCTATGGTTCTTGCAGGCAGGTTAGGATTTTCTAACAAAGTATCATTGTACGAGATAGGATTGGCAGGATTAGTGCATGATATAGGAAAAATAAAAATCTCGCAACAATTACTGCAGAAACAACAATTGACGGAAGAAGAACTAAATGAAATAAAAATACATCCTATTTATTCAAAGGAAATCTTAATAGAAAACGAGATTGATAACGAAAATATAATAAATGCCGTTATTGAACATCACGAAGCGTCAAACGGAACCGGTTATCCGTATGGCAAAATGGAAGAAAATATTTCCGCTTTCGGTAAAATACTTATAATTGTCAATATGTTTGATTCGCTTACACGAAACCTGCCCTATAAAATCAAATTAGAAAAAAAAGACGCATTAAATAATATGGTCATGAACAAGGAACTTTATAATAATGCATTTTTAAAAGAATTTGTATTGCTTATGAAAGAGCCAAGCGAGAAAAATAAATTTATTGCAAATACTAATTTTAGTTCTTAGTTTTTTAATTTTATTGCAGAGAATTTCCATTCTGTCCGGTTATAATATAGCCGCACTGAAAAGCATCCGTCTATGAACCAAAAAGCCTTTTCCGTGGGGCGAGGGGTAGTTCAGTCTCTTTGTTGACCAAATAAATTTAAAAGCATCAGGAAAAGATTTATAAAATCAAGATAAAGGGTCAGCGCACCCATGACCGTCTCTTTCCTTTCGTCAAAAGAACCGCTCAAGTAAATTTGTTTTAGTTTTTGCATATCATAGGCGGTCAAACCTAAAAATATTACAACTCCTAGAATAGAAATGATATACATTAATCCGCTGCTGTGCAAAAAAAAGTTAATGAACATAGCTACTATTATCGCAATCAAACCTACCATCATAAAATTGCCCATGGATGTCAAATCTTTTTTTGTGGTATAGCCTATAAACGCAAGTAAACCAAATGAAAATGCGGTTATAAAAAATACTAATCCTATGGATTGAGATGTGTAAATTAAAAAAATTGTTGAAAATGTAACGCCTGTGAGTGCCGCATATAAAATAAAAATGGTTTCACTCATAACGGCAGGCAATTTATTAATGCCGAATGAAAGCCCCAAAACTGCTGCAAGCTGCAATCCTATGAGTATGTAAAATAGCACAACATGAGTGCTGAGAAATATTACCATCGGTTTATCTGATGATACTAATTCTGCAATAACACCGGTAATGGTCAGTCCAAAAAGCATCCATGTAAAAACACCCCTGAAAAAATCCGACAAACCTTCTCTTTCATCAGTGCCGTAAGCCGCCCTTATGCCGCTGTTTGAATTGTTTCCAAAATACATTGTATTCCTCTTAAAAAATTAGATTATTTTAATTTTATATGTGTAATTATGTAATAAATTAGAATTATTAACTTTAATATTACATTATAATAAAATTTTGCTTAGAAAATCAATCAAATTTAAGTACATATCTGCTATCCTTGTTTGGTGAAGTGCCGTAGCGCAGATACTGGCATAAGAAGTCAATCTAATTTTGAAATATGTCCGTTATATTTGTTAGATGAAAATTAGATAAAATGCCGATAGCAATACTGCATAAGAAATCAATCTAATTTGAGCATATGTCCGTTGTCTTTGAGCCATTTTATGCGGATTTTATAATCAGGCATTATTGAAGCTACACAATGCCAGAAGTTTTTAGAATGATTTTTGTGTACAGTATGCGATAGTTCGTGAATTATTACGTAATCAATGATATCTGCCGGAGCCATTATTAGCCTCCAGTTTATTTTTATGCGGTCGTTATACGAACACGAGCCCCATCTTTTTTTTGCGGAGGTTAAGCCAATTTCTTTATATTTAAAACCATGGGCATCTGAGATAGCTTCCACTCTTTGCGATATTACGGTTGATGCTTTATATTTATAAAAATTTTCAAAAAAAAATCTATAATCTTCAATTGTGCGGAAAGTATGGCGATTTGCAGCATGGGCTATAGTTCTGTTATCTGCTTTCTTACTCATATATTCGCGTTTATAATGTGTATATTCAGTATATTCAGGTATAATATCTATCTTTTGGCGATTATCCTTTACTGTCTGAATAAAGTCGTCTGTTTTTTCAGGAGATATATTAAAAATATATAAAAATTTAGAATTTTCATTGTGCAATAGACAAAAATTATTTAGCATCGATATCGATAAAGAGTAATGTGCAGCCTTGATATTTTCAGAACTTAGTGCTAATTTTAAATCACTTTCAAAGTCATTAATAATTTTTAAAATATATTTTTTTCCGAGAAGGAGAAATTCTTCGCCTGAGGTAAATGATTTTTGCATGCCGCCGGTACGTTTTTTAAATTCCATCAGCTCAAATTTTTTATTGAGCCATTTCTCATTTTTTTTTAACAGGTTATAAATGCCGGATTCAGTGTAATTTAAAGGCAATCTTATAATAAGGGTGGCAGAGGGTGTAACTTCCAGAGTTATACTTTTTCTTTTGCTTTTTATGATTTTTTCTATCTTATCCGGATTAATAACGGTATATATGTCAGGTATATTTTTTATTATACTTGTATTTACCAATTTGCTTTTGTGTTTATCATTTTGTAATGATTTTTTTTTAATATTTATCGTTTTATTAATTATATTAAAAATTTTTTCAAGCATAATTTATTATAAAGAATACAGCATGAAAGAAGCAAGCCGCAAGATTTTAAAATGTTTTTTAGTTTTATAAAATAATTGCCAATTAAATTATTTACGATATAATAATAATATTATATTATGATTAGCGCTAAAAATAAATTAAAATAAAATTAAAATCCGGGGGTTTTATTTGTTATGGCGAAAACATTAAAAGGAACAAAGAGTTTTGAAAATTTAAAAAATGGGTTTGCAGGCGAATCTGAAGCAAATAGAAGATATTTGTATTTTGGAAAAGAAGCCGATATTCAGGGCGAGCCGGAAATTGCAAATAATTTTAGAGAGACTGGACAAGGGGAAACAGGGCATGCTTTCGGACATCTTGATTATTTAAAAAAATATGAAGGCGGAGATCCTGCTACCGGTAAACCTTTTGGTGATTTAAAAGAAATGCTGGAGTCGGCTCTGGCTGGCGAAGTATATGAGTATACCGAAATGTATCCTGGTTTTGCCAAAACAGCAAGAGAAGAAGGTTTTGACGACCTGGCACTGTGGTTTGAAACACTTGCAAAGGCGGAAAAATCTCATGCAGGAAGGTTTCAAAAATTACTTGAGAATTTTAAGTAAAGTGAACTTAAATAAAGTGAACTTAAGTAAAGTAATATTTAAAATTTCATATAAAGCTTATTAAGGTTAACGGATAAATATGAGAAAAATTAAGCTTAAAGCCAATGATAACCATTATATAATATAAAAGTTTGTCTTAAATGGTTAACGGATGAATATGAGAAAAATTGAACTTAAAGATATTATAAATATTTATGAATATGAAAAACAAAGAGAACAGCGAATAAAAGACATTTTGCAGTTAAAAGAAAAAAGAAAAATCCATATTGGCGACAAGCTCTTAATAACGTTTGAAAATTTTCAAACGTTATTATTTCAGATTCAAGAAATGCTCAGAGCGGAACGAATTGTTTCTGAAGAAAAGATGCAGGAAGAAATTGATATATATAACGAGTTGCTGCCGCAAAAAAATGAACTTTCTTTTACTTTATTTATAGAAATACCCGATGATGAAGAAAGAAAAAAACTAATAACGAAATTAGTCGGTATTCATGACTTTGTTGAACTTCATATGATGAGACCGAAGCATGAAAATTATCAGTACGATGAGCTAAATAAAGACAATAAAGACTCAGACAAACAGGTTATTGTTATTAAAGGCGCAGCTGATAAACAAAGCGCATTAGATTATAAAACGAACCGAACTCAGATGGTGCATTTTTTAAGATTTCATTTTAACGAAGACGAGATAAAACAATTTGAGTTCGACAAAAGCTCAATCGTTGTCAATCATTCGGAATATAATTATAGCGCTTTTATAGAACCGCGATTAAAGCATGAACTGCTAAATGATTTATTATCATAAAATGTATTTACGTTATATTTTCAAAACATATAATTATAACTGTAAACAATAAGTATAAATAGGTAAATTTTTCGTTAATTGAATAATTGAACTTCAAAGGTGGTGCCGAAGGCCGGAATCGAACCGGCACGGATATAATCCACCACCCCCTCAAGATGGCGTGTCTACCAGTTCCACCACTTCGGCAGTTTCACATTAAATCATAAATAATAATTCAGCTAAATTTTAATATATATATAATATATTTATATATTAAATTCAATTTTTTAACTATTTTTTTATTCCCTGACTTATAGTATTAGCTTTAGCTGTGCCGTTTTTTACAGGCGTTTTAACAGGAGCGCTATCATTAGCAGCTTTAGTACTATTGCCATTATGATTTACCGCATCTTTTTTAACCGCAGTCTTTTTATTATTTTTAGAAATATTGAGACTGCCGGTTTTTTTTGCTTCATTTTTTTTCCCGACGGCAGATGTTTTTTTAGCAGAAAGATAGTGTTTTATGGATATCGGCGCAACCTGTTTCGCCGATATATAGCTTATTAAAAATGCCGAACCAAGAAAAATTACCGCAAGCACAGCAGTTGTTTTGGTTAAAAAATTTCCGGCTCCGGAGGCTCCAAACACGGTTTGGGAACTTCCGCCAAAGACTGCACCCATTTCCTGACCTTTACCCTGCTGCATTAAAATTACGATAATGAGAAAAATAGCCGAGACTATAAGAACAACTGTTAAAAAAGCAATCATAGTATAATTATTAATTATTTATTAAAATTAGTTAAATTAGCCTACAAAAAGTACATTTATTTATTATTTTATTATTTTGCTATACACAAAACAATAAAAAATTGTTTTCTCATCTATTGAAAGATGTGAAGTGAAAGACATGAAGTAAATAATGTTACGTAAAAATAGTAAGCGGCTTTATTTTTTTATTGCCAAAATTGCATGCTGCTCACGCCTTATACCAGTACAAAATAAAACTATCTATAAATAATATAAAATAATACAATACAATATAAAATGAAATAAAATAATAAATAATATAGATGCTCACAATTAACATGAGTTAATTGTTAATAATATAAAATTACGTCAAAAAAGTCAATTTTAATTTTTTTCAAAATTATATCCGCTTGTTTTTGTAATTCTTTTATAAATTATTAATGCAAGTTTGGCAAAACCATACCCTAAAATCCCTCCGGCAATTACATCAAGCGGGTAATGTTCGCCGTCATACACCCTTGAAAATGCAACGATTGCGGCTAATATATAAAATAGTTTATAATGTTTAGGAAAAAAATAAGCAAGAGCAACGGCCAATGAAAAAGCTGTTGTCGAATGACCCGAAGGGAAAGAATATTCTGTAAGATGCCTTCCTAGCAGGTCTATATGCACCAAACCCTGTTCTATCAATTTATGCATAGCGACGATGGGTCTTGGTCTGTTTACCAATCTTTTTAAAATAATATCGAATATGCCTGGAACCAATTGGGTAATAAATAATAAGAAGAAAGATTTTTTAAAATTTTGTTTGTTGTAAATATAAACAAATAATAGAACTAGCCAGTAAACAACCCAGCCGTTTCCGAGAAACGTGACCGCCCTCATATTTTCATTAAGCATTGAAAAATGAAAATTATTATTTATAAATAGGAATAGCAACGTATCTAAGTGCAGTATGTATTTAAGCATAATTTTTATAAAATTTTTAAAATTTGTTATTTTTTTTAAATAATTTAAGATATAATTTAAAGTATAAATTTAAAATATGTAAGTGTACTAAATGTTGATTTATAGTTTTAATATTTAATATGTCTGAACATTAACGACAGCAAGCTTGCAATAGTTATTTTAATTACAATAGCTGCACTTTAATATGTAAATTTATTTTTTTATTTAATTTTATTTAATAATTATTTTAATTACAATAGCTGCACTTTAATATGCAATATCTGTTTCAATTTTAATGTTTTTTTAATGTTGATTTTTACGATTTCGCGTTTTATGCAATTTCATATATCTACCTTATCACATTTAGTTCGTTAATTAAATAGATAATTATAATTAACTGACTTGTCTATTTAATTTATAAAATTAAATAAAATTAATTATATTTTTATCAAAAAGCATAAAAATGAGCTCATCAACTAACTTGCCTATTTAATTAATATATGAATTAATATCATTATTATACTTTTAACAAAAAGTATCAAAAAGCATAAAAAAAGGAGGAACATTAATCTATGCAAGCTGTTATTATGGCAGGAGGTTTTGGAACAAGACTTAAGCCGTTGACGAATAACACTCCTAAACCGATGATACATGTCGCCAACAAACCTATGATGGAACACGTAATAAATTTATTAAAAAAATATTCTATTAAAGACCTTATTGTTTTACTTTATGTTCAGCCTGAAGTTATTACAAGTTATTTTAAAGACGGAAGCAAATTCGGAGTGAATATAAAATACATTCTGGCTGATGAAGATTATGGTACCGCCGGAAGCGTTAAAAATGTGGAAAAATTTATTGAAGAAGATAGTTTTATGGTTATAAGCGCCGATATTATTACAGATTTTAATCTTCAAAAACCCATTGACTTTCATAGAGAAAAAAATGCTGATGCGACTATAGTTTTGACAAGGGTTGATAATCCACTCCCTTATGGAATAGTCATAACTGACAATGAAGGTAAAATTAATAAATTTCTTGAAAAACCGTCATGGTCTGAGGTTTTTAGCGATACTATAAATACCGGGATTTATATTTTAAATAAAAATATATTTAAATTTATTCCTGAAAAAAAGGAATTTGATTTTTCTAAAGAACTTTTCCCTTCTATTATGAAAAATAGTATGGAATTGTACGGTTTTATTTCCGATGGATACTGGAAAGACGTAGGTACGCTTTCGGAATATAGACAAAGTCACCTTGATATTATTGCAGGCAAGGTCGATATTGATATAGACGGAGGACATTTAACAAAAAAAAATGTACATATTGCGGAAGGTACATTGATTGATATAACTTCCGATGTTGTAAATTCAATATTCGGAAAAAATATTAAAATAATGCAGCAATGCAAAATCAAAAACTGCGTTATAGGTGACAACGTAATTGTACAAGAAAATACATTGATAAGCGGTTCCGTTATTGGCAAAAATTCTCGCATCGGCAGCTCATGCGAACTACAGGAAACTATATTAGGATATAAAACGCGGGTGGGGAATAATGTCTTTGTCGGTACGGGCGGAATTATTTCGGATGTATGTATAATAGGAAATAACGCCGTTATAAACCCTAATGTTAAAATATGGCCATTTAAAAATGTGGAAGACGGCGCTATACTTTCTGAAAGTTTAATCTGGTCCGATAAATGGAGTGCAAGGATTTTTGGTCAGTATGGAGTTACAGGGCTTGCTAATTATGAGATAACGCCGGAATTTTGTTCAAAATTGGGTGCCGCTTTTGGCGCATCAATCGGCAAGTCTAAGACAATATCGGTTTCAAGAGACAGTCATAAAGCATCAAGACTTTTTTCAAGGGCTATGATGTCGGGGGTTCTTTCTGTCGGTGTTAATGTAAACGATTTTAGCGATACACCTATACCCATTGCGAGATATCAAGCAAGACAATATAAAACATTCGGCGGTATTCATGTAAGGAAACATCCCTTTGACAAAAAACTTATAAATATCAAATTTTTTCATTCCGAGGGGTTAGACCTTTCCCTTGCAAATGAACAAAAGATAGAGAGGTTGTTTTTCAGAGAAGATTTTACAAGAGTGGGCGCTGAAGAAACAGGAGAGATTTTTTATCCTACGCACGGTACGGAATATTATACCGACGGATTTTTAAAAACAATAGATGTGGAAAAGATTGCTAAAAGGAATTTTAAAATAGTTATAGATTATTCCTACGGCTCTTCCAGCAAAATATTTCCGGCGATAATAGGCAAATTGGGTGTTGAATCCGTTCATCTAAACGCTAATCTTGACCAGACTAAAATAACCAAAAGCGACGAAGAATTTAAAAAATCGCTAAAAGATCTTTCCGGTATTGTAAGGTCAATCAATGCCGATATAGGTATCTTTATGGATAACGGCGGAGAAAAAATTTTTATATGTGATGAAAACGGTGATATAATTGACGGAAATACTGCCCTTTCGCTCATGAGTCTTTTAGTTATGAAAACGGAAAATCAGAATAAAATTATTTCTGTGCCGATAAATTCTTCGTTTAATATAAGCAAATTAGCAAAAGAATATGCTTATGAAGTAATTCCGGCAAAAAATTTTTCGAACGCTTTAATGGAAAAAGCTGCAAATTCCCAAATATGTTTTGCGGGGGACAACGAAGGCGGATATATACATCCTGTGTTTCAGCCTGCATTTGACGGAATGTATTCAGCAATAAAACTTTTAGAAATGCTGGCAACGCTAAACACTTCGATTAAAAATGAATTGAGATATATTGAGCCAAGTTATTTTGAATATGCGACAGTACCGTGTCCCGTGGAACTAAAAGGTTTCATTATGAGAAAATTTATAGAAAAATATAAAGAAGAAGATGCCTTGTTTGTCGACGGGATTAAACTTTTCAAGGCGGATGGATGGGTTTTATCTACCCCCGCATCGGAGGGAGCGTATTTTGAAATTTACTCGGAAGGTAAAACTAAGGGTGAAGCGGTTGAGCTTTTAGAACAATTTAAGGGCAATATTGAAGAATGGAAAAACGAAAGAACATTCAGCTTTCAATCTTAGGATTAACACCGTGCAAATTAAATTACGGAACTTGTACGGCATGGTACATGCGAACGGTATGAAGCCGAATGTTAAGCAGATGAAAAAGTATTTATAGGGTTGCAATAAGTTAATTTAATGGAGACTAAATGTGGACATTAAATATGGCTCATAGATATGGACATTAAATATGAGAATTAAATATGGAAATTAAATATGAGGGTTAAATATGGAGATTGAATTTGGCACGTCTGGCTGGAGAGGAAAAATAGCCGATGATTTTACTTATGAAAATGTAAAGATAGTTTCCCAGGCAATATGCAATTTTTTAAATGAAAAAGGCGTAAATATTATAGCAGATAGTGACGATGCACAGAGCGGAAGTATTGTTAAAACCAGACATAACGGCGCTACCAAAACTGAGCATGCGATTATAGCAGATAATAATGCAGAAAAAACTGTTCTTGTAGGATATGATACACGTTTTTTATCTGAAGAATTTGCAAAATGCTCAAGCGGTGTTTTTTGCGCTAACGGCTTTAGAGTATTGTACTGCGAAACTTTTACGCCTACCCCGGTTCTTGCAGCGGCAATATTGAAAGAAAAAGCACTGGGAGCTATTAATATTACCGCAAGCCATAATCCGTACAATTATAACGGGGTTAAATTTTCGCCTGACTGGGGAGGACCTGCTCTTCCTGAAGATACCAAAATTATTACCGATAAATCAAATAAACTGCTAAAAAATCCGCATTATAAATTTACTGAATTTGATGAAGCAAAGGATAAATCTTTATTAAAAGAAGTAAGTTTTATTGATTATTATATCAGCCTTATAGAAGATAAAATCGATTTTAATCTGATAAAATCTAACAGCAGCAATATTTATATCATTGTGAATCCTATGCACGGTACTTCCAGCGGCGTAATAGACAAGTTGTTAAAAAAAAACGGCATAGATTTTGACATATTAAATTCACAGAGAGATGCCTTTTTTGGAGCGGGAAAGGCACCCGATCCGTCCGATAAAAATTTAGCCGACCTTAAAGCAAGAATTAAAGAATATAATGATAAAAATAATAATAATAGCGACGGAAAGAATAAAAAAATAGCATTTGGACTTGCTACAGACGGTGATGCGGACAGATATGGGATTATTGATGAAGAAGGCAGATTCGTTGAACCTAATATTATTTTGCCAATGCTTTATAATTACTATATTTCAGGGAAGAATATAAAAGGCGATGCTGCAAGAAGTGTTGCTACCTCGGCGCTTATTGACAGGGTTGCGAGAAAATACGGTTTTAAAATTCAGGAGACCCCTGTTGGATTTAAATATCTTGGAAAATTAATTTCCGAAAAAAAAGTTATAATGGCGGGCGAAGAATCGTCAGGGCTTACCGTTATAGACCATGTGCCAGATAAAGACGGCATATTTACATGCCTGTTAGTTCTAGAGATGCTTTCTTTTTATAAAAAACCGCTAAATAGTTTAGTTAAAGAATTATTAGAAGAATTCGGTCCTATTTTTACTAAGCGTATTAACGAAGTTGTTAATAGGGAGAAGTTTAAAGCGACAATAGACAGGAAAATGGCATCATTTCCTTCAATTTTTGAAGGGAAAAAGGTAATAAATAAAAGTTTTGTTGACGGGTATAAAATTTTTTTTGAAGATGATGCGTGGCTGCTGGCAAGACTTTCAGGAACAGAAGAAGTTATGAGAATTTACGGAGAAGCAGATACGCCTGAGGCATTAAATTTATTAATTAATTCGTTCAAAGCCTATTTAAATAAATAAAAAATGCTATAATAAAATATAATAAAAATAAAAAAGTTTTGCAAATTTGTTATAAAGTTAACTAATTAAAGGAGATTAAAAGATTGTCTGTAAAATATTTTACAATTCCGTCAGGGCCTTTTGAAGTAAATACTTATCTTGTTTATGACAATGAAAACCGTGAAAGAGCCGGATTTATTATCGACCCCGGAGGACAGGAAACTAAAATTGATAATTTGATTAAAGAAAATGATATTAATCTGCAATTTATATTAAACACCCATTGCCATATTGACCATGTAGCTATGGTGAACTATTTTAAAAAAAAATACAATATTCCTTTTTATGCAAATGAAAATGAACAGTCTATTATTGATAATTTAAAAGAACAGGCGGATTATTTGGGATTCGATTTTTCAGGTGAGGCTATTTCGATAGATAAAAAATTAGATGAAAATGAAGAAATAAACGTAGGCGACATCACTGTCAGAACAATCTTTACGCCCGGACATTCTCCGGGAAGTACCTCGTTTCTTGTAAATAATCAAATTCTTTTCAGCGGAGATACTTTATTTAAACAAACTATAGGAAGAACGGATCTTTTCGGCGGAGATTCGGACAAAATAATCAGCTCTATTAAAAATAAACTTTTTAAATTAAATGACGATATTACTGTATTTCCAGGTCATGGCAGGGAAACGACTATAGGTTCTGAGAAAAAAAACAATCCTTATCTTATATGATTTCTGGGCTATGATATTAATTGTTTCATATTTATATAATATTATAATATGATATGGTATGACAACACGATACAAAACATGTTCTTAAAAAACAAAAAAATTCTTTTGTGCATTACAGGTTCAATAGCAAGCTATAAAGCAGTTGAGCTATACAGGGTCTTAAAAAAAGAAGGCGCCTCAGTCGTTATAATCCTTAGTTCATCGGCTTCAAAGTTTATTTCTTCATACATATTTAAATCCTTCGGAGAAGAGGTATATAGCGATGATGCTTTTGAAATTCCACTTGCGCATATAGAACTTGTAAAAACAGCGGATGTCATAGTTATCGCGCCCGCCACATACAATACTATAAACAAGATTGCCTGCGGTATAGCAGATTCTTTAATAACACTCACAGTTTCTGCATCCGGCGACAAGCCGTGTGTAATAATCCCGGCAATGAATGGTAAAATGTATTCAAATGAAATTTTGCAGAGAAATATAAGAGAAATGTCCCTAAAAAAATATTTTTTTGTATCTCCCGCTTCAGGAGAGCTCGCCTGCGGCGATTTTGGGGAAGGAAAATTTCCTGAAATTGCCGATATTATTTTTGAAATAGAAAGCGTATTTAAAAATAATAGATTAAAAGGCAAAAAAATTTTGATTACGGCAGGCGGAACAAGGGAATATATTGACCCTGTGCGATTCATATCTAACGCTTCAAGCGGAAAAATGGGCATTGCCATTGCCAACGAAGCGGTCAAGGAGGGGGCAGAAGTCACTCTGCTCGGGTGCAATATAGATTTTTCATGTTTATATATAAGCAAAAAAATAAAATTGATTAAGAAACAGAGTTTTAGTGATTTAAAAGACGGTGTTTTAAAAGAATTTCCAAATAATAATATATTGATTATGGCGGCGGCAGTTTCCGATTTCGGAGTAAAAGAGAAAAGTGCTTTTAAGATTAAAAAAGAAGATATAAGTTCTGAATATACCGCAGGTATGCAGCTAAACCTTATTAAAAACGAAGATATTCTTAAACTTATCGCAAAAAATAAACAACGCACTCAGATAGTTTTTGGATTTGCAGCTGAAACAGACAATATAATTGAAAATGCGCAAAAAAAGTTTAAAGAAAAATCATTAGATTATATTTTCGTAAATGATATTTCAAAAAATATAATAGGAAGCGACGAAAGCGAAGGCTATCTGATAAAAAAAACATCGGAATTCAACATGGCTGAAACTAATGAAAACCGCGATGAAGCCGACCAAAAATCAATTGAAAATTACAGTCATCCCTTTGAAATAAAAAAATTTGGAAGGATGAATAAAACTGAACTTGCCGAATTGCTGCTTGCGGAATTGTTCTAGCATTATAATATATGCCATTTTATATTTTTTATATTTGCCTTTATTCTGCTATAATTATTTCTTCGTTCAATGGTTTGTTAATTTTGTCCGGCATCAAATAATTTTTTATCTCAACGATATTTTCTAAGTTATTGCCTTTTACGGAAACGATAGTATAAGAATAATATGGCCAAGAAGCATTGATATCGGCACTTGAAGGAACAGCAGGATGGTTAGGATGAGAATGGTAAAATCCTATTACTTCTATATTTTCTTTTCTTGAAAGTTTATCTATTTCAAGCAGAGCTTTGGGTTCAATTTCAAATGCATCCCAAGCTATTTTTCTATATTTATTCTGGGCAGGAAATACTTTTGTGATTTTCTTATTATTGCCATCAATGATACCCAGCATAGCTCCGCAGGCTTCGTACGGGAAAATTTCGGCAGCATGTTTTTTAATTATAGCTAAATTTTCTTTAGAGATTATCAGTGGCATATTTTGTTATTGTTATAATTTATGGTTCTGTTTATAGTTTATTTTCTTTACTTTTGTAATTATATAATACACATTGTATGTTTGTATATAGGTTTTTATGGTTATTTTCATCAATTTTATTCATATAATTATATTATATATATTGTATGTTTGTATATAGGTTTTTATGGTTATTTTCATCAATTTTATTCATATAATTATATTATATATATTATAAAATTTTTTATTCTTTCTTAAAATGAATTTGCATTCTTTTATTTATTGCATACGATTTATAATATTTAAATGAATTTGATTCTTTTATTTATCTATACGATTTATATAATATTTATAAGAGTTATAAATATATAATATAAATATTAATACGCAGTGTTAATATGGTTGTAAAGCGTATCTCTTCTGGCCGGATTTTTTCCGCCTGATTTTATAAGAGATATTATATCTTTCTCGCTGAGATACTCTCCGAAGTTACCCCCTGCACTTTTTGTGATATTTTCTTCCATGAGTGTTCCGCCAAAATCGTTAATTCCGCATGAAAGGGATTGAACAGCCAGTTCTGTGCCAATCTTAGGCCAACTTGTCTGAATGTTTTTAAAATTGTTTAGATATAATCTTAATATAGCGTAAAATTTTAGTATTTTTTGACTGTTAGCGTTGATGCCTGTTTTAATCTGATGTTTTAACGAAGTTTTTGATGCAATAAAAGGCAAAGCAATAAATTCTGTAAAACCATTTGTTGAATCCTGAATTTGTCTTATTAAATCAAGATGGTAAACTATATCGGCGTTTGACTCAATGTGTCCGACCAGAATTGTAGCTGAAGATTTTATATTCATTTTATGCGCAGTTTTAATTATCTCAGCCCATTGAATTGTGGATATTTTATCTTTGCATATTACTTTTCTCGTTTCAGGCGCTAAAATTTCAGCAGCTGTTCCGGGCATTGAATTAAGCCCGTTTTCTTTTAAAATTTCAAAAACTTTCTCAAACGAAAAGCCTGTTTTGGCAGAAAGTTCAAAAATTTCCTGCGGAGAGAATGCGTGTATATGCAACTCCGGAAAAGCGGCTCTTATAGATTTAATTAAACTAAAATAAAAATCGGGACTAAAATCCTGATTTATGCCGCCGGTGACGCAAACCTCATTTATGCCTATATTATAGCCCTCATTTATTTTTTCAATAATTTTATCGATTGTTAACACAAATGAGTCTTTTGAATTTACAGTTCTTTTATATCCACAAAATTTGCAATTCAGATAGCAGATATTTGTAAAATTAATATTTCTATTGACTACATATGAAACGTTATTGCCATTGGCAGATTTATTGAGATAAGCCGCATATTGTATAATTTCGTTTAAATTTTCGCTGTCATCAAGCAGAGTTAAAAGGTCATTGCTGTCTATCCGCTCTGATTTACTAATCTTATTAAATATATTATCTAAATTCTGATATTTAATTATGTTTATCATTTTTATATATATTAAGTTTATACATTATATATATTAAGATTACAAAAAAATAAAAATTTATTTATACTAAAACACGATTCCTTCCATTTGTGTGGAAGCAGATGCGTATAGTTTCATCGGAATTCTTCCCGATAAAAAAGCCAGCCTTCCGGCTTTGACCGCATAGCTCATCGCAAGAGCCATATTCAGCGGGTCTGTCGCTCCGGCTATTGCCGTATTCATTAAAATTCCGTCAACTCCTAGCTCCATAGTTTTTGCAGCATCGGATGCAGTACCTACCCCTGCGTCAACTATTACAGGAACAGATACGGTTTCTTTTATTATTTTTAAATTATAAGGGTTTCTGATTCCTAAACCGGAGCCTATCGGCGAAGCAAGCGGCATTACAACCGGACAGCCAATATCCTCAAGTTTTTTTGCGACAATAGGGTCGTCAATAATGTAAGGCATAACCGTGAACCCTTCGTTTACAAGAATTTTTGCAGCTTTTAAAAGTTCTTCGTTATCTGGATAAAGAGTTTTCGGGTCGCCTATAACCTCTAACTTTACCATATCTGTTTTAAATATGCCGAGTTCGCGGGATAATCTTATCGTGCTAACAGCGTCTTCAGCCGTAAAACATCCTGCGGTATTTGGCAAAAGAGTATATTTATCCTGGTCAATAAATGATAACATATTTTCTTTTTGTTCAAAATCGATACGTCTTATCGCAACCGTTATGATTTCGGAGCCGGAAAGTTCTATTGCTTTTTGCATAGTTGCAAAATCTGGATACTTGCCGGTCCCGACAATTAAACGCGACTTAAAAGAATATTTGCCTATTGTTAATTTATCTTCAAAATTTGTTGTCAGATGTTCATTGTTTATTATTTCCATATGTTCTCCTCTTTTTTATTCGTAAAATAAATTTTTAATTTTTGCAATTAAATAAATTTATCCGCCCGGTGCAATTGTAACAAGGTCTAATCTATCTTTATCTTTTAGAATAAATTCTGAATATTGAGCCTTTGGTACGATTTCTTTATTAACTGCAGCCGCCGTACTTTTAATATTGAGCTTAAGACTTTCTATGAGCTGTGCTATAGTTAAGTTCTCATTTAAGTTGATTTCTTTATCGTTTACGTAAATGGTCATAATTTATTTTAATTATTTAAAAACGTTCAATTTTATATTTTTATTTTATTTACCCGCGATAGTTCCTGTTTGTTTAAGATTAAATTAAATGAATAATTAAGAAACGATTTTTAAAAAAGCAAACAAAATAAAAAAAAAAGTCCTTAAAGCTGCTATATGGAAATTTCAGCCTTAAGGACCGCTTTTTATATTTATTTAATAAATTTAAATTAATTCAGAAGTTGTTTATTGTCTGCCGTATTTCTTTCTTATGAGTTATATTGTATTGATTAAACCGGTTTATATTATACAAATAAGAATATACGACATGATATAATTTCAAAATTATTCTGAACTATTGTTATGTAAATGTTATCTAAATAAGTTTATAAGCTTTCCTTCGCTGGTATTGTCCATATTCAGGTTCAGAGGGTTCTGGACAGAAAAATCCAATCTCAGCCATTTATATATATTTTAACTGTGTAATTAGAACTACATAGTTAAAATTGGCACCCCTAGCATTTATACTTTATACATTGTATAGATTATCATATTGTTGTTGGTTAGTCAACAATTAAAGCAAGTTAGAGATTTTTGGAGCAAATAATAATAAGCGGGATATTATGACAAATAAAAAAAAAGTTAAATTCAATAGACAAATTAAAAAGACAAATTAAAAGTTGACAACACAACGAGCAATCAATTTTATCATTCTAAAATTACAACATATCTTTAAAGCCGATAGTTGATAAATATCTAGAACCAGTATCAGGCAAAACTGTAATATAGTTACCCTTGTATTTCTGAGAAAGTTTATGTATCCCATATAGATTAGCGCCTGAAGAAAAACCGCATAAAAGTCCTTCTTTTTTTATAAGCTTTTTCAGCATTAGATAACTGCCTTCTGTGTCAACTTTCACATAATCATCTATAATATTATTATGGTCAAAACCTTGAAAATTAAATGAATAGTTATATTTCCAGCCCTCTATGCCGTGCATTGGGTTGTCAGGTATAACCGCTATAATTTTAATATTTTTATTATACTCTTTTAGTCTTTTTCCGGTGCCAAGAATTGTTCCACCCGTTCCTATGCCGGTCACAAAGTAATCAATATTGCCGCCTGTCTGTTTTATAATTTCCGCTGCTGTAGTTTCATAATGTGATAGCGCATTATTTGGATTGTTGTATTGGTCGGGCATATAATAAAAATTAGTTCCGCCGGTTTTATATTCTTCAAGTGATTTTTTTATAGCTCCGTCATGACTTTCCTCAGCCGGAGTCAGAATTAGTTCGGCACCGTAAAGTTTTATAAGTTGTTTACGCTCTTCGCTCATATTTGAAGGTGCGTATATTTTTACTTTTAGGTTTAAAAATGAACCGACCATAGCATAGGAAATACCGGTATTGCCGGAAGAAGAATCGATTATAGTCATATTTTGTTTAAGAATATTTTTATTTATTGCATCCTTAAGCATGTAAAAGGCAGGTCTATCCTTAATTGAACCGCCGGGATTCTGAGACTCTGTTTTAGCGTAAACTTTAGTGTCCTCAGAATTGCTAAATAAATTATTTAATAAACAAATATTCGTACCGCCTATAGAATTAAATATATTTAAACTCAAAAAATTTAATTTATATTTTAAATCGTTTTCAGTTTTTTCTTCTTTTTCCATTATGTTTTGTTTATTTTCTTTAAACCGTTTTTTTCGACTATTATTTCATAATCGGTATCGTTTATTTTATTTATAGAAATCACTTTGTGCCCCTGTTCTTCCATAGAACGGGGAACATTTCGTATGGCAGGCTCATAATCTACTATTATTCTCAGTTTTTCGCCCTGATTTATTTTTTCTAATGCAAGTTTAGATCTGACAAAAGTAAAAGGGCATATTTCACCTTTAATGTCTAATTCGCTATTATATTCAGCCATTATATACGCTCTCCGGCAAATTTTATTATTACTGTATATCTTTTATTAAATTAAAAAAATGATAATTGCAATTAAATAGCAAAAAAAAGGGCAAATAATTATATATCACATTGCAATTATAATTATATCAAGCCTTAAATTCACACAATTCTTCATATTCAATTAAATCAAGCACTGTCGGGGTCTCACCGCAAAGAGGGCAAGTCTTGTCTTGTCTTAATTTCATTTCTGTAAATTTCATATCTAAGGCATCATATATTAATAATCTGCCGTTTAATGTCGTTCCTATGTTAAGTATTATTTTTATAGCTTCATTTGCCTGTATTGCTCCGATGACGCCCGGCAAGACGCCTAATACCCCTGCTTCCTGACAGCTTGGGACTAATCCTGCCGGCGGCGGTGAAGGAAATAAGCATCTGTAGCATGGACCTTTGTCGGGCAGGAAAACGGTCGCTTGTCCGTCAAATCTAAAAATAGAACCGTAAACAAGAGGCTTCCCGTAAAAATGACATGCATCATTAATCAGATATCTTGTAGGAAAATTATCGGTGGCATCTATTATTACATCATAATCTTTGATAAGTTCGTGTATATTGTCTTTAGATATTTTATCTTTGTATGCTATAACTTTGACGTCAGGGTTTATTCTTTCGATTGAATCTTTTGCAGAGTCTACTTTATATCTGCCTACGTCTTTATTACCGTGCCATATTTGTCTTTGCAGGTTTGAAAGGTCAACAGTGTCGAAGTCTGCTATGCCGAGGGTCCCTATACCTGCTGCCCCAAGATATAAACCGCATGGCGCCCCCAAACCGCCTGCACCTATTAAAAGGACTTTGGAAGATAGTAATCTTTCCTGCCCTTCTCCGCCTACTTCTGGCAATATTATGTGCCTGGCATATCTTTTAATCTGTTCTTCCGTAAAATCCAAAATAACCTCCGCTCATAAATAAAACTAATAAAATATAAATTATAAATAACGTACATAAAATTTTAATTTATTCAATGATATCTAATACGATAGGCTCAACGCTCACGCCTTTAGATTCAAGGAATTTTATTGCTTTTTCTATATCCGCCGGTTCTCCTTCGACTTCTATGGCAATTATGCCTATATCGTTTGAAATACTGGCACTTCTTATGTTAGTTATTACGTTATAATTTTTACCTATTAGATATATCAGCGGGTCTTTAATTACTTCCTGAGGATAATTTAAATAAAATTTTTTTTTTTCGGAAGCCCCGCCGGCAATTGCTGGTATTATAGAAACAGTATCTCCGTCTTTTACCTTAGAATCGTTGTTGTCTATAAATCTGATATCCTCGTCATTTAAATATACATTGACGAATCTTCTGACCTGGTCATTTTTTTCGCAAATTCTTTCTTTTATTCCGGGGTAAGTTTTTTCAAGGTCATTAATGATTTCTAAAATATTAGCTCCGGAAGCGTCAACTTCTGATTTACCGCCGGTTAATGTTCTTAAAGGTGTTGGTATCCTGACAATTATAGCCATATCTCCTCCAGACTATTATCAATTATTATTATATTGTTTAATTTTAATTATTTTTTAATTGTTTTATTATTTGTTTTTTCTTTTTCACGTACTTTTTTTAAGACTTCTTCAAATTCTTCCAGATTGGGGTTTATGACCGGCGCTTCATCTAATCTCCCATTAAGCGATTCTAATGTTTTTAAACCGTTACCGGTAATGGCAAGCACGGTTGTTTCATTTTTGTTGATATATCCTTTTTCAATAAGCTTTTTAGCAACTGCTACAGTAACGCCGCCAGCTGTTTCGGTAAATATTCCTTCGGTGGAAGCAAGCAGTTTCATGCCTTCCACTATTTCGTCATCTGTGGCGTCTTCTCCGAATCCGCCACTTTTGTGCATCAAGTCTGCAGCATAATATCCATCGGCAGGATTGCCAATTGCAAGAGATTTTGCAATGGTATCCGGTGTTTTTACCGGCTTAATAAATTCTCTTTTCTCTTTTACTGTTGAAGTAATCGGGTTGCATCCCGTAGCCTGTGCTCCGAAAATTTTTGTATTATGCTTTTCGATTAATCCGCAGTATTCAAATTCTTCAATTGATTTTCCGACTTTTGTAATGAGCGAACCCCCCGCCATTGGGACAACGACGTTATCGGGAGCTTTAAAACCCAATTGTTCAAGCATTTCAAAAGTAAGAGTTTTTGAGCCTTCTGCATAATAAGGTCTTAAATTTATATTTACAAATGCCCAGTTATGCTTACCGGCAATTTCAGTGCAAAGTCTATTTACTTTATCATAACTCCCTTCAATTTTGACTAAATTAGTGCCGTAAATTAAAGTTCCGAGAACCTTGCCGGTTTCTAAATTTGAAGGAATAAACACAAAACATTCGAAACCTGAAGCGGCGGAACATGCGGCAGTTGCATTTGCAAGATTTCCGGTTGAGGCGCATGCAATTACCTTAAAACCAAATTCTTTTGCTTTGGCTATAGCAACGGAAACAACCCTATCCTTAAAAGAAAGGGTGGGAAAGTTGACCGCATCGTTTTTGATATATAAATGTTTAACTCCTAAAACTCTAGCAAGATTATCCGCTTTAACTAAAGGGGTGAATCCGACATCTTTGCCTATTTCTATATCGCCTTTAATAGGAAGGAGTTCCTTGTATCTCCACATATTTGGCTGTCTTGATTTAATCTTTTCAACGCTTATATTCTTTTTGATTTTATCATAATCATAATCTACTTCTAATGGGCCAAAGCAATAATCGCAGACATAAAGAGCACTGTCCGGGTATTCCTTACCGCATTCTCTGCATTTTAGTCCTTTTACAAACATTTTGTCTCCTTGTATAAATATAAATATAATATGTTATGTTATTTAGCTTGGTTGGTTGATTTAATTAATTTTTAATTTTAACTGATTTAAGATTTAACTAAAATTTTAGATTTTTTATAAAATAATAAAGAATATAACAAAAAAAGCCTCTTCTTCCGGTAAAATATGAAGAAAAGGCTTTTAACGCTTATCTTCTTATCTTCCAGGTATAATCATTGTTTAATCCGACGATGTAATTACGACGCTATACGCTCAAGCGTCATATCCCTGCGGGAATTAGCACCGAAATTTAACTTTCACATTTTCGGTTGCTGCGGTTTCAAACGGGCCCGTCCCTTCACCGCTCTTGATAAGAAATATCAAATTATTTTTTAAATTTAAAAGAGCAATAAAATATATAAATTATTAAATTAAAATAATTAACTAACTATATATCGTTTTCAAATTATATATTATAATTTAGTTTGTGTCAAATTATTTATTGTTTTCCGCCGGCAAGGACATAATTTTTAAGCAAAAAATGTTTTTAATTAATATATATTGTGCTAATATAAAATATTAATCTTTGAGCATTGCTAAAATTTAAATGCTTTAAAATTGCAATTTGTCAGCTTATTGACTATTATATTTATATTATTATATTTATATATCGATATACTAATGTCATTAAAAGAGTTATCATTATCAGATTAGGTTATGCATCCAAGGGAAAATTTTAAGTCGGTAAAAATAGGCGCAGCATTATTATTAATTATGGTTTTTGCATCATTTTTTTTGTCAGGATGCGTTCCATATATAATTGGAGGGTCTTATCCTCAACCCGGTATAAGCTCCGCTCCTCCTCATTATTATGCCCCGCAATTTTTGCCACATAATACGGAGGAAGGTATAGCATCGTGGTATGGACCCGGATTTCAAGGAAGACCTACGGCAAGCGGGCAAATTTACAATATGTACGATTTAACCGCTGCTTCAAGAACATTGCCTCTTGATACATATGCTTATGTTACCGATTTGCAGAACGGCAGAAGCGTTGAGGTATATGTTAATGATAGAGGACCTTATTACGGCGGAAGAATAATGGATCTTTCATATGCCGCAGCCCGCGCTTTAAACATGCTCGGACCCGGCACAGCTCTTGTCAAAATCCAATATTTAGGACCGAATCCCTCTGCCGCAAGAATTGAACAAAACGAAATAAACGGGTTTGGAACGAAGTATCTTCCGCCTCTCACCGGCTATACTCTGCAATTCGCGGCGTATACATCCAGAGTTAAGGCTGTCAATAAAGAAAAAGGAATTTCGAAGTTAGTGCCGGGTGTGCATATTATAATAAAGACGGTGCACAATACCGCTTATTATTGTGTGGTATTGGGAAGATTCAAAAATTTAAATAAAGCATATACTTTTGCAAAACTCATTGCAAGGTATGGTTATGATATATATATTACAAATAGAGGATAAATAAAAGGGATGGAGGGAAGAAAATGAAAATAGCGGCTTTAATACCTGCAAGGTTTGCCTCTACAAGATTTGAAGGAAAGCCTCTTGCAAAAATTATGGGCAAATCTATGATACAGCACGTATGGGAAGGTGTGTCCAAATCTGCCGTAATATCTGAAATAATTGTTGCTACTGAAGACAAAAGAGTTTTTGATGCCGTTATCAATTTTGGAGGCAATGCTGTTATGACCAAGGATACACATGCTTCCGGTACCGACAGAATAATTGAGGCGTCTGAAAATCTTGATGCCGATATTATATTAAATATTCAGGGTGACGAACCTTTAGTAAACAATGAAATAATAGATGCCTTAATAGAACCTTTTAAAGAAGACGACGGCATAATTTTTACAAGCGTTAAAACCCCTATTTATTCATTTGAAGAATTTATGGATATCAATAGCGTAAAAGTCGTGACGGATAATAGCGACTACGGGATTTATTTTTCAAGAAGCCCTATACCTTTTGACAGAAACCGCTACGATTTAAAATTTAATTTAATAGATAATATAATGAATACTAATAAAAAAAATAATTCAAATAATTCAAAAGATAAAAAAAATAACAAAGGGAGCGAAAAACCGTTCGGATTTAAGCACCTGGGCTTTTATGGATATAGAAAAGATTTTCTCAAAACTTTTGGACTATTGCCCCCTTCGTATTTAGAACAGAAAGAAATGCTTGAACAGTTGAGAGCTATTGAAAACGGTTACAAAATTAAGGTTAAAACGGTCAGTATATCGACAATACCTGTCGATATACCTGCCGATATAAAAAAAGTTGAAAGTTATTTATTAAAATTATATAATTAACATTTCACAATTAATGTTTGTTTTTAATAAAAATTAAATTTCAAAAAGAGGTACTAAACAGAAATGAAAAAAGGAATCCATCCGGAATATCTTGAAACCAAAGTAAGATGTGCATGCGGAAATGAATTTGTTACAGGAAGCACTGTAAAAGAAATTCATATAGACATTTGTTCCCAGTGCCATCCGTTTTATACCGGCAAACAAAAATTTGTCGATAGCGCAGGCAGAATAGAAAAGTTTAATAAAAAGTATAACATAGAAAAAAAATAAAATAATTTAAATTTGGGTTGCAGTATAATTATTTTTTTACTTTTTTTCAACTAGTTAATTTATATAATAATAGTATATTTTTAATCTTTAATTTTTAATCTTTAATCTTTAATCTTTATTGTATGATTGTACGGCTGAATAATAGGATTATATTAATTATTATTTTGGCTTTTAGTTTATTTTTTTAAGTTCATGTTCAGCTTGATTTTACAGTTTAATTCTCTTAGCTTTTTATATTAATTTATCTCAATTAAATTAATTTACGTAATTAATAACCGCCAATATACCGGCTGATAGACCAAACAATAGACAATAGATGGTTAAACTAATAAATTATACGACGAATCCGGAAATTACCGTTGCAATAGCTGCAAGGCTGTGCTACAGTGCATCCGATATAACAAAAATAGAGTATGATTTTAAAGAAGCTGAAAATGGTTTAGAAAAAGCGAGAAAGTTAATAAAAAAAATTAGAACTTCAGGGCATGAATCAGTGCTTGAACATGCTAATTTTACATTTATAGTAGACAAATTATCCAGAAGTGCTTCGCACCAGTTAGTGAGGCACAGAATAGCCTCATATTCCCAGAGAAGCCAAAGATATGTCAAAGAAATAAATCCGCTGATAATTATTCCAGAATCTATATCTGAAAATAAAGAATTCTTAGATAAATTTAATAATTTAGTTGGAGAAATTTATTCTTTATACGGGTTCTTTTTAGAAAAAGGTATTCCTGCCGAAGATGCAAGATATATTTTGCCTAATGCCGCACAAACACAGTTAAGTTTTACTATGAACGCGAGAGAGCTGCTGCATTTTTTTAAATTAAGAGGATGCGAAAGGGCACAGTGGGAAATAAGGAACCTTGCTAAGGAAATTTTTAAACTTGTTTATCCGATAGCTCCGTCTATTTTCCGGAACGCAGGACCGTCGTGTGTCAGAAACGGCTGCTCAGAAGGAGAATTTAGCTGCGGCAGACCTTTAGAAATTAAAAAAGAATGGATGAAGGGTTTAATATAATGGAAGATTTAATCGAACAAAATAATTATAAAAATGATAATGAACAGCCTTTTGTAAAACTTGAAAACGCTATAGTGCAAAAGTGTAAAGAACTTAAAGAAGAAGCTAAAAGTCTTAATGAAAATATTCAAGAAATCAGCAAAGACGGTTTTAATGAATCAGCTAAAGAACCTATTAAGAGATATAACGCAATAAAAAAACTCACTGATACTTTTGATGAATATAATAAAATACTTTCGGACATAGAAGAACTTCAAACGCTTAAAAAAAAAGAATCGGATAACGAGCTTTTAGCCATGGAGATACAGGAGATTAACGACCTGCAGACTAAAGCGAATAAAGCTTCAGAAACGATAAAAGAATATTTTTATCCTAAAGATGCCGATGCCGACAAAGATATACTGTTAGAAATAAGAGCGGCAACAGGCGGAGAAGAAGCTGCGCTTTTTGCCCTTGATTTATATAAAATGTATAACAAATATGCGATAATAAAAAATTTCAATTTTGAACTTATTTCTTCGAGCTATTCCGCATCCGGAGGGCTTAAAGAAGCTGTAATATCAGTAAAAGGCAAAGATGTCTTTAGATTTTTAAAATACGAAAGCGGTGTTCACAGGGTACAAAGAATTCCTGCAACAGAAACGCAAGGAAGAGTACATACTTCAGCCGCTACAATCGCGGTTATGCTAGAACCCGAAGAAATAGACCTTAAGATAGCTCCTGAAGATTTAAGAATAGATGTTTACAGGTCAACGGGACATGGAGGACAAAGCGTCAACACGACAGATTCTGCGGTCAGAATAACGCATTTGCCTACCAATCTTGTTGTTACATGCCAGGATGAAAAATCGCAGCATAAAAATAAAGCCAAAGCTTTAAGAATATTGAGGTCACGCTTATTAAGCAGACTAGAAGCCGATAAAAAATCTATCGAAGCCAAAAATAGAAAAAATATGGTAGGAAGCGGAGACAGAAGCGAAAAGATAAGAACATATAATTTTTCGCAGGGAAGAATAACAGACCATAGGGCGGGAATAACACTTCATAAACTTAATTATATCATGGAAGGAAATCTTGACGAGCTGCTAATTCCTCTGTCAAAATATTTTGAGTCGCAAAAGTCTCTTGAAATCAAATAATTTTACTATTTTTGAAGCAATTAAAGCCGGTGCCGGATATTTAAAAGAAAACAATGACGAAATTCTTGATTATTTTAAAGAGTCCTTGCTTCTTATGGGTTATGCTTTAAACGTTTCCAGTGAAAAAATTATTATAAACTATGAAAATAAAATAACCGAAGACAAGTTAAAGATTTTCAACGGTTATATCGAAAGAAGGGCTAAAAAAGAACCTTTCGCATATATAATTAATAATAAAGAATTTTATTCTATAGATTTTTTTGTGAATAAAAATGTTCTGATACCAAGACCTGATACGGAAATTTTAGTCGATGAAAGTTTAAAAGAAATTTATAGATTAAATAATAAAATAAACAGTGCCAATCCTCATAGCCACCATAAATGCAATGAGCCTGGCATAAAAAATAATATAGCTCAAAACATCAGCATTATAGACCTCGGCACAGGTTCAGGCGCCATAGCGGTATCGATAGCTAAAAACTATAAATATTCAAATATTGAAATATTTGCCGCCGATAATAGTTATAAAGCTTTAAATGTTGCAAAAAAGAATGCAATATTAAATAATGTAGAAAATAAAATTAAATTAACGTATTTTAATATTTTAAATCCAAATATATACTGGTATAATGAATACAGTAAAAAATATAATACCGATTTTTACAGTTTTGACATCATAATATCGAATCCGCCCTACATCATATCATCTGATGTCGATTTTCTTAGCGATGAAGTTAAAAAATATGAACCTTGCGCAGCTCTTGACGGTGGCATTGACGGGCTTAAATTTTACAGGAAAATATTCGAATTTTTTTTATCAATAATAAAAAATTCAGTCAATAGTAATTTAACCTCTAATAAAGAATTTTGTTTAATATTAGAAATAGACCAGAGATATAAAGAAGAAATAAAAAAAATTTATGAATTGACATTTTATGGTAAAGATAATAAATATAATAATAGTCGTGAAGAATATAAATATAAAATAAATACAAATAATAATAAAAGCAATCCAGTTAATATAACAATTGATTTTATAAAAGACCTGTCGGGAAAAGAAAGGGTGGCAAAGATTAATTATGGAAAAAATGATAATTGAAGGCGGTATCCCTTTAAGGGGCGAAGTATCTATAAGCGGTTCAAAGAATGCTGCATTACCTATTATTGCATCGTCTATTATGTTTGACGATTCTGACAATGAACTGTACAATGTTCCAAATCTTCAAGATATAACCACTATCAAGAAACTTCTTGTTAGTCTTAATGCTGAGGTAAAAGATTCGGACGATGGAAAATTATCTATAAATACCTCGACCATTAATAACTTTGATGCACCTTACGATCTTGTTAAAACTATGAGGGCATCCGTCCTTGTTCTGGGACCGCTGCTTGCTAAATATAAAAAAGCACGAGTGTCGCTTCCGGGCGGGTGTGCCATTGGCGCAAGACCCATTGATTTCCATTTGCAGGCGCTCAGAGCTCTCGGTGCAACTATTACTATGGAACATGGATATGTTGAGGCTACTGCCGGAAAACTTAAAGGCGCTGAAATTATTTTTCCGATACCTTCTGTTACAGGAACGGAAAATATTATTATGGCTGCAACGCTTGCGGAAGGTACTACAGTTATAAAAAATGCCGCAAGAGAGCCTGAAATAGACGATTTAATTCTTGCTTTATGCAACGGCGGAGCAAATATTAAAAGAGTCGAACCTTGCGTTATAGTCATCAAAGGGGTTAAAAAGCTGAATAAATTAAGCCATTACATTGTTTCAGACAGAATTGAAGCCGGTACCTATATGGTTGCTTCAGCTATAACACAAGGCGATATTATAGTTAAGAACGTTAATCTGAATCATATGAGCGCAATTGTAGATAAATTGACCGAAGCAGGGGTAAAAATTAATGTTGTTTCAGCTTCTTCCGTAAGGGTAAAAGGTCCTAAAATGATTAAAAGCGTTGATATTTCAACAGCTCCTTTTCCTTATTTTCCAACCGATATGCAGGCTCAAATGATGGCACTTATGTCTATTGCAGGAGGATTATGCGTTATAACGGAAAATATTTTTGAAAATAGATTTATGCATGTAGCTGAGTTAAGAAGGCTTGGAGCCGATATAAAAGTATGTGGTAATTTTGCTATAGTAAAAGGAACAAATGCTTTATCCGGAACCGAGGTTATGGCGACGGATTTAAGGGCAAGCGCATCATTAGTTCTGGCAGGGCTAGCCTCATCTAAGGATTATACCTCTATCTCAAGGATATATCATTTAGATAGAGGGTACGAAGCCATGGAAAAAAAATTATCCGGTTTGGGCGCCATTATTTCAAGAATAGATGATTCAAATACAACTGATTACAATGATGATTATTTATCAAATCAATCAATAGCATCGGGAATTAAATAAATGAAAGAAAAAGTTAGGATTGCAATTCCGAAAGGACGTGTGCTTGAAAGCGCCCTTGATTTATTAAGAAAATCAGGATTTATTAAACATTCCGATGAAGATTATAATTCTCGAAAATTAATATTTAATTATGAAGACGATAATGCAAAATTATTAATAGTCAAACCATGGGATGTGCCTACTTTTGTAGAATACGGTGCGGCGGATATCGGTATAGCAGGGAAAGATATTTTGCTTGAGAAATTTAAAAATGTTTACGAACCGCTTGATTTAGGCATAGGAAAATGCAAGCTCGCTGTTGCCGTGCATAGTTCAATAAATTTTAGTAATATTGCCGGCGGAAATGCGATTTTAGAAAAATCTTACAAAAATGAAAAAATTGCAACAGGCGGCAATGAAATAAATAATATTCGAACTGCATTGTATCTGTCAAATAACATAAGGGTGGCAACAAAATATGTAAATATAACAAAAGATTTTTTTAAAAAAAAGGGTATAAGTGTTCAGATAGTCAAGCTGTACGGAAATATAGAACTAGCTCCCTTGACCGGGCTTTGCGAGGTCATAGTGGATCTTGTATCTACTGGTGAAACCCTGAGGCAAAACAATTTGTTACTTATTGAAGAAATAGCTCTTATAACATCGCGTTTAATCGTCAACAGGGCGAGTTTAAAGACAAATCCTAAAGAAATACATAATATTATAATGCGAATAAATCAAAACATAAAAGTCTAAAATATAAAAAAATAGAAAACATAGAACTTTAAGAATGTCATATATATATTATAATATATAAAATATAAAATGAAATTTTTTGACGCCAAAAAGGATAATTTTAGAGCATTTATTTTTGAAAGAAGGAAACTTCAATTAAATTTTAGCGTGAATATTCAGCATGATTTAGAAATTATGCGCAATAAAATTATAGAAGAAAAAGACAATGCCCTATCTTTTTACACTGCAAAATTTGACAATGTACAAATAGACCCGTCTAAATTTGCAATAAACGAAAAAGAT
Organism: bacterium; assembly: GCA_021809845.1. Lineage (GTDB taxonomy): Bacteria > SZUA-79 > SZUA-79 > Acidulodesulfobacterales > Acidulodesulfobacteraceae > Acididesulfobacter. The sequence continues at coordinate 134,103 of JAJZJW010000002.1, read as the reverse complement.
AAAAAAAATGCATTAGATTTTTTATCCAATGATGAACGGAAAATATTAGAAAAAACAATCAAAAGAGTTTTCGACTACCATTCAAAGCAAAAAATAAAAACATGGTTTTCTTTTAACAACGGTGAAAACACTGAAAAAAACGAAGAAAATTTTAAAGAGCGCGTGAAATTTGACTGCAATGCTAATGAAAGCAATGAAGTTCTTTTCTCTCCCGGAATTATCACAGGGCAATTGATTGCGCCGCTGCAACGGGTTGGAATATATGTTCCGGGAGGAAAAGCAAGCTATCCTTCTTCGGTTATAATGAACGCTATTCCTGCAAAAGCTGCAGGGGTTAAAGAATTGTTTATGGTTACACCTCCTTCTGACAAATTAAACAATTATGTTATCGCTGCTGCCGTTTTATGCGGTGTAGATAAAATATATAGGATAGGAGGACCGCAGGCTATATTTGCGTTGGCTTACGGAACTGAAACTATCCATGCGGTTGATAAAATTGTCGGACCCGGCAATATATATGTTGCAACCGCCAAAAAAATGGTCTACGGAGATGTAGATATAGATATGATAGCCGGTCCAAGTGAAATTGCGGTAATATGCGATGAATTTGCAAATCCGGATAAAGCGGCGATTGATTTAATGTCCCAGGCAGAGCATGATGAAATGGCCGTTTCTACACTTATCACGCATTCTTTTGATTTAATAGAAAATGTTAAAAAATCCTTAGAAAAGCTTATATCAAAAGAAGATAGAAAAAAAATTATAGAGAAATCTTTAGATTCCAACGGTTCTTTCGTTTTAACTGGGTCCGTAAACGAATCTATCGGTATTGCCAACGACCTAGCACCTGAACATTTAGAATTGTATATAAAAGAGCCGTTTGAAAAATTATTTTTAATAAAAAATGCGGGCGCCGTATTTCTTGGTGAAAATACCCCTGAAGCAATAGGCGATTACATTGCAGGTCCAAGTCATGTTTTGCCGACCGGAGGAACTGCAAGATTCTTTTCACCGCTCGATACTATATCGTTTTTAAAAAGAACAAGCGTTATTTTTTCAACTGAAGATTTTTTAAATAAAAATGCAAAAGACATAAAGTTTTTTTCCGATATAGAAGGGTTAGGAGCTCATGGAAATTCGGTACTTATGCGCACACGCCGGCGAAACGACTAATGCCGTACTGCACATAAATATTATATTAATTTTTAAAATTTTTAAAAACAGTCATTGATTATTTTATGAAAATAGATAGTTTTATTAAAGAAAGCGTAATTAATCTCGAACCGTATACACCGGTGGAAATTGAACAAGACACTAATGTACTGAAATTAGATGCCAATGAATCTAATTACATTTTAAATAAAAGTTTAAAAAAAAAATATGCCGATTTTATCAAGGGAACTCTCATAAATTTATATCCTGATTCCGATAATAAAAGGCTAATCAAATTGCTTGAAAATCATTATAGCGCAAAATCAGATAATTTTATTTTTGGAAACGGTTCCGATGAACTTATTTCTATAATCTTAGCAAGCTTAAAAAGAGATGTTATAGTTAATATTCCTTATCCTACATTTTCTATGTATGAAATTATTGCAAAATTTAACGAACTAAAAGTTAATAATATTGAGCTGCTCAAAGATTCTTTTGAATTGCCGTCCGATATACTTAATCAAGACGCAACAGATATTGCTTGCGATAAACGCTTAAATGGCTATGACAGTGAAAAAACAGAAAAATGCTGCAGGCAAAAAAATATTTATTTTTTTGCCTATCCTAACAATCCCACAGGAAATCATTTTAGCAGCGATATGCTGCTCAACCTTCTTGGCAGTAAAAATAATATTGTCGTTATAGATGAAGCATATTTAATGTTTTCAAATAAAGAATCGTTTATTAAATATTTAAATAAATACGAAAATCTAATAGTATTGAAAACATTTTCTAAAATAGGATTGGCAGGATTGAGATTTGGGATGCTTTTTGCAGGAGCTCAATTAATAAACGAGTTTAAAAAAATTAAACTTCCTTATAACATAAACTCATTGACCCTCGCTTCGATGGAGTTTTTTTTAAATAATTACAAATTTTTTGAAAAAAATATTCATAAAACAGTTGTTCAACGCGATAAATTATTTTTAAAACTAAAAAAGCTAAATTTTATTAATGTTTATAAATCAGATGCTAATTTTATTTTTTTTGGCTTAAGCAATAAAGATATTAAATCTGCATTTGATGTTTTTCTAAAGAAACATAATGTAGCTATAAGAAATTTTACGGGACTGTTTGAAAATTTTTACAGAATAACAGTAGGTCTTCCTTCAGAAAACGATAAAATAATTGAATATTTCAAAGAATTTGACTCAATAAATTAATTATTATTAACATACTAACTAACTAATTAATTAACTATTAACTAATTAATTTTTAAATTAATTAGTTAACTAACTAAACAACGAACTGATTAATTACTAACTAAACTAAACTAAACTAACTAATTAACTGAAATATATATTAAAAATGCTTAATGACGAGCAATTAAAAAATGAAGGGTTAAGAAAAGATAAGTTTCAAAGAAAAACTAAAGAAACGGATATAGAACTATATTTAAATATTGACGGAAATGGTGAATATACTATAGATACCGGCATTCCATTTTTTGACCATATGCTGGAACAGCTGGCGAAACATTCTAATTTTGATGTTGAGCTGCATGCGAAAGGCGATACTGAAGTAGATTTGCATCATCTAATAGAAGATACCGGAATTGTTATAGGACATGCAATTAATAAACTTGCCGGAGAAAAGAAAGGTATAAAAAGATATGGATTTGCCTCGGTCCCTATGGATGAGGCATTGGTGCAAACTACTGTTGATTTTAGCGGCAGAGCTTATTTTGTTTATCATTATTATTGCAATAATGATAATAATGACTATAATAAAAGTGCCTGTGGCAATTATAATGTAAAAAATAAAATAGCGCAGTTATCTATTTTTAATAATAGCGGTTTTAATGATTTATCAAACGGATTTAATATATTTAATAGAAGAAGCACTGAAAAACTTCTAAATAAATTTGTTAATAAGCAAAACAGGACTGATGTGGGTGCTAAGAATTTAGCACAAAAAACAAATTCAATTAATAATCACGATTCTATAGATTCTATGCAATCTGCTAAATCAATTAATAACAGCAAAGAATCGAAAACAGGATTATTTGATTTAGAGTTGGTGTATAATGAATTGGTAGCGGAAATTTTTTTCTATGATTATGTAAATATTTTTTTTGAAGCTCTTTGCAAAAACGCTTTAATTAATTTGCATATTAATATAATGTACGGCTGCAATTATCATCATATAACGGAAGCAGTGTTTAAAGCATGCGCCGTAAGTATTTCTGATGCATTAAGCAAGACAGGAAGGAACAATATTCTTTCGACGAAGGGAATAATTTAATTAAAAAATTACATTATGTATTTAATGTTGAAAGATAAGTTAAAAGACATACTAAGATTAAAAACTTATTCTTTTTTGGATATTTTTAAATACTTAGCAAATAATTTTTATTTGCGCGTAATATTGCTGCTATTTTTTTCTCTAAACAGCATTTTACTATTTACAAAAATTAAAAACGCTTGCGCTGTCAGCCGAAATTTAACCGAAATAACGTCTGTTTACGTTAATTATCAAAATAATACCCTTAATGTTTATACAATCGGAAAGCCGTTGTACAAAGGGTACTTATTTAAAAAAGGACAGGATAATTTTTTTATCATAGCATTTGGACATTCGGTTCTTTTTGGAAATGCCGGCAAAAGAAGTATTCCTTTTGGAGATATTGATAATGTTTTGTTCGCCCAATTTGCTACAAATCCTTACGTTGTTCACATTGTGGCAAAAGAAAAATCACTTGAAAAATTGCCTATAAAAACTATTTTCATCGGCAATAATAAATATGATACTATAATTTACGGAACAGGTACGATAGAAACATTAAGCAATGAAGCTGCGCAGCCCCCAAAATATAACCGGCAAAAACCTGTATTTAATGTTTTCATTGATGCCGGTCATGGAGGAAGCGATCCGGGAGGAATAGGACCAATGGGCTTACCCGAAGCTTTTGTTAATTTAAGCATTGCTTTAAAACTTCGAACATTATTAAATGCAAAGGGCATTAAAACCGAGATAGACAGAACCTCAAACGTTAATGTAAGCTTACAACAGCGAGTAGATGAGGCTAATAACAGCGGAGCCAATTTATTTATAGGTCTATATTGCAATTCAGCGATTGTGCCGTATCTATACGGAACCACTACTTACTATTTTCATAAAAATTCATATCCTTTTGCAAAATTTTTAAATCATTATGTGTCTAAACATTTAAATCTTAAAAATGACGGTACCGTAATGGATGATTTATATGTCATAAGATTTACAAAAATGCCGGCGGTACTAATAGAATATGCTTACATATCTAATCCGTTTGAGGAACATTTGCTTGCTTCCGCAACATTCAGACAATTAATAGCGGATGCTATTTCAAACGCAATATATAAATATTATATAGCAGATAAAAGATATTAATATATGAACATAATAAATAAAGCTCTTAAAATAGTTATTGTCGATTATGGCATGGGCAATCTTAATAATGTAAAAAACTCATTTAATAAAATAGGTTTTGATTCCACTATTACCCATGATTTTCGTGAAATAGAAAAGGCTACACATCTCGTGCTTCCAGGGGTAGGAGGATTTCAAGATGCAATGAAAGAACTCAAGCATAAAGATTTAATACAGCCTATTAAAGATGCAGTGTCAAATCATAACTCTGTTTCATTTCTTGGAATATGTTTGGGTATGCAGCTTTTATTTGAACATTCTGAAGAATTTGGAAATGCTGAAGGACTTGGTGTATTAAAAGGCAAAGTGATAAAATTTAATAGTAATATCGTTCCGATAATTCCGCATGTTGGTTGGAATAATATTAATATAAAAAAAACCGGAATAAAAGAATTTCAAAATATAGAAAACAATAGTTTTTTCTATTTCCTGCATTCTTATTATTGCAAACCGGATGACGACACCATTGTTGCCGCTTCTTGTTTTTATTACGAAACATTTACAGCGTGCGTAAAAAAGGATAATATTTTTGCGTGCCAGTTTCATCCTGAAAAGAGCCATGATGTCGGGCTGGCATTGCTAAAAAATTTTGTGTCTTAATTAACTTAACTGTTGTAAACATTAAACTGCACTTAAACATTAAACTATACTATATATTATATTAAATATTAAAAAAATGATTATTATACCGGCTGTGGATATTTTAAATTCGGAATGCGTAAGACTTGCAAAGGGAAATTATAAAGATAAAAAAAAATATAAATTGACGCCGTTAGAAGCTGCTTCAAATTGGCAGAGTAAAGGCGCCGAAAGACTCCATGTAGTCGATCTTGACGGCGCAAAATCCGGAAATCCGGAAAATTTTGATGTAATTAGCAAAATTGTCAAATCTGTTAATATTCCTGTTGAAATCGGCGGCGGAATAAGGGATGATGAAACGATAGAAAATTATTTTAATGCAGGCGCTTCATATATTATTCTCGGTTCCGTTCTTTTTAAAAATATTAACGGCATTTTAAAATCTATAGAAAAATACAAAGGGAAAATAATTGCGGGTCTTGATTTGTCTAATAAAAAAATTGCGTTATCCGGCTGGACGGAAAGAATAGAGGTAGACTTTTATGATGCCGTAGATAATCTGTATAATAATTACGGCATTAATCAGTTTATTTTTACTGATATTAACAGAGATGGAATGCTCGAAGGACCGAACATTAAATTTATAAAAGAATGTTCGGCTATATGCAAAGATGTACAAAAAATAAATAATAATACCGGTAATAACGATGCCCGCACTATTAATAATATTGAGTTTATAGCTTCCGGAGGGGTATCGGGCATTGGCGACATTATACTGCTAAGAGATTTATATTTAGATAATTTGCTTGGTCTAATAACAGGAAAAGCGCTATATGACGATAGGCTTAATTTAGAAGAAGCTATTAAAACGCTGCAAATAAATAAATAATTATTATAAACAAAAATGTTAGCAAAAAGAATTATTCCTTGTCTTGATATTAAAGACAATAAAGTTGTAAAAGGTATAAATTTTGAATCCGTCAAATCGGCAGGCGACCCGGTCGAACTTGCAATTTCTTACAATGACGACCTTGCTGACGAGTTGATGTTTCTTGATATTACAGCCTCGTTTGAGAAGAGAAAAACATTAATAGAATTAGTGAAAGAGATTTCAAAAAACATTTTTATTCCATTCAGTGTAGGCGGCGGCATATCTGACATAAATGACATAAGAAATCTCTTAAACAGCGGAGCAGATAAAATATCCATTAACACTTCGGCAGTTTTAAACCCGGATTTGATTGACGAAGCTGCTAAAAAGTTTGGCTCTTCTACAATAATAATTGCCATAGATGTGAAAAATATAAACGGCAAGTATTGTGTTTTTACGCATGGCGGCAGGAAAGATACAAACATTGATGCAATAACTTGGTCAAAAGAAGTCTATAATAGAGGTGCAGGGGAGATTTTGCTTACAAGCATGGATATGGACGGCACTAAGCAAGGCTATGATATAAAACTGACGAATCTTGTAGCTCAAAATGTTAAAATTCCGGTAATAGCATCCGGCGGAGCCAGCTGTGCCGAAGATTTCGAAAATGTTTTTAATGAAGGACTTGCGAGTGCCGCTCTGGCCGCATCGATTTTTCATTATAAAGAAACTAGTATTACGGCTATCAAAAACTATCTCAGAACAAAAGGTATAGACGTAAGAATTTAAAAAATGGTATTTTGATTTATTTGGCGGCTTATAGCAGTTAACTGTTTATAATCAACAAATAAACTAATAGTTCAATTATATACTTAAATTAAACATTGAAATTAACTAAATTAATATTAGAATTATGAATAAAAAAAATGATTTTATTCATTCTATTGATTTTTCAAAATTAGACGGGCTCATACCCGCCGTTGCCCAGGATTATTATTCAAAAGAGGTGCTTATGCTTGCATTTATGGACAATGAAGCGCTTAATAAAACATTAGAAACAGGTTATGCCCACTACTATTCCCGTTCGCGTAAACAATTATGGAAAAAAGGCGAAACCTCCGGTCACATCCAAAAAGTGCAGGAAATATTCTATGATTGCGATAACGATTCCATTCTTTTGAAAATCATACAAACAGGCGATGCGTGCCATACGGGACATAAGACATGTTTTTTTTCAAAATTGGATAATAGCCTAATCAATTGCAGCAATATAGAGGTTAAAAATATACAGGATAAAGTCGGCACAGATTCAGGCGCAACACATAAAAATGCTGAAAGCACGGAAGACATCGAATTTGACAGGAAAATTTTTTATTCGTTAAAATTAATATTTGATTTGCTGAAAAGCAGGAAAACCTCCGATCCTGAAAAATCATATGTCGCAAAGCTTGTAAATTCTGGTTTGGAGAAAATTGGCAAAAAATTACAGGAAGAATCTCTAGAATTAATTATTGCAGGTTTTACTAAAGAAAAGCGTGATGCTGTTTATGAAGCAGCCGATTTGCTTTTTTTTTATATGGTGCTTTTGGTTTATTTAGATATTGACATAAAAAGCATAATAATAGAACTAAAAAAAAGAGAAGGAGTATCCGGTATCGACGAGAAAAACTCTAGAAATATTATGTAGACATTATAAAATAAACAGCAAAGTGTTAAAATGTTAAAATATTTAAAATTTGTCAAAATGCAGGAAAAGTTTATTCCTCCCGGTAGCTGTAGCTGCCACAGTATAAAGAATATTTGTATCTTTTGCCTACACAATAAAGATTGTAGTTGACAAACACCTACCAATTGTAAGATACTATATTAAGAACTGAAATATATAATGAAGAGTGCTCTTATAAAAAGGAGGCGAGTCTACTTTTGTCAATCGTAAAAATAAAGGACAATGAATCATTTGAAAGCGCATTAAGACGTTTTAAAAAATCTTGCGAAAGAGCAGGAATCCTTTCTGAAATCAGAAAAAGAGAACATTACGAAAAGCCCAGCGTTAAAAAGAAGAAAAAAGCTGCTGCGGCAAGAAAGAGAAATTCTAAAAAAAATCGCTATAATTATTAATTTATCCGATTTATAATTTTGATAAAAGTGATATCTGTCGGTTTTGTATATTATAATAATTAAATACTATATAAATTTGTAGAAATTTTTACTATTTTTACTATATAAATTTATATAGTATTTTAATTTTTATATATTATTAATTGCTTATGTATATAAATATTATAATTCTGCTCATAATGCTTGTCGCAATGATTCGCGGTTTTTTCAGGGGATTTGCGAAAGAGCTTTTATCGCTAATCGGATTAGCTGCGGCTTTTTTTGCGGGATACTATGCAGCCGAAAATTTCGATAAATTTCATCTTGCCTATTTTGATTTTATTAATAACATTAAAAATTATGAGGTAAAGGAGATTATAATATTTGTTTCGGTTTTTATCATAGTAAGTTTAGTGTTTGCTGTAATTTCTTTTTTGCTCACTAAACTGCTTGATATATTACTGCTTGGTTTTATTAATAAGATAGGCGGTTTTTTTTTGCAGGAATCAAAGTTTTTATAATAATTAGCCTCGTTGTATTTTTTCTTTTTTCATTACCCTTAGTTAAAAATAATTACGGTTCTCTAAAAAGCTATGGGTTGTTGCCTTATTTTTATAGCGCAGGAAATGTTATAACTTCACATCTTAAGCATATATAGAACTCATTATTTTCTTTAACCCCGCAATATGAACTCGGATATACAGACAATATTAGATTCTGTTAATATTTACGACGAAGTCTCTACATTCGTTAAATTAAAAAAAGTGGGCAGACGCTATTCAGGGTTGTGTCCATTTCATTCCGAAAAGACACCGTCATTTAATATTGATGCAGAAAAAGGTCTTTTTTATTGTTTTGGCTGCGGCAAAGGCGGAAACGTAATTAATTTCTTAATGGATATCAAAGGGGAATCTTTTGGAGAGACTCTAAATTATCTTAAAGAAAAATATAATATTGCCGTGGCGGATGATTGGACGCAAAACAGTTTCAAACAATATAATAATATTAGCTATTATGGGAACAATAAGCAGGATAATAAAGAATTTTCCGAAAGAGCAGAAATAAAAAAAATATTAAAATTAGCTCTGAATTATTATTATGAAAATTTATTTATATATAAAAAAACAGGTATCAATGCTTTAAATTATTTACAATTTAGGGGTATAAACGAGGAATGTGCAAAAAAATTTATGCTGGGATATGCGCCTTTTAATAAGGGGCTTTTCAAAATACTTGCAGAAAACAAACTGCAATTGGATATTGCAGTAAATATAGGTCTGCTTTATAAAAACGGCAGTAATTACACCGATAGGTTTTTTAATAAACTCATAATACCTATTTTTGACCAATTTAATGAGCCTGTTGCTTTTGCCTCAAGAGTTATTAACATAGGCGGCAAAAATAATATTGAAGACGGACCTAAATATATTAATACTAATAATTCTTTAGTTTTTAACAAAAACAAAACATTATTTGGACTTAATAAATCTTTAAAATATATAAAAGATTTAAATTATGTAATCGTTGTTGAAGGTTATTTTGACATGATATCGCTCTATTACGGTGGTATCAAAAATATTGTTGCAACTATGGGAACTGCGCTGTCTAAAAATCATATATTATCATTAGCCAGACTTTGCGATAATATAGTTTTGCTTTATGACGGCGATGAAGCAGGATTAAATGCTATAAACAGAGGGATGGAATTATTTAAAGAATTTATGGATAATTCTGAGAAAAATATTTATGCCGTCTCACTAAAAGATAATGAAGACCCCGACAGTTTTATGCAAAAATTCGGCGCAGATAAATTAAAAATTTATTTGAACCTTAATAAGAAAAGGCTCATTGAGTTTATAATCGATTATTATATAAATAAATATTTAACGCCCGTTAATAACGCTCAAATTAAATATGATGATAATACGACGGGCGGGCAAAAAAGCGGCAATGGTGAAAAGCAAGGCATTGATGAAAGCAGTACAAAGCAAAATTATGAATTAGATTTCAACAATAATAATATAAAATTTAATAAAGAAATTATTTTGAAAAAGAAGATTTATATTATAGACAATATAATTTCTTTTTTAAATATGGATAACACAATTTTATTTTCATATTATATTAATTTGCTCGCAGGCAAACTCGGGCTTAATGAAAAATTGGTAATGGAATACACAAACAAAAAATTATCAAGTTATATAAATAATAAAAATATGCAGTATAATAATAAATATGCAGGTGAACACAATATCCGCCCTGCCGAGGTTAGTTTTCGCAATAATGGTAAGTATTTGCCAAACAGCAAAAATAACGGAACCGATTATAAAAATATTATTGACGATAATAATAATATAAATATTATTAAATCTGGCAGTATAATTAAAAATAATATAAGTGATAATGATTTTATATTTGCAGAAAAGACTGAGCTTGATAAGCAAGGAGAAAGCAAATATGACTTATTAGAATATAGTTCCGAAGAAACATTAGTTGAACAAAGTAATAAAATAGAAATAATGATACTCTCAGCAATCTTTAGAAAATTTATGTTGACAAAATTTATTAACGAGAGTATATTAAAAGAATTTTCCGACAGAGATATAGTTCTTATAATTAAAGAAATGAAATACCTTCTGTCTAACGATGTTTCAGCAGAGACTCCTGATAGTTTAAATTTTTCAGAAAATAGGTTACTCCAAAGAAGTTCCCAGGCATTAAATACAAAATTTTCCACTCGGATTGATATCGATGGAGTATTTAAGAAAACGCAAAATCCTCAAAAATGGAAAATGTTGTTTTATGAATGTCAATTTGCAAACTTTGATATAGACAGGAATATCGCAGACAGTCATATAAGCGGTGCATCTTATAATTTTGAAAATAGCGATACGGTAAATAAAAGCACATGGGTAGATTCTGAAGATTCTGCAAAAGTAGCGGAAAAAAATTTTATAAGATTGATTATCAGGCGCAAAATCAATAATATCCTTATTTTAAAATCTAATTTAATAAAAGATTTAAATAACGGTTTATTAAACCATGAAGATTGGAATAAAAAAACTAAAGAGCTGCTAGCAGTTAAAAATTTAATAGAAAGATTACATAAAAAAATGAATTCGTTATAACTGCGAATTTACTTTATTAAGATATTGTTATATAATAATAGTTGGGTGCAATGTGCAGTGTAATGTGCAGTGTGCGCGGTTGTCTATAAAAATAAAATAATCCTATGAAAAAAAATATTGAAATTCTGAAGAAGAAAGAAAAAAGTAAGGCAAATAAAAATTTTAACAATAACATTAAAAACTCCGGCAAAAGTATTAAAAATACTTTTGACAACGACAATATGAATTCTGTTCCGAAAAAAAAGGATAACGAAGAAAATAAAAAATCAGATTTAACTTGCAGTGATTTAAATGATGGAGTGAACGAACCAATTAAAAATAAGAAAAAAGAATTGGATGACCAGATATATAAGAAAACTTTAGATAAAGCAAAGGAAAATGGCGGCCATATCTCTTATGATGAGCTTAATGAAATTTTCCCCGCAGATATTATTTCTCCAGAGCAAATAGACGATTTAATGAATATGCTTGGCGAAAGAGATGTGGACTTTATTAGCGATTCATCAAACAACAGCTATTCGTTAAAATTAAAACACGATAAACATCTGCTTGACGGTACTTTTATTGAAGAAACTGAAGAAGAAGAGGAAGAAGATGTTTCCCTAAAAACTAATGACCCTGTCAGGATGTATCTGAGAGAGATGGGGTCCGTGTCGCTTCTGACTAGAGAAAGAGAAATAGAAATTGCAAAAACTATTGAAGAAGGTGAAGAAGAAATTTTGTCATCGGTTTTAAATTCAGACCTGATGATAAATAAAGTTATTTCCCTTGTAGATAAGTTAAATGTCAATAAAAATATTATAACTGATATTGTATCCGATTTTGACGATGAAGAATTTCCCAGCGATAAAGATATAGAAAAATCGGTAGACAGGGTGGTAGGAATTATAGAAAAAATAAAAGAAACAATAGGTTTTAATAAACTTATTGAAAATAATTCCGAAGATTTAACCTCTTACGAATCAAAAAATATAAAATTAAAAAATAATAAACAAAAAAATGGTCTGAGCGCCGCAGATGTTCACAACGGTAATATTGCAAAATATATAGAAAGAGAAGATAAGAACAGCAAAGATGAAAAAGAGGAGATTAAAGAGGAGTATAAAAATGATGCAAACAATTTTGAAAAATCTTTTAGCATAAGACATACTAATTTAAGTCCTGAAGTTGCAAAAAGAGTTATTGGATTATTGAAAGAACTGCATCTCAAAAAAAAGCAAACCGATAAAGTTATTACAAAATTAAAAAATTTAAATTTAAAGGTTGCAAATTACACCGAAAATTATGTAAAATTAGAGAAAGAATTAATAGAATTAAATAATGAAAAATTTAAAGATTTAAAACGAATTGAAAGTATTTCCAAACTTATATCAGAATCAAAAAATAAGATTGAAAGGATAGAAGATGAAGTTGGTGTTGATAGAAATTCTTTAAAAAAAATTGTAGATGCAATAAAAATAGGAGAAGAAAAGTCTAAAGCTGCTAAAACCGAGTTGGTTGAAGCAAATCTTAGATTGGTAGTTTCTATTGCGAAAAAATATTCTAATAGAGGGCTGCAGTTTCTCGATCTTATTCAAGAAGGCAATATTGGTTTAATGAAAGCTGTTGAAAAATTTCAATATCAACGTGGATATAAATTTTCAACTTATGCTACATGGTGGATAAGACAAGCTATAACAAGGGCTATTGCGGATCAGGCTAGAACCATAAGAATTCCGGTACATATGATTGAAACTATAAATAAATTGATTAGAACATCCAGAGGTTTAGTACAAGAAATAGGCAGAGAGCCTACTCCTGAGGAAATAGCCGAAAGAATGGATCTTCCTATTGATAAAGTTCGAAAAGTTCTTAAAATAGCTAAGGAGCCTATTTCTTTAGAAACTCCCATTGGAGAGGAAGAAGACAGTCATCTAGGAGATTTTATAGAGGATAAAACTGCTGTCTTGCCGTTAGAAGCAGCTATTTCCACTGACCTTGGCGAACAAACTACAAAAGTTCTCGGAACATTAACCGAACGGGAAGAAAAGGTTCTAAGAATGAGATTCGGCATAGGTATAAAGTCTGACCATACATTAGAAGAGGTGGGGCAAGAATTTGGCGTAACAAGAGAAAGAATCAGACAAATTGAGGCTAAAGCTTTGAGAAAGCTAAGACATCCGAGCAGGTCAAAGAGACTAAAAAGTTTTGTGAAATAATATGCAATACGATACGGGCCTATAGCTCAGCTGGTAGAGCCGCCGGCTCATAACCGGAAGGTCCCTGGTTCGAACCCGGGTGGGCCCACCATTATTATTATAATAATGACCTTTTTGATAAAAGAAATTATTGAAAAATTAGAAAATTTAGTCCCGTTGAGTCTTCAGGAAAAATGGGATAATTCAGGTTACCAACTAAAATTGGCTGATGAACCTGTTGCTGGGGTTTTAATATCTTTAGAGTTATCTTCCGAAGCAGTTTCATTAGCCGTTAATAATAAGTGCAATCTGCTCATAACACATCATCCTTTCTTTTTTAACCCTATAAAATTTATAGATATAAATTCAACCGATGCCGCAATTATCAATACTTTATTAAATAATAAAATTTGTGTGTATTCTATGCATACAAATTTCGATTCTTCTGCGTATTCAATGAGCAGATTCATCGCTCAAAAAATCAATCTTACCTCGTTGTTTCCTGTATATCCAGCTAAAAGAAAACTTTATAAATTATCTGTATTTGTTCCTAAAGGTTATATTTATGACGTAAGGCAAGCTCTATTTAAATATGCGAATCCTGTTATAGGAAATTACGAAGACTGTTCGTTTGAAACAAAAGGCAAGGGTTCTTTTAAACCCGTTTCGGGAGCTAATCCGTTTACAGGAAAAGCTGATAAAACAAGTTTTGTAGACGAATCAAAAATTGAGGTAATAATCGCAGAAAATAATTTAGATAAAACTATTGAAGAAATGAAAAAAGTTCATCCTTATGAGGAGGTTGCTTATGATGTATATCCGTTAGTCGGCTATGGCGGAGATAATGTTGCGGGTTCAGGAGTTATAGGCAAATTTGACGAAAACGAAAAAGAATCGACCCTGCAAAATTTAATTGTAAAAGTAAAAAACGTGACAAATTCAGATTATATAAATTATACCGGAAATCTTAAAAAGAATATAAGAAAGGTTGCAATAATCTCAGGCAGCGGTTTTTCTTATATAAATAAAGTTATAAATAAAGGAGCGGATGTTTTAATCTCCTCGGAATGTTCCTATCATGACGCAATCAAGGCTAATAATAATAATTTATGCTTGATTGATATTCCGCATTTTGATTCTGAAAAATCTTTTAATGTAATATTAAAAGAGATATTGGAACGTTATTTTGAAATTAAAATATTAACAAATAATATTGATTTTAACCCTATCTTAAATTTTAAAGGAGACTAAATTTGAACGAACAAATCGCGTATATAATTGATATTCAGGATATCGATATGAATATCAGAAAAATTGAAGATGATGAAGCAAAAAACATTCATGAAATAAATGAATCGGCTGAAAGCGTAAAAAGTCAAAACGAAAAATTGGAAAGGCTAAAAAATGAATTATTAGAATTACAAAAAAAAATTAATTTATGCGAATTAAATGTTGAGTCTTATAATGGAAAGATTGAAAAATACACAGAGGCACAAAAACAAATCAAAACAAATAAAGAATACAATGCAATGCAAAAATCGGTCAAAGATAATGAAGCATTAAAGAGTTTAGAAGAAGAAGAAATAATAAAAACGATGAACGCTCAGGAAGAAATTAAATCGGCGATAAAAACAACGGAAGAAAATATTAAATGCTTATCAGACATTATATCAAATAAAAAAGCTGAAGTAGAAGCAGATAGGTTCAAATATTGCGACGTAAAAAAAAATCTATTAAATAAAAGAAAAGAACTTGAAAAAACATTGAAGATTGAATTTTTAAATATTTACGAAGCAATAAAAAATAATAATAAATTTCCCGCCGTTATACCCGTCAATAACAGCCGCGCCTGTACAGGATGTTTCAGAATATTACCGCCCCAGCAGTTCAATGAACTCTTATCAGGAGAAATATTTATGCAATGTCCGATTTGTTCAAGAATACTTTATTACAAACAGGATATGTCTGAAATGCACAGCGATGTTGCAAATAATAGTGAAAAAAATAAAACTAAAGCAACTAAAAAAACAAAGATTAAAGCCTGAATACTTTATTTGACTATTTTTTTCTAAATTGATAAAATCGAACTGTTCAGGCAAAATTAATAATCGCGGAATTAAATTATTATAATTTAATTTTGAGGAAAGTCCGGGCTTCACAGAGCATGGTGCCGTTTTAAAACGGTGAAGGCAACTTCAAGGAAAGCGCAACAGAAAATATACCGCCGCATTTAAAAAAAATTAATAATTATTAAGTACAGAAACAAATAAAGTTGATATGCAAAAATATCAAATGCTCGGCTAATTTGACGAAGTATAAATGAATTTAACGAACTTTATTTTCTTCTTTTTTATTAATTTAGTTATTGTAGTTATCATTTTTGTATATTTATATTGCGGTAAGGGTGAAATAGTGAGGTAAGAGCTCACTCTGATATGCGGCAACGCGTACAGTGGCAAGCCCCGCCAGAAGAAAGAACAAATAGGGAAACTTAAGGCTGCTCGTCTTGCATAGTTTTCGGGTTGTTCGCTTAGATAAATGATTATTTTAATTAACAGAACTCGGCTTATGATTTTGCCTGAGCCTATTATTTTATTATATTGATATTGCTAAACTAAAATAATTTTACACGATGTTATCAACATATAACTCAATTTAATTAATAAAACCAATTAATGAAAATAGAAAACATTAGAAATTTTTCGATAATAGCGCATATAGACCATGGTAAATCAACATTGGCAGACAGATTGCTAGAATTTACCGGAACTATAAATGACCGTGAAAAAGTTTCGCAATTTCTTGACAATATGGAACTTGAACGTGAAAGAGGTATAACGATAAAAGCTCAAACCGTAAGACTTAAATATAATTTTGAAAACAAACCTTACATATTAAATTTAATTGATACACCCGGGCATGTTGATTTTTCCTACGAAGTTTCAAAATCTTTAGCAGCCTGCGAAGGCGCACTGCTTATAGTCGATGCTTCCCAGGGGGTTGAAGCTCAGACTTTGGCGAATGTTTATATTGCTTCCGATATGAATCTTAATATTATTCCGGTCATTAATAAAATAGACTTGCCAAGTGCAGATATTGAAAAAACTAAGCAGGAAATAGAAGAAATAGTCGGACTGGATGCAAATTGCGCTATTCTTGCGAGCGCCAAAGAAGGGATAGGCATAAAAGAAATTCTTGATGAAATTGTAATGAAAATTCCTCCTCCTGAGGGAGACCCTGAAGCACCGCTTAAGGCTTTAATTTTTGATTCATGGTTCGATTCTTATCAAGGCGTTGTTGCGCTTGTCAGAATATTTAACGGCAGCGTAAAGGCGGGAGATAATATTTTGCTTATGAGTTCAGGCAAATCCTATGAAGTTCAAAAAGTTGGGGTTTATTCCCCGCATATGCAAGTGCTGCAGCGGCTGAGTGCAGGGGATGTAGGCTGTATTATCGCAAACATAAAAGATTCCAGCAGATTTAAAATAGGAGATACTGTAACCTTGATATCCAATCCTACCGATAGTCCTCTTGTGGGATTTAAAGAACCCAAACCAATGGTATTTGCAGGAATTTATCCAATAGATTCAGATGATTATCAGGAGCTTAAGGATTCAATAGAAAAATTAAAGCTTAACGATTCATCTTTTACTTATGAGCCTGAAACTTCTTTAGCTTTAGGATTTGGTTTTAGATGCGGTTTTCTTGGACTGCTTCATATGGAAATTATCGTAGAACGGTTAGAAAGAGAATATGATTTGAGTTTAATCACAACATCGCCCACGGTGCTTTATAAAATTGTAACGAATAAGGGAGAAGTTAAGGAGGCTTTAAATCCTGCGAAATTTCCATCTTCAAAGGAGATTCCCATGCAGGAAGTAAATTATATTGAAGAACCGTTTATACATGCAAATATATATGTTCCTACAGAATATCTCGGCAAGATAATTACCCTTTGCGTTGAGAAAAGAGGGGTCCAGATAGAACTTAGGTACATTACAAAGCAAAGAGTATTGCTTATATATGAATTACCTCTTTCTGAAATTGTTCTTGATTTTTACGACCAGTTAAAATCACTGTCTAAGGGCTATGCTTCTTTTGATTATGATACGTCCGGATATAGACAGTCTGATATGATAAAACTCGAAATACTTGTCAACAAAGAGCCTGTAGATGCACTTTCCGTTATTGTGCACAAAGATAAGGCATTTATTAGAGGTCGTAACATAGTTGAAAAATTAAAGACGCTGATTCCGAGACAGATGTTTGAAGTTGTTATTCAGGCGCAAATAGGTTCTAAAATTATAGCGAGGGAAGAAATAAAGGCACTGAGAAAAAATGTTCTTGCCAAATGTTACGGCGGAGATATTACAAGAAAAAGAAAACTGCTTGAAAAACAAAAAGAAGGCAAAAAAAAGATGAAAAATATCGGCTCAGTTGAAATACCTCAGGAGGCTTTTTTATCTGTTCTTAAAGTATAGACTGCATATAATATAAAATAAAAAAACTGAAAAATTTAGATAAAATATGCATCTTGGTATAGTATATATACGTATAAAATAAGCAAATAAAAAATAATTAACTGCAGTATTTTGTTTGTTTATATTAATTTATATATTTCTATATATCGATTTGTTGTTTAAATTTATAGACAGAATAATTTTTTTTGTATATAATAAGTTCATTTACAAATTAATATTTATACTATAACGGTTACGAAAATAATTTATTATTAATTATGCAAATTTTTTATATTTTATATAAAAAAAAAATTAATACTAATTAGCAAAAATTAAATTATGAGCAGTAGAAAACTTGGAGATTATTTTAAAGCGGTAATAATAGCTATATTAATAGCATTATTTGTAAGAACTTTCGTTATTCAGGCATTTAAAATTCCTTCCGGGTCAATGGAGCCCACTCTTATACCGGGCGACCATATACTTGTCAATAAATTTATATGGGGAATCCATATTCCATTCACAAAAGACATAATTAATGTATCACATCCGAAAACCGGTCAAGTCATAGTTTTTAAATTTCCATACGCAAAAAAATATAACCTCCACCCCGGAATTGACTTTATTAAAAGAGTAGTTGGTACCCCAGGAGATAAAATTCAAATTATAGATAATCGCGTTTATATTAATAATCATTTGTATGATTGTAAATATGCGCATTGGACATCAAAAAAAATCCTGCCTGCATACGACTCTCCACGGGATAATTATGGCCCCATAACAGTCCCTAAGGATGATTTATTCGTCATGGGAGACAATAGAGACAACAGTTTTGATTCAAGATACTGGGGGTTTGTTCCGTACAAAGACGTTATAGGCGAAGCATTTATGATATATTTTTCGTGGAATCCTAAAAATCATTTTCACATATATTGGAATAGATTTTTTAAAATAATACCCGATTGTCCATTTAACGGATAGAAACAAACATTACGCATTTCTATTTTAATATTTTATTTATATTCTGTGCTTATATTGTTTTAAAATTAAATTAATTAATTTAATGTTATTAAAGTCATAATATTTTTAATTCAACATAAAAATTTATTATTAGTTTTCATTGTTTAAAATTGAACGGAATAATTTTTAAAAATGATGAAGTAAACGGGATAATTGACGTTCTTGCGGCTAAGATTGTCAAATTTAAATTTAATCTCAGCAATTTAATTATTGTCGGCATTAAAGAAGGCGGCGTTGTCCCGTCTAATATCATTCATGACAAAGTAAAACATGCGGCAGGTTTTGATTGTCTTTTGGGTTATGTTGACATAACATTATATAGGGATGATTCTTTTGATGTAAAGAAAACTGTGAAATCAACGGAATTGCCTTTTAATATCAACGGCAAAGATATACTGCTTGTAGATGATGTAATATGCAGCGGAAGAACTGTAAGAGCCGCCATTGACGATTTAATATGTTTCGGAAGACCTAAGAGCATTAAATTAGCAGTTCTAATCGACAGGGGCGGCAGAGAGATACCGATTTGTCCTGATTTCACGGGGAAAAAAATTAAAATACCAAATAAATACGATGTAAGAGTTGAATTAGAGGGTAAAAATAAATTCATTGAAAAGCTGTTAAAAGTATAATATTTTATTCACGAATTAATTAATAATTGCAGGACAATATTTTTGTTATATATTATATTTTTTTAATACTGTAAAGCTAAAGCTATGGACTACGCTAAAAAAGACCTTATTTCTATTAATGACCTTAGCAAATCCGATATTCTTTATTTTATTGATACGGCAAAAGAATTCAAAAAAATTTCATTGCAGGACATTAAAAAAGTTCCGACAATGAGAGGCAAAACTATTCTTAATCTTTTTTTCGAACCTTCAACAAGAACTAAAACTTCATTTGAGATTGCCCAAAAAAGACTCAGTGCTGATACAATTAATCTTTCTATTAGCCAGAGTTCTGTTGTAAAAGGAGAAAGCCTGAGCGATACTATCTTAAATTTGCAGGCGATGAAACCCGATGCCTTTGTTATTAGGCATTATGAATCAGGAGCGCCGTTTTTTATTTCCAATATTACAAATGCTTCAGTTATTAATGCAGGTGATGGAATAAATGAACATCCAACCCAGTGTCTTTTAGATATTATGACTATTTTTGAACATAAAAAAGAAATTCAATCTTCAAAAATTGCAATTATCGGGGACGTGTTTCATTCAAGAGTTGCCAGATCCGACATAGCTGGGTTATCTAAATTGGGCGCAGAAATTTATCTTTACGGACCTCAAACTCTAATGCCCAGATTCATTAATTCTGACAATATAAAAATAGCCGGCAGCATGGTTCAGGCTGTTAAAGAAGCGGATGTTATAATAATGCTGAGAGTGCAAAAAGAAAGAACTGCTATTTATTTTATTCCTTCGATAGAAGAATATAGAACTTATTTTAAACTAACAGACGAAATTTTAAAATTGGCTTCAAAAGATGTTCTGATTTTACATCCAGGTCCTGTAAATAGGGATGTTGAAATTTCCGGTTCAATTATAAATAGCGGCAGAACAGCCATTTTTGACCAGGTAGAAAACGGTATCGCAATAAGAATGGCATGTTTATATATATTATTGGGCGGCAGGCATTCATAATTTTATGCTCTGATTATTATATACATATCGGTTAAATATAATAAAATAACGAATAGCTATATATAAAATTTATGGAAAAATTGTTAATTAAAAATGGAATCGTTGTAGACCCTTTCACAGATACACAGGTTAAAAGGGATATTTATATTGAAAACGGCCTGATAAAAGATATTAAAAAAGAATTTGTCGGCGCAAGCGGCATAAATGTAATTAATGCTGATAATTTGTACGTTTTGCCGGGGTTAGTGGATATGCATGTTCATTTAAGGGAGCCCGGTTTTGAATACAAAGAAACAATTAAAACGGGCATGGAGGCGGCTATTGCAGGCGGTTTTACCTCTATTTGCTGCATGCCTAATTCTAATCCCGCGAATGATTGCAAAGAAGTAAATTCATTTATTATTAACAAAGCCAAGTCTTTTGATTTATGTAATGTCTTCACTATAGGAGCAATATCTCGCAACAATGAAGGTTTAAATCTTGCGAATATCGGAGACCTAAAACATTCAGGAGCGGTAGCTATAAGCGATGACGGTATGCCTGTGGAAGACAGTTCTTTAATGGCCAGAGCTCTTTTGTACGCAAAGACATTCGACATGCCTGTCATATCACATAGCGAGGACATAAAACTGAGGGGAAAAGGGATAATAAATGAAGGGATTATTTCTCATAAATTGGGTGTCAACGGGATTCCGTCTATTGCTGAAGAGATAGCTATTTTCAGGGATATAAAATTGGCTGAGTATTTTGGGGCATCGCTTCATATTGCCCATGTTTCTACGAAAAGCTCCGTTGAATTAATTAAAATGGCAAAAAATAAGAGGATAAATATAACGTTTGAAACTTGCCCTCACTACTTTTCTATCAACGAAGATTCTTTATTGTCATATAATACAAATGCAAAAATGAATCCACCGTTAAGAACTCAGGAAGATGTCGATGCAATTAAAAATGCTCTGAGGGAAGGTTTGTTTGATGTTATAGCTTCTGACCATGCACCCCATTCGGAAGACGAGAAAAATACGACATTAGACGAAGCTCCTTTCGGTATAATAGGATTGGAGACGTCGCTCGCTTTAACTTTAAGGCTGTATCATGAAAAGTACCTGTCTATGCTCGATATTGCAAATCTAATGTCATATAATCCGGCAAAGATTTTGAAACTGCAAAATAGAGGCGCTATTGTAAACGGAAATATAGGCGATATTACAATCATTAATCCTGAAAAAAAATGGACATATAAAAAAGAAAATATAAAATCATTAAGTAAAAATTCCCCTTTTATTAATAAAAGCTTTAAAGGGGCAGCGATGTATGCTATAATAAACGGAAAAATTTTTAAATTATAAGAAAAAGACCGCTTGAGCGTCAGCTATAAAGAACTAAGTTAATTTTCATAATAAATATATCTATCATTATGAAAATTAACATAAACCGATACTTTAAATATTTAAAATACCATAACCGCCATGATACCTAATGTAAACATTGCAGCTCATAATAATGACAATACTTGCAAAGAAAAAGCTGTCATAATGCTTGAGGACGGAACATCGTTTGAAGGTTTTTATGAAGGCAAACCTATTGAATCAGGCGGGGAATTAGTATTTAATACCGCAATGAACGGTTATCAGGAGCTTATCACTGATCCGTCATACAATGGGCAGATAGTCATTATGACATATCCTATGATAGGGAATTACGGTATAAACAACGAAGATTTTGAATCTAAAAAAGCATGGCTTTCTGCATATGTTGCAAAAAATATTGTTTCTAAGTACTCTCACTATACTGCAGTAAAAAGTTTAACGGATTTTCTTAATGAAAATAATATTCCAGTTATAACAGGTGTGGATACGCGCGCATTAGCTATTTATCTAAGAGAAAAAGGTTCAACTAACGGATATATAGCCTTAAAATCAAAAGGCATTGATTATATAAAAGAAAAAGTAAAAAATGTGCCTATAATGGAAGGTTTAAACTTAGCGTCCAATGTTTCGGCAGGCCAATTATATAAAAAATATGTAAAAAAACCTGAGTTTAATGTCACAATAATAGATTACGGCATTAAATACAGCACGATAGAATGTCTTAATGCTCTTAATGCAAACTTAACAATAGTTCCGCATGACAGTTCAAAAGAATATGTGTTTGCTACGAATCCTGACGGGATACTTCTGTCAAACGGTCCTGGAGACCCAAAAGCTCTTTTCAATGAAATAAAAATAATAAAAGAACTTATAGGGAAAAAACCTATTTTTGGAATTTGTCTTGGGCATCAGTTGCTTGCCCTCTCTTTGGGGTTTAATACTTATAAACTTAAATTCGGACACCACGGCATCAATCATCCTGTAAAAAATGTTAAAACCTCTAAAATAGAAATTACTTCGCAAAATCATGGTTTTTGTGTAGCTCTTGAAGACAGCCATTCAAACAAAAATCTTAAAAATACCGAAATAACCCATATAAGTTTAAACGATGGTACAGTCGAAGGCATTAAAAATAAATCTTTAAGTCTATTTTCCGTTCAATATCATCCTGAAAGTTCACCCGGTCCGAATGATTCAAAATACTTATTTGAAGATTTTAAAAAATTATGTCTGAAAAACAAAATAGAAAATAATTAATAACATTACAAATGACAAAAGAAGATTTTTTATATAAAATAAAATATCTTTATAAAACTGCCGAAAACTGCTCGCTATGTCCAAGATGTTGCAATGCTAAAAGATTTCAAGCTGAAAAAGGTTTGTGCGGAGCAAAAGATAAATTACGAATTGCAAGTTTTAATATACACAAAGGTGAAGAACCTTGTATTTCAGGAAATAACGGTTCAGGTACGATTTTTTTTTCAGGCTGCTCTTTAAAATGTAAATTTTGTCAAAATTATCCGATAAGCAGATTTTATAACGGGAAAGATTATACCGTGCTAGAGTTAAGCTATATAATGCTCGAACTTCAAAAAAGAGGGGCGCATAATATTAATCTGGTAACTTCAACGCATTTTATGCCGTTTATTGCGGATGCTTTATATATTGCAAGAGAGCAAGGGTTAAAAATACCTGTTATTTACAACAGTTCCGGATACGAAACGGAGGAACTGGTGGAAATATTAGACGGCATTATAGATATATATCTTCCGGATATAAAATATTCTAATAATAAGATTGCGCTTAAATATTCCGGTGTTGACAATTATGTTGAATTGAACAGAAAAGCATTAAAAAAAATATATCAACAAGCAGGAGAATTGCAGACTGATTTTAGCGGCATGGCTATTAAAGGAATGCTTGTCAGGCATTTAGTCCTACCGGACGGTCTTTCAGGGTTTCAAGAATCTTTTAAATTTATTGCTGAAGAGTTGTCTCAAAATATTCCTGTAAGTCTTATGAGTCAATATTTCCCTGCATACAAAGCTTTTAATGATAATATTGTAAATAGAAAAGTAACCGCAGAAGAATATTTTGAAGCTGTTGATTGTATGTCTGATGCCGGTTTGTACGGTTATTATCAAACAGATTTAATAAATGATTTAGCTATGTAGTTTTTTTATGCAGTTTAATGATTAATAAAAGGTGTTTATTATGCCAAAACGAACAGATATAAAAAAAATTATGATTATCGGTTCAGGACCAATAATCATAGGGCAGGCAGCAGAATTTGACTATTCCGGAACACAGGGTGCAAAGGCGCTTGCAGAAGAAGGGTATGAAGCAATACTTGTAAATTCTAATCCTGCTACTATCATGACAGACCCCGAGTACGCTTATAAAACTTATATTGAACCGTTGAGTGCAGATTTTTTGGAAAAAATTATTGAAAAAGAAAGACCGGATAGCATTATTCCTACTCTTGGGGGACAGACTGCCCTCAATTTAACTATTGAACTATATGAAAGAAAAATTATAGACAAATATGGTATCAAAATACTTGGAGCGAGCATAGATGCTATAAAAAAAGCTGAAGACAGGGAATATTTTAAAAAAAGTATGGAAAAAATAGGAGTTCCTGTATTGCATGGCGGTTTTGCACATAATATAGAAGAAGCATCAGCAGTTTTGAAGCAGATAGGATTTCCGGTAATAATACGACCTTCTTTTACCCTTGGCGGCACAGGAGGCGGCATCGCTTATAATGTTGAAGAATTTAAAGACTATGTTCAAAGAGGAATTAATGCAAGCCCTACAAATGAAATTTTGATAGAAAAATCAATTATAGGTTTTAAAGAAGTTGAACTTGAAGTAATGACCGATAAAAATAAGAATACCATCATAATCTGTTCAATTGAAAATTTTGATCCTATGGGTATCCACACCGGAGATTCAATTACCATCGCCCCTGTTCAAACATTGAATAATAAGGATTTGCAAAAAATAAGAGACTGGACAATAAAAATAATGAGCGAAATTGGCGTAGAAACAGGAGGGGCAAATGTGCAATTTGCGTTAGACCCCAACTCTGATGACGCTTATGTAATAGAAATGAACCCCAGAGTTTCAAGAAGCTCAAGTTTAGCTTCTAAGGCAACAGGTTTTGCAATTGCTAAAATAGCGGCAAAATTGGCTGTAGGGTATACTCTTGACGAGCTGCCGAATGATATAACAAAAAAAACCCTGGCATGTTTCGAACCTGCTATAGATTATGTTGTTACTAAAATCCCGCGCTTTACTTTTGAAAAATTTCCGCAGACGGATTCTTCTTTGACAACCCATATGAAATCTGTCGGTGAAGTCATGGCTATAGGCAGAACTTTTTGCGAATCGCTTCAAAAAGCTGCTAGGTCATTGGAGAACGGATATTATGGGATTGAATCATTATACGGTCTTGATTTGTTATACGATTGCCAAAACAAGTCAGAATCAATTTTCCATTCAATTAGTGACGCAGAAAGCGCAGCCGTCATGGGTCAGGCAGTTTCAAAGGCAGCAGAATCGGCAGATAATAAATGTTTAGATATAAAAAATATAATAATAGGGTTTTCTAACATAAAAGAAGAAATCAAAAGTTTAATTAAAAATGCGGATTACAGAAGACTTTTATTAATAACGGATTCTTTAAGAGCTGGTTTTACTGTTGACGAGGTTTTTGAATTTTCAAAAATTGACAGATGGTTTCTTGAACAAATTCAACAGATTGTGGATTTTGAAAAAAAATTGTTTCTTTGTAATATTTTTAATTCTACAAAAACATGTGAATCCAATGACGGATTAGCTCAAGAACTGCCAGATGCAGAATCGGTTTTAAGAGAAGCAAAGCAGCTAGGTTTTTCTAATATGATTATTGCCAAATTAACCGCCGTCGATAAAAACGGCAGCCATATTAAGCCCGACGAATATCTGAAGAAAAATAATAATGCGTTGAAAATTATTAAAGAACAGGAAAAATACATAGAAAATTTATTAGTTCAATTTAAAATATGCCCGGTATATAAAAAAGTAGATACGTGCGGTGCAGAATTTGAAGCCGCTACTCCCTATATGTATTCTTCTTATGATAAAACTAATGAAATTACCGCGCTTGAAGGCAAAAAAGCGATTATTCTCGGAAGCGGACCCAATAGAATAGGACAAGGAATAGAATTTGACTATTGCTGCGTACATAGTGCTTTTGCATTAAAAGAGCTCGGATATAAACCGATAATGGTTAATTGTAATCCTGAAACGGTGTCCACGGACTACGATACGTCTTCCAGATTGTATTTTGAGCCGCTAACTGCTGAAGACGTGCTTAATATCGCTAAATTGGAAGAATATCCTCCAATTATACTGCAATTTGGCGGACAGACCCCTCTCAAACTTGCCAGAGAATTTGAAAGCAGGGCATTCAATATTCTTGGAACGCCATATAAATATATAGATATGGCTGAAGATAGGGAAAAATTTAAAGACATTATCCAAAAAATGGGGCTTTCTCAGGCAGAAAGCGCAATGGCTTTTAATGAGGAAGAAGTTTATACAAATTCTATTTTAATTGGGTTTCCGGTTCTCCTAAGACCTTCTTACGTATTAGGAGGAAGAGCAATGGAAATCATTTATAACGAAAGTTCATTGAATAAATATATTAAAAAAATATTTGCTCAAGATATTTCTTTTCCAATATTAATAGATAAGTTTTTGGAAGACGCTATTGAGATGGATGTGGATGCATTATGCGATGGGGAAGATGTTTATGTAGCCGGAATAATGGAGCATATTGAAGAAGCGGGTGTCCATTCCGGAGACAGTGCATGTTCAATGCCGGCATTTTCTTTAAGTAACGGCATAATAGAACAGATAAAAGAAATTACAAAACGAATATGTTTAGAATTTCATGTAGTAGGACTAGTAAATATACAATTTGCTATAAAATGCAACAAAATATACATCATAGAAGTTAATCCGAGGGCTTCACGCACAGTTCCGTTTGTCAGCAAAGCTACAGGAATACCTGTTGCAAAATACGCTACGCTTGTGATGTTTGGCAAAAAATTAAAAGCTCTGGGATTAACCGGATGCTTTAATATTGATTATTATTGCGTGAAAGAAGCAGTCTTTCCTTTTACAAAATTTTCAAACGTAGACCCTATGCTTGGCCCTGAAATGCGTTCCACAGGCGAAGTTATGGGGATAGACAAAAGTTTTGGCATAGCGTATGCGAAATCTCAAATAGCTTCCGGGCAGAACATTCCGAAAAGCGGCAATATTTTAATAAGCGTAAAAGACGAGGATAAGAAATATTTAAAAGAGCTTTGCATACGATTAATAGGAATGGGTTTCAATATTTTGGCAACAAAAGGCACTTCTGAATATCTAAACAAATTAAATATTAAAAATTTTAAAATAAATAAAGTTAAAGAAGGAAGACCTCATATTATAGATGCGTTAAAAAATAAAGAAATTAATATGATTTTTAATACGCCGAGAGGCATGAAATCACTTGAAGATTCTTATATTATCAGGAGAAGCGCAATTGAGTTTTCTATACCTTATTATACTACAATAAGGGGTGCATTTGCCGCTTCTTCAGCTATAAAATCGCTTAAAGAAGAAAAATTGTGTGTTAAATCTATTCAGGAGTATTACAAAAGCATATAAAAACTAAGCATATAATGTAGCGTATAAATCTACATATAAAAAATTTGTAAAAAACTCTGTAAAAAACTATATAAAAATTAACTATAACTAACGTATATGCTATATATTAAAAGGGCAAAATAAATATAACTAAAAAAAGCAGCAAAAAATTGATTATTAATTATTTTACTAATTTTATAATAGCTATAAGGTTAATGTGGAGGTGAACTTTAATTGAGTATTAACAATAACAATGATTCCTGCCCTATTACTAAAGAAGGGTACGACAAAATAGTCAAAGAACTTAAAAGATTAAAATCTGTCGAAAGGCCTGCAAATATATCAGCGATTGAAGAAGCCCGGGCACATGGCGATTTGTCTGAGAATGCGGAGTATAGCGCTGCCAAAGAAAAACAAAGTTTTCTGGAAGGCAAAATTATAGAGCTTGAGGATAAAATAGCGAGGGCGCAAATAATAGATATATCAAAAATATGCGAAGAAAAAATTGTTTTTGGAGCAAAAATCAAACTTATGGATTTAGATATAGGCACGGAGGTTTCGTATCAGATAGTAGGTGATACGGAATCAGATATAAGCAAAGGTAAAATTTCTATATCTTCACCTATCGCAAAAGCGTTAATAGGGAAACATGTTGGGGATGAAGTTGCCATAAATGTTCCTAAGGGCAAACGGGAGTTTGAAGTTCTTGACATTACTTACGGTTAATGGTATCTTATAATAAAGAGCATTCATTATTTTAGCGAATGACGTATTTAAATAATTATAAGAAAAGGGAGGATTAATGGCTGTAGATAAAATAGCGGTAGAAAAAGTGTTAGATGAAATTAGGCCGTCTCTTCAGTTTGACGGCGGAGATGTAGAATTGGTTAATATATTAGATGACGGTACGGTAAATGTTAGACTTCAAGGCGCGTGTGCGGGATGTATGGGTTCAATGATGACCCTAAAAGGCGGCATAGAAAGGGTGTTGAAAGAAAGAATACCAGAAGTCAAAGAAGTTAACGCAGTTTAAAAATAAAGGTAAGTGTAACAAAAAAAACTTATATTATATAATATTGTATATTTGTATATTATATATAATGTTAAGACGGTAAAGCGGTGTTTCTGTTTTTGTTGACGGGATACTGCTTTACCGTTTTTAATTATTATTATTATTGTTGTTGCCGGTGTTGTTTGCCGATATATTAGATTTTATTGTGTTTATATATATCCGTTTATTAGATTTTCCTAGATTCAGGCATATTTCATAAGGGATTGTGTCGGCATAACCGGCAATTTCCTCTATAGTTATTTTTTTACACCTGCTTTCGCCAAGAATAATTGCTTCGTTTTCTAATGAAGCGTTTTCAATTTCCGTCATATCGACTATTGTCATAT
Organism: bacterium; assembly: GCA_021809845.1. Lineage (GTDB taxonomy): Bacteria > SZUA-79 > SZUA-79 > Acidulodesulfobacterales > Acidulodesulfobacteraceae > Acididesulfobacter. Next base: position 105,055 of record JAJZJW010000002.1, on the reverse strand, counting down.
TCATAGTTATGGTGCCTATAATATCGGCATATTGATTATTTATTATGACCCGTCCTTTATTAGACAACATTCTAGGTATGCCATTGTCATAACCGGCATTAATAATACCTATGGTCATGTCGCGAGGAGCCTGAAATGTTTTACCGTAAGAAACAAAACAGCCTTTTTTTATTTGTTTAATTTGAATAATGCCGGTTTTTAGCGTCATCAATGGTTTAAGAACCAAATTTCCTGCATCGCAAGTTTGTTTATTATTGCAATGTTTAGCTGTATTTTTCGATTTAACCTGTTGATTTATAGGGTTTATTCCGTATAAAGATATGCCTGGTCTGACAGAATTTGAAAAATCATCTTTTATTTCAGTACTGAGCATAGAAGAGCTTGCGCTTATATGACGGTAAAGCGGCGTTAACTTTCTATTATATATTGTTTTTAAAATGTTTTTATAATTATTTAGTTGGAAGCTTGTATAATCTGTGTCTGATTCAGCGGAAGAAAAATGACTAAAAATACCTTCAAATTCTAAAAAATTGCCATTTTTTCTAATTTCTTCAATATAATCTAACGCCTTATATAATTCGTCATCCTTAAATCCAAGTCTACTCATTCCTGAATCGTATTTCAGATGTATAAGGATTTTCTTCTGAGCGGTTTTTGCAGCTGCATAAACCGCTTTAAGATAATTTAAATCATATACGCAAATAGAAATATCCATTGCGGCGGCAACAGAAATATTTTTTTCATCGACCCCTGAAAGCAGCAAAATTTTGGGACTGGTTAGTTTATTTTTCAGTAGAATAGCATCCTCTAATTTAATTACTCCAAAAAAATTAATTCCTTCCTTTTCTAAGACCTGCGCAACCTCCAATAAACCGTGCCCATAAGCATCCGATTTTATGATTGCTATTATTGTTTTATTTTTATTAAATTCTAATAATTTTAATTGTTGAATATTATTAGACAAATTTCTTAAATTTATTTCCAGAATTGCTTCTTTTATGTTCATTATGCTTTAACGTTAAAAAATTATTATTAATTAATATGTTGGAGAGTACTTAAAATTTTTATTATTTTGCCTATTTATAAACATTATGTTTTATGCTATACTTAACATGGTTTATTGTATTATTTGGAGCATTAGTAATTATAAAATATAATCATAAATAATGATAGATTAAGTTTTTGTATTTTATCATAACAAAAAATTAGGAGTTAAGATGCAGGTTGACAATATAGATTTTGATAAAATTTTTAAAATTATAGGAACCTCAGGAGATGATTATATTGACATATTCTTTGAATCCAATATATCAAATTTTCTTTCAAATGAGAATAAAAAATTGGAAAAAGCTATCTCTGGAGTTTCCGGAGGCGCAGGATTAAGGCTTATTTCAGAAAAAAAATCATATTATGCATTTACGAATAACATTGATGAGAAAAATTTATTAGAAATAGGCAAAAATTTGAACAAAATAGCAAAAACGAATAGAAAAAATAATAATTTCAATAAGTTAGATTTGAATTTTAAAGAGTCTAAAGCGAAAATAGATATTCCTATTTTAAAAGACGCATTAAACGTTTCTATGAATGAAAAAATAAAAAAAATAGACGATGCCGTAAAATTTTCATGGGGATATGATAAAAGGATTTTGCAGGCCAATGTTTTATATAAAGACTATAAACAAGATGTTATTATAGTAAATTCCAAAGGAAATATTGCTAAAGACAGCAGAGAAATTATTACTTTTTTTGTAAATGTTGTGGCATCTAACGGCAAAAAAACAGAAATGGGTTATGAACCTGCTTCAGCATTCATGGGATTTGAATTTTTTGAAACAGTTGAACCTGCTGAAATTGCGAGAAAAGCATGCAGCAGAGCAATAACTCTGCTTGATGCGCCATTTGCTCCTTCAGGAACAATGCCTGTCGTGCTGTCAAGCGAGGCAGGCGGGACCATGATACATGAAGCCATAGGACATGGTTTGGAAGCTGATATAACCGGCAGCGGTTTAAGCGTATATTCTGATAAAATCGGTCAAGAAGTTGCTTCAAAATTGGTTACAGTTATCGACGATTCTTCATTAATAGGAAAAAGAGGCTCGTACAGATTTGACGATGAAGGTACGGCGTCAAATAAAAATATATTAGTTGAAAATGGTGTGCTAAAGAAGTATATGTCCGACCGTTTGTCCAATATTAAATATGGATATGAATTGACTGGCAACGGCAGAAGAGAGTCTTATGAACACCAGCCTATAGTCAGAATGTCAAATACAATGATAGCAAAGGGCAAAAGCCTGCCTGAAGATATAATTAAAACTGTAGACAAAGGTCTATTTGTCAAAAAAATGGGGGGCGGGCAGGTAAATACCGTTACCGGTGATTTTGTATTTGAAGTAATGGAAGGGTATATTTTAAAAAACGGCGTTGTCTGTGAAGCGGTAAGCGGCGCGACTTTGATGGGCAACGGACCGGAAATATTAAACAACATAGATATGATTGGAAATGACATGGGTTACAGCGTTGGCACCTGCGGCAAAGACGGGCAGGGAGCACCAGTGTCCGATGGGCAGCCTACTTTAAGAATACCTTCTATAGTTGTTGGCGGCAAAAACCAAGAATAAACAACAGTGAATAATATATTTTAAAATTAAAAATTATTAAAATAAATATGATAGTACAATATCAATATATATAATACAGAATAAAATTATTAATAATGGAAAGAATAAAAGATTGGAAATCATATCAACACATTCTAAATAAAAATAAAAGAAAAAAACCTAATAATTTAAGGCCGCTATATATTTTTATATTTATTGTTGCATTTTTATTTATTTCGTTTGGCGGTGTAAAATTATTCTTTTTTTTAAAAAATTATTATGAAAAATCAGTTTTAAGCAAACAGCGGACCTTTTTAGGCACTGGAATAAGGCCTATCAAATTTTACGGCGCCGGCAACCATAAGAAAATAAAAACATTATCGGCATCTTCAAACACAAATGGCGCAGCCGCGCTCGGAAGAAAATATTTTAACAAGCATAATTTTTCTATTAAATCATTACAAAAATATTTCAGAACTCATTCTCCGAAATTTAACACTATTAAAAACGGGCATTACGTGCAAAAGCTCGGAAAATACACAATAGTTTACACTCTCGACCCTGTCGTACAAAATGAAGCAAAAAAAGTATTAACGGAATATAGCGTCCCATTCGGAGCGGTTGCAGCTGTCAATCCCGAGACAGGTGCAGTTCTCGGATTATATTCATATGCAAGCAATAAATCTAAAAAATATGAAATTTCAGATTTAATAGCTTACAGACCGGGTTCGCTTGCAAAAATTGTTACAGCATCCGCGGCAATTGGAGCTAAAGGATTTTATCCCGGATTAAACGTGTGTTATAACGGTGGATTATATGGAACAAATAAAAATTACTGGATTCAGAACATAAATACCGGAAATAACAGAATATCCTTCAGGCTGGCTTTTGCAAAATCATGCGATATTGCTTTTGGTAAAATTGCCGGATTTTATGTAGGCAGGCAATTATTGCAAAAATATTTTAATAAATATTATTTTAATCGTAAAATACCTTTTATCTTAAATTTGCAAGATAGCACTGCAAAAGTGCCGTCTGCTTCAAAATTTTACGAACTAGAATTGACCGGCGCAGGTTTTAAAAATGCCAGAGTTACGCCTATACTTGCTGCGCTGATGTCGGCAGCCGTTATTAACGGCGGAAAATTGCTTGACCCATATATTATCGAAGAGGTAATAAATCATAAAGGTCATATAGTATATAAACATAAAGGTGTCAAAGTTTTAGATAATCCTATTACCCCTTCCACCGCTGCTATTTTAAAAGAACTAATGGTCAGCACTGTGACAAAAGGGATAGGCAGGTATGATTTTTATAATATTTATAATCAATACATGCTTCCGGGTATTATAACCGGAGGAAAGACAGGGACTATATCGGGGAACCATCCTACAGGCTTATATCAGTGGTTTACCGGTTTTGGAGAAGCGAAGAACAAAAAAATAGCAGTTTCTGCTTTAGTTGTCGAAAAACCGGTATGGAGAATAGAAGGCGGCGGAGTCTCAGAAAAAATTATTTATTCATATTTCTTTAAATGATAAGAAGTTCGAAATGTAACATTTGCATGTTGCCGTATGTTTGGAAGTAAGATTTAAGCATAAGAAATAACCTGCAAAAAATTGTAAAATAATATAGCGTTAATATTATTTGTTTTACGGATGAAGTACAACCAGCAGCTTTTTTTGTTAGTTAACCCTAAAATAAAATCTTGCTAAAATAAAATAATTGATATTTTTAGGTATATAAAGATTGCAGAAACCCAAAAAACTTGCCTTTTATGTTGATTACGAACGTTTTAAGTCAAAAGAAGCCCCTCCTATTTTATTTTTTGTAGCATATCTCAGAAATATCGGCTTCTCTGTAGATTTTTTTATAAGTGAAGACGATTTGCTCAAATCACTTAAAAAAGATAAAAGCACCAGCAGTGCTAATGCCCATGCTATAAATAAAAGACAGGATTCTGATAATAAAAGTCCGTATAATAAAAATGATTTTCAGAAATATGATGTGTGTCTTTTATCCCTGATGAGCGCTGACAATCTGCGGAACATACTTCAAACTGCTATTAAAATTAAAAATATAGACCCTTTTATCGTAAATGTGCTAGGCGGTACGGGTGTTTACAGCTACACTAAAGAGCTTATTAATGCCGAAGGGATAGATATCGTAATAGAAGGGGACGCCGAAAAAACACTCCCCGCTATTTTAGATTCGATAAAAACATATGATAAATACGCTCTATATGCTCAGCAGAATAAATCGCACATAAATTCAGGAGTCTTTGGTTCAGAAATCTTTGAATCAGAAATCTTTGAATCAGAAATCTTTAAGAAATTTCCTGATGACACAAAATCCAATATTAAAAAAGATGAAGCTTATTTTTGCACAGAGAAGCATATGACGCTTTTATTTAAAAACAGAGGCAGCTTTTCGTCCCCTGTGCTGTATTTACCGGATGAAATTTTTTTTGAAAGAATTATACAGTTGCCAAGTTCTCTAAATTACGAAAGTTACAATTCCCAGTGTATTGCGCCGGAAATAAATGGTACGGTCTGCTCGGATGATGGTTCCTCGTTCCGTTTTAAATGTAAAGTTAAGGTGCCTATATCGGGTGTTGCTGTGAAGCTTAATGATGGGAGCGTACGGTACTTTAAAAAAATAAACCGGGAAAATGACGCCTTTCCGAAGTTCTATAATCCGTATAAAGCTCTGATATCAGAGGCGGATTTTGAAAATTTAATAGCGCCGCATCCGACAGAAGAAGAAATAAATGAGCAATATACGTCATATCCGTGGGATATCTATGATTATTATAAATTTGAGTCCATCGGAATTTATGCACAGAGAGGTTGCAGCTGGGGGAAGTGCTCATATTGCAGCATAGTAAATTATAATTACAGGAAATTAAATATACAATTTATATTACAAGTATTAAATGAAGCAAAAAATCACAATGTTTTCGGCATAAGTTTTGATGATGACCTTTTTGTGCAAAATAAAAAATGGATTAATAACCTTCTTGATTTAATTATTGCACATGAGCTCAACAAAAGATTCAGTTTTACGGCGATGGTAAAAGTTGAGCATGTTCATGATATAGCTCTTCTTAATAAGCTTAAAAAAGCCAATTTTTCAAAAATACAAATAGGAGTTGAAAGCTTTCTGCCTGAAAAAGTAAGCTTTTTCAGAAAAACAAAAGCCGGAAAAGAGGCGGCTTATATAAAAAAAGCAAAGGAGATTATAGCGTACAGCGCTTCAATAGGTTTAATACCTTCTTCCTTTATAATTTTAACAACGCCGGAAAAAAAATTTGGATTATTTGATATAGTTAATGAAATTGGCGAAATTATTGATATATTGATAAATGTTTACGGAAGCTGCAAGATAATGCCTATTTTTGGTTATAATAATTTTATTGCAGCTTATCCGAATGCTCCGCTGTTAAAAGAAAATATATACTCAAATTTTATGGTAGCGGTTTCAGGCTATATTACCAATGAAGATATAGATATGAATATTAATGATGCCGGTGCCGTACGTGAAGGCAATATAAATATTAAAAATAAGAATGCGGCTGATAACTATGGAGACAAAAAAGCTGCGGCTATTAAAAACTTGCGCAATAAAAATGGAATAAATCTGTTAAATTTAAAGACGATTAAAATTCCTTATATGTATAAATTCTATAATTTCCGTGTGACCCATTTTATAGATGCGCTTTTTAAAGGCTATAAAGAAAGGAATGCGGATGCGGATTTCTCTTGCAGACTAAATGCTGACGCAGGTTCATCTCTTATTAAATCCGAAGGCTCAGCTTTAGATTTAAATATTACCGATGATATTAATAATATTGAGAACAAAAAAGAAAATAAACTAAAAAAGGAACGGAAATATAATAATATACAGGAACCGGAATCCGAAGAAAACATCATGCTGCTGCATACAGAGAAAATCTTAAATTCTTTAAATAATACGTTTGATATGTACGGAACGCCATTGTTTGTGCTATATGAAATATTGGACGAGTTAGAATTAAATATAAAAGAAAATAAATACAGTGAGGATTTAATTAAAAAAATATTTAAAAAATATTTTAATTATAATAACAATGATATTAATTTCGGCAATTATATTATAAACTTTAAGAAATTAATTGCAGCAAATAAAATTGAACCGGATAAAGCGCTTAATGTTTTTAAATATTTTTTTAAAGGCGTGAATTATATTAAAGATAGCCAAGAAAAACAGAGAGATCAAGGAAAAGAAATCATAAAAATTCTTGACGGAAGACTTGACCATATTAAAAAATTATATGCCCTTAATAAGTAAATAAATAGCAAATAACGCTTAGGAAACAATAAAAAGGTGCTAGCACAAGGTACCACTCCCGATTAATTTTATTAATAATATATAATATTGACTTGATGAGGCACAAAATTACACACCCACGCCGCGTATCTATTTATATATTATATTTTATTAATGATATGACTATTAATAATTAATGAATAAAATTAATACAATTTAAACATAGTCTTCATAATTTTGTAACATATAAATGATATATTTAAGTTAAGCAGTTCTTATTATCATAATTATTATAATAATTATTGCTGCAGTTATCATAAAATGAAATAAATTTATTAATTTTAACGAAATTTATTCAACTTAAATATTTTAATTATGATTACAAAATTATACAGCGCTACATTTTTTGGAATTGATGCAATTATCGTAGATGTTGAGATATTTATCACAACGGGAATACCGGGGGTCATGATTGTTGGTTTGCCCGATGCATCCACCAAGGAGTCTAAAGATAGGGTTAAGGCGGCAATAAAGAATTCAGGCTTTGAATATCCTGCAAGAAAAATAACAATAAATCTTGCTCCTGCCGATATTAGAAAATCGGGTCCTATTTTTGACCTTTCGTTAGCATTGGGGATATTGATATCAGCAAGGTTGTTGATTCCTACGCTCAATCTTGAAGACTACATAGTAGCCGGAGAGCTTTCTCTTAATGGAAACATTAATAAAATTGACGGAGTTATTGCTTTAAGCCTGTTAGCAAAAAAATTAAATAAAAAAATTATTGTTCCATATGATAATTTAAACGAAACAAAATATTTGGGCGTAGAATATTATTGTTTTAATACGTTAAGCGAAGTATGCGATTTTGTATCTGCCGCAAATAAAACGGATAACCTATTCGTCAGCGGTGATAGCAGCAATTCATTGTTTAATAGCAAAAGACAGATTTGCGAAGCACCAAACGGAAACGAGTCATCTTATAGTAAAAATGAAAGCGTTTTTAACGCAGGCTGCAGCTGCAATAATTATAAGCATAAAACAATTGATGATTATAGTGCTGCGCTCATTGATACCCACAATAATAAGAGAGCTGATACAAATAATTACTACCCTAATTTTTCCAGCATCAAAGGGCATGCAACAGTTAAAAGAGCAATGGAAATAGCCGTTGCAGGGCATCATAATATTCTTATGATAGGACCTCCCGGCAGCGGCAAAACAATGATTGCTCAAGGCGCAGCCGGAATATTGCCGCCGCTGTCTCTTGAAGAAGCCGTAGAACTGACCAATATTTATAGTTTTTCCCATAAAAAAATTAATACTGATAACGGTTTAATAACATCAAGACCCTTTATGCCAGTTCATTACTCCGTTACAATACCGGCATTAATAGGGGGCGGGGCAAATCCTGTACCAGGAGATGTTAGTCTTGCTCATAACGGCGTGTTATTTATCGATGAGTTTTCGGAAATGAATAAAAAAACCTTAGATAGTTTAAGACAGCCGATGGAAGATAGGACAATACATATATCAAGGAATAGATTTTCTGTGTCTTTTCCATGTGATTTTATGCTTATTGCCGCTATGAATCCATGTCCGTGCGGCTATTTTGGGGACCGGACGCATGAGTGCAGATGTTCGTCTGCCGATATTTATAAATTTTACAATAAATTATCTGGACCTATAATAGATAGGTTTGATATATTTGCAGAAGTATATTCCGAAAGTTTAAATATCATTTCAAATAATATATCTGAAGAAAGCTCTGAAGAGGTTCGGGATAGAATTAATAAAGCGGTTCAATTACAGAACAAAAGATTTGAAAACATAAATAAAAAATTTAACGCTTCAATAACAAGTTCAGAAATAGAGAAATTTATAAATATATCGGACAAAGCCCTCAGTTTTTATAAATCCGCCGCCGAAAGTCTGAAAATATCTTCCAGAGGATATTTTAGAGTTTTAAAAGTAGCCAGAACTATTTCCGATATTGACGGCATTGAAGAGGTTGGCGAGTCATCAATACTTGAAGCGCTTAATTATAGAAATACAAAATTCTTGGGTGTATAATGTCAATATTCCTTTGGTAAGCATGAAGATGTTTTAGTTAATTTATTCTTTTTGTTATATAAAAAAAATAATAACGTCGAATAGATATGTTCAATGTAGATACAATAATAATTGAATCGGTCATATATATTTTTGTCAGTATAACAATAGGCATTATTTTACGGGGAGAAGATTTTAAAAAATTTAAGAGGCTGATTTTATTGGCTTATTTAATTATAGGCATAGCAGTTTATTCTGTTTTATATTTTATAATACTTTCCGCTGCAGCAATAATATTTGCTTTGTATATTCTTAAAGTTTTGGAGTAGAGACCGGTTTATATCTATTTTAATATTTTAATATAATTATAATTAAAAATAGCAATATCAATATATATGCAACACATGCTATATTGACCGGTATTTCTTAAGACCGGTCAATATTAATATATGTATATTTTTTTAATTTTAGCATCTTTAGCTACAGTAATGGAGTTTTTTCCTATTTTTAAAACCTGATAGCCATAAAGTTGACAGCCCGATTGAATTATAAAATCAGATTTGCCGATATATACATCTGCAGATTTATTAGACACGCCAATTAATCTTATTGTGTTATTTTGTTTATTATTTTTATTAAAATATGTTGAAAGGTTATTTTTTTTTGTTGCTTCTAAGGGATTTATGTACTGCAGGGGCGGCAAACCGAATATGCCGGCGTTTAAATTATCATCGGATGCGGTGTAAGCGTTTGACATTGTGACAGTATTTTTGCCGTTTTTTATAAGCGCAAGCTCATGTCGCAATTTTTCAATTTCTATTTGTTTATTAAGTCTGTATATAATAGATGAATAGCCTCCCGTCTTAATTGCCGCACGACTTATCGACTTATGATTTAAATATTTTATTTTTTTTATTTTAGCATTTTGTTTCGCTTTTTTTTGCATAGCAGTTTTTATTGTAGAAAATTTATTTGAAGTTGAAAATTTTTTTAAAGTTGCCGGCGGCAGCAGTGATTTTGTCTTGTAAGTGGACATAGGTATAGAACTTGGTTTGGTTGGATTATACTTAAGTGCCGAATGGGGCGGTATAATATGATGTTTGTCGTTGATGTTGACTAGGTATTTATAAATAATAAGACCTGATAAAGCTAATAGCAGAAAACCCGGCAGCACATATTTTTTACCGAATTTATTCTTAACATTTATTAAATTGTTATTTTCTTCGATATCTTTTTTAGATATTTCTTTTTTAAACCACTTCATAATAAATTGCCTCTTTAGTTAATTTTATTTGATTTGATATAGCTTTTATAGCTTTAATATAATAATTTTATACTTCTATTTGAAACACTGCGGATAATAACATATTTTGGCAGATATTTTATTAACCGGTAGCCGGCGGTTAAGACGATAGTATTATTTTTTATGAATCTATATTTAACCCCGTGTGTTTTCAAAAAACTCAAAAGGCGAAATATAATATTGTTCTTTGCGACACCGAATCCAATTTTATTTTGTTTATTTTCCCTCCGCAGATTTTTCTTTATTAGTAAAATTTTTTTTCTTGTTTCTGCAATTTTGATTTTTAGCGTAATAATATTTTGTTTTGTTTTTAAATATGTTTTGTAAGCGGGTATAAGTTTTAAAAATATTATAAATAAAATGGCAATAATGAGCATGCCGTTATAGAGCTTATAAACCATTATATTTTCCTTAGAATTAAATATTTAATAATTATTCTTTTATATTATATGTATTTTATTTGTATTATATTTTTCGTTTGACAATCAGCCACTTAGATGAAGCGGAAAATATTATCTTATTGTGTTGTATTTTATATGTAAAATTAATCGGTTCAGCATATTTTTTCACGTAATTTTTTTTAAAATAAAATAAAATATTTTTAAAATTTAGTGGATTATTTTCAATGCGAAAATTAAAATTCACGCTATAACCATCATTAATTTTAGAAATATTTAAGTTTAAAATGTGGCAACATAAAGGTTTTATAATGTATAATTGTTTAATTTTCCTGTAAATATTAATTTGTTTTAATAATTTTAAGTATAAAACCTTACTTTTTTCTAAAGAAATTGCCTGTAATGCTGATAGCGTCCTTTGTTTTCCATTATAGAGTATTTTGGAATTATAAGTTATATTGCTGATGTATATGAACAATAAAATAAAGCTTATAAATAAAACAGCGAATATTTTTGTTAATAAGAAATCAAATTTGAATTTTTCTTTTTTGAAATTTTTTTTTGAAATTATATAATCTTGGTTGTCACAGGAAAAAATATCAAATATGTCTATTTTTTTAAATGTTGTAAATAAATTTCTAAATTTTTCGGTATTTGAATATAGGTTTGTCCTGCCTTCTGTCAGCATCTGATTTATAAACGGAAGCGTTAAATTTTCGTCAAGAGAAAGCGTATTTTTTCCGTCAAATATTCTTATTTTTTTTTCATAATTTTCAATTAAAACAGATTCAGTACCTATGTCGATATTCTTGTTTATAATATAAGAATATAACGTTATATTCTTCTGATTGTACGTAGAAATATCAGGAACTTCATAGATATAATAACGATTGTCTCTGTTAAAATATAAAACCTGCCTGCCTAAGGATTTTATATATTGTTTTAGTAAAGATTTACTGTAAAAATCAAATATTTTAGGCTCTACATCTTTTGAAATTAAAAACAATTCCCCATCTTGTTCCGGCAATCCTTTTGTAAATGCGGAAGCTCTTAATTCTTCATCTAATATAATAGATTCATCCTTATCTATATCGTATATTATTTTATATCGCATTTATTTAACCCCGTTTGTTAAAGAACCTATTAGAGGCAGATATAAATTTAAAAAGAAAAATATTATGAATCCGGCTGCTAAAAACAATGCCGCATAAGTTATAAAATTTGCAAAAAAATTAATTTTATCGTTGGATAATTCCTTATATCTATCTTTTAATCTATCGAATGTGTCATCAATTTTGCCGGTTTTTTCACCTGCAGATATATAAGCGGCTACAAGCGGATTAATATCCAATCTTTTCAGGCTGTGTGATAAAGATTGACCAGACTTCAATTCACTTATTAACAGTTCTATATTTTTTTTCCAATATAAATTTTTGGTATTTTCTTTAACTATACTGAATGATTCAATTAGGGTAATTCCTCCTTTTGTAAGGACGTATAGCTGATAAAATAGGATAGAAAGGTAGCTTGAATTTATAACTTCCGACAGAAAAGGAAGTTTTGAGATAATTTCATATGTTTTGGATTTCAAACCTTTATAATCTATAAAAAATAAAGTAAAAAACCCTAATAATAGTCCTGAAAATGCTAAAAATATTGCAGGAACATACGCTTTAATATTGACCATTAATGTTAAAATAAGAGGAGGTTGTATTTTCGCGTTTTCAATAAAGTTCTTAAACCTTGGGGCAACATAGTATATAAATATAAAAATTGCTATGAGCATTAATAAAATTAATAACGATGGATAAATTGCAGCGTTGCTCAATTTTTTCTTATATGAATAAACACTATTGTAATAAATAGATATTTCTTTAAACCCTTTTTTTATATCGCCGTTTTTTTCTGCAGCGCCTAAAATTGCGATAACTTCTTCCGAAAAACCGAGCACAGGGTCTTTAAAAATATCCGTAAAATTTTTACCGCGCTCAGTTTCGGATAATAACTTAGAAATTAAAATACTTATAGATTTATATTTATAATTTTTAAGAATTCTGTTTATATATTTATAAAAGTCTTCATTCTTTATCTTTTTTATATCATACGAATATACTTTATGCATATTGTTTAAAGAAGACAATAAACCGCCGGAATCGGAATAAAACGAAAGTTCTTCAAATAAAGAAGCTAAATCCGCAGTTTTTATCTTTTTTGCAAGCGGAATAGACAGAAATATATATTTTAAGTCCGGAAATACATATTTTACAACTAAGCCGTCATTTAACAGCTTAGTTCTTGCCTGCATCCATGAAGAACTTTCTATATATAGACAACTTGTCTTTCCTTCCTTGTTTAAAACTATACCGATATATTTCATATTTAATAACCTATTTTATAGTATTGATTAATATCTATTGTGCCGCTAATTAATAAATCGTAAGCTTTTTGCTTCAGCGTTTTATAATTTATAGACCTTTCTATATTAAAAATAGAATTTTCTTTTAACATAGAAATTCGTATATCATCTGTGACATCAACTATCTCTATAACAGCTTTTCTCTGCAAATATCCTGTGCCACCGCATGTTTTGCATTGCTTATGCCCTTTATCGTAAATTTTGAAATCAGAATTTATGGTTTCGCTTTTTCTGAGACCTTCCATTATTAAATTATCTTTTATGTATCTTTCCGGATACTCTCTAATATTTTTATATTCTTTGCAGTCATGACATAATTCATTATAAAGTCTTTGACTCATAAGAATTCTAACAAAATCCAGTAAAATATTTTTTTCTATGCCAAGATTCTCAAGCCGTCTTACTATCCCTAAAGAAGAACTTGCATGTACGGTCGCAAAAACAAGGTGTCCGGTTTCAGCAGCTATAATAGCCTGTTTTGCTACTTCTTTATCCCGAATCTCGCCGATTACGATGACGTTCGGTGCGCTTCTAAGTATACTTTTAATTGATTTTGCATATGTTATAATATCGTTAATTTCTCCCTGTGCTATGTTTGAATTGGATAAATTAATCTCCACAGGGTCTTCTATAGTATAAATATACCTGTCCATTTGTTCAGCTATCATTTTAATTATGGCAAACACCGTAGTGGATTTGCCTGCCGATGTTGGTCCAGAGATTAAAATAAGTCCTGAATTATAAAGCATTATCTTACTTAATAGCTCCATCGTTTCATTGTTAAAACCTAAATCTGTAAGATTTAAAAGTCTTTTATTTAATCCCAAAAGTCTTAATGTTATTTTATGCTGATTTTCTGTTAAATCTTTTACCCTTTCCGGATAAAATTCCGTTCTGATTTGAATTTGTCCGAGCTCGAACATCATGCTTAATGTATCTTTTGGGTTAATATTGCTTGTTATTCCGCCTTTATTTTTGATTATATTTTTTAACTGATTAAAAAATTTTAAGCTAATCGGATTTAGTTTTTCTAAATTACCGTTTATTACCATGTGGCAGAATACTGTTTCGCGGTCTATAGGATTAAGATGTATGTCGGAAGCGCCTTTAGATGCAGCCATATCTATGATATTTTTTAGGTATTTCTCCGGGTCGGTCTGTTCTTCTATTAAATAGCCTAAATTTTTCAGGATAAATTCTGATGTCGCAATATATATATTTGTTATTTCTGCCAATGCAGATAAATCTTTATAAATATTGATATTAAATATATTTACTATAAGTATAACTTGCGAATTAGCAGGAATAATGTTAAATTGACTAATTTTTTTAAGTATAAGGCAATTATTTACCGTGCAGTATTCTTTTGGCAGAAAATCAAACGAAACCGCAAAATCATCCGGTATAGCTTTTATATAGTCTATTCCCAGCTGTTTTGATATAGCTTTTACAATAATATCTTCATTAACATATCTTAAATCGGTTATTATCTGTCCCAATAATTTTTGAGATTTTGACTGTATTAAAATGGCTTCATTAAGCTGTTTTTCGTTTAAACAGCCGTTGCTTATTAATATTTCGCCAAGTTTAGCCGGTCTTTGTCCGCGTGTTAAATCGTTCATAATGACACCTTAAACAAACATAAAATAAGTATAAAATAACTCTAAAGTAATCAATTGGCTTTTATATATATTTCTGCAATATATTTTATTTCCGACATACATTTATAAAATTAAACCTTAAAATATAAAGTTAGGGTTCCTGTTGTATTAGATGTTGCAGCTAACTTATCATTCGGCGTTAAAGCACTACCGTTAAATATTATGCCGCTTCCTAATCCTGAATCACTATTATCAACTGAATTAAACAAATCCTGAGCCATTTTATAAGCATCATTTTCGGGTACAAGCCCAAAATTTATTGTGTAAACATTCGAAATAGTTGAGTCTTGCCCCACAGTTATTGCACCGTTCCATGGGTCGCAATGATATATTATAGCCGTATTAGTTGGGCATGCTGTTCCCGGTGCGAATCCTGCAGACGCCGTCCATGATTTTCCTAATACACCGCTATTTATCATATTTGTTACGGATATATTTGAGATGCTGCCTTGGTTTTGACTCATATAATTTAATACTGAGGCTTTCATTGAGCTTATTTGGTTTATTGCAGCTGTTACTCTGGATATGCCCATATATTTTGAATAGATATATAAGCCGCCGGATGTGAGTATTGATATAATTATCATGGCTACTATAAGTTCCATCATCGTAAAGCCATAATTGCCGTGTGACAGTCTGTTTTGAAAATCTTTCATAACCCCCCCTACGTTTTAATTTTTTTATTTTAATGATGCTCTTATTTAATAATTTTAGGTTTTAGCAGAATATAAATTTCCGTTTTTGTTTTTGTATTGTTTATTCCGCTAAATAAATAACCGATAACCGGAATACTGTCTAATATAGGAATACCGTATTTATCGGTACTTGCCGAATCGGTGGTAAGTCCTCCCAGCAGCACCGATGTGTTTGATTTTACTGCAAACGTATCAATCATTGTTTTCGTATTTATGTTAGGAATGTTAAAATTATTGCCGTTAGAACTAAAAGAGGAATATCCGTCGATATTGTTGTCCACTACGGCTATAGTTGCATAAACTTTATTATTTTTAACCAACGGCGTAAAAGAAATAGATAACCCGGTTTGCACTTCGGATATTTGGGGATATGATAGTGTTGAATTCGAAAGACCTAACGATTCCACTTGCACACCGGATTCATACGGTATTACGCTTCCCGAAGATATAACCCTTGTTTGACCATTCAAAACCGACAATACTGCCGAATTGACAAGTTTGACTTTTCCGTAAGTTTGCAGCGCATTTATAACTGCCTGATTTGAGTTGTTGCCGGTAAACGATAAGTAATCGCCGGAATTATTTAAACCTGCCTGAGTCCCTGAGTTTAATGAAAAATTTACATTGGATATTCCTAATGTATTGCTGCGCATGACATCTTTAAACAATTCATTTATATTTATGCCGAACTGATATTGGTTATTAAGCTGAATTTCTAGTATCTTAACTGTCAGAACAATTTTTTTTGTTGATAACTTTTTAAGTTCATTAACTAATAAAGCGACTTGTCTGATTCTTTTTTTGGTAGCGTGGACAGTTAAAAGACCATAATTTGGGACAATGTTATAATAAGATTTTTTTGAGTTTTTAAAGATTTTTTTTAGATTAGCCATAAGCACATTATAAAAAGACTTAAATGGGGTACTCATTGTATCAGACATCATTCCGGCAGGATTTGTCGAAGTCTGACTGCCTGTTATAGAATTTGCAGGGGACATTGTTTCTGTCGAGGCACTGTTTGTTGCAGCGGCAGTTTGTGAATTATCGGACGCAGTCGAAGTTGAGACGGAGCCGACCGAAAAATCCACTTTATTTGTAAGCGCTGTTATAGAAAATCTGTAAGTTTTATTTATATAAGCATGAATCGTTATTTTTTTTAAATGTTTATTGTAATGATATTCATAGTTATGCAAAATTACTGAAAGAATTTTATATAAAGGCTCATTATTAAAAACCAATGTCATTTTTTTATGTGTATTTATATTTTTGGAATAATTGAAATTAATATGTGTGTCCAAGGAAAGCATATAAAAAATAGAACCCAGCGACAATCTGCCTTTTAAGGATATTTTTTTTTGTAAAGCATGGGATATTTTTTTAATTTTATATATATTCGGTTTAGCATATCCGATTTTTATTGCAGGAAGGTTCAGGGCTTGCGAATTTTTGACTGCAAATGCAATAAATAGTGAAATCATTATTAATTTTTTAATAAACATAATTAGCCAAGACCGATTTAAATAATTTTATTTTGATAACATTTGATAATATTCGGCTATTTTTTTAATATATTTGTATGTAGAGTAAGGCATACCGCCATTTGGTCCGGCGTTGTAACATGCCAATGACAAAACAATATTCCCCTTTTTTAAATTTAAGCAGTATTTTAGATAGTAAATGCCGCCTATTATATTTTGCAATGGATTGTAAGGATTAACGCCGATACTTTTTGCTGTTTGGGGCATTAACTGCATAAGTCCAATCGCACCTTTGTTTGATAACGCATTTACGTTAAAATCGGATTCTTCTTTTATTATTGATAAAACTAACGCGCTTGGAACGTTGAAATCTTTTGAAGCGCTAAAGATTGTTTTTACCACCTCTTTATAAGAATAGGAGTAGCCGTAAATATTCGGAATAGTCGGGCCCAGTATATTCAAGCATATAAATGTAAATATAAATATAAATATACCTGCGCTTAATATTACAAGAGACGTTAAAAATTTAGCCAAAAAATCACTCCTTTTTTGTACTTGTTGGCAACCGTTAGATTTTTGATAATCTCCCATTTTTTTATTCTGAATGAATTACCGGCATTGGAATATTTAAAATTTAAATTTATGAACTTTGTATTGCCGTTATTCGTTAAACTTATAAAAACTATTTCATAGCCGTTTATATATCTAAATCCCCGAATAGTTATGCTGAGATGGTCGACGATAATTTTTTTATGTATTATCATTTTCTTCTTTGTGCTTATTTTTAAATAAATAGTATTATTATTTTTTGTAAGTGTATATGGTCTTGCAGGACTTACCTGAATTGTTTTTAATGCCTGTTTTGTTTTGGGCAGTTTATTTTGTTTTAGGTCTGTTTTATACATATTTTTATTTTTTAATGTTGCGGCATCTAATTTTTTACTATGTTTTAATTTGGCGGTTATAGCTTTATTTATTTTGCTTATGCCGAGCATAGTTTTTGGTATATATAAGACTTTATGTTTTTTGTATTTTATATTTTCAGTTGCACTCGCAATATTTAACGCTGGAATATTGAGAATTGAAAACATTATGCCGTTTAATTTATTTGCCTGAGTTTTGGTCAAATTTTTATTAATTGCGTTGTTATTGTAAGCACAACCGGACACCGTTGCGGCAATACACAAAATCCATGTAAACAACTTTAAAAATTTCCGATACTCTAAGTTTATGACCGAACTTTTTATTTTTTTTAATTTCATAATTTGTTAATTCGAGTGACTCTGAAAGTTAATTTAACGATTTTTCAATGATTAATATTAATAATGTATAAATGACAATAAATGACAATAAATGATAATTTGATATCTTTTATGGGATATAGCCAAATAATAATAATCCAAATAATAATAATATTAATAATGTTTAATTAAATCCAAAAAATATCTCGGATTGCGAAGAAGAAGACAGCAATTCATTATTGTCAGGCACAACGATTGAGCATCTATACTGCGGTAAATTATAGCTGTTACCGTTGAAACCGATTGCGCTAATTGAATTTTCTAATGCCTTACAGATGGTTAAGGCTTGTAAATTAGTAATAGACGGTGCATATATGCCAATTACATAGTTTCCTGAAGTGCCCCAAATATTTTGACCTATAAAGTACTTTTTAATTAACCCGTCGGTATTTATCGGATATGTCCAGTTTCCACTTATGTTCCATGATGATGGTATTAAATTATCAGCCTGCATTTCTGAGGGCTCTATTGTTTTATAACTTCCTCCATTGATATCAGCATATGAATTTGCAGCAGTTTCCAGTATAGTAATATTTTTTATGGTTGCCGTTACTTTTGATGATGAAATTAAACCTGAATATACGTATAACCCGCCCGATGTTAAAATTGCAATGATAAGCATAGCAATGATGAGTTCTATTAAAGTAAAGCCTTTGCCACTGGTTATATTAAAATTTATATTTGTCTCTTGCATACAGAAGTATATTCCTATTTAAAAAAATTATTGCAAAAAATTATTGAATTTTTATGAGATATAAAAATATTAATTTTATTTGCGTTTACTTTTATATTATTTTTTAATTTGTTAAAAATTATTTTATAATTTTATTTTTACGGTTTTATGAAACAAATGATTCAAAATTATTAAACTTTTGTTAACAATTTGTTTCAATTTTGGCTGAAATTATGTAATATCAACAAGTTGATTTACATTTTTCGGCTAAGATGCAGATATTTTATTGACAATAAATAATTTTAATAGTAGAATATTGTTTACTTTAAATTAAAGTAACGATGTGCGTTCATAGCTCAGATGGATAGAGCAACAGCCTTCTAAGCTGTGGGTCGCAGGTTCGAATCCTGCTGGACGCACCATTCAAAACCGCAGTAAATAAGCACTTCTCGCAACATTCCGCAAAGATATGCGTTTATATGGCGAAAAAAGAGCGCAGACTACGTCGTAAAAACATTTAAAGGCGTTATTTAATTGGAAATATATAAATTAGAAAGCTAATTTTATATAACAAAGAAATCCTTTAGGGGTGAAGCGGAAGTAAGAGTTGGAATAAATCCGGATATTTTTTCGTTATTTCATATTTTTATAAAATAAAACTCCTACCCCGCAAATTCAAGCGAGAGTAGGATAATAAATAAATCAGATACACTTCTTTATTGGTTCAAAATCACTATTATTTGCTTCGATGAATGCGGTATAGCCCTTATCAATAGCTTGCAGTATAGCTTTATCTTTAATATTTAAAATAGCATCCTTAACTTTTAATTTCAAAGATTCATCGATACCGGCAGCGGCGCAGATCGGAAATTGAGGTATAGGGTCTGAATAAGCTATAATTTTTAAAGAACCCTTAAAATCTTCCGCTGCGGAATCCATCAATGCTCCTGCATCGTATTCCCCTTCTATTATAGCGTTTGCTACATTGTCATGAGAACCAAGATAGTCATAAGCGGCAAGGGACATAAGTTCGATCCCCGCCGCTTTAAGCATAGCTTTTGGAATAAGCGAAGAGCCTGTCGACATTTTAGAGCCGAATGCTATCTTCTTTGAATTTAAATCCTGCAAAGAATTTATATTAGAATTTATTGGTGCGACAAAAACACTTCTGTAAGTGGGGGAGCCATTTTTTACCGCGTATGCAAGAGGTTCTATTTTATACTTCTTTCTTGCTTCTAAATATGTTGAGGGCGTCATATATGCAAAAGATACTTTATTTATGCCTAATTCTTCAATAGAATCTTCATATGTGACTGCTACTAGACTGCTGTAATGTAATTTTAGCGCTTTGTTTAAATAAGTTATTAACGGCTCGAATTTTTTTTTCATAACTCCCGCGCTTTCTAATGGAACTATGCCAAAAAGGTCTAATTTTAAGGAGCATAGTTCAATTTTTAATGAATTAGACGATTTAGCTAACGATGAACTTATTATTTTTGATTTTTTCGCTGCCTCTGTCGTGTTTGCAGAGACCTTTTGAACTACCGCAAGATTTTTTTCCACTTCAGTTACGGCAATTTCTAATTGCTCCGCAGAGGAAGATATTAAATCAATACTATTTTTTTCTTCGCTTGCAGCTTTCATTATGTTATTAAATAATTCTTCCGCCTGCATGGATTCGGAACTTATTTTTTCAACGTTTTCTACCACATCTTTAATAGCTTGAACGGTTTTTGAAGTTTCCTGAAACAGACTTTCTATTATTTTTCTCGTGTCAGAGGTTGACTTACTAGTTCTTTCAGCTAATTTTTTAACTTCATCCGCAACCACGGCAAAGCCCCTGCCTTGTTCTCCAGCTCTTGCAGCCTCTATTGCAGCATTTAATGCCAGCAGATTGGTCTGGTCTGCTATATCACTTATTAATGAAATAACGTCGCCTATCTCTTTTGAACTTTTATCAAGTTTAGTCATAGTAATGTTAAGGTTCTCGATAGAATTTGATACCGTTCTTATTTCGGTTATAATATTTTCTATCATTACATTCCCTTTATTTGCTCTTTCAAGGGACATTTTAGAAGATTTTTGTGAATCTTTGGCACTTTTTGTCATTTCTTTATGGGACGCACTGATTTCATCAATTGCGCTGGATATAGAAGCAACTTGTCCTGATAGAGACTCATTTTCTTTGTATATTTTGTCCATAGAGGCGCTTTCAGTATTTGCATCGACTGCAACAATATTTGTGGAATCAAGGGCATTTTGAAATGTATTATAAAGATAATCAAACAAATTGTTGATTTCACTGTCTATATTATATAAATCAACGTAAGGCAGCCGTTTTCTTAAATCTTTATTCTCGGTTAAAAAATCATTTAAAAAATTATTAATTTTATTTGCCTTTGTTTCAGTTATCTTATTAGTGATAAAAATACCGGCATAATATGCAACAGAAATGATAACTATTGCAACAGACAGCGTAAAATTATGCTGAACAAAAGAAACGGCAAGAAAAAATATAGCTATAATTGTAAATACAATTATTACCCCGCTTTGCAATATAGTATTGGTGAGTTTATTGGCATGTTTATTAGTATATAAGATACTATTTTTTTTAATAATACTATTATTTCTTGCAAAATCGCTTTTCATAATATATTACGGTCCTCCAAAGATACTAGTATGATTAACTATTAATAAGTTGATATAAACCAATTAGTAATTTTTTGTATAACATAATTATTATAACATTATAGTAATTTTTTGTATAACATTTTCTTGTTTTGTAATTTTATCATAAATTATGCTGTTATATAAATAATATAATAAATAACTCTTATATAAATAATATAATAAATAAATGGTTAGTTTTAAATTCAAAATAGAGTCATAATCATCATAATGCTGAGAAAATAGTGTCTGTCCACAATTAAATTAGAACGCTCAGAAAATAGTGTTCAATCCCTAATTAATCCTAATCAACTTGTACCTAATTAGCTGTCCAGTACCAGTGGCATTAACTAAAGTGCCTGAAAAAAATTAATCCTAATTAACTTGTTCTGGTATGATGTTCATGATACTTTATATGAGCATATATTAATTTAATTTGTTAAAATGTTATTAATGTTAAACAAACTTATCTTAATTAACTGTCCTTAATTAACCAATTAACTAATTAATCTAATTAGCGGGCTGTTAAAATAAATGATAATTTAAGAAAGATTTATAATCATTCGAAGCTATAATTGCCATAGCGGCGGAATACAATCTGGCTTTTGGAGGATCGGATCTTGAAGTCAATATAACCGGAACGGCTGCTCCGACCACAATTCCTGCGACGGTAGCTCCTGCAAGGTATTCCAAATCCTTAAATAAAATATTTCCTGATTCTATATTTGGCACAAGAATAATATCTGCATCGCCAGATACCGGACTTTTTATGCCTTTTTCTAAAGCCGCTTCTTTTGATATAACATTGTCAAAAGCAAGGGGGCCATCTACTATTCCGTTTTTAATCTGGCCCCTTTCAGCCATTTTGCTGAGTAATGCCGCGTCTATAGTTGATTGCATTTTAGGATTAATTTCTTCGGTTGCGGATAAAACAGCCGCTTTAGGAATTTTAATGCCCAAAATAATTGCAAAATCAATCGCATTTTGAAGTATTTGCGCTTTTTCAGAAACATTAGGATTTATGTTAATTGCGGCATCTGTTATTATCAACAGTTTTTTGTATGTTTTTATTTCCATTAAAAAGAGATGGCTTATAAGTCTATTGGTTCTAAGCCCATTTTCTGCGGATATTACGGCATGCATTAATATATCCGTGTGAATATGTCCTTTCATAATTATGTCTATTTTCTTATTTTTAGCAAGCTCGCATGCAATTTTTGCAGAATATTCGTCGGTTTCCGAATTTATAATTTCAATATTTTCTTTTTCAATAAGCAGTTTGATTTTTTCGCCAATTTTTTTTATATGATTACCGTTGCCGATTAGTATAGGTATTATTAATCCTGCTTCTACCGCTTCTTTAACACCTAAAAGCGTTAACTCGTCAGCGCTGCCGACAACGGCGGTTCTTCTAGGATTTATTTTTCTCGCATTATCAAGTATTTCATCTAACTTTTTTAACATTTTTTAATCCGCCAATATGTTAGCCTTTTTTGTTATTTTTTATTTTTTTTTAATTTTATTTAGTTGAGTTAATTTTATGTAACTTTATTTAACTTTTAGAATTTTCAATGCATTTTCTGCCATCATTAATTCTTCGTCTGTTTTAACCGCGAGAACTGTGATTTTGCCTGAGCTTATTTTTACTATTGAACTTTCAATGCTTAATGTTTGCAATTTTGATTTGCTGCTGAAAATTTCTGTTACGCCGTTATTTTTTGCTCTATTAAGCTTTATACCTAAGAACGAAAGATTGTTGCATATTTCTTGTCTAATAAATGATGAATTTTCACCTATGCCCCCTGAAAAAATTAATGCATCTATGCCATTTAGCGAAGCGGAGTAAGCCCCTATATATTTAATAATCCTATAGCAAAACATTTTAATTGCCAATTTTGAATTATAATCTGAATTTTTCAAAAGTTCTTTTACATCATAGGTTTTTTGAGAAATTCCAAGAAGCCCGCTTTTTTTATTATAAATATTATACAGCTCTTCTTCTGATAATTTTAATTTATTTTTTAGAATAAAAGATAAAGATGGGTCTATATCACCTGTTCTAGTCCCCATCATTAGCCCTTCTAAAGGTGTATAGCCCATTGACGTGTCGACCGATTTACCATTTTTAACCGCTGCAATGCTTGCCCCGTTTCCAAGATGGCAGAGTATCATTTTTTTAAATTTATATCCTGAAAATTTCAGAATATTAGAAATAAAAGTATAAGAAATGCCGTGAAATCCATATTTTTTTATATTGTATTTTTTGTAATATTCCAGTGGAAGCGGATATATTGAAGCATGGTCCGGAATTGTAGAATGAAAAGATGTGTCGAATATGCAGACTTCGGCTGCCTCAGGGATGAGCTTTATTGTGGTTTCAAGCCCAAGTAAATTTGAGGGGTTATGAAGAGGTGCAAGTTCGTTAAGTCGGGCTAATTTTTCTAAATCAGGAAAATTTGAATATAGTTCATTATTATCATTTGCTTCAGATGCTTCCGTGTTTTGCAGCTTTTGGGCAGATCGCGCAATGTTCCGTGTTAATTCTTTATTATTTAGCGAATTCCAAGAAACGCTTATGGGATCAGAAATGCTGTTTTTTTTGGTTCTATGTGTGTTATTTTTATGCAAAATTGCAAGTGGTTTAATAATAAGAGGCTTAATAAAAACATTACCTCCGTGTACAAATCTGTGTGCTACTATGTCAATTTTTTCATTTTTATTTATATTTTTATGTTTGTATATTAATTTATTAATTATAAAAAATAATGCATCATGGTGATTTTTAAAATTTATTTTGCCGCTTTCCTTGCCGTCAACATGTTCATAGTAATAAGAAGAAAAAGATGTTCCAATTTCTTCTATTTCTCCGTCATATAATCTATTAAGCGAAAGCAGTATCGGCAGTTCCGATTCTATTTCCATGTCGTTTTCAAATGAATATCTATTTTGATTATAATTGTAATTTTTTTTGATTTTATTTATAGAATTAATATCATTAATGTTTTTATGGGCGATTATTTGCGTTGTTTTTTCTATGTACTTAAAATAAGCAAATTTTATAGAAGAACTCCCGGAATTTATAGACAAGACATTCATAATTTAATTTTATTTACTTTATTAAAATTTATTAAAAACAAATTGTGATAGAGCCTTTATTTATGCACTTTATTAAAATTTATTAAAAACAAATTATGATACAGCATTTTCAACGATTCTGTACGAGAATATTGCAATCTCTCTCAAATAAGAAACTATTAATGAATAATATATAATTTGACTTTTAACATCATATCCATATGCATGAACCTCTAACGTTGAAAGGTCTTTTATTATTCTATCGCAAATAAAATCAATATTTGTTACCTCCTGCCATGTTTTTTTGAGTATTTGTTGTTTATAAGTTTTATTATTGATTTTATTACCGTATAATTCGTTATTGGTGCTGCTAGAATTTAATAATGAATAGAATATATCTATGGTATTCTTAACTATTGAACTTATCATTAGCGCAAGTTCCGGAATATAAGATTGTTTTTTTAAGGCGGGATACTGAGATATATTTTTAATATTAAGTTTTATCAAAAGATTTAATGTGTAAATATTTTGCATCGAATTGCAAAATGGACCAAATTTAAGTACATTTTCATAAATATATAGCTTACTTTTGTCTTTTGATTGCCTTAACCCCTTGTTTGTTATGACGCTTATAATTAATTTATAAATTTCATTATTAAGTTCTGTTATAATATTGTCTTTAATATCATTCATATCTGCTTCTGAGTCAACTATATTAAATTTGTTATTAATAATAGAGTTAAGGTCTTTTTCCAGATTGTTTTCTATAAAACCGGATAAAACTATAGCATTATCGGATAGTTTCTTTATTATGTTTTCTGTAAAAATAGCCATTTGAAAATTATTTATCATTATCCTATTATCTTATTTTAATGTTATAATAAAATTCGTTAATAATTATAATTATTCTTAAAAAAAATTAGAGTATATTATAATTATATCATAAAACAAGAAAGTACCTGAATCGATTTGTATTATAGATTTACTTATAGCAAAAGCATAGCAAATTGCAGCAATAATTTCTAAATTGTGTCCGTAGCTCATCTGGATAGAGCGCAGGACTCCGACTCCTGAGGCAGCGGGTTCGAATCCCGCCGGACACACCAGATAAAAAGGCTGGTAGTTACAAGCTTTACAGCATTTTTATCCCTTCAAAAAATCCTTTATTTTTTATTAAAAATATGTAAATTTTACATACAAAAACGCATACAATTTTGTGGGATAAAAAGGATGAGAATATATAAACGGGGCAACATCTTCTGGTGCGAGTTCAGAATCGATAGCAAACACCATCAATTTTCATGCAGGACTAAGGACAAAACCGTCGATCAGGAAGTAGCCTTCGCAATTCACTCCGATTTAATCCGAAATAAATTTAATATTCCCGCAAAATATCAAACAGAAAGGCTGTTTGGCAATATTTTCCCGGAATATATGAATAATAATTCTAATATGCCCCACACGATAGACAGGAAGATTGTCGCATCAAAACATTTTCTGCCAGCCTTTGCGGACAAAAATATTGCCGATATAACGACCAATGATATAAAAGAGTACCAATTATCCCGCAGGCTCGAAATACTGAATATGCCTAAGAATAAAGGCAAAAAGATATCTTTAGATGCGCTTATAAAGCCAACGGCTTTACGCAGCTAAAGATGAAGACTAAATATGACAGGCATATACCGGTGCACGATCAGCTCAAGGAGCTTTTATCCGGCATTGAAAAGAATAAGGATTGCGAATATGTATTCAATAATGAAGGCAAAAAATTAGGCAATTTTATAAAATCTTTTATGACCACCTGTAAAAATGCAGGCATTAAAGACTTTCATATCCACGACCTGCGGCATGTCTTCGCAAGCAAAATGGTAATGGGCGGAACGAGCTTATATATAACCGGAGAACTGTTGGGACATAGGACGACGCAAATGACGAAGCGGTATAGCCATTTGGTGCCTGATACGTTGAAGAAAGCTGTTGACGAAGTGTGGGGAACTATGCAGTAAAAAAAATAGAATGTAGCATTTTGCCGACGCCATGCATCCCATACTAACCCGCGCCCTCCGTGCCTATTTAGCTCCGCCGCCAACTAAAGTTCCCAAAATGCCAACTCCTATGTTCCCAATATGCCAACATAGTTGCCTATTTATGCCCCGCCCTTAACGTACCTCTAGTCCATCATAAAGATATTTTCATCAATAAAAGTTTCAGGCAAATATTTTTATTGCCTTAAGTAACGTTATTTTATGAATATAAGAAAGCATTAACCCATCCGGTTAAAACAGAATAAACAAATCTGGCACGGAAATTGCATACCTTTTAATAATACGGAATAGGTAGTCATTGCGAGGT
Organism: bacterium; assembly: GCA_021809845.1. GTDB lineage: Bacteria > SZUA-79 > SZUA-79 > Acidulodesulfobacterales > Acidulodesulfobacteraceae > Acididesulfobacter. The sequence goes on along the minus strand of JAJZJW010000002.1, from coordinate 78,070 downwards.
AAGATTTCTGTCATTGCGAGCGAAGCGAAGCAATCTGTTAAAATTCAAAAATTTAATGGTATATTAAAACTGTAATGCAATAATCATTACCTTTTTATATCTGCTGCATATTATCTATTAAACGTTATTATAGGGAGACTAATAATTATGTCTAAAAACATTATAAAAACGCGCTTCAAACGCGAAACACTATTCCGTAGTTTTTGCAATATCCCTGCTTATCCTGACAAGCCTTATATTTCGGATATATACCGTAAGCCCCGCTTTTGCATTAGGTCCCGTCCTCCCGACGGGAGGCTCGTTTGCCGCCGGAGGCGGCACAATATCTTCTTCCGGTCCCTCTATGACGATAAACCAGAATACTTCTAAAGGCATAATAAACTGGCAGGGCTTCTCCATAGGTAAAGGAGGCTCCGTCCTCTTCAACAACGGAGCAGGCGCCACCCTAAACCGCGTAACGGGTTCTTCCATGTCTTCCATAGCGGGCCTTCTTAAGGCAACCGGTTCCCTTTATCTTATAAATCCCAACGGCATAGTAATAACCTCCACCGGTTCAGTTATAACCGGAGGAGACTTCATAGCCTCTACCTTAAACATATCCGACTCCGATTTCTTAAACGGCAATCTTTCTTTTTACGGCGCTACAGGCTCCGTTACCAATAACGGCTCTATTGTTTCATCCGGCAATACCGTTCTCGTAGGCACATTTACGACGAACAACGGAACCGTTTCTTCTTCCGGAACAGCTTCTATGGCAAGCGGCACACGTTTAGTCCTTATCCCCGAAAACGGACCGTCCGGCATTTTAATATCTCCTTCTTCCCTTCCGGGTAACGTAACGAATTCCGGAGTAATTAAAGCCGCCTCCGTTTACCTATCTTCTTCAGGCGGTAACGTCTATGCCCTTGCAGGTAATAACGGAGGACTCATTGAAGCCACCGGCACCAAAACCATTAACGGCCAGGTATGGCTTACCGCGCCTAAAGGCTCTGTCTCCGTTAATTCTCCTATAACAGCTTCCGGCTCAGGCGGAACCATACTTATAGACGGACTTAATAACTATATAAACTCAAACTCCATACTTAACGCCTCCGGTACCGGAGGCGTTATTAAAGTAGGCTTATTTCCCTCTCTCCCGGAATCCCTCTCTACGACCTTGTCTTACGGCGCTACGCTTCTTGCCGGAGGAATTAACGGAAAAGGCTTTATAGATACCTCCGGGGATAACTTAAAGCTCGGTAATATTACCGTGAACGCTAACGGAGGAGAATGGCTGTTGGACCCCGTTGCGGATTTTACCATAGACTCTACTAATAATAGCACGATAGACACAGCCCTCGGTTCCGGCAACGTTACTATAACCACGGCATCTTCCGGCACGACCACTTCCCCAAGCTTAACTTCCGGCGCGTATAATACGAATACCGGCGACATAAACATAGACGCCCCGGTGTGGTGGAGCAATACCAACAGCCTTACTTTGTCCGCATATAATTCAATTAACGTAAACTCTACTATTACTGTAAGCGGGGGAGGAAGTCTGGCGCTGGATTATAATACCGCAGGAGCAACTTCCGACTATTCAACCGACACGGGCGTGCTTAATTTCCCGTGGGCTGCCGGAGGAGGTTTTGCCGGTTCTATCCAGTTTACGGGAATGTCATCAGGCAATCCGACCGGTTCGTTAAGTACGCAAGACTATACAAGTGCCGCAATAACTTATACCCTCGTAAATGGCAATAACCTCTGGACAAGCGTGGGTAGTAGCGGTAACTACGCCCTTGCGACAAGCATCATCGCCCCTTCGAGCATTCCCCCCATAGATGAGACTGGTTTTACCGGAATATTCAACGGTCTCGGCAATACTATAACCGGCCTTACGATAGGTTCGTCTTCTGCTCCTACCAACCTTCAATATGCCGGATTATTTGGACAGGTAGGTTCAGGCGGCTCCATAGAAAATATCGGAATTACGAACGAAGCTATTTACGATGAATATAGCTTAGGCTTCGGCAGCGTAGGCGGCTTAGCGGGGTTAAATTCAGGAGGCACTATCTCGAACTCCTACTCGACCGGCTCGGTTACGACTACTGATAATAGCTCCGGCGGCGACGACTCCGTAGGCGGCTTAGCAGGGTATAATAGCACCGGCACTATCTCGAACTCCTACTCGACCGGCTCGGTTACGAACACAAGCGGAGTCAGCTCCGGCGGCAACGACTCCGTTGGCGGTTTAGCGGGATATAACACCGGCACTATTTCTAATTCCGACTCGACCGGCTCGGTTATTAATATTGATAATAGCCTCGGCGGCGACGACTCCGTAGGCGGCTTAGCAGGATATAACACCGGCGCTATCGAATACTCTTACTCGCTCGGCTCGGTTACGAACACTGACGACAGCTCCCAAGGCTACGACTCCGTAGGCGGCTTAGCAGGATATAACACCGGCACTATCTCGAAATCTAACTCTTATTCGACCGACTCGGTTACGAACATAAGCGGCTCCGGCCACGGCGGCTACGACTTCGTAGGCGGTTTAGCGGGATATAACAGCGGCACTGTTTCTAATTCCTACTCGACCGGTTCGGTTACGAACACAGATAATAGCTACGGCGACGACTCCGTAGGCGGCTTAGCTGGGGCCAATGTCGGCACTATATCCAACTCTTACTTGACCGGTTCGGTTACAAACACCGATAATAGCTCCCACGGCTACGACTCCGTTGGCGGTTTAGCGGGATATAACGGCAGCATTATCTCGAACTCCTACTCGACCGGTTCGGTTACGAACACAGATAATAGCTACGGCGACTACGACTCCGTAGGCGGCTTAGCGGGGGATAACGCCGGCACTATTTCTAATTCCGACTCGACCGGCTCGGTTACGAACACAAGCGGAGTCAGCTCCGGCGGCAACGACTCCGTAGGCGGTTTAGCGGGATATAACACCGGCACTGTTTCTAATTCCTACTCGACCGGCTCGGTTACGACTACTGATAATAGCTCCGGCGGCGACGACTCCGTAGGCGGCTTAGCAGGGTATAATAGCACCGGCACTATCTCTAACTCTTACTCGACCGGCTCGGTTACGAACACAGATAATAGCTATAGCTACGGCGACGACTCCGTAGGCGGTTTAGCGGGATATAACACTGGCACTGTTTCTAATTCCTACTCGACCGGTTCGGTTACGAACACTGATAATAGCCACGGCGGCTACGACTTCGTAGGCGGCTTAGCGGGGGATAACGCCGGCACTATCGAATACTCTTACTCGACCGGTTCGGTTACGAACACAGATAATAGCTACGGCGACGACTCCGTAGGCGGCTTAGCGGGATATAACACTGGCACTGTTTCTAATTCCTACTCGACCGGTTCGGTTACGAACACTGATTATAGCACATACGGCAACGACCGCGTAGGCGGCTTAGCAGGGTATAATAACACCGGCACTATCTCGAACTCCTACTCGACCGGTTCAGTTACGATCACATATAGTAGTGGCTACGGCAGCGACTTCGTCTTAGACTCCGTAGGCGGTTTAGCAGGGTATAATAACACCGGCACTATAACCGATTCTTACTGGGACACCACGACGAGCGGACAATCTTCATCTGCGGGCGGAACAGGCCTCACCGACGCCCATATGAAACTGTCCTCGTACTTTACAGACTTCAATATTACTACCGACCCCTCTTTAGCCTCGTCTTACATCTGGTTCCAGTACGACGGAAACACCTATCCGCTCTTAAGGTCTTTTATGACGCCCTTAACGGTTTCGGCTGATGCAACTGTAACCTATAACGGAAGGGCTCAAACGGGTACGCCGACGACATCATATTCTATTGCGACCGATACGTCGGATATATCAGGAACCCTGACCTATACTAATCCGAGCAATGCGGTTAATGCAGGAACATACAATTTTACCAACTTAGGCGGTCTTTATTCCAATCAGCAGGGTTACATAATATCATACGTCAACGGAACCTTAACCATCAACCCCGCAGATATTAACATAACGGCAAACAGTCCTGCCGCATTGACTTATAACGGCTCTGCCTATTCCGGCGCCCCCGGTTATACCGTTACCGCAGGTTCAAACGATACGGCATGCCCCTCCGGCTTATGCGATTCTGACAGCCTTACCGGCACACCGTCTTATTCTTATTCTCAAAGCGGCACTTCCGTAACCCCTGAAAACGCAGGTTCGTATAGTATAGGCTTAACCGGTCTTTCCAACAACAACTATTCCATAACCTACGTCAACGGCGCCTTAACCATTAACCCGGAAACTTTAACCTACAACGCAGTAACAGATACAAAGACATATAACGGAACTTCTTCTTCTTCCGGTGTTCCTGCATTATCATCCGGCACAATCTATAACAGCGATACGATAGGCGTAACGCAGTCCTTTAATTCTCCCAACGCTTTAGGCGTAAACGGCAGCACTTTAACCGTCAATACCTCAGGCAACACCTTTACTTCCAGCGGCAACAACTCCATAGCGGGAGACTATGCTATTACTGCGGGAACTACGGCATCGGGAACGATAAACCCGGCTTCCCTTACCGTAACCGCGGCTATTACCGGAAACCCGACCAAGACTTACGACGGAACTACCGCCGCAACGCTGGCTTCTTCCAATTATTCCCTTACCGGATTTATCTCAGGACAGGGCGCAACGGTAAACCAGCCTTCCGGAACTTATTCTTCGGCTGACGCAGGTTCGGAAACGGTTACGGCATCCCTTGTGCCAGGCGACTATACCGCCACCGGTTCTACGCTTCTTTCCAACTATGTTCTTCCGACCTCCGCAACAGGCACGGGAACAATAAATCCGGCTGCCCTTACGGTAACCGCAAACAACGATACGCTTACATATAACGATACGGCCTTTACCGGAGGTAACGGAGTAACTTATTCCGGTTTAGTTAACGGAGAAACTCCTTCCGTCCTTTCAGGCTCTTTGACTTATTCCGGCTCCTCCCAGAATGCTATTAACGCTGGAACTTATACCATTATTCCGGGAGGATTAACCGACGGCAACTATACAATATCCTATGTAAACGGAAATCTCATCATCAACCCGGCTGCCTTAACCGTAACCGCAAATAACGATACGCTTACATATAACGATACGGCCTTTACCGGAGGCAACGGTATAACCGCTTCAGGACTTAAAGGTTCTGACACTCTATCGTCTTTAGGAACTCCGGTTTATTCCGGCTCCTCCCAGAATGCTATTAACGCTGGAACTTATACCATTATTCCGGGAGGATTAACCGACGGCAACTATACAATATCCTATGTAAACGGAAATCTCATCATCAACCCGGCTGCCTTAACCGTAACGGCAAATAACGATACGCTTACATATAACGATACGGCCTTTACCGGAGGTAACGGCATAACCGCCACAGGATTACAGGGTTCTGACACTCTATCGTCTTTAGGAACTCCGGTTTATTCGGGTTCCTCCCAGGGGGCAATTAACGCCGGAACTTATGTTATTACCCCAAAGGGATTAACCGACGGCAACTATACATATACCTACGTAAACGGCGCCTTAACCATTAACCCGGCTGCCCTTACGGTAACCGCAAATAACTTTTCCTATAACTATGACGGAACCCCTTATTCCGGAAGCAACGGAGTAACTTATTCCGGTTTAGTTAACGGAGAAACTCCTTCCGTCCTTTCAGGCGCCCTGACTTATTCAGGCTCGTCCCAGGGAGCCGTTAAAGCCGGAAGCTATGCCATAATTCCCGGAGGGCTTGCAGATACCAATTACGCAATATCGTTCGTAAACGGAACGCTTACGATTAATCCCGTCTATTCTTCCGTATTTCAGGCTCTTCAGGCCAATACCCCCAGCGGCATAAGCGGCGCCTCAGGCGGTTCCCTCTCCGCATTGAACGCTATGCTGGCCGGATACGAAGGTAGCGGATTACTTCCGAGCGTTCCGGCTCCATACACAGGGTGGCATATCTACCTTAAGGGACTTAATCAATCTAACATTTTAGGAATACCTTACGGCTCAAATCATAAGAGAAGACATAGCAGGTAAATTTTATTTCATAAATAGTAACGATAACAAATAATAAACAATAGATTCCCGCCATCTTTGCTTGCATCAAAGACATGCTTTGATAAACGCATGCAAAGATATGCGGGAATGACACTAAAAAGAAAAAATCGGGAATGACACCCAAAAGGAAAAAATAATGAAAACCTCAAGCATTGTACTTAACACGGATACCGGCGTAAACGGCAAAAGAGCAAACGGCGTAAAAGCCCGCCGGAACGTTTTAACCGGCTTAGCTTTTGCCTCCTTAGCCCTTTTTCTTTTTTCTTCACCCGCTTACGCCCAGACCGGAGGGCCTTATCCGCATATTGCGCCGGTTAAGCCCAAAGCACCTTCTTTTACCCCCTCTATAACGGTTAAACACCCTAAGCCCGTATCGTCTAACCGGATAGCCGTTAAGCTCCTAAAGGGCATAGCGTTCGTTTCTTCCGCCAAAGGCTTTAACAAAAACGGGGTTTCTCCTTCGGTTCTGAACAGCGAAGGGCTTTATTTTAAATCCCTTCCTGTTTTAAATAACGCCTCTTTTATAACTTCTATTTCTTCTTATATAAATAAGCCCCTTACCTTCAAAGGTTTAGGCAATATAATATCTTTAGTCCGCTCCCTCTATAAATCAAACGGCATATCCTTTATAGACGTGACGGCCCCTGCCCAGAACGTCTCAAGCGGAGTCCTCCAGATAGTAGTTATGCCCTACAAAGTAGGAAGTATTAAAGTATCCGGCAACCGTTACTTCTCAAAAAATTATATTATATCCCAGTCGGGCATCCGTTCAGACATGCCCTTTCAAGTTCGGCATTACTATCGGACATGAACTGGCTCAACAGGAACCCGTTTCTTCGTTCAGGCGCCCTTCTTTCCCCCGGCAAGCTTCCGGGTTATATGGATATAGATTTACTGACTAAAGACGTTACCCCTTTCAGGGTTTACGTTGGCTTCGACAACCAGGGTATTCCCTCCCTCGGTATGAACGAATGGAACGCAGGCTTTAACTGGGGCAACGTATTCGGTTCAGGCCAGATGCTCTCCTACCAGCTCGCCCAGAGCTTCAATACGAGATACCGCTCTAACTCTTTAAGCTACGATATACCGTTTCCGTGGAAGGGCAGGGTAGAACTATTAGGCTCTTATTCCACAGCCTCCCCTTATATAAACCAATACTTCTCCGAACTCGGAAGAAACGCCCAGGTCAGCCTTTATTATAAGCAACAGCTTCCGTCTTTCCGTACCGGCAAAGTTTCCTTTAACCAGACTATAGGAATAGGATACGACTTTAAGACCACCAACGACAACCTTGCCTTCGGAGGGCTGCAGGTATTCCAGGGGACAGCCCAGATAGACCAGTTCCCCGTATTCTACGATATAACCGAATCCGACCCTTACGGCATAACATCATTAAATAACCGTTTCGTTTTAAGCCCCGGAGGATTTAATGCGGATAATTCCACGGCTTCTTTTAATAGCATATATGCCGGAACGAGCAGTAATTACATATACGACAATATAAATATCTCAAGAACCCAGTATATGCCCTTAGGGACGCAGATAGCCTCCGGAGTAGATTTCCAGGCGGCCAACCACAACCTCCTTTATTCCGAACAGATGGCCGCAGGAGGGATTTATTCCGCTCCTGGATACTCTCCCGATACGGCGACCGGCTCCCGCGGAGTAATGTTAAACGAAGAGTTTAAGCTCCCTCCCGTCAACATAGTTTCCGCATTGCGTTTAACCGGCAGTAATGCTATTCCGGTGAGGTTCGGGCTGTTCTGGGATTACGCAGACCTTTCTTCCGTGGATAACGTGTCCGCCGTTACCGGCCTGCCGGACACCGCCGTATTGGAGAGCGCGGGGGTAAGCCTCCATACCGTAATAGGAGGGCATTTCGACTTAAGGTTCGCTCTGGGGTGGAGGTTAAGGCACATGCCTTACGGTGCATACGGGAAGGGGCTGTTCGAGGATATAGTTATGAGCGCTGGGTTTTAAAGGCGCTAAATTAATATATTGCGCAGTTAAAATATATTTTTGGTTACAAGGACAGATGGAGTATTTAAAAAATGATAAAGTTATCAGGAAAATGGAGGAGGCAGTATGCTTAAGAAAGCCCTGTTTATAAGCTTGTTTTTAGTTTTTTCTTCAATATTAACAAAGAACGCTTCCGCGGATCATTTACGCCCTGTTTCCTATAAATAAAGGGTATAGTACGTATAGACCGGTCTGGCACTAAAATTGCATTATTAACAATTAACATATATTGCACGTTCGAGCTAATATATGTGCAGAAAAATTATATTCAAATATTTTATTTATTTATAGCTCTTACAACTGCTTTCATTGATTTATTAAATTCTTCGGCATGGGAAGCATGTCTGTTGCATGCCATAAATTCTTCCAATTCGGAAATTTTAAATAAAACTTTTCCATTTACCTTGTAAAACGGAATAACGCATTTGGATACATGATGCCTTACGGTGATTTCTTTGAGCCGTAAGAATTCCGCTGCTTCCTTAACTGTGATAAATGGAGATTGCATGGTTTCCCGATAATTTATTTATAAATACTTACCTTATTACTTACCGCATTAAATATATGTATAAGTTAATTATACACTTAATTTAGTTTTAGTAAAATATTGCTTACCTGTTTATTACTATGATATAATATATTTAAAATTTATGTCAATAAATTTTTATTACTTCGTTCAAGTTTGATATAATTAAATAAAATTAAAATTTTATTATGAAATTAAAATCATTTAAAAAATCTATTGAATTAAGTAAAGACGAGATCATCTTAATTACTGAAATGAAAAGATTAAGGCACGCCAGAAATTTAAGCCAAAGCGCATTGGCAAAAAAGACGGGAGTAAGCACAGGATTAATAGCGCAATTAGAAACATTTCGAAAAAAACCGACTAAAAAAATTATAGAAGTCATTTTCGGTATCCTTATGATTGCCGAAGAAGGAAAAAATATCAGTGAATCTATAGAGCGTATTATTGAATTCAGGAAATCGGATTTTGATATAAATAGTTCTAACGCAATACTTATTTCCGATAATATTATCAAGCGCAAAGACGAACTTGAAGCTTTAATATATAATCATCGAGGAATACCCACGATTTGGACAGACAATGAAGAACTTTTGGAATTTTTTAAATCAATAGAAAATATACCGGAAAAATACGCAATCGTTATGCCGGATAATTCAATGAAATTTTTAACCGAGCCCTCGATAGAGAAAGGGGATACCGTAATAATAAAATATCTTGACGGTTATAAAGCGGACAGCCTGCAGAATGACGATATCGTTGTATTGGCCGATAAAAAAAGAACTTTTATGAGAAAGATTAAAAAAGTAAAATATTACACCGATATTAAATCCGACACGGAGTCCTCGATTATTTGCTGTATTGCCGGAGATACAAAGATAGAGCCTTTTTTATTCGACCCCTTAAATGAAAGCCCAGATAATTTAAAAATAAAGGGAATTGTTATTCTAACGGTAAGGGAGCCTGCCCCAAAATTCCAGGTAATAAGCAAGGAAATAGTTTTCGGAACTTCAAAAGAAGATTCTTAAGGCTTGCCGCTTGCGGCGTTATCGTTTACGGCGGCTTGATAATAAAGATATTTTAATATACAATAAATACATACATAAAATAAAAACGGATAGGTAGAAAATTTAGGCATTGTGCCATATGAATGAGAATGCAATAAATTATAACAACAACGCCAAAAATATATTAAATGCCGCAAAGCAAATAATCACCGAGGAAGTCGAAAAGGCCGGTTACAAGGTGGGCAGGATAATACTGTTCGGCTCCAGGGCGAGAGGGGATTTCAAGGAAAACAGCGATTATGATTTTTTTGTGATGATCAATCAGAATATTTCGTACAGCGATAGGGACAATATAATTACGAAAATAAAAAGAATAATGGCAAAATTAGATATAGATAGCGATATATTTATAAGCTCTTTGAATGAGATTAAGGAAAATAATAATGTAGGAAATATAACTTATTACGCGCTTAAATACGGGTTGAGTATATGAATGAAAAAGTCGTAAAAGAATGGCTTAAATATGCCGATGAGGATATTAGGGGCGGCAAGCTGCTTTTTGAAAATAATCCTGAGGAATTTAGAACCCTAGTATGTTACCATATGCAGCAAGCGGTAGAAAAGTGTCTTAAGGCATATTTGATTTCAAATAATAAAGAAATTGACAAAGGCTTTTTAACTATTTTATCCCACCAAAAAAATCTTTACTTTTTATTAAATAAATATTAAATTAGTTACGAAAAGGGTGTCCAATAATTTCCGTAATGTGTGTCCAGTTAAAAACGGAAACTGTGTCCAGTTTGATGCGGAATATACATATTGAAATAACGTTCAATGCTTGACTTTGTTTACATCTTTTTGCCTGCCCGAAATCCTGTAAATATTTTAAATATACTTATTCTTCGTATATACCAAGACGACATAATAGACACAATAATAATAGTTAAATAAAAAAAATCTTGATTTTTTTGTATAAAATTATAATAATAGGAGAAAATAATTTTATAAATAATGATGGATAATTTGGAATTTTCTAATATTTCTGACCTTATAGAAAACGAACATATTAAAATCAATTTTGGAACCGATGGTTTTAGAGGTATTATGGCTGAAAATTTTGATTTTAATAAAATAAGTATTATTTCTTCAGCGTTAGGATTATATTTACTGAAAAAAAATAAATCAAAAAACAAACCAGATATTAAATCAGATATTAATTCCGAAGGCAACAGTTACAGCTGCAGCGCCATAGAAAAAAACAACAGCCTAAACGAAAAAAATGGTATAAACAGCAAAAAAAACATTTTATCTCGCAGTATCGCTCGTAATGCTTCCTCAGCTGCAACATTCAGCGATATTGACATTCCGTCTATTGCAATAGGCTACGATACTCGTTTTTTATCTAAAGAATTTGCTTTATCATGCGCTAAAAACCTTGTAAAAATGGGGTTTAATGTTTTAGTGTCCGATTTTTTTTGTCCTTCCCCAGTATTATCTTATTCGGTAAAAAATAATTTATGTGAGTGCGGTATTATGATTACTGCCAGTCACAATGCATTTATGTATAACGGTATTAAATTTAAAAATAATTACGGCGGTTCAATGTTGGAATCGGACGTAAAAAAAATTGAAGAGATAGCCAATTGTATTTTATCGGATAAAGAACGGCTGCCGCATGCTTATTTTAGCGATAATGCTAAATCAGGAGAATTAATAAAAACTGATTTTAAAAAAAAATATTTAGACCATATCATAAAAATAATTGACATAGGAGCCGTTAACAGTCCTATTTCAAAAAATATATTTGTCGTCATAGACCCTATGTATGGAGCAGGCATCGGTTATATATCCGACGCATTGAAAAAATTTTCTATAAGACATAGAGTTATAAATAATTCAATTAATCCGAACTTTCCCGGAATCAATCCTGAACCTATAGAATTTAATTTAAAAAAACTTTCGAGGACAGTAAAAAAAGCAGGGGCAGACAATAAATTTGCAGTGGGTTTTGCAACGGATGGGGATGCTGATAGGATAGGCGCCGTTGACTATAAAGGAAATTTTATAGATTCTCATAAAATATTTTCTATATTATTGAACTATTTATTAGAAGAAGGATTTAAGGGAGAAGTTGTAAAAACTGTGTCTGTATCAAAAACGATTGATTATTTATGCGGCAAATATAAAGTAAGATTACATGAAGTCCCTATCGGATTTAAAAACATAGCTAATCTTATGATAAACCCGAAAAATAATATTCTTATAGGCGGGGAAGAATCTGGAGGCATAGGAATAAAATTGCATATACCGGAAAGAGATGGAGTCTTTAATTCTTTAATGCTCTTAAAAATTATGCTGGTACGTGAAAAAAATTTAAATGAATTATTGAATGATATTTACGACAAAGAATATCCATTAGAATACAAAAGATTAGATATTCACATTGACAACAATATTAAAGAAAAATTAATAAAAATTTTGAAAAATAATAACTTTAACATACCGTTTAAAGAAAAAATTGCCGCAATTAATTTGATTGACGGTTATAAATTTGAATATACCGATAATTCGTGGCTTTTAATAAGAACTTCGGGCACAGAGCCTGTTTTGAGAATTTATGCAGAATCTGCCGAAAAAAAGAGAACTGTATTGCTAATAGAAAAGGCTATAAATGAAATAAATAAGATAACATAAAGATAAGATAAAGATAACATAAAGATAGAATTAAAGATAGAATAAAAATAGAATAGAGATAAAATAATAAAGATAAAAAAGAGGTGATAACTATGAGCGAAATTGCAGAAATTAAAGCAAGGCAAATTTTAGATTCCAGAGGCAATCCCACAATCAGTGTAAAAGTTTCTTTAGAGAGCGGAATATCCGGCATAGCGTGCGTGCCGTCAGGGGCATCTACCGGAGAATATGAAGCTTATGAAAAAAGAGACAACGATAATTCTTCATATTTTGGTAAATCTGTGCATTCTGCCGTAGAAAACGTTAACGATATAATATCCAAATCGTTATCCGGTATAGATAGCTATAATCAAAGACTTGTTGATGATATAATGATAAATCTTGACGGTACCCCAAATAAATCAAATCTTGGAGCCAATGCAATACTCGGCGTTTCTCTTGCTGTTGCAATTGCTTCCGCTCAAGAATTAGAGATACCTTTATACAAGTATATAGGCGGTGTAAATGCTCATATATTGCCGGTTCCTATGATGAATATAATTAACGGCGGAAAACATGCTAATAATTTGCTTGATTTTCAGGAATTTATGATAGTTCCTGCCGGAGCAAAATATTTTGACGAAGCTCTTCGTATGGGTGCGGAAGTTTATCAAAAATTAAAGAAAGTTTTAGATGAAAGAAAAATGCCGACCAGTGTCGGAGATGAAGGCGGATTTGCACCGGAATTGCAAAATAATGCGGAAGCTATACTTCTTATACTGGAAGCCATAGAAAAAGCGCATTATACCCCCGGAAAAGACATATTTATTGCGCTGGACCCTGCGGCCAGCGAATTTTATTCAAACGGTAAATATACTCTTAAGGAAGCAGGAAGAGAAACTGTCCTGGATTCTGCTGAGATGGTAGATATGTATGCAGGGTTTGTTGAAAAATTTCCGATAATATCAATTGAAGACGGCTTAGCGCAGGATGATTTTAACGGTTTTAGTATGCTAATAAAAGAACTCGGAGATAAAATACAAATAGTCGGCGATGATTTAACGGTTACAAATATGGCACGCATAACCAAAGCAATCGATGCCCATGCCATAAACTCGGTATTAATAAAACTTAACCAGATAGGAACGTTGTCTGAAACAATGGATGCCATTCAATTAACACAGAAAAACAATATGACCGCGCTTATTTCTCACAGGTCAGGAGAGACTGAAGATACTACAATAGCAGATTTAGCTGTTGCGGTTAATTCAGGATTAATTAAAACAGGAGCCCCAGCCCGAACTGAAAGGGTATGTAAATATAACAGGCTTTTACAGATAGAAGAAGAACTTGGTTCAAATTCCAAGTTTTTGGGGATTAAGGCATTTAAGGGCATAGGAAGTAAAATCAGTTAAAAATTAAAATATGTACTTATATTTATGCAGTTATATTTGTACTCATGTTTAAGTACATATTATATTATGTACTTATATTTGTGTAGTTATATTTGTACTTATGTTTATGTACATATATTTACAAATTATATTTTTTTTATTTAATTCATCTAAATTATTTGCTATAATTAATATCAAATGTTCGGATTATATCTTGCATTATACCGTTTTTTTTTAAAAGTAAAACTTAAAATTAAAATTAAAATTACTATGGAGGTTTTAAATGGCTATAATTATTACGGATGAATGTATCGCATGCGGTGTTTGTATCCCGGAATGTCCAAATAACGCAATAGCAGAAGGGGATGTGTATATCATAGATCCTGAACTTTGCACTGAATGCTACGGTTTTTATGATTCTCCGCAGTGTGCTTCGGTGTGCCCCGTTGATTGCTGTATTCCTGACGAAAATCGTAAAGAAACTAAGGAGCAGCTCGAAGCAAAAGCAAAAAAAATTCATCCCGATAAAACTGATTTTAAATTTTAATTAAGTTTGTATGATTATTATTATTTGTCAGATATTTTTAATTAATTAATAATATTTGCAGACAATAATTAAAGATGAAATTAAATTAATCAGGCAAAACTGATTTTAAATTTTAATTAAGTTTGTATGATTATTATTATTTGTCAGATATTTTTAATTAATTATTTAAAAATATTTGCATATAATAAAAATAAAATAAGATAAATTAATAAGGTTATTATAGCGGTATTTTCTCAAAATGGCAGCATAAGACCTGTTTTTCAGGCAGCTGCCGGTTATTTTTATTGACATGTGTCCTATTACCGTTTTTGGGCGCATAAGTATAATATTAGTAGTTGTCTATTATCTTTTCACATTCGGTGCATCTTTACGGAAGGCTTTAAAGTTTTAAGAGAAGGGACGTCTTCTCTTGGAGTAGGCAGTGAAAACCTGCTATGCGGGCAACTGCCGTCGATACCAGACTCGAAGATGAGCGAAGTTCATCCCATAAACGACATGCGTTTATACCTTTCGTTTATACCTTTAGGCATGGGGGGGGGTATGTCAAGCACGCAATCAGTATAAAATTAACCGGCGGCATAATATAATATAATTTAATCATAATAAATAAAAGCGGTATCATGTCTATAATAAAAGAAAATGCTAAAAATTATAATTATGAACTTAATTCTCTGAATAAAGAAGAACCATGGCGGCTATTTAGAATTATGGGCGAATTTGTAGATGGGTTCGATGTTCTTCCCTCGGTTTGCCCGGCTGTTACTATTTATGGAAGCGCCAGGGTTGGTGAAAATAGCGATGTCTACAAAAATACAAAAAAAATAGCTAAGGGTTTGGCGTTAAAAGGTTATTCTATAATATCCGGCGGCGGTCCGGGGGTAATGGAAGCTGCAAACAGAGGGTGCAGAGAGGCTAAAGATGAGTTTGACCTTCAGGTCAATTCCGTAGGTCTTAATATTAAACTTCCTAAAGAACAGAACATCAATAAATACGCTGATTTTACACTTGAGTTTCGTTATTTTTTTGTCAGAAAAGTTATGCTTGTCAGGTATGCTTCAGCTTATATAATGATGCCGGGCGGATTCGGCACATTGGATGAACTTTTTGAAACGGTTGAATTAATTCAAACCAAAAAAACAAAACCTTTTCCTGTCATATTATATGGCTCTGATTACTGGAATGGACTTATAGATTGGATTAAAAGCACTACCCTTAAAAAAGGCTATATCTCGCCTTCGGATATGGATATTTTGCAGATAAAAGATGACCCAGATGAAATTATCGATACTATCTTAAAATTTAATTTAATTTAAAGTTAATTTAATATTTTTACAAATTTAAATTGGTGGTTATTCTTATAATGATTAAGAACGATATCTGGATTGAGAAAATGGCTAAAGAGTATGATATGATAACGCCTTTCGCTAATACACAGGTTAGAAATGGGGTTATATCTTACGGTGTTTCATCATTTGGATATGATTTGCGGATATCTAACGAATTTAAAATTTTTACCAATATTAACACTACGATAGTTGACCCTAAAAATTTCGATACAAAGTCATTTGTTGACATAACCACCGAAGAATGTATTGTGCCTCCTAACTCTTTTGCTCTTGGAAGGTCTGTTGAATATTTTAAAATACCAAGAAATGTGGTCACTATCTGTCTCGGCAAATCTACTTATGCGAGATGCGGTATAATAGTGAATGTGACCCCTTTTGAACCGGAATGGGAAGGATACGTTACTCTTGAAATTTCAAATACAACGCCGTTGCCGGCGAAAATATATGCTAATGAAGGTCTTGCGCAAGTTCTTTTTTTCGAAGGAGAGACGCCCAGAATTTCATATAAAGACAAAAAAGGAAAATACCAGTCGCAAACAGGTATAACCCTTCCGCGTCTTTAAAAATTTGGCGCTTTCTGCCATCATAATTATGAATGATTATGCCATTTCAGTTGAAAATTTAACCAAGTTTTACAATAATTTTTCAGCTCTCAATAATATTTCATTTAAAATTAAAATTGGAGATTTTTTTGGCATAATAGGTCCAAACGGAGCCGGGAAAACTACAATTTTGAAAATTTTATATTCCGTTGTAATTCCGTCAGCCGGCAGCATCGACATTCTCGGTTTAAGTCCTGCAAATGATGCAAAAAAAATTAAATCCAGATTGGGTGTTGTTCCTCAGGATGACAATCTTGATGAAGATTTAAGTGTTTTTGAAAATTTAATGATATATTCTATGTATTTTGGAATTAATAAAAAAGAATCTTTCAGGCGAGTTTCCGAATTGCTGGATTTTTTTAATATTGCCGAAAAGAAAAATTCTAAAGTGGGCAGCTTATCGGGCGGGTATAGGCGAAGACTGCTTATCGTCAGAGCTTTGATTAACAGTCCGGACATTATAATACTCGATGAACCTACAATTGGGCTGGATCCCGAGTATAGAATAAATATATGGAATAAATTAAAATTGTTAAATAAAAGCGGTATTACTATATTAATGTCAACGCATTATATGGATGAAGCAGAGAAATTATTCAGAAATGTTATATTGCTAAACCATGGAGAAATAGTTTTGAACGGCTCTATGGACCATATTTTGAATAAAAATAATAATGAAAATATAACCAGCACAACTGGTAATGCGGTAGATAAAAATAAGAACATGAATAATAATAAAAGCCTTAAGTCATTAGAGGAAATTTTTATGGATATAGTTAAAAATGAAAATTTTAAAAGTAATTAATGAAATAAATAGTAATATCAGCCTTAGATTTTATGCAGTTTTCTACAGAGATTTCAGAGTTTGGCTCAAATTTTATAAACCGAGTATAATAGGGGATATTCTTGAGCCGCTGCTTTTTCTTGCTGCTTTAGGACTGGGCATAGGAAAATTTATACATAACGTAAACGGCACGCCTTATCTCTTATACATCATCCCCGGAATTATATCCTCTTCTTCAATGTATGCAGCTTCTTTTGAAGGTACGTTCGGCTCATATACTAGAATGACTACGAAAGGCATATTTGATGCAATATTAGTTACTCCGGTGAGTATTGAAGAAATTGTAGCAGGAGAGATTTTTTGGTCTGCGGTAAAAGCGTTTATGAGCGGTTTGGCGGTGCTATTAATAGCGTTTGTTTTTTTCAGACAGCATATTTCTGTTTTGAGCCTGCTAATTCCTATTATTATTATTTTAAATGGATTATTATTTGCATCCTTATCTTTATTTATAACATCTTTTGCACCGTCTTACGATTTTTTTTCATATTATTTTACCGTAGCAATTTCTACTATGTTTCTATTTTCAGGGGTTTTCTACCCCGTTTCGGCATTGCCTGCTATAATCAGATACATTGTTTATATAATGCCTTTATATTATACAGTACAAATTACTAGAGCGTTATTTTTGGGCCGCCTTAATTTGTTGCTGCTGTCAGATTTATTAATTATTGTAATTTTTTTCCTTATATTTTTTTATCTCTCGGTTTATTTTATAAAAAAAAGGATGATTTCATAAAGTTCAAGAACAATTTTAAAATAATAAATTTAATAATAAATTGAAAAATTAAGAAAAACTTAAAAAAATGACCATATATTATTATATTTGGATAATCAGCGTATTTTATGGCAATATAACGTAAATTTGCATGATTGTGTTTTCAAAAAAGTGAGTGTATATTTAAAAAAGTTAGCACTCAATATATTTAAGTGCTAAAACATAAAACTTATGATATTATAAACAAATCAAAATTGAGCAGAATACATATTAAGCAGTATTATATAAATATATATCATATATGCGGGTATGCGGAAAAATGTTATTGTTGAGCTATGCTGTACAATATTTTTCCAAGGAAACGCCGCAGTAATAAAAAAAATAATAAT
The DNA here is from genome assembly GCA_021809845.1 of bacterium. Lineage (GTDB taxonomy): Bacteria > SZUA-79 > SZUA-79 > Acidulodesulfobacterales > Acidulodesulfobacteraceae > Acididesulfobacter. The sequence goes on along the minus strand of JAJZJW010000002.1, from coordinate 59,908 downwards.
GCGGTTTATGATAATTTTAGTGAGACAACCTTTAGTAAGATAACTAATTTAAATAATTAAGGAGAGAACATTTATGAAAGTTAAACCTCTACAGGACAGAATACTGGTTGAAAGGCTTCAAGAAGAAGAAAAAACTAAGAGCGGCTTATTTATACCTGATGCTGCAAAAGAAAAACCTATGCAGGGAAAAGTCATTGCCACGGGCAACGGAAGAACATCTGAAGACGGAAAAAAAATACCCCTTGAAGTCAAAGAGGGCGACCTTGTTTTATTTGCAAAATATTCAGGCAATGAAATTAAAGTAGATGATAAAGAATATCTTATAATGAAAGAAGATGATGTTTTAGCTATTATCGAAAAGTAAGCTGTAAGTAAACCGTGCTATTTTATTTGCGATGCGCATATACAATCAAAGCAAATAGTAAAAATAGTAATAAGTAATAAAAATAGATAAAAAAGTTGCATATTTGCGTATTATTAGAATGTAAATGAAGTTTAAGAGAATGTTAATATTTTTAAATGAAATTTAAATTTGGAGGGTTAGAAGAATTATGGCAAAAGATATAAAATTTTCTCAAGAGGCAAGGTCTTTAATATTAGAAGGCGTTAATACGCTTGCAGATGCGGTCAAGGTTACCCTTGGACCAAAAGGAAGAAATGTAGTTATCGAAAAGTCATTCGGTTCGCCAAATATCACAAAAGACGGTGTTACCGTTGCAAAGGAAATTGATTTGGCTGATAGATTTGCGAATATGGGCGCTCAAATGGTTAAAGAAGTTGCATCTAAAACTTCCGATACTGCAGGAGACGGTACTACAACAGCAACAGTGCTTGCACAGGCAATATTTCGCGAAGGCATAAAACTTGTTGCTGCAGGAGCTAGTCCTATAGCAATAAAAAGAGGAATTGATAAGGCTGTAGACGTCATGGTAAAAGAATTAAAAGCCATGTCTAAGCCGATTGCAAATCAGAAGGAAATTGCGCAGGTCGGTACAATCTCTGCAAATAACGACGAGACAATCGGTAATATTATTGCCGAAGCCATGGACAAAGTTGGCAAAGAAGGCGTTATAACAGTTGAAGAAGCAAAAAGCATGGAAACTACGCTAGAAGTGGTTGAGGGTATGCAGTTTGACAGAGGTTATTTGTCACCTTATTTTGTGACAGATTCAGAAAGAATGGAATGCGTTCTCGATGACCCATATATACTTATTCATGAAAAGAAAATTTCAGCAATGAAAGACCTTCTTCCGATTTTGGAACAGATTGCTAAGTCGGGCAAACCTTTTGTAATATTGGCAGAAGAAGTTGAGGGGGAAGCTCTTGCAACTTTGGTAGTGAATAAATTAAGAGGCACATTAAATTGCTGCGCTGTCAAAGCCCCAGGATTTGGCGACAGAAGGAAAGCAATGCTTGAAGATATAGCTATTCTGACAGGCGGACAGGTTATTTCTGAAGATTTAGGTATTAAATTAGAATCAATAACCCTTCAAGATCTTGGAAAAGCAAAAAGAATTACAGTTGACAAAGACAATTCTACTATAATAGACGGTGCAGGAAGCAAAGAGGGTATTGAAAAAAGAGTTAAACAAATCAGAGCTCAGATAGAAGAATCTACCTCAGATTATGATAAAGAGAAATTGCAGGAAAGGCTTGCCAAATTAATAGGCGGGGTTGCAGTAATTAATGTCGGAGCAGCTACTGAAACTGAAATGAAAGAAAAGAAAGCAAGAGTTGAAGACGCTCTTCATGCAACAAGAGCGGCTGTTGAAGAAGGCATCGTTCCCGGCGGCGGAGTTGCACTCTTAAGGGCATCAAAAGCCTTAGATAAACTTGCAGGTGCCAACACTGACGAAGATGCAGGTATTAAAATAATCAGAAGAGCAGTTCAGGAACCGTTAAGAATGATATCTGAAAATGCAGGAGTGGAAGCTTCAATAGTAGTTGACAAAGTGTTGAATAACGCAGGGTCTTTCGGGTATAATGCAGCAGCAGACAAGTATGAAGATTTAATTGCTGCAGGCATTATTGATCCGACTAAGGTTGAAAGAACAGCTTTGCAGAACGCTGCTAGTGTGTCTTCTCTCATGCTCACTACCGAGGCAATGATAGCCGACAAACCTGAAGATAAAGATAAAGGCGGAATGCCGGGCGGAATGCCGCAAGGTATGGGCGGTATGGGCGGAATGTATTAATCAATTTTAATTAATAAAAAGAAATACATTAAGCTAAAAACTAATAAATTAAAAAATGCCGAGAAGCAGAGTGAACGACAATGGCTCTGTACTCGGCATTTTTTTTGATAAATTTTATTTTGACACTGCAAAAAAAATTAATTTAAAAGTTTAAATCAGAAAATAAAATAATTTATTATATTATATTATATTATATTATATTATATTATATTATATTATATTATATATAGCTTTTTAATAATATATATTATATAATATATATTATTAGCCAATTGTTTTATAGTTGTCAATTTTTAATTTGTTTATTGAATTTAACTTTTAATTTGTCATAAAATCCCATTTATTATTATTTACTTTAAAAATATGTAAACCAATTGTTTTATTTGACAATAAAAAGAAAATAGTTTAAAATTTCATATATTATGGGACATTTAGAACATAAATCAGACAGTAATGCAAAAAAATCTTTAAATATATTTATTATAACATTAAGCGATACAAGAGATAAAGAAACAGATGAAAGCGGGATTTATTTGAAAAATTATTTAACGAAAAATGGGCATGTTATAATAGGTTATACGATATTAAAAGACGATAAAGACTTACTTCAGAAAGAATTAGTTAATATATGCGCTGAGAATTTTAATGCAGATTTAAACGCTGTCATAATCAACGGCGGTACTGGTATATCGCAAAGGGATTATACATATGAGTCAGTGAACGAACTTTATGACAAAGAGCTCTACGGATTCGGAGAATTATTTAGATATCTAAGCTTTGAAGAAATTGGTACCGCATCAATTATGTCAAGAGCGTCTTGCGGCATTTATAATAATAAGATTATTTTCTCTATCCCAGGTTCTCTCAATGCTGTTAAATTGGCGATGGAAAAGATAATAATTAAAGAAATAGGGCACATATATTATGAAATCACTAAATAGTTGTGTGTTATTATAATAACATAATAATATAAAAATAATATAACAATGCAAATTAAATTAAAGCTATTTGCGGCATTTAAAGATTTAATAGGAAAAAGCGAGTTAGATTTAAATTTTAAGGAAGGCGACACATTAGCAGACTTAAAAAACTATCTCTCAACTTATTATCCTCAGACAGAACATTTACTCCGTATTTCTAAATTTGCTGTGAATATGGAGTATCAAGATTGCGACCTGGTTTTAAATAATAACGATGAAGTCACTATCATAATGCCGGTCAGCGGCGGATTAAAATAAAAAGGAATTAAAATAATGCCTATCGGGAATGGTTTTTATTATATAGATATAGTTAAAATGCCCATTGATGTGAATATAGCTATGAATTTTGTGAATGATGCAGCATCCGGCTCAACGCTTTTGTTTAACGGAACGGTAAGAGATAATGAAGACGGAACGCCCATTAAATTTCTTTACTATGAGGCATATGAAGAAATGGCGTTTAGGGAAATAGATAAACTTATAAGTGCTGCCTTCGAGAAATATGATTTAAATAAGATTGCTGTTATTCATAGAACAGGAAAGATAGAAATAGGCGGAATTTCAATTTCAATTGCCGTTTCAAGTCCGCACAGAGACGCTTCCTATATGGCTTCAAAATTTTTAATAGACAATATAAAAGAAACTGTGCCTATATGGAAAAAAGAATCATTCGGCGAATATGAAAAATGGAAAAGGATTTAACTATGAATAAATTGAATAGATTTTTTTTAGGCATAGATATAGGTTCAACAACTGTTAAAACTGCGATATTAGATGAAAATTTAAATGTAGTTGCCAAAACATATACAAGGTCGAACGGAGAATCTCTTAAAACAGCCTATAATGTTTTAAAAGGTACTTTCAGTAAATTTCCTGCTGAAAATTTTTATTCAATGGGGGTTACAGGTTCCGGTTCTAAAACCCTCGGCGATATATTAAACATACCTAATATTAACGAACTTGTTGCCCAGACAGAAGCCGTTAAACATTTTTATCCAGAGGTAAAAACAGTTATCGAAATGGGAGGGCAGGATTCAAAATTTATATTATTAAATAAAAATGAAAAAACCGGCGATATCTATTTAGATGATTTCGGATTAAACGATTTGTGTGCAGCCGGCACAGGTTCATTTTTAGACCAGCAGGCAGATAGGCTCAATATTGATATCGAAAAAGATTTTGGCAGGTTAGCGGTCTCGTCCGAAAGTCCCGCAAAAATAGCCGGCAGGTGCACAGTCTTTGCAAAGTCTGATATGATTCATCTGCAGCAGATTTCTACTCCTATACAGGATATAGTCGCTGGTTTGTGCTATGCCGTAGCAAGGAATTTTATGGGTGTTGTTGCTAAAGGCAAGAAAATAAAAAAACCTGTAATTTTTCAAGGAGGGGTTGCTTATAATAAAGGTATGATACGCGCTTTTGAAGATGTATTGGGTTTAAAGAGCGGAGAATTGATTATCCCTGAGCATCACACCGTGATGGCGGCAATCGGAATTGCCCTGCTATCAAAAAATGAGGTTGAAAAAAAAGGCAGTAATAGTTTTACGTTTAACGGGTTAGATAATTTGGAAAAATTTCTTGGAGAGAGCAGATTGACAGGAAAATACCATCCTAATCTCAATAAGCAGTCGACGGAAGAAACATCCGATTTTAGCTTCGATTGTGACAAAAATCTGGGCAAATATGCGGGACTGACAGTTTCTGTTTATATTGGAGTAGATACAGGCTCTGTTTCTACCAATATAGTATTATTAGATGATAATAAAAGACTTATAATTAAAAAATATAAAAAAACCAATGGCGAGCCTATTAAAGTTGTAATGGAAACCCTATTTGAAATTTACGAACAACTTACCGATTATAACATAGTTCCTGAAGTCAAAGGGGTATGCACAACCGGCTCGGGAAGATATATGATTGCAGATTTTATTGGTGCCGACATTGTTAAAAATGAGATAACTGCACAAGCGGAAGCATCCATGTTTATAGATGATAAAGTTGATACAGTTTTTGAAATAGGCGGGCAGGATTCAAAATATATAAGAATTAATAACGGCGTGGTGATAGATTTTGAAATGAATAAGGCATGCGCCGCAGGAACAGGTTCTTTTCTTGAGGAGCAGGCAGATAAATTACACATTGACATAATAAAAGAATTTTCAGAATCGGCGTTCAGAGCTGAAAGTCCGTGCAGTCTAGGGGAAAGATGCACTGTTTTTATGGAGTCTGACCTTGTCTCGCATCAGCAGAAAGGAGCTTCGAAGGACCAGCTCTTAGCAGGACTTAGCTTTTCTATAGTTGAAAACTACTTAAATAAAGTAGTGTTAGGGAAGCCGGTCGGAGAACATATTCTTTTTCAAGGCGGGGTCGCATTAAACAAGGCGGTGGTCAGTGCTTTTGAAACCTTGCTAAATAAAAAGATTATAGTGCCGGAGCACAATGAAGTAACAGGAGCTATAGGAAGTGCATTGCTGTCATACAGAACGGTTGAAAAATCAAGATTTGCTGGGTTTGATTTAAGAAACAGAAAATATGAACAGGAGTCTTTTGAATGCAAAAAATGTCCGAATTTGTGCGAAGTAAATAAAGTTTCCGTGGAGAAAGAACCGCCGCATTATTATGGTGCAAGATGTGATATATTTGAAATAGAGAAAAATAAGATTAAAAAAGGCGAAAATTTTTTTATTGATAGAAAAAGTTTATTGTTTGAAAAGTATGATAAGCAAAAAAACGAAAATGATTTTTCTAAACCGCGTATCGGCATTCCTTTATGCTTGGAAACATACGACTTGTTTCCGCTTTATAACTGCTTATTCACAGAGCTAGGTTTTACTGTAATACTGTCCGATGAAACAAATAAACCTATTATAAGCAGCTCAAATATGCAATCTATAACAGATACATGTCTTCCGGTAAAAGTACTTTTAGGTCATTCAAAAAATCTTATTGACAAGAAGGTGGACGCAATATTCTTGCCTGCACTAGTTAATAGAGAAAAAAATCATAAACTCCAAACAAATACGTCGCAGTGTCCGTATATACAGGGTGTTCCTTTTTCCACTAAATCCCTTGTTGATTTTGGCGATACTTATCTTATTATGCCGGAATTTAGATTAAATAATGATAAACAAGATATAGACATAACCATTAGCAGTTTAACCCATTATTTGAAAAAATTCAAAATTTCAAGGAAAAAGATTATTAAGGCATTTGATAATGCGTTATCTAAACAGATAGACTTTTTCAATGCACTTAAAAATAAAGGCAGGGATATTCTTGATAAATATGATAATATAACCGTTCTTATCGGCAGACCTTATAATACAGGAGATGACGGAATTAACCTTGTAATTCCGGATAAGATTGCATCATTAGGTATGACAGTCATGCCTATGGATTTTCTTGATTATAACGAAGTTTCTATATTTTCAGAACACGATAATATGTTTTGGCATGCCGGGCATAAAATATTGTCGGCAGCGAAAATAATAAAAGATAATCCTAAATTAAATGCGGTTTATTTAACCAGCTATAGCTGCGGACCGGATTCGTTTATCAAAACTTTTTTTGCTGATTATATGAAAAATAAACCTTATTTAGAAATTGAAATAGATGAGCATAATGCAGATGCCGGGTACGTTACCAGGCTCGAGGCTTTTTATGACAGCTTAAGTAAAAATAATAAATGCTTTGCATAAAATTTCAGTTTAAAAAAATAATAATCCAGGAATGTTTGTTGCAAAGTTAATGATTTTATTTGACATTTAATTTTATAGATTATATAATAATGATTATTATAATATAAATTTATTACTGTGTCCTGCATCTTCTTTGGATACAATTATTTAATATGAATAAAATTTTAATGTGATAATATTTATAATATATTATTTAATATTAATTATTAAATATAAATAATAATTTAACTTAATTCATTATAGAGACTAATAAATAAAATGATTAACAAAAGATTAGAACAAATATTAAATAAAGTAAAAAAACATGGTTACAGTCTTACACCTCAACGATATGAAATTATTAAGATACTTGCAGAATCAAAAAATCATCCTTCTGCAGTCGATGTTTATTCAAAGGTAAAATCTGTTTATCCTATGATTTCTCTTAATACAATATATAAAAATATTGCAATGCTTTTGGAAATAAATGAAGTTCGTGAAATTAAATCTTTCCAAAGCGCCGTCAGATACGATGGTGATATATCTCCCCACGCACATATAATTTGCAGAAACTGCAAAGAGATAATCGATTTACAGGTTTATGACGATTCGAACGATGAAATGACCGAAATTTATATCAACCCCAAATTAAAAAAAGAATATAATATCACAGGGTACAATGTTGAGTTTTTCGGTCTTTGCAATAATTGCAAAAATAAAACTTCAAATTGATAATTTTTTGCTAAGAATTAGCAAAATCGTAACCTGCAATCAAGGCATTTATGTAGTTCTTTTTCTCGGCGTCATTTTTAGCCATTGAAGCTAACGCAGATGTTATATTATTTAAATCAATTACCCCAGATTTAGCAGATAGTGCCCCGAGCAAAGAAACATTAGGACTTACTTTATTTTTACCCATTAAATCAATGTTTGCTATCTTTTCTACAGGAATTTTAAGCAGGTTAGCTGTTTTTTGTTTTATATTTTTGTCAACATTATCATTGTCAGAAAGAAAATAGTTGCAGATATTAAATTTTGAATAATTAACTAATACTATTGTGCTGTTGTTAAAAAATTCTAAATAATTCATTACAGACTGATAGTCCAGACTTATTAATGCATCTATATTTCTTGCACATGCAGCTGAATGAATATTGCCAATTTTTATCAGGCTGAAAGAAAAGTTGTAATTAGAAATATTTGACAACGATTTAATTGAAATTGAGGCGTTATAGTTTTCATTTAATAATGATAAATATAATATCTGACTTAAAAATTTTATTTCTTGGATATCAGCCCCGTTGATAACAAAATTAAAATTTATATTTTCCATCTATTTTTACTTATCCTTTTTAAAATAAATTTAAGTTTAAAATAAATTTAAGTTTAAAATAAATTTAAGTTTAAAATAAATTTTATTCATAATTTAACTTAGTAATGTTTTATGGTTATAAATATAAGTAAGACTATGTAATTTTATTTTTTTTAAATTTTTTTAAATTAATTTTACTTTCTATATTTTCCTTAATTTTTGTTTTTCTTTTTTTATGTATTTTTATTGCGTTATGAGGACAAATTGCAATACATAATTTGCAATTTGTGCACATAACAGGGTCAATAACAAAGTTGTTTGTTTCTTCTATTTTAATAGCGGGGCAGCCGCTAGTTTGAAAACACAGTTTACAGTCAAATTTTAAACAGATATCGTTATTAATTTTTAAATATTTATAAAAATTGTAATTCTTGGTCCCGTTAGACTTCTTTATGCAATTATCTTCAATAAAAATGAGCTCAGCTTTATATTTGGTTTTTAAATCTTGAAAAGTTAAGTTATTTTTTAATATTTCTTTTTTTATATTTCTTAGCTGTGGTAAATCATAATTAATTCTTATAGAATTATTGCTGTAATCGAAAATTGAATCGTAAACAACAAAATAAATTGTTTCTTTAGAAGTAAGATTATTTATTTTATCAATAATTAAGTCAATATTATTTAAGAAATTAGAATAAGATATAATTAAATAAATTTGTTTGTTTAAATTTTTAGTATCTAAATTTGAAATAAAATAGACAGGTTCTTTTATCAAAAATAAATCCGGAAATGAAAATTTTAAAGGACTTGAGGATAAAAGCGAAAAGCAATTTGTGTCACCTATAATAATAGTATCCGTATTATCAAGTTTATTTATTTTCTGCAAAAAAGCAAAAAGATTGCATCCTATGCAAAAAGACGGGTTTTGGTGAACATCTGCAGGAATAAAGTTTTCTAAATAAAAGCAGTCAGTATCTTCATTACCTAGATTATTTATTAAATTTAATTTATTAAATTTAATTTTATTGTTATTTTTAAAAAAAGAATATAATGGTTTTGATAATAAATTATAACTATCGTAAATGAAAATCTGTTCAAATAGTTTTTCCTGAATGTTGTCAAATATACTTTTAAGTTTTTCTAAATCTAACGGATTTAATAATTTAAAATAAATTATATTGTCATTGTTAAACTTTTCCCTTACACTCGGAAAAGTTTTAGAGTCGCATAAAATTAAATTATCAGAGTTTTCATTGGGCATAAATTCAATTGAGTTATTGTAATTTTTGAAACCTTCATAATTAGAAGGTAAGATAAATTGATTTTTACCGGAACCTAAATTATCGGTTGACTTAAGAATGGTTTTTGCCTCGGTTCTTTCCGCAAAATTATTGCTGCTGCATATTTTATATTCAAATAATGTAGAATTATTAAGATAAATTATTACAGGAACTTTTAATTTTTCAGATATTTGAAATTTAGAAGGGATTAAATCAATAAATTCATCTAATTTAGAATAATTGAAAATAGGAAATTTTTTTTCAATTTCGGCGGAAAAATTATTATAGCTTCTTCTATTAAAAAGACATATTACTACGCCGCCAAAAAATTGATTTGGTTTTAAAAAAATATCTTCAAGCTGAGAAAAACTAAAAAAGGAACCGGCATTGCAGACAATGAAACTTCTTTGTCTGGCAACGCTTAAAGCAAAAACACTAAACCATAGTAAATTAATATTTGAGTATTTTTTAACTGTGGATGAATCTAAAAATACCTCAGGCAATAAATAATTAATATTCTCATCATAAAAAAGGTTATTTACGCCGTTACTTTTAGCCCTTTGAAAAATTATTTCTATACCGGCAATTAATTTTTTTTCAAATTTATTTACGCTATCTTTTTTATTATTTTTTTTAAATAATTGCATAATTTGTCTTTAATTAATTGAGTAAAAAATAAAATAATAATTTATTGAGCTCGTATTTAAAGTTTTATAAAAGCAGAAAAAAAAGACATGATTATATATTATATAAAGCGTATTTATTATAATGTTATTATAATTCAAACTATATTTTATTATTTATCCGATATTTATTTTTATTCTTATTTATAATTTATAATGTTAACATGCTTACATAAGGTCTATAGGTTCTGCACCTTCTAGCTTACCGCCTTTAACGTCTTTTTTAGCCGCCGATAAAATTGTCGCAACTAAATTGATTACGACTAAAGTAAACATAACAAATGCTATACCGTGAACAAATGCATTATTTTTTATTAGGTTAGAAACTTCAGATATATGTATATGATGGGAAAGCATATAACTTGTTAAATATTTATGTCTTAAAGAAGTAAACAAAAGGCCTGAAATTGCAACGCCGAATATTAATCCTAAAGCGCGCATCATATTCAGTATTCCGCCGGCGACACCAAGTCTTTCGGGAGGCGCAGAATGCATTATACTGCTGTTGTTCGGCGGTGTGAAGAGTCCCATGCCAATTCCTAATACTATAAACTCTATTAGCAGTAAAATAATATTCGCACTTGTTCCGATGAAAATAAAACTGAGTGTTGCAATTGTACATACAAACATTCCAACAGATGTCATTATTCTTGAACCTATCTTATCAGAAATTGCCCCGGCAAAAGGGGCTATAATAGCCATTGAAAGAGGGATAGGCGTCAGCATGATACCCGTTGCTGCTGCATTATATTTTAAAACATCCTCAAAATAAAAGGGCATTAGAAAAAGGACGGCAAATAGGACGTAATACGACATCATTCCTGTTATATTTCCTGCAGAAAAAGCCCATTTTTTAAATAGCGTTAAATCAATCATTGGATGTTCCACTTTTAATTCTACATACACAAAAAGAGGCAGCAAAATAGCAGCTGCAATAAAAAATCCGATTATTAAGGGCGATGACCAGCCAAATGTACTTCCCTGGTTAACTGCCAGGACCAGTAATGCTAAGCCTGTGGCAAAAACAGAAATTCCGAAGAAATCTATCTTTTCCTTTTTCTCGTTTTTCTTGCTTGCAGGTAAAATATACATAGCGGCAATCGTTCCGATTATTCCGATGGGGACATTTACATAAAATATAAATCTCCAGCCTATTGCGCTTATTATTATACCGCCTATAAAAGGTCCGATAGACATTGCAATAGCCTGAACGGCACCCTGAAGGCCAATTGCTTTACCCAATTCATTGGAAGGAAATGCCTGAGTTATTATTGCAACGGAGTTTGCCTGAAGCATTCCAGCGCCGACAGCTTGAATAACGCGGGATGCTATAATAAAATTTGCATCTGGAGCAAAACCGCATAGTGCTGAACCTGTGGTAAAAACAATAAAACCTATATTATACATTTTTGTTCTGCCGAACATATCTGCAAGCCTGCCGAAAAGCGGCAAAAATATGGTGAGAGTAAGCATGTAAGCCATTGCAACCCACTCTATAACTGCCATCGAAACGTGAAATCCGTGTTCCATAGTCGGCATGGCAACATTTACTATGCTGACATCAAGCGCCGACATAGTTGCGCCTATCAAAACCGTTGTAAGAATAAACCATTTCCAGTTTGGGTGAGAAACAAAATAAGGGTGCGGTAGAGAACTTGTTTTATCCAATTTTATATCCTCCTATAAAATTAAATAGTTAATAAATAATTTTTATAAAAAATATTATTATTGCATAATATATTAATATATTGAAGTTATTTATTAATTTTTGTTATACGTATTGGTTCCATAAATTCTTTTTCTTTCTTTCTTTCTTTTTTTCTTTCTTTCTTTCTTTCTTTCTTTATTTATTATCGTATTTATTTATTGCTTTATTGCTTTATTACTTTCTTTATTTCTGTTATTGGCGGTTCATTTTATTTGTCTATTTCTTACATAGTTATAGAATAGCTAATCAATCTATATAATTTGAATTTATATATTAATTATAAAGGTAAATAAAAATCGTATAATTATATATGTTATATATGTTTATTTTTTTCTATTACTTTAATTCCCAATTCGCGCAATTGCTCATATTTTACTTCGGATGGGGCGTCAGATAATGGACACTGAGCTTTCTGAGTTTTAGGAAATGCTATAACGTCTCTTATGGAATCTTCTTTTCTGAGAAGCATAAGAACCCTGTCTATTCCAAAAGCGATGCCGCCGTGAGGAGGAGCGCCAAAGCTGAGAGCATCTAATAGAAAACCAAATTTTGCTCTTGCATCTCCGGGTTTAATTGAAAGAATTTCAAATATTTTCGCCTGCAGCTCCGGTTTATGTATCCTTATGCTTCCCCCTCCTATTTCTTCCCCATTTAGAACCAAATCGTAACTCTGAGATTTCGCAATAAGCGGATTTGCATCAAGAAGTTCAATATCTTCTATGTTTGGAGCTGTAAAAGGATGATGAATTGCAACTATTTTCTTTTCCTCTTCGGAATATTCAAAAAGTGGAAAATTAATAACCCATAAAAAATCAAATTTATTATCTGGAATAAGATTATATTTTTTTGCTAAATAGAGTCTAAGTCTTCCGAGAACAATATCGGCAGTTTTTTTTGCGTCTGCCTGGTAAAATATAATATCGCCATTTTCAGCACCAAGTCTGTCAATTAAAATATTCTTTTCTTCTTCCGTAACAAATTTAGCTATTCCACCTTCTAATCGGCAGTTTTGAATATAAATATTTTCAGCGTTATTATCGGAACAATTATCGGATTTTGATTTTTCTTCGACTGCCACGACCTTTGTCCATGCAAGACCTTTTCCGCCAAAATCTTTAACGACCGTTAAAAGTTCGTCTATATCTTTTCTGGAAAGCAAATCCGTTCCATTTTTAAAACATATAGCCTTTATAACACCTTTTTTTGACAGGCAGTCTTTAAAAACGTTCAGGGAAGAATTTTCAAAAATGTCTGAAATCGTGTTAAGCTGCATTGCAAATCTCGTATCTGGCTTATCACTGCCGTAAATTTCCATTGCTTCGTCATAATCCATAATCTTTATAGGCAGATTTAATTTAATATTTAAAAGTTTGTCAAAAACAAACGCAAACATTTCCTCTGTAAGAGACATAATATCTTTTTGCTCAATAAAAGACATTTCCATATCTAACTGAGTAAATTCGGGCTGTCTATCCGCTCTTAAATCTTCATCCCTAAAACATCTTACTATTTGGTAATATTTTTCGAAGCTGCTTATCATTAAAATTTGTTTAAATAGCTGAGGAGATTGCGGGAGAGCGTAGAAATTTCCGTTATTGAGCCGCGAAGGCACAAGGAAATCTCTTGAACCCTCCGGTGTGCTTTTAGTTAGAAACGGGGTTTCAATGTCAAAAAAACCGTTTTTATTTAAGAATTCTCTTATTAAAAAATTAAAGTTGGATCTAAATATTAAATTATCCTTCATCTTTTTTCTTCTAAGGTCAAGATATCTGTATTTTAAACGGAGCAGTTCATTTGTTTCGGATTCTTCTTCAATTTGAAACGGGAGAACTTCACATTCATTTAAGATTTCAATATTTTTTGCTTCTATTTCTATTTTGCCTGTTTCTAAATTTTCATTTTCCGTTCCTTCGGGACGTATTCTAACCTTGCCGGTAACGGAAATAACATATTCATTTTTAATCTTTTTTGCGGTATTGAATGAACTCTTAGATACAGTCTCGTCAAAAACTATCTGAATAATGCCGGCATAATCACGCAGGTCAATAAATATAAGTCCTCCGTGGTCTCTATAATGCATTACCCAGCCTTTTAGATTAAATTCGGAACCTGTAAAACTTTCGTTTATTTCTCCGGATAATGTTCTTTTTAATTTGCCGGTTTCCACAAATGACCTCTTAAATAAAATAATGTTTTAGTTTTGTTTTTATCTTAAAAAAATATAATATATTATAGCTATATTTAGCAAATAATAATAGTAAAAATATTAAAGATTTAGATTTAAATATTGTTGAAACAAAGTAAAAAGTAAATAAAATCAAACATAATTATTAAATCAGCAATGAATTTCATTTTTATATTTATTTATTAGTACATAAAAAATATGAATATAAATATAAAGAAGGGGGTTTAAACTCAATTTTTAAGTTTATAACTAATGCTATCACGATGTCAATAAAAATTTAATGTTCTAAAAACTCATCTATAAAATTGTTTAGTTTACGACCGCCAAAAATAATTTCTATATGACTTTTATTTTCTATTAAATTTAGCTTTGTAAATGATAATTTATTTTTTAAGGCTAATACACAATCCGGATTAATAATTTTATCTTGTTCGGAATATACAATATTGAAATAAATATTTTTTTTATTTAAGTTTGAAAAATTGACTTCTTTGCCGGATTTATTAAAATATTTAACCGAGACAAAATCATTTATGACAATTTTATAATTTGTTCTATTTATGTCGTCCGTGGCATTTTTAAATTTAACTTTATCATAATATGTTTCATTAGAATAAGCGTCTTTCAGAAATAGCTTAATTGTTCTATCGTAATTATTATGCAAACTTAAAATAAAACTGTCCTTTATCTGAACATTATCGCATCCTGCTATGAGCATAATTTTATTAATATTTTCGGTGAAAAGCGAAGATAAACGCAAACATATCTGAACGCCCATTGAATGGCCGATCATTATGATATTAGCATCAGAGAGCAGACGAAGTTTCAAAAGCAGTTCATGTAAAACTAATGAATAAAAATTGATATCAATTTTTTTATTTATTACATTTGTATTTTTTGCATAAGTTGATTTATAATGGAAAGGAAGGTCAAAAATTATAATATTAAAAAAATCACCCCATTTTCTTTTGATATAATTAAAAATATAAAGCATAGATAAATGATTGCCGCCGGCGCCATGGACTAAAACAATAGTTTTTGCATGTTCATTTTTTTCATGCAATATATAAAATATCTCTAATTCTTTCTGTATTGTAATAAAAGGCATATTAAATTTGATTATTTATGATTATTTAAAGTTACGATTATGATATATTAATTGCATATAAATTACATTTTAGTCAGCTTAAGATTATAACTTACGATTAACATTTTGTTTTTTGATTATGCTGCGACGTTTTAATTTAAATTTATTTAAATTTTATTACGTCGTGTTTTTTATATTTATTTAAGGTATTATGTACTATATTTAATTATAATACATCAAATGTGGACTGTCTGTTAATATGTTTTTTTTGAAAAAATTAATTTATTACTATTATGAAAAAAAATTACAGAAGGAAGTATTAAACAAGAAAGTACCTTCTCATGTCGGTATTATACTTGACGGTAATAGAAGATATGCGGAAAGAAAAGGTCTTACAAATGTGTCGCAGGGGCACTCTCAAGGCGCCGATAAGATTGACGAGGTAATATTATGGTGTCTTGAACTTAATATTAAAATTGTTACTATATGGGGATTTTCAACAGATAATTTTAAGAGGACGGAAGGTGAGGTAGGTTCACTATTTAATATAATAAAATCTAAATTGGAATTATATATAGATTCTGATTTTATAAATAAGAATAAAATAAAAGTTAATATTATAGGCAAAAAAAATTTACTTCCCGATGACTTAAAAGACGTTATTAGACGATTGGAAGAAAAAACAGTCTCGTACTCTAACCTATATCTGTATATTGCATTAGGTTACGGCGGCAGGCAGGAAATTTGCGATGCGTTCGGTAAATTTATAGCAGATAATTTTTGCGATATATCGTTTGCGATGAAAGAAGATGAAAACAATAAAAATATATCTTCTTCTCAAACATTTTCTCACAGCAGCTTATCAAACCTCATAACAATCGAAAATGTTTCTAAGTATATTTATGCTACCGGGGTCCCAGATCCTGAACTCATTATAAGAACAAGCGGCGAGGTTAGGCTTTCAGGTTTTTTGTTGTGGCAAAGCGCCTACAGCGAATATTATTTTTGCGATGCCTATTGGCCTGAATTCAGAAAGATAGATTTGTTAAGGGCTATCAGAAGCTATCAGTTTCGCCAGATTAGACAGGGCAAATAATTAAGTTCATGGTGCGTATATAGCATATTTGTTGTGTTGACATGCAGTAGATAATTTGATAAATTTAAAAAAAAAGTAGATAAATATTATATGATATAAAATTTTATTGGCTACTGCTTAGCATTTTTTTATCACATAGTTATTAAAATTATACAAGATGCCCTTTACTTCCGCACAAAAAAAAACTATAGGCGCAATGAGTTCTGTCGTTGGACTAAGAATGCTGGCAGTTTTCTTAATACTACCTGTTTTTACTCTGTATGCCCGCCAATTTACAAACAGTTATCTGCTTATAGGTCTTGCCTTTGGAATATACGGTTTATCAAGGGCAATATTTCAAATACCTTTTGGGTTTTTATCGGATAAATACGGCAGGAAGAATATCCTTTTTATAGGCATGCTGCTGTTTGGTATTTTTACTATTTTTATAGGATTTTCCTCTAATATTTTAGAATTAATACTTTTAAGATTTTTGCAGGGGGTTGCAGCTGAAAGTTCAGTGGCTTTTGCTCTTGTTTCTGATACCGTTTCAGAAAATCAAAGGGCTACCGCTCTTGCATACCTTGGGATTCCGATAGGTTTAAGTTTTGTGGTAGGAATAGTTCTCGGACCGCTTCTTTCGCTGTATTTCGGATACTCTTTCCTGTTTTATTTTTCGGGCGCTCTCGGAATGCTCTCGGCAATATTTATCTATTTATTTGTTGAAGAACCTAAGAATAAAAAAGTTCTTGAAGAAATAGAAATTTCTTTTGACAGGTTCATAAGTATATTCAGAAATAAAATAGTTGCCAATCTTTCCATGCAAGGTTTTATATTATCTTTTTTTATGACGGTTTTCTTTTTTGCGCTTCCTATGATTGTCAAATCGCGGTTGGGAATGGATGATTATTATAAGGTGTTAATTCCTATGGTCGTTTTTTCTTTATTTGCAATGATGAAAGCATCAAAAAAAGCCGATATGGGATATGAAAGTCATTTATTAAAATTGAGTTATTTGCTTATGGGAATTTCGGCATTGTTTGTGTTTTCAAACAGTGTAACATATTCCTTGCCTGTAATAATAATAGGGGGGATTTTGTTTTTTACCGGATTTTCTATTACCGAACCTATAATGCCGTCCTTAGTTTCCGCGTCTTCTGACGCCTCTTTCGTCGGAACTTCTATGGGTATATATAATACCTTTCAATTTTCCGGAAGTTTTGTAGGAGGGGTTCTCGCAGGATTTTTATTTAAAAATTATTTTGGAATTATTCCCATTATTTTAGTTTCGTCATCCATTGTTTTATATTTTATGGTAAAAAGAATATCTCCTGAAAAATCAAAAAAATAATTAGAATAATTATATTATTCATCAAACTCTTCGCTTATAAACTGTTCCTCTAAAATCATCTTGATTTCATCCGTTTTAATAAATGTTCTTATCGATACACCATAGTAAATTAGGGCAGCTATTGTAACAACTATAATATCATAAGGAAATATGAGTAAATTTATTCCGCCAAAATCACTGCTGCCTAAATATGATAATGTTATGAGCGTAATTATGTAAAATAAAAACCATAGTCCCGGTAAAAAATTTTTTTTGAAATTTTTCTTTTTGCGGTCTTTTATTATAAATATTATGCATCCTGCTGCTATGCCAATAGAAAGTTTCCATAAAGTTCCGAAACCGGACCAGTAAATTATCAATGTGCCGACAATAAAAGCAATTGGGGATATAATTGATGCAAAAGGAAGATAAAACGGTCTTTTAAGCTTTGGCGTTAATTTTCTAAAAGACATTAGACTTACAGGGCCTAGTATATATGTAAACACGATACTTGATGTTATAAGTCCTACCAAGGCTTGCCAGCTTGGAAAAGGCATTATGTATATTACGGAAAGACAAAATATAAAAATAAGCGAAATATATGCGATACCGTATTTATTAAATTGTGAAAGTTTACGCGGCAAAAAATCCATTTTTGACATGGCATAGCTAACCCGAGAAGTAGTTCCCATATATGTTAGCCCGGTTCCGAACGGGGAAATAATAGCGCCTACAATTATGAGCACAGTCAAAAAAAATAGATTATAGTTGTTAGATAGATTTATAAAAGGAGACGAATAATTTAAGGCGTGCCAGTTGTTCGATTTTACTGAAGGAACTGCAAAAATAAAACTTACTGATAATGCTCCGTAAATAATTATTCCGATAATCACTGAGATTATAGTAGCCAGAGGAACGTCCCTGCCCGGTTTTTTAGATTCGCCCGCAAGCTCTATAGATTGCCTGAATCCTAAAAAAGAAAACATAATGCCGCCCAAAGAAATACTCTTCATCATTCCGCTAAATCCATAAGGCATAAAATTGTAATGATTTATTGCATAAGAAATATTATTATTTTTAAAGGCGGCGTAAATTAAAGCCGATGCCGCAATAATGGGGATGGCCAATTTAAACCAAGTTAAAAATGTATTAGTTTTTGCAAGAATTTTTACCCCAAATATGTTAATAATAAAAAATAGCATAAGTAGAAAAAATGTTGCAATCAAGCCTAAAGGCGTGAGGGAAGAATTCATATAAAGCCCATGGATATAATAATTTAAATATTGGATTGAAGCCTCCGCTTCTATTGAACTGACGGCAGCTCCTGATATTACCAATATCCAGCTTGAAATAAAACCGAGAAGCGCTCCGTGTGTATATTTCGGGTATCTGGCGATGCCGCCGGATAATGGAAGCATACTCCCCAATTCGCTGTAAACAAGTGCTATAAGCATTACTGCAAAACCGCCTGCTATCCATGAAATAATCGATGACGGACCTGCATATTTAGCGCTAAAATATATGCCGAGGAGCCAGCCTGAGCCGATTATTGCGCCCGTAGAAGCAAACGTGAGCTGTAAAAGATTTAATGATTTTTTTAATGTTTTTTTCAATTATTTGATTTAAAAGTTTTATTATGATTAAATATTAACATTAACAATTAATTGTGCGCGACTACATTTCAATTATATTATTTTATAATAATTTTCGACAATGCGGCAAAATAGAACCGGTAATATAATTATGCATTGCAATATAAGCATTGCAATATAACATCTTATCTTATCATAAAAATGGTAATAACAAATAATATAAAAATTTGCGGGAGGTATAAATTATGTACGATTTAATAATTATCGGGGGAGGACCTGCAGGGTTGTCGGCTGCTATTTATGCTTTAAGAGCTCGTATGAATATAATATTAATCGAAAAAATGGCGGTAGGCGGACAGATAGCGTTATCCGATAATATAGAAAATTATCCGGGTTTTCCTTCTCTTTCGGGCTACGAACTTATGGCTAAGTTTGAAGAACATGCCAAAGGTCTGGGTTTAAAAATAGTTTATGATGAGATAAAAGAAATAACTGATAATGTTGAGTACAAAATATTAAAAGGCGCTGAAAACAATTATGAGACAAGAAGCGTTATAATTTCGGTCGGTGCTTCACCGAAAAGATTGGGAATTCCCGGCGAAGTTGAGTACACAGGCAAGGGGGTTTCTTATTGCGCAACATGCGACGGTCCGTTTTTCAAAGACCAGGACATTGCAGTTATAGGCGGTGGAGATACAGCAGTAAAAGAAGCGCATTATCTTTCTAAACTTGTAAAATCCGTTGTCTTAATACACAGACGAAAAGAGCTCAGAGCGGAAAAAATAACTCAAGAAAGACTGAATCACGCTAATAACGTTTCACTTAAATTAGAGCATATACCTGTTTCTATTAACGGAGATAAAGGGGTAGAGTCTATAACTATAGAAGATGTTAAGACCAAAGAAAGAAATACTATTCCTGTAAAGGGAGTCTTTGTATTTGTCGGAATAAAACCGCAGACTTCTTTTTTGCATAATGTCGAGAAAGATGAATTGGGTTTTATTAAAGCCGACCCTTACACTTTAATGAGTTCAATGCCGGGAGTTTTTTGCGCAGGGGATTCGCATTCCAAAAAACTTCTTCAGGTGGCAACTGCGGTTGGAGAAGGCGCTTTAGCAGCAACCGCAGCGGAAGAATTTGTCTGTGATTTCTGCTGACCAGAATGCCTCCTATTATTAATTTATTAATTAGTATTAATTAAGTTAATTAGGGACAGACACTATTTATTTCTATCTATTTTTTATTAATTAGGGACAGATACTATTCTGACACTATTTATTTTTATCTATTTGAGTTATATGTTTTTTTGTGATAAATGTCATATTTAACATAAAAATTAAATTGTAAAATATCACTTATGGACATAATAAAATAATTCAACAGTATATGTCATAGATGAAGAAAGCGAGGTTGGCAAGATGACAGATGACGCAGAAAAAAAAGAAACTGTAAATATCAATTATGATTCTTCACAAGATATGGTTTTGACAAGACACGGTTTTGTTAAGGGCAAAGAAAAATCATTTCTTCAAAATCCAAAAGACAAACCGTTTGTCGGCATTATAGGTATTCCTCCAAAAGCAATTATGGAAGACTTAGTTAAAAAAAACGCCATCATTTTATCGCTAGATATGTATAAAGTTGACCAATTAATAACGGAACCAACCGAAAATATTCTTCCTAAAGCATATTGCGCCCAAATTAAACGTATTATAGCAAATATTCTGGCTGCGACTGATTACTGGACCGAAGATGTTGTCGATTCCGTTCTTGTAGGAAGAAATCCTATATCTGAGATAATAATCGAAGATTCAGAAATATCGAGATGTAATGAAATGGGATTTGTTGCAGACTTTATTGAAAACGAATTGAAAATAAAATTGACCCGCGTTAAAAATAATGACTTAGAAAGAAAAGGCGATTTTATCTGCAAAAGCGGTATTCCGCTAGATGATAAATTCGGACAAGTCGCAGGTTATTTTTATAGGGATATTGAGAAGAAAAAACCGTTCAAGCCCGAATATGTAAAGCCTAAATGCGCATTTTGGGGAACACCTCCGTGGGGAGATTTTTCTTTAGCTAGCTATTTTCCGAACGAAACACATATTTACGGCTGGACGAGATGCGTCGAAAATCTAACGCCGGGCGATTTGAAACTTGAGTTGGAATTTGACACTGATGTGCCCACTGTTTTTTTCGCACAGAGTTTTTGTCCAAAAGCAGGACTGGCATCCTATCTTGCAAGCAAACATCCTAGAGGTATTTTTATTGATATGGATTTGGGGCTTACACGCAGCACCGTGGCTAAACTTACTGCATTTTTACAGCTTAACGGGGTTGTCGTTTAATTAATAGCCTTTGTATGTCTATATTGGTTAGAATAAATTAAATAATTATCATTAAGTTATAGTTTTAACAAAATAAATGACTGAAAATTGGCTTAATCGCTTTTTTTTCTGAAATATTAGAATAGTTAACAGGGATTAAATTAAAAAACCGGGCGGAAATATTAAAATGATACTTTTAGATGCAGGAACTACATATGCAAAGATATTAAATACCGAAACTAATGAAAAGACAGTTAAAAAAGTTGCAGAACTTGAAAAAACATTTAAGGCCGATATTGGGACGGGGCACAATATAAACAGATTTGCAAAACGCTCAGTAAATGAAATTATTGCACTCTCTTATGCCGGCAAAAGACTAATAAACGAAGAATCATTTACATTATTAGATGTTGGTTCCAGAGATGCAAAGTATGTTATTTTTGAGAACGGTAATTTTGTTCATAGCGATTGGAATACCGAATGTGGTGCATTTACTGGACAGGCTATTGAAATTCTCGGAAATTATTTAAATTTAGACTACAATACTATAGAGCCTCAAAAAGAGTTTATTACGGCCACTTGCGGACTTTTAGGGATGGGGCACGTTTTTGATATGGTCGCTTCCAGCGTTGAGCCCGGAATTGCGGCTGCAAGATTAATAAAAGGGATATGTATGTCGATGTACAGATTTGCAAGAAAACCTGACAAAATTTATTTGACCGGCGGTTTGGTGAATAACGCGCTTTTTGTAAGGTCTATGCCTGCAAAAACAATTTGTTTAGATAGATTTACACTGCTTGAAGGGGTTCTTGAATATGCTGCGGGCAAGAAAGATTATATAAATGTATAGAATTGCAGTAATATCCGGCTTCCATTGATACTGCGATATTGATTTGGTTATTTATTTTAGTTATTTATTTAGTCAGTTAGTCTTTTTTTTGCCCAGTCTTACTTTCACCATCCTTATTCGGTAGGAAAGAACAGCAATGGTAAGTACCATAGTTGTTCTTTCCTAATAGTAATGGCAGAGGCAGAGTTAAGTCTGTCCTCTTAACTGTATGCTGTATGCTGCATTGGTTTTAGTATGCCAATACTTTTACATCGTCGTCCATAGCCATTTCGACGACATAAGCTCCGCCAACAACTCCGTCGCATTCAGGTATAAGGTCGTCTTTTGTAAAATCGTTTAATTCTAAGGCAGGCGTGCAGACTTTAAAAACAACCCCTGCTTCATAGGCGTCTTTAATGAAATCATATACGGATTTAGGACTGCCTTCTTTTACCCTTAAATTTTCTGCTATGCCTTTTTTCATAAGAAGTCCTGCATCAGCGGTAAGTATCATCTCAACTTCATAATCCATAGTGGCTGCGGCAGCAGCTTGAAAAAACGGTGCGCCTAACTGGTGCGGATTTTCGGGTGTTGTGTTTTGAAGCATAATAAATAATTTGTTTGCCATGTTTTTCTCCTCAATTAATTTAATTTAAGTTAATTTAATTTGTCCCCGCTTAATGTTATTTCGCTTAATTTTATTTTATTTATTTTACTTTTAAATTAATAAATTAATAATTTATTTTCATATTTTCTTTTACTTCCCTCAGGGTTTCCGATGCAATTTTTTTTGCCTTATTTGTGCCGGCGAACAAAATATCCCAGACTTCGGAAGTCCGTTCTTTATAATATTGCCGTTTTTCATTCATAGGTATTAAAATATTTTTAATTGATTCGTAAAGATTATTTTTGCACTGTACACAACCTATTAAACCGCCGGTGCAGTCGTGTTCAATATTTTTTGTTAAGTTGCTCTCAGAAAAAGTCTTATGATAAGAAAAAATAGTGCATATATCAGGATGTCCGGGATCTGACGGGTGTATACGCGACTTGTCGGTAAGCGCTGTTTTGATTTTAGACTTTATTGTATCAAAATCATCAGATAGGAAGATTGCGTTTCCGTAAGACTTGCTCATTTTTAAATTTCCGTCGAGACCTATTAGTTTTGGAAATTCGCTTAAAAGAGCTTCCGGTTCAATCAGAGCCCCGCCATAAAGTTCGTTGAATCTTCTCACTATTTTTCTTGACAATTCTATGTGCGGCAGCTGGTCGAGCCCGACGGGAACTAAGTCTGCTTTAAATATGGCTATGTCAGCGGTTTGGCTGACGGGATACCCTAAAAAACCGTAATTAAGCTCTTTATATCCTCTTTCCTTTGCCTCGGTTTTGATAGTCGGGTTATGTTTTAGTGCATTTATGGAAATAAACATTGAGAAAAATATTGTCAGTTCCGCGAGCTCATTAATCATAGATTGAATTATAATTGTAGATTTTTCAGGCACGATTCCGACGGCAAGATAATCCAACGCGACATTAAATATGTTTTGTCTAAGAAGTTCAGGATGGTCAAAATTGGTGGTCAAAGCCTGTACATCGGCAATTAATATAAACGTATCGTATATATTTTGCAGGGCAACCCTATTTTTTAAAGAACCGCAAAAGTGTCCTAAGTGAAGAGGTCCTGTAGGTCTGTCCCCGGTTAATATTCTAGCATATGATTTTCCGGAAGTATTTTGTGCATTTTCGAATTTAAATTCCGATGCTATAGCAGGATTACGTTTTTTATTTTCCATTATTCGGATATTATAATATTCTTTTATATCTAAAATCAAGTTTTTGTTTAATTGGTTCAAACAGGTTAAATACGGGCAGCTACCAATTTCTTGCGATTTCTTTTATTTTTTATAAATTAAAATAAATATTTTTAAAATATTATTGTTATTGTAATAATAAATATGATAAAATATAAATTTAACTAATGAAAAATGTCGTAAACAAAAAATAAACAACAATTAAGCGCTAAAAAAGAAAAAATGGAAACAAAAGTTATAGAAAACGCAATTAAAAGAAAGCAAAATTTATTAAAAGAATTGCTTAAGAAGAAAAATGCTATTTTGTTGGCACATAATTATCAGAGGGATGAAATTCAAGAAATTGCCGATTTTCAGGGTGATTCTCTAGAGTTATCTATCAAAGCCAATCAAACAAATGCAGATATTATAGTTTTTTGCGGCGTGAGATTTATGGCGGAAAGCGCTGCAATAATGAATCCGGACAAAAAAGTCATATTGCCTGCTGAAAATGCAGGATGCCCTATGGTAGATATGATTACCGTTAAAGATGTATTAAACATGAAAGAAGAATATCCCGATGCTGCTGTAGTAGCCTATGTTAATACTTCTGCGGAGTGCAAAGCCGTCAGCGATATTTGCTGCACATCGGCAAATGCTGTTAAGGTTGTAAATTCATTGTCTAATAAAAGAGTTATAATGATTCCGGATAAAAATCTGGGAGATTATGTTCAGAGATTTACGCAAAAAGAAATAATAAACTGGCCAGGTTTTTGCCCGCCTCACAACAGAACGAAGCCTGCAGACATAAAAAAATTAAAAGATAAATATCCGGGTGCATTATTTGTTGCGCATCCGGAATCTTCACATGATACTATAGACGTCGCGGACAATGTTTCTTCAACTTCCGGCATGTACCGATATGTCAGACAGGCTGACGCAAAATATTTTATTATAGGAACTGAAGTAGGTATAATGTATAAAATGAAGGTTGAAAATCCGGATAAGGTTTTTATTTCAGCGCATAAAGGTCTTGTTTGTCCTAATATGAAGAGAACACATTTAGACAATATAATCGATTCTCTTTCTAATATGAAAAATATAATCGAAATTCCTGAAGATATCCGGTTAAAAGCCAGAAAATCAATCGAAAATATGCTTGCGTTACAATAAATATAAAATAAAAAGGTAAGAAAAAATTAATAATAATAAAAATCATATAAATTTTCAAAATTTAATTTTTAAACTTCAAAAATACTGGTCTGACTTTGGCTGTGTTATTATGCAGCCATATGATATGGAAGTCGGAGCAGGCACTTTTTCTCCATATACATTTCTGAAATGCCTCGAAGAAAAGAAATGGAAGGCGGCTTATGTTCAGCCATCAAGGAGACCGACAGACGGCAGATACGGAGAAAATCCCAATAGATTGGCGAGGTATTACCAATTTCAGGTTATTTTACAGCCTTATATTAAGGACATTCAGGAAATATATCTAAAAAGTCTTAAAACATTAAATATTAATTCTAATGAGCATGACATAAGATTTATAGAAGACGATTGGGAGTCGCCTACCCTTGGGGCGTGGGGACTTGGCTGGGAAGTTTGGATTGACGGTATGGAGATATCTCAATTCACTTTTTTTCAGCAAATCGGCGGCATAGAACTTGAAAATATAGCTATTGAAATTACATACGGATTAGAAAGGATAGCAATGTATCTGCAGGAAAAAGAAAGTGTGTTCGATTTATCATGGGATGATTATTTGACTTATGGAGATATTCATAAAGATGATGAATATGAAACTTCGAAATATAATTTTAAACTAGCTTCCGGAGGTTCATTATTTGCACTTTTTAATATTTATGAAAATGAAGCAAAAGTAATTTTATCAGATGAAAAATTGATTAAACCTGCGTATGAATACTGTCTTAAATGTTCGCATGTTTTTAATCTGCTTGATGCAAGAGGGCTTATCAGCGTTTCGGAAAGAATGAATTATATATTAAAAGTAAGGACGCTTGCGGAGCAATGTGCCGTGAAATATAAAAATCAACTTTCGCAAAATAATAATATAGCAATATAGACACTCAACAATGAGAAATAACCGGAAATCATAATATAGGCAGTCAACTATAAAAATAATCGGCAGTCTATTATTTAATTAGATATAATAATTTTGTATAAATTTTGTATAAATTATAAATATTATATAAATAAAATAGATAATTTTGTATAAATATAAAATAACTGCATAACCTAAAGTACATAAAATAAAATATTATTTATGAGCGAATTTTTATTAGAAATTGGTTCAGGCGAGCTTCCTTACAAAGAGGTTTCAGCATTTCCTCCCAGGCTGGCGGAGTCGTTTAAAAATTTTTTTGCAAAAGAATTAGATTTTAAAGATGATGAAAACAAAAATGTTGAATATTATTCAACATCCAGAAGGGTAGTTCTGTTAGCTAAAAATATGCCTTTGAAAACGGAAGATAAAGAAGCGGAAATAATCGGACCGCCTTTGAAAGTCTGTTATATGCCGGATGGCAGCCCCGCAGCTCCGCTGATACAATTTATAAAAAAAAATAATATAAAAAATGACAAAAAAATTTATGCCGTTAGCCAGAAAAAAGGCCAGTATGCAGCTTATAAAACAATTATTAAGGGAAGAAATATAGAGAAAATATTATCGGATAATATCCCTGCTATTATCAGCAATCTGCCGTTCAAAAAATCTATGCACTGGTCAAATGCTGAAGTAAAATACCCGAGACCGATTTTATGGCTTCTTGCTTTATTTGACGGAAAAATTGTACGATTTAATTATGGAGACTGCAAAGCCGGTAATTATTCTTATATTTCAAGAAAAGATTCGTTTTTAAAATCATTTGTAAAAATTGAAAATATAAACGATTATTTTGAAAAACTTAAAAAAGCAGGCATAATATTAAACAATCTTGAAAGAAAAAATTTTATAAAAAAAGAATTAATAAATAATGCAAATAAAATTGGATGCATTTTTGAAAGCGACGACAATCTTATTGATGAAATTGCCGGAATTACCGAAAATCCGCATGCAGTTCGAGGACAATTTGACAAAAAATTTTTACATACACCCCATGAGCTTTTATCTTTAGTTATGAAAAAACATCAAAGGTTTTTTCCGTTGTTTGAGAAAGAAAACTCTAAACTTATGCCTTATTTTATAGGTGTTGCAAATATAACTTCAAATTTGCAGCACTATGAGTCAAGAGATAATAATATTTCGCGGGGTTATTCAAGGGTGCTGGCGGCAAGATTAAACGATGCAGATTTTTTTTATAAAGAAGATGTAAAAAAAACTATAGAGTATTTTATAGATAAAACAAAAGATGTTGTTTTTTATAAAGGCATCGGCACATACTACGAAAAAACGGAAAGACTAAAACAACTTGCTTCGTACATTTTTGAGAATAAATTGGAAAATAAAAATGCAGTTCCTTCGGTTTCTTCAATAAATGCAACAAATGCGTCAGATACTCCGGGAACGGGAAGCACAAATATTAAAAATCAAAAAATAATTGAAAGATGTGCGTCTTTATTAAAATTTGATTTGACTACACACGTTGTATATGAATTTCCGGAGCTGCAGGGAGTTATTGGCAGGATTTATGCAAACAAATTCGGAGAAAGCGAAATTGTAGCAAGAGCTATAGAAGAACATTATTATCCAATAATGAAACATGGAAAAAAATTAATGCCGACTGATAAATTTGGCGATATTTCCGCAATTTCCGACAAATTTGACACCGTTTTGTCATTTGCAATGCTAAATAAACTTCCTACAGGTGAATCTGACCCTTTTGCAATAAGAAGAGCAATGATAGGCATAATTGAAATTTTGCTCGCAAAACAGTATAGCATATCACTAAATAAAATATTTGATTTTTATTTTAAAAATTTTTATAAAGATAAAAGTTTAGATTTAAAAAATTTAAAAGATATTTTTATTTTATTTGCCAAAACAAGATTTAAAAATATCATGGCGTCTTTAAATTATAATTTTGATGAAATATCGTCTGTAGCGGACGATATTTTTTTTGATGATATTTATATATCTTATTTAAAAATAGATTTTGTATCCAAAAATAAATTACATGAATATATGTATGATTTAACGCTTGTTTTTAAGAGATTAAATAATATTACCTTTAATTCGGGCAGCATGGTTTATTTTGATAGCGAAAAATTAACTTTGAAAGAAGAAATATCCCTAATTAGAACATATGAATTTATTAAAAATGAATCTCATAGATATATTAAATTAAATAATTATTATAAATTAATGAATTTGTATCATGAAATAGTATATCCGGTTAATAAATTTTTCGACAATGTAATGGTTAACGTTGATGAGTTAGATTTAAAAAATTCAAGGATAGGTCTTTTAAATAGCATATTGCTCGAATTAAAAAATTTATGCGATTTTTCCAAATTATCATATTAGCTCATCTGCGTAATACCGTGAGTATAAACCGGCTAGCTTATTCGCGTAATACCGTGAGTATAAACCGAGTCGTCGGTATATTAATATTAATTAGTGCTTCGTCTGCTAAACCATGGAATTTAGATTAATATAATTTTAGTTATATAATTGCATTATAATCAATATTTAAATAAATAAATCTGGGGAGGGAAATTTCAATGGCGCAATATGTATATTTCTTCGGCAATAAATATGCTGATGGCGATGGTTCTATGAAAAATTTATTGGGGGGTAAAGGCGCTGGATTAGCTGAAATGACAAAACTTGGTATAAGAGTTCCAGCCGGTTTTACCATTACTACGGAGGTATGTACTTATTTTTATGAACACGGCAGAAAATATCCTGAAGACTTAGAAAATAAATTGCAGGTCAGTTTAGAGACCGTTGAGAAAACAATGGGGACAAAATTTGGTGACGCCGAGAATCCTTTGCTGGTATCTGTTAGAAGCGGAGCAAGAATTTCTATGCCCGGAATGATGGATACCGTCCTGAATCTAGGTTTAAATGATGAAACAATAAAAGGTTTAATTAAAAAATCAGGCAATGAAAGATTTGCCTACGATACGTATAGAAGATTTGTCCAAATGTTTTCAAATGTTGTCCTTGGTTTAGATTCTAGAATTATGGAATCAATATTAGAGAAGAAAAAGAAAGAAAAAAATGTTCATAACGATAATGAACTAAGCGCAGCGGATTTAAAAGAACTTGTATATAAATTTAAAGATGTAGTAAAAGAACAGAAAGGCATGGACTTTCCGGATGACCCTTATAAACAGCTATGGATGGGCATTTCTGCGGTATTTGAATCATGGAATGTCCCGAGGGCTATTACATATAGAAAATTAAATCATATACCGGAAGATTGGGGGACTGCCGTAAATGTTGTTTCTATGGTGTACGGTAATATGGGTAACAATTCAGGCACAGGTGTCGCCTTTACGAGAAACCCTTCAACAGGCGAAAACGGGTTTTACGGCGAATATCTTATTAATGCGCAGGGTGAAGATGTCGTGGCGGGTATAAGAACGCCGCAGCCCATTAATAATATGTCAAAGAAAAATAAAAATGACGTATCATTAGAAGAAGCATTGCCTTCGGTATACAAAGAGCTTATAGAATACGCAAGAATCCTTGAAAATCATTATAAAGATATGCTTGACCTGGAGTTTACCATCCAGGAAGGAATGTTGTACATGCTTCAGGTGCGTTCAGGCAAAAGAACCGCAAAAGCATCGGTGAAAATCGCTCTTGACATGTATAACGAAGGTTTAATTGATAAAAAAACGGCTGTTTTAAGGGTAGACCCCAATTCAATTGTTCAGCTGCTTTATCCTTCGGTAGATCCAAAATCAAAAAAAGATGTTATTGCGAAAGGTTTGCCTGCTTCTCCGGGGGCAGCAAGCGGGGAAGTTGTATTTTCTGCAGAAGAAGCGGAGATAGAATCAAAAAAAGGCAAAAAAGTTATTCTTGTGAGGATGGAAACATCACCTGAGGATATACACGGAATGAGCGTTTCCGAAGGAATATTAACTGCAAGGGGCGGTATGACCTCACACGCTGCCGTTGTTGCCAGGGGCATGGGTAAATGCGCTATAACCGGTTGCTCTGCTCTTGAGATTAATGAAAAGAAAGGCGAAATAATTGTAGGCGAAAGGGTGGTAAAGAAAGGGGATACCGTCACTTTAAACGGTTCTACCGGAGAAGTTTATTACGGAAACGTGGATATGATAAGAAGCGAATTAAATGACGATTTTCTTACGCTCATGGGTTTTGCGAACGAGCTTAAAAAATTAAAGATACGGGCTAACGCCGATACCCCTGAAGATGCAAAAGTTGCCAGAAATTACAGTGCCGAAGGCATTGGGCTGTGCAGGACAGAGCATATGTTTTTTAAGGGCGATAGAATTAAAGCGGTCAGAGAAATGATTTTAGCCGATTCAAAAGAAGAAAGAGAAAAAGCCCTTAGAAAACTGCTTCCTATGCAAAAAGGAGATTTTTTAGATATATACAACGAAATGAAAGGATATTCTGTTACAATAAGACTTTTAGATCCTCCTCTGCATGAATTTCTTCCCAAAACAGAGGAAGAAATAAAAGAACTTGCTGAAATAATGAATGTTTCATTCGATAAATTAAATACAAAAGCAAATTCGCTGCATGAAATTAATCCTATGCTGGGGCATAGGGGATGCAGACTCGGAATAAGCTATCCGGAAATATATGAAATGCAGGTAGAAGCCATTATGGAGGCTGCATGCGATTTTTATTCCCAAGGAAATGAAATAATTCCTGAAATTATGATACCTGTTGTAGGTATTTATGAAGAAATAAGAATATTGAAAGCTATGGTAGATAAAAAGGCAAACGAGGTTATGTCATCCAGAGGGGTTAAACTGAATTATCTTGTTGGTACAATGATAGAGCTTCCCAGGGCATGCGTTATAGCCGGCGATATTGCTAAAGAAGCGGAATTTTTTTCATTCGGAACAAATGATTTGACGCAGACCACATTTGGTTTTTCCAGGGATGACATAGGTTCTTTTTTGCCGGATTATTTAGAAAAAAATGTTTTAAAAACTGACCCGTTTATCGAACTTGACAGAGAGGGGGTAGGCAGTTTAATGAAAATTGCCGTTGAAGGCGGAAAAAAGACAAGAAAAGATATTAAACTTGGAATATGCGGCGAACATGGCGGGGACCCAAGCTCTATAGAGTTTTGCCATATTTTGGGCTTAAATTATGCAAGCTGTTCTCCGTTCAGAGTGCCGGTTGCAATAATTGCTGCTGCCCATGCTGCAATAAAAAATGATAAATAATTTAAATACAGACAAAAATACATTAAATATTTTATCGGCATTTGCGTTAGAAGCGTCCAAGCTTACAGACGCCAATGCCGATGTTTGCAATATTTCTATTTTTATATGCAAAAATGCATATACCGCAAGAAATTTATATAAGGATATGAATTTATTATCTTACTATCCCTCTGCTTGTTTTGAAAAAAATAATGAATTTAAGCAGGAAATTTTAACCGGAACTAAGCATAGAAAAGTGTTTCTATGTGAAGAAATAATTCCGGCGAGTATTTCGTACGAATTGCTAAATAACAAGTCAAACGAAGACAATAATATTTCTGTCAGTTTAATACTCACGTATCAATCGCTTTTAAGCGGCGTCCCTTCTCGGCTTGATATTGCAAAGACAATTATAAAAGTAAGAAAAGGGCATATTTTAGACAGAGACAATTTAATCGATGATTTGTTGTCTTTTGGGTACGAAAAAACAGAGTATATTCAGGACCCGTTTCAATTTTCTGTGAGAGGGGAATTGGTAGATATATACGGAGACGCTGCCGATAATCCTGTGAGAATTGATTTTTTTGACAATGAGGTCCAGGATATAAGATATTTTGGCATAAATAGTCAAAGAAGCATTAATAAAATAGATAGTTATTTAATATTCCCGCTAAAAGACGATATACTTAAAAAAAAATCAAATATACTTGAGATTATTGAAAAGCCGTTAATTTTTGCGGAAAAATCTGATTTAAATAATAATAAAGAAAATATAAATGAGGCAGCAAATATTTTTGCTCAAAATAACGTACGCTGCATCAATAGCGCTCCGGCGGGAGAGCAAGACGAACAATGTTTTATGGAGAACACAAATGTCAACTATAACAATGAAATTACCGCCCTTGAGAGTCAGCTTAATAATTTATTTACGAAATATAATAATGATGTTTTTTATTTTAATTTAGACGCATCTGAAAGTTATATACGCTCTGCAAAAAATTACTATAAACTAGATTATTATTCTGAGGATTTTTTTTCTAAAAAACGTAAATTTCTCATCTTAACGGGACAGCAACTGTCTGAAAAACGAAAAGATATTATTGACGAAAGCGAATTTAAAAAAGAAAAAAACAAAACGGATTTCTTTGAAAATATCAGAGAATTAAATCCTGGCGATTTTGTAGTTCATGTTAATCACGGCATAGGGAAATTTATAGGAATAAAAACTATCACATCGGGAAATTTAACCGCTGATTATTTTGAGATTATTTATGCCGGAGGAGACAAAGTATTCGTACCTTCCGAAAAAATATATCTCATACATAAATATATAAATTCGGGGGAGTCGGAACCTGAATTAAATAAATTAGGAACAAAAACATGGGGAAAATCGAAGAAAAAAGCTAAAGAAAAAATTGAAGAGATTGCTAAAGACCTTGTTGAATTATATGCTAAAAGAAAATCCGAACAGGGGTTTGCTTTTTCACAAGCACAAGAAGATGAATCTTACATGGAGTTTGAAGAAAATTTTGAATATGAGGAAACAGAAGACCAAACTAAAGCAATAAAAGATGTTCTTGCAGATATGGGAGCAAATAAACCGATGGACAGATTAGTTTGCGGAGATGTCGGCTACGGCAAAACGGAAGTTGCGATAAGAGCGGCTTTTAAAGCGGGGATGGACGGGAAACAGGTTATATTTTTAGCTCCTACGACCTTATTAGTTGAACAGCATTTTACTAATTTTACAAAACGTTTTGAACAATATCCGCTTAAAATTGCTTATTTATCCAGGTTTATGTCTGCAAAGGAAGAAAAAGAAACGATAAAATTAATAGAAAGCGGCAAGATTGATATAATAATTGGAACACACAAACTATTATCTGATAAAATAAAATTCAAAGACCCGGGACTTTTAATAATCGATGAAGAACAAAAATTTGGTGCTTTCCAAAAAGAAAAATTAAAAAAATTAAAATCTTCCATTGACGTACTTGCTTTAAGCGCGACCCCTATACCGAGGACTCTTTATCTTTCGGTGTCCGGCATAAGAGACATAAGTATTCTTAATACGGCGCCTATAGGCAGAAAAAATATAAATACTGTCGTTTCGTTGTACAACGAAACTATAATAAAAGAATATGTTTATAGAGAAATAATGAGAGGAGGGCAGGTTTATTTTATAGATAACAGAATAGCGCATCTTGAATCCTTACTAAATAAATTCAATGAGTTTATGCCTGATATAAGGATCGGTGTTGCTCACGGCAGGCTTGATGTCGGCAGCCTTGAAGAAATAATGCATAAATTTTATCACAAGGAATACGATATGCTGCTCAGTACAGCGATAATTGAGTCCGGTCTTGACAATCCAAACGTAAATACCATTATTATAAATAATTCGGAAGGTTTAGGTTTAAGCCAGTTATATCAATTAAGAGGCAGGGTCGGGAGGTCATATTTGCAGGCTTATTGCGTGCTGTTAACCAATTCTGAAGAGTTGACCAAAGAGCAGAAAAAAAGACTCGCCGCTATCATGGAGTATAATGATTTAGGCTCCGGTTTCAGGTTGGCTATGGCAGACTTGGAGATAAGAGGTGCAGGCAACATTTTAGGCGGGGCTCAATCTGGCAATATAAATTCTATAGGTTTAGAAATGTGTATGCAAATGCTTAAAGACGAGATTAAAAAAATAGAAGGCAAAGTTCTTCCCATAGAAATATTTCCGGAAGTTAAGGCTAATTTTAGTATGTATATTCCCGAAAGTTATATAAAAGACAGCAAAATAAAATTGGGGTTTTACCGCAGGCTTTCAGCCTGCAGCAGCATTGAGGAAGTTTGTAGTATAGAAGAAGAATTAATAGATAGATTCGGAAGATATCCCGAAGAAATTGATAATTTAATAAATGTTTCTAAGCTAAAAGTTTGCATGAGAAAAATAAAAGTAAAATTTATTGATATTCATAAAGAAGAATTTGATATAGAATTTTATAACAATTCAGGTAAAAATAACAAAAGCGTTGAAACTTCCAGATGTGAAGAACGAAACGAAAAATTTTACGATAGCTGTAGCGAATTGCGCTCCGGAACTTATATTCAGGAGTTTTCCGGTGTACAAATATCAAGTGATTTAGATGATGCAAATGTCGAATTTGCGAAAGCATTGATAAGTTTTGTTAACGACAAAGAAATATTATCCAAATATCTGATTAATTTTGTTTCTGAATATAAGCTAAAGATAAAGGTGAAAAAAAATAAAAAAGATTTAACAGATAATATTCATAATGCAGCTGCCGACAAAACCCTCGATATCAGCTCTATTATATTTATCTTGCAAGAAATAGACCGCTATGTTAATATTTAAAGTAAAATATATGTTTATTATTTACAATGCTTATAACTTTGCGACTTCCTTAATAACCCAGTTTTATACAATAAGAAGTTTGCAAAAGCGGAATTTATCATTTTTAAGATAAATATTAAAAAATATAATTGTAAAAATTTATATAAATTGTACGTATATGTGATGTAATAGATAAAAATACATATTTTATGAACAATTCAACAATCATTAATTATTATTAAATAATTTAAATTATTTCGGGAGAAATTAAATGTATTTAAGGAAGAAAAACGGCAAAGTATATTTGTCAAAAAAATCAGAAATTACAAAAAGATTTTCAAAAATTATTGTATTTAGTTTATTTTTATTTGCAATATCTTTCGGACTTTATGGATGTGCAAAAAAACCTGCTCCTTCGTCAAAGGTTTTAGCGACAGTAAACGGCAAACCGATAACGCTCAATGAATTTAAATCGGAGATTGCAAAGCTGCCCCCTTCTGTTACGTCATTTGTATCAACGCAGCAGGGACAAAAGCGATTTCTTAAAAGTATGGTTGAAAGACAAATTTTAGCAGATAGGGCAATTAAAGACGGACTTAATAAATCAAAGGCGTATAAAATGCAGCTGTCTGATTTTAAAAAGGGTTTACTTGTGCAGCTTTTGTTACATGAAAAAGTACAAAAAAAATTGCTGGTTACCAATCAGTCTGCTAAAAATTTTTATAAAAAACATCTCAATACATTTAATTTGCCGTCTAAAATTAATGTAAGCTATATCCAACTTAGTTCACTGGCTACCGCAAAAAAAGTATATGCAAATTTGCAAAAAGGTATTTCTTTTCCAAAATTAGCAAAACAATATTCTACGGCTCCAAATGCAAAAAGCGGAGGAGTTCTCGGCTGGATAAAATTTGGCGAGTCAACACCCTCGTTTAACCAGGCTGCGTTTAGTATCCCTAAAATAGGCGGTTATTCCAATATTGTGCCTGTAGGCAAAAATTTTGATATCATCAAGCTCAATAATATTTTAGCAGGCAAGCCGAAACCGTTTTCTAAAATAAAAAATCAGATTATCATGATAATGAAAGAAAAAGAAGGACGAAAATTATTTAAAAATTATCTTAACAAAGTTGAAAAAGCCTCTAAAGTTACATATTATTATAAAAATTTAGCGGCCTTAAATCAATTTAAACCATCAGCGTCAACGTCTTCTAAAAAGTAAATTTTATAATTATTAAATAGTTATTGTTTTATATATATGTATTAGCGTGTTTTAAATTTAATACAGGAAATAATAAAATATGAGTAAAAAAGTTAGGTCAAGTTATAACAGCAATAAGAGACGTATTTTTATCGCGTCTCTTATTGCATTTTTATCAGTTTATATTTTTTTACCCGCATTGAACGCTCACGCAATTGTATCAGACCAAGTGCTGGCAGTTGTAAACAAAACTCCTATCACTCTATATGACCTTGCTAAATTTAACAAGCCGGCGTTTGAGAATTACGAACAGATGCAAAAAGACGCGTCAAATGGCATATTTAACAGAAATGATGTAAGAATAATGACGCAGACAAAAAAAATTATTAATTTTTTGGTCGATAAAATGCTTATAAAGCAGGAAGAACAAAAAGCCGCACTTTATATATCGCCTAAAAAAATTAATGATTATATCCAAGCTGTTGCGAAATCTAACAATATGACGGTGCCGGAATTTAGAAGAATGCTGAAAACTAAGGGGATTAGCTTTCATGAGTACAAAAAACAGCTTGAGAAACATTTTATGCAGTTCAGTCTCTTAAGAAAAATTTACGGCAGCAAAATGAATATTACTAATGCAATGCTTCTTGACTATTACAAGAAAAATATCGAAGAATTCAGAGGCGCAGAAGAGGAAGACTTAAAGCTTATATTTATTTCAGTTCCTACAAATGCAAGTAAAGCATTGAGGGAAAAAATATATCACAAAATGGTTCATATCAGAAATATCGCCATTAAAGGGAATGTCAGCTTTTCATCACTTGCGTCAAAATATTCCGATGACCCCTCTGAAAAAAATGGCGGCAGAATAGGTTATGTGTATAAAGACAAATTGTCGCCTGCTTTCTCTTCAGCAGCATTCAAATTAAAAGTGGGACAGATAAGCAAAATAATTCCGTCAAAATTCGGCTATACATTGCTTAAATCTGTAGGTAAAAAATATGGCTCATATAAATCTTTCAAGCAGGTTAAGTCAAGAATCTTTATGCAGCTGGAAAAAATTAAAACGGGCAAATATTTGTCTAAACTTGTAAAGAAAGCCAGGAAAAATTCGTTTATTAAGCTGCTTTTAGTTTCTTAATTTTATCTAAAACTAAATAAAAACTGATAAATATAAAATTTAAGAAGACAAAAATGCCGTTAAAAAAAAATAGTATTATCGGCATAACCATGGGTGATCCCGGGGGGGTCGGACCGGAAATCTCTATTTTGTCGTGCAAATATTTTTTAGAAAAAAATAATAGGGCTATTCTCCCCATAATTTTTGGCTCGGCAACTTACATAGATTTTATAAACAGTTATGTCGTTAAATCAAAGTTAAAAATTAACTCTATCAGTCCAAATGACATAAATACCGAAGAAGCTCTTTTAAAATATTATAGGAATGATTTCCTAAATGTTATCAATTGTTCAGATGAGTCATATAAATCAGTCAGTTTCGGGGTTGAAAATTATAATTATGCTAAAGATACCGAAAAATTTATATTAAAGGCGGTTGAATTTGCTAAGTCAGGTAAAATAAAGGGCATTGCTACCGCACCTATAAATAAAAATATGATGTTTAAAGGCGGGGCAATGTTTCATGCTCATACGGAGCTTTTGGCTCACCTTACTTCCGAAGAAAATTATGCAATGCTTTTTTATTCTAAAAAATTAATAACCATACTTGCTACTATTCATATACCTTTAAAACTTGTTTCGGAGAAATTAACAAAAAAATTATTAGAAAAAATTATCAATATATCTTACAATTCGCTTAGAATTGATTTTGGCATAAATAATCCGCATATTGCAGTTCTTGGGTTAAATCCCCATGCCGGGGAAAATGGAGAGCTCGGAAACGAAGAAATTAATATAATAAGCCCTCTAATTGCTGAATTTAAACGAAATAATTTTAATATAGAAGGCCCTTTTCCTTCCGATAGTTTCTATGCAAAAAGATATAAAGATTTTGACATTGCAATATCTATGTATCATGACCAGGCATTAATACCTTTTAAACTTTTATCATTCAATTACGGAGCTAATGTTACAGTTGGGCTGCCTATAGTCAGGACATCGCCTGTGCACGGAACTGCTTACGATATCGCAGGAAAAAATATTGCGGACGCAAGAAGTATAATTTATTCAATATTGCTTGCTTCTAAAATTGCGGATAACAGACTAAAATGGAAAGAAAAATAATAATAAAAGGCGCAAGACAGCATAATCTAAAAAATATTAATCTAGAAATTCCTAAAGATAAACTTGTTGTTATCACCGGCTTATCAGGCTCGGGAAAATCAAGCCTTGCTTTTGACACAATATTTGCCGAAGGTCAGCGAAGATATTTAGAATCTTTGTCCTCTTATGCGCGGCAATTTATGGAACAAATGGATAAACCAGATGTTGATTCAATTGAAGGTTTATCTCCTACCATATCCATTGAACAGAAATCAGTCAGTAAGAATCCCCGCTCTACAGTTGGCACGATAACGGATTTATATGATTATTTAAGGGTACTTTTCGCAAGAATAGGGACACCTTATTGCTATAAATGCGGCAAAAAAATTGAACCGCAAACTGTTGACCAGATGATAGATGTTATTTTTGAATGCGGTAAGCGCGGAACCAGATTGATTGTTTTATCTCCGGTAGTTATAGGACGCAAAGGTGAATTTAAAACAAAATTCGAAGAATATTTAAAGCACGGATTTTCAAGAATTTATGCCGATAATGTGCAGTACAGCTTGGAAGACGATATTATTTTAGATAAGAATAAAAAACATGATATTGACGTCGTCATAGATAGGCTTGTTATAAAAAAAGAAATCAAACAAAGATTATATAATTCTATAGAAATTGCATTAAAATTATCTCTTGGCACGCTAAAACTAAAATTTATAGCTGAAGATGATAAAGAAACGGATATATTTTTGAGCGAACATTCTGTATGTTTAGATTGCGGGCTCAATTATGGGAAAGCGGAACCTGTGATGTTTTCCTTTAACAGTCCTGCAGGCGCATGTCCTTCTTGCGGAGGATTGGGCTATAAAACTTTTTTTGACGAAGATTTGATAATTCCGGATAAAAAACTGTCGCTAAGGGATGGCGCTATAGACGTGCTAAAAAAATCGAGCCCGGTTTACAGAAATCATATTATAAACAATTTAGCCCTGCATTATAAGTTTAACCCGAATACGCCTTATGAAAATCTTGATGAAAATATAAAACAAATTATTTTATATGGCTCAAACGGAGAAAAAATAGAATTTTATGATGAACATTCAGACAAGCAAAGTTTTAATTTAAAAGAATGGGAAGGAGTTATCCATATGCTTAAAAAGAGTCTGAATAATAATTCGACTAATTATATCATAGACCCTTATAAATTTATGAGTGAAAAGCCCTGCCCCGAATGCAGCGGATTCAGACTGAAAAAAGAATCTTTAAGCTATAAAATAAATAATTTATCCATAGTTGATATTGCAAATTTAAGTGTAAAAGATGCACTTAATTTTTTTAAGAATATCAGCCTTAATGAATATGAATTGGGTATAGCTGAGCGAATTGTTAAAGAAATTACCGAAAGGTTATCTTTTCTTGTAAATGTAGGTTTAGATTATCTGACTCTTTCAAGGTCAGCTTCCACTCTTTCAGGCGGCGAATCTCAGAGAATAAGGCTGGCAACCCAGATAGGCTCGGGACTTACAGGTGTTTTATATATTTTAGATGAACCAAGTATAGGTCTTCATATGCGTGACAACGAGAGGCTTTTAAAGACTATATTTGACTTGAGGGATAAAGGGAATAGTCTTATAGTTGTTGAGCATGATGAATTGACCATGCTGAAATCAGATTATATTATAGATATGGGACCTGGAGCCGGTAAAAACGGAGGATTTGTGGTAGCAGCAGGAACTCCCGAAGAAATAATGCATAATCCAGATTCTCTGACCGGAAAATATCTGACTAAAAAATTGAAAATAGATATTCCGGCAACAAGAAGACCGCAGGATAAAGGTTTTATAAAAATTATAGGGGCTAAAAAAAATAATTTGAAAAATATAGATGTTTCAATCCCCTTAGGTAATTTAGTCTGTGTTACAGGCGTTTCGGGTTCAGGTAAGAGTACTCTTGTTATTGACACGTTATACAAAGCTGTATTCGGTTATAAAAACGGGATAAAAGATTTTTCAAAATTTGATGTCGATTCGATTGAAAATATAAATCTGATTGACAGAGTGATAGATATCGACCAATCCCCAATCGGGAGGACACCGAGGTCTAACCCTGCAACATATACCGGTATTTTTACGACAATAAGAACTTTGTTTTCAGAGACGAAAGAATCTAAAATAAGAGGTTATCAGCCGGGCAGATTCAGCTTTAACGTTAAAGGGGGCAGATGCGAAGCCTGCGCAGGCGACGGGGTTAAAAAAATTGAGATGCTTTTTATGCCCGATGTATATGTTACCTGCGATGTTTGTAAAGGAAAAAGATATAATAGCCAAACGCTAGAGGTAAAATATAAAGATAAAAATATTTACGATATTTTAAATATGACTTTTAAAGAAGCGTATGACTTTTTTGGAAGCATTCCGTCTCTAGCGCATAAAATAAAATTTTTAATAGACGTAGGGCTGGATTATATTACTTTAGGTCAGCTTGCAACAACCCTTTCGGGAGGGGAAGCTCAAAGAATAAAATTATCAAAGGAACTGTCCAGACCTAACGAGTTTAAAACACTTTATATATTAGACGAACCCACTACCGGACTGCATTTTGAAGATATAAAAAAACTACTAAAAATTATTAATCTATTAGTAGACTCAGGAAACACCGTAGTAGTCATTGAACACAATATGGATGTGATAAAATGCGCCGACTATGTAATTGACGTGGGACCTGAAGGCGGAGACGACGGCGGCTTTGTAGTAGCAGAAGGAAGTCCGTGCGAAATAATCTTAAATAAAAATTCGCTGACAGGAAAATATTTAAAAAATGAAATAGTCATCAACAAAGCATAAATAGTGAATATAGAGGGACATTGTCAGAAATATTATTATAAAAAAGTATTGACTTTTGACCGAGATAGTGATAAAAAATAAATCTTGTAATGAAATTTATTACACGATTAATATAAATACCTACAAGACTAATTTTTCAAATTAATTACTTTTAAATTCATAATATTTAAACTAAAGGGGGGTAAAAAATGGCAAAAAGCTCAGAAGAATCGCCTTCAAGGCGAACTTTTATGATGGTTGTCATTGGATTGATTTCAACTGTTATCGGTATCGCATTAGCGGTTCCTATTCTTGGTGCAGTCTTAAATCCATTGTTCAGAAAAAGAGACATTGTCTGGACAAAACTTGGCAAAATCAGTGATTTAAATTTAAAACCGTTAAGCCCGAAGTTTGTTCCTGTTTATTTTAGAGTTAAAGAAGGCTGGTCAGTTAATACTTTGCCCAGACAGGTAGTTGTTGTAAAACAGGTTAATGGCGACCTATTGTTCTTTTCAAATCAATGCACGCATTTAGGGTGCCCTCTGCACTGGATAGCTGCAAGACAAAAATTTCTATGCCCTTGCCATGGAGGCATGTTTAACGCAACAGGGCAGGTAGTCGGCGGACCTCCGCCAAGACCTCTTTATCAATGGGTTCACAAATTTGGCAAAGATAAGGATACTGTTTACATTCAAAATAAGTTCAAAGACAATCCAAAAGACAGGGGGATCTGATGTTTAAACAAATTCAGAACTGGTTCGATGAAAGAATCGGTCTTACTAAAGTCATAGAAGAATTTAACGGGGAAAGAATACCGAGACGCGGAGGCTGGGCATATACCTTAGGAAGCCTGCTTGCTTTTCTTTTTACCGTTCAGGTAGTGACAGGCATATTTCTGTTGTTTTATTATGTTCCTTATTTTCCGATAGCAAGAAATGCGACATATTTTCTGAAGCATCACGTTGTTTTTGGAAATATATTATTAGGCATTCATCTCTGGGGTGCCTTTACTATGATATTTGTCATACTTATACATATGGCAAGGGTGTACTTTTCCGGAGCTTATAAAAAACCAAGAGAAATGCAATGGATTGCAGGTATGGTGCTGTTTTCAGTGGTTACCGTCTTAGGTTTGACAGGTTATATGCTTGTTGGTAATGAAAACTCTTGGTGGACAATAAACGTTCTTACAAATGTTGCTTCCCACACACCGTTTATCGGAGGTTTTATAAGAGAAATCGCCAGGGGCGGCACCGAGACGAGCGTTTTAACTATGCAGCATATCTTTGCCGTTCACGTTTGGTTATTGCCTCTTGTGGTAATAATGTTTATACCGATACACTTGTTTTTAATAAGAAAAACCGGACATCAAGGAATGGCATTAGAATACAAAAATAGCAAAATAAGCGAAGATGATGAAAAAAGATGGCTGAAACCCGATGGAACAGTACCTTTTTTTCCAGACCAGTTTTATAAAGATATGATTGTATCGTTGGCTGTCTTTGCGGTTATTTATATATTAGCGGTAGTTGTCGGTGCACCTATCGGTCCGATGTACAGACCATTGGCGTTACACTTCGCTCCTGAAGCAGACTGGTATTTTTTAGCAAACGAAGAATTATTAAAATACTTTCCAGGACACGGACTTATTATATTTTCAACGTTCCTTATTCCTTCAATCGGTTTTGGAATATTATTTCTTCTTCCGTTTATTGACAGAACAAAGGAAAGAAGTCCGTTTAAAAGACCGGCAGCAACTGTCTTGGGGATACTCTTTCTACTCTTGTTAGTTTATTTAACATTAATAGGCGGGGAACCGAAAGCGCCGGCAACCGTATAATTCATATTTTATAATAGCTACTCAGGCGCAGAAAGTTTAACCGTGTTCAGCAACAGTCTGGGTGGTAATTTATTATTATAAATATCAATTACTAAGTTGCTAATAACAATTATATACTTAAGAGGAGCAAATCAAGATGAATTTAGGAACTATAGATATATTAAACCTATTTATAAATCGATTGGCATTAGGATTTA
Organism: bacterium; assembly: GCA_021809845.1. Classification (GTDB taxonomy): domain Bacteria; phylum SZUA-79; class SZUA-79; order Acidulodesulfobacterales; family Acidulodesulfobacteraceae; genus Acididesulfobacter. Next base: position 16,909 of record JAJZJW010000002.1, on the reverse strand, counting down.
TGGCGATCGCGTTTATATCTCATTACATAGGGATATTTAAAAAAAACGACAGGTATTTTAGATTGGCAAAGCCTTTGATACTTGCGTCCTTAATAATTGGAACAATACAGACCATTGTTTATTTCTATTTTTTAAGCATGCTGAGAAACGGTATCCCGAATTTTTGGATACTTATGAGCAAGTTGCAGCCGGGAGTTATAGGATATTCAATGGATTGCATATTGCTGTTTTTGGTTTTGGGCGCAATATACTATGCCGGCTTCAATTCTAATCCGGAACAAGGCAAACAGGGTTGGAATATTTTTATAGGAATATTAGCATTTGTTGCAGGATACGCATCGGATGTTTTTTACACAATAACCGAAAGTTATACAATCGGTCCTACACCAAAGACTCCTATAAGAACTCCAATGTCAATATTGCTGTCTATTGAAAAAAATATTCAGCTTTTTGCGTTGTCTGCTGCAATTCTTGCAATTTATGCAGCAATAAGATACATCATTTCTTCTAAAAAAGAAGACAAAGAATTTTATGACTGGATGGGCTCTTTTGCGAGCATAATTACAGTAATGTTTCTGATAGCTTATCCTATTGTTTATTTTGGATGGTTTAAACATTTCAGAGCCACTTCCAGCACAGGATTTAACAGAATAATGCTTGGAAAATATCAGTGGATTATGTATGATTTCTTAGAGTCGTTCGGTGCTGCATTGATTCTTAATTTCATATATATGTTGTGGAAATTAATTAACGGCAGAGATAAGAGTAAACCGACCGTATCTGTAGGTTTGATAGGGTTTTTAATAATAGTCGCAATTATATCGTTAACATTCGGCGCTTTGCCGCTTTCAATGGGTGTTCTGGGAAATATGCAGCCTGTAAAATACCTGGCTTTAGCAGGATTATTTCTTACGGGATTTTTGGTTCTTGGATATTATCTTAAAGATTTGACGCCAAATTTTAAATTCGGAAACATTTCAAAAATACCGCAATTATTTCTTATAGTCGGAGGATTGCTTGTCGCATTTAATGTTCCGCTTATGGGTTATATGAAAATGATGGCAAGAGGCAAAGACAGAATAATTTATCAGACAATGAATCTCAATGGAACGAAATATGTTGCGCCTATAATATATCCTTGGCCTGTAAAAAAAGGATATGGAATATTGCACGATAAGTGTGTAATATGTCATACGCTCAACAGGGTCGAAAGGTATAACGGCAAGGCGTACGGTCCGTTCAAACATCTCGTAGAACATCAGATGAGAATAGTAAACGGCTGCCCAATTACTTTGGCGCAAGCTAAAGAAGTGGTACATTATTTAGATTCTTTGAACATTATTGCTTACAACCAGCATCTTGCTAAAGAACATAAAAAATGGGCTCCGCCGTCATCATTGCCATGGGGCAAACCGGCTTCGTCAACTGCTGTTAAGGCTAAGAAATCGAAATCAAAAAAATAAAAATTGGAGCTATAAAACAAGGCGACTGTCAACTACCCCGTCCTAATTGGCGGGGGTTGTCCCGTGAAGGCGGGTATCCGAGCTATTTTTTGATTAAAGTTGCGGCGGTTTCAACCGGGATGTCTTGTTAGGCTACGGCTTAATATAAGGCATAGCCATTTACAGTTATGCTAATTGTTTCTTGTTTATTAAGCTGTTGAATATTTTGATTTAAAAATTTATAGGCATTTACTTAAAAAAAGTAAATGCCTATTTTTTAATAATTTATTTTTACACATTTTTTATAAAAAATTTAACTAAATAAAAAGAAATTGGAAAGTTTTTGTTTTTTAGTATATATTGGAAAATATACATTAATAATTAATTACAGTTTGTCAGGTTTACTGACGGCGATATTTTCAATACATTATTATCTGAATTAATCAACAACAGAATAACTGACGGTGAATGCAATAATGCAATATTTATTAGTTATATATTATATATAATGGACAAACAGTTTATAAAACAAATAACCAGAATGAGTTCATTGGGTTTAAATGTTATAATTTCTTCCCTTATAGGATTTGCTATGGGATATTATTTGGACAAATATACCGGATATATTTATTTGTTTGTAATTATTTTTACTTTAATTGGATTCATTGCGGGAATTTATGAAATTTATAAACAAATTAAAAAAGAAATTAACACAAAAATATGAAAATTATAAAAAAATAGCATCGCTTATAAATGCGCCTTTTTTGCTCGGTATAACAATCTCTATTATAATTAGTTTATTTGCTGCTATAGCATTTAAAAACCCAAACTTTATACTAAGTATATTTATCGGTTTATTAATTGCCTTTGTTTTTTATACCGATATGGGTTTATATGTTTCTGAGCATATTGAAACAAAAAATTTAAATCCTGCTATGCTCATTATTAATTTAATAAAAAACTTGCTCTTAATAATTTTTTTTTTTATAATAACATATAAATTAATTTATTATAATTATATTGGACTTTCTATAGGCTTTACTATTATGCCTTTGTCTGTTTTTTTAGCATTGGTGTTTCAGTTAATTAACAAATGATGAAACGCTGAATTACGCAAATTAACAATATAAATAATATGTACCTACTTAATTATGGGGTTTGATATATGCTAAAAGTACCGATATTAATCAGTATTCCGGGAATTCCTATTTACTGGACCATGACTATTATTGTAATGGCAGTAATTCTTTCAGTTGCGTTCATTGTTGGAAAAAGCATGAAAGTAGTACCCGGCCATGTTCAAAGTTTTTTTGAACTCATTATTGTCATGACGGAATATTTCCTTAAGGAAATAATCGGTGACGAGGGCGAAATGTATTTACCTCTTATTGCTTCTTTTGCTATCTTCATCTTATTTTCTAACTTGCTTGGCAGTATTCCGGGGTTTACTTCTCCTACCGCAACAATTGACACTACTGCAACATTAGCCTTGATAGTATTTGTATTATCCCACTTAATGGGAGCAAGAAAACACGGTTTTAAATACCTGAAAAAATTCTTAGGTCCGCTAATAGTCCTAGCGCCTATTATGATAATAATAGAAGTTATGTCCGCGCTTTCAAGACCTTTTTCGCATGCGTTACGACTGTTTGCAAATATATTCGCTGAAGAATTTATGGTAACAGTCCTATTATTTCTGCTTCCTTGGGTAGTTCCGGCTATAATGATGTACATGCAAATTTTTACTGATTTTATGCAGGCTTTTGTTTTTTATCTTTTAGCTATAATTTATATAGCGCTTTCTTTGGAATCGGAAGAGATGGAAGAAGTTTAGCGTTTAATGAAATTTAATTTAATATATAATATATAACTTAATAAATTAATCTAAAAATAATATTGTACTGGAGGAGAAATGTTTAAAGTTTTTTCTGTTTTAGTCGCTTTCGCACTCGTAATGCTAGAAAGCGCAAAGGTTTTTGCGGCAAATATAGCAGGTAATAGTTTGGCGGTTTCTGCAGCTGCTCATACGGTTGCTTCGTCGCATGCGGAAATCATGTCTAAAAGTTTATTTTTTGGGCTATCTGCTTTGGGCGGAGGATTAGCTATAGGTTTAGGTGTTATAGGAGCAGGCGTCGGTATGGGAAGCGCGGTTAGAGGAGCATTAGAATCAATGGGCAGAAATCCTGCGATGGAGAAGAAACTTATAGTATGGATGATTACCGGTATGGCAATTATGGAATCGTTAGCTTTGTACGCCCTTTTAATTACATTTATTTTATTTTATGCAAATCCTTTCAAAGCAATAATTTTAAAATAAATTTAAATATAAAAAGTTCATAGGTTAAGGTATAAACTATTATTGAATTTTAACATCTTCTTGAAGCTGTTGTTCATAAATTTATGAACAACAGCTTTTTTATTTTTAAAAAAATATAATATATAATTAAAAATATGTATCTACTATGTATTAAAAAGTATTAAACGGCATTAAATAATATTAAATGCATATTATTAATTATAAAATTATAAAGATAAAACTATATGCCGGCAAATATTTAATCTTTTTTTATTGCGTTATAGCATACATATTGCACGCTTAACTTTTGTTAAATAATTATAGGCATATTATAGGCATCAGCTTATTAATTTTTTCATAAGCGGAAATTTTATAAAATCTAATATAACCATATAAATAAATGTTCCGACCAATAGACTTGCAATGTAGATTAAAGAAATAGGCGTCATTAAGATACCGAAATATGCCATTAACGTAACTGCAATTAAATCGCCTAATGTAGCAAGCATCAAATAAGTTCCCGGAAGGGATTTATAGAAATGTCTTCTTTCCCTAACAAGATAAACTGTTGCCTGACCGCTAAATACAAGAGCAAGAAAAACCAGAGTTTGTATCTTCGCAAGTGATAAATTTAAAACATCTGCGCTTATAATATATACTAAGAATGAATAAATAAGCCACGCGCCGGCAATAATCAATGATGCAGTTACAATTAGCTTGATATGCCATTTATCCGGTTTATTTGAATATACTACGTTGTCTTTTGCCAATGACATTGTGACAAAATCGTTTGCAAATATTAAAATCAGAATAAGGGTCGGTGTTGTTACAAATACTCCAAAAATTAATAAACCCAAACTCAGAAAAAAAGCAACCTGAAATGTTTTAGATATTTTATTTAGAGTATAGGTAAGCATTCTCTGGTAAACCATTCTGCCGTCTTTCACTGCATCTACAATATTTTCTAGCCCGGGCTTTGTCAAAATTAAGCTTGCCGAGGCTTTTGCGACGTCTGTTGCATTTGACACCGCAATACCAACTTCCGCCTGCTTTAAGGCAGGTGCGTCGTTCACCCCGTCGCCTGTCATACCGGTTATTTTTTTAAGTTTTTGTAATCCTTGAACAAGATGGAACTTATCTTCAGGAAAGACTCCCGCAAAAACATCGCAGTCGGCAGGATTTTTGAAATTCTCCCGTTTGCATATATTCTGACCTAGTCCTATCTCGCTGGCAATAGTTTTTGCTGTCAGTTCAGTATCGCCGGTTACCATTCTTACTCTGACTCCAAGATCTTTAAGTTCATGCAATAATTGTTTTGAATCTTTTCTAGGGGGATCAGCTAAACCCAAAAGACCGACAAGATTTAATTTTTCATCATTTTTATTACCCATAGCTACTGCAATTACACGAAAACCTACCGCTTCAAAATTTTTAAGTTCTTTAGAAATTAAATCGGAATTGTAAGCTATTTGTGATATTACTATGGGCGAACCTTTTACAACCCTAATTTTTTGTTCATTATTAAATTTTTCAATAATTGATTCAGACCTCTTGGTCTGTGGGTCAAAGGGTATAAATTCTAATTTATTGCCGAATTCTATTATTTTAATTTTGTTATTTTTAATATAGGAAATTATAGACATATCAATAGGGTCCTGGTCAGATTCTTCGGATGCGGCTAATGCATACGAAAGAAGCTCGTTATCGCTAAAAGGCTGAAAAGATTTAAGTGCTGAGAGCGTAAGGACGTTTTCTGTTAGAGTACCTGTTTTATCGCTGCATAACTCTTCCATTGAGGCAATATCTTCAATAGCGGACAGATGCGTTACAAGGATACCTTTTTTAGATAATTCTAATGATGCAAGTGCTGTGGCTAAAGTAAATGTTACAGGAAGGGCAACCGGTATAGAAGCAACAAGTAAAATTAATGCAAAAGGTAAAATTTCGCCGAAATTTAATTTGTATATAAAGGCATAAATTAAAATCGCCGCAACCAAAATGCCGTCAATCATAATAAAATATTTTACTATTTTCATAATGAGTTCTTCTAAATGGCCTTTGATTTTAGCCGATTTAATGAGCTCAGCAGTTTTACCAAAATAACTGTTTGCACCGGTTGCGATAACTTTGCAGGTAGCTTCCCCTCTTTTAATCACAGAACCAGAATAAACGGTTGCGCCGGGGCTTCGGTCTACGGGCTGAGATTCGCCAGTTAAAGAAGATTGGTCAACCATAACATCGCCTGATATTATTTCCGTGTCCGCAGGCACTAAATCACCCATTCTTATATGAATAATGTCTCCCGGCACTAACTGTTCAGCAGATAATTTTATCCATTCGCCGTCTCTTAAAACTCTTGTAATAATTTTAAGCTGTTGCTTCAACAGCTCTAACGCCATATTTGCTTTATGTTCCTGGGTAAAGGCAATAATTGCGTTAAACAAGATTAAACCTATAATTATATATGCTTCCGCATATTTGCCGAGAATTAATTCTATGATAAATGTAAATTCAAGCATCCATGAAACAGGACCCCAGAACTTCGAAAGAAAAATAATTAAAGTACCTTTTTTTTGTTCCTTTATCGCATTTAATCCGTATTGTTCTAATAATTTTTCAGCTTCTTCCGCAGTTAAGCCTTTTAAATTTTGAACAGGAACAGCTCCGGTACTTTTTGAACCATAATTTTTATTTATTTCATTATCAGTCATAAATATATTTCCTCTTTTTTCAAAAAAAATATCAAATAATAATTATTCAAAAGACTAAATTTGTAATTCGAAGAAATAGGGATAGCAATAAATCTTCCATTTAAAAATAAAATAAGTTCTTAAATATAAATAAAATATCAATATTAATTAAATATAAATATAAATATAAATTAAAAATATAAATTAAATATTAATTTTCCTGAAATTTATTTGATAAAATGGTAAAATATACAACTAAGTGGGAATAAAATAATCAATAAATTCTAATAAAATAAAATATTCACATATTTTTAATATAATTATAGCATAAATTTTATTTTTTTGACTATTTAACAATAAATAAAAAATGTAATTTAGTCAATTATTATTTATTATGGAGGCAATATTATGTCTTTCTCTTTTAATTTTTTTAATCCGGTGAGAATTAATTTTGGAACTGACTCATTGCAGGAAGCGGGTAAAATAGCAAGAAAATATGGCACTAATGCGTTAATTGTAACCGGAAAATCGTCAATGCAAAAATTCGGCGTACTTGACAAACTTACCTGCATATTACAAAAATCCGGTGTTAACTCTATTGTTTTTTCAGATATTACGCCAAATCCAACAGTAGGTGAAATTGATATGGCTGCGAAAGTAGCCAGAACAAATCATGTAGATTTAATTATAGGTTTAGGCGGCGGAAGTCCGCTTGATTCATCCAAAGCCGTTGCCGTTGCCGCAAAAGATAATATATCTGTTTGGGACTATTTGAAGCGCGAACCCAAAAGCGCTTTACCGGTTATAACGATAGTTTCTACCTCTGGTACGGGTTCGGAGGTAAATAGATTTTCAGTCATGACCAATACTAAAACAGGGGAGAAGCCGGGATTTGGTTATGAATGCATGTATCCGAAGGAATCCATAATTGACCCCGTTATTATGCAATCAATGCCTAAATATGTCACGGCGACGACTGGTTTTGATGTTTTTGTTCATTCATTAGAAGCATATACAGGCAGTCTGAGTAATCCGATTGCGGACAGTTATTGCGAGAAGGCGTTTACTCTTTTAAAAGAAAGTTTAGTCACGGCTTACAATGAACCTGAAAATATTAAAGCAAGGTCGGATATGGCGGCGGCTTCAGCTCTGGCAGGTTTGGCTATAGATTCTGCAGGAGTAGGTATAATACATGCGCTTGAACACCCGGTATCCGGTAATTTTCCAAATATTGCCCATGGAGCAGGCTTAGCAGCTTTAACTGTTGAATCTATGAAGTTAAACATTAATAACAAAACAACAAAAGAAAAATATGCCAGGGTAGCACATATATTTGGTAAAATAAAGGGAAATAAAACTGAAGAGGATATGGCTTATGAATTGCTCGAAACCGTTAAAAAAATACTAACGGTTCTAAATTTAAATGTCAGTCTTAAAGACCTAAAGGTGAACGAAGCTCAATTAGAAAAAATTGCAAAAGAGGCATTCACTACCATGAATTTTGCAGTGTTAAATAACCCTGTACAAATAGATGAAAATAACGCGCTGAAATTGTTAAAAGATTCTTTTAAATAATCAGAATTTAATTTAATTTCAAAAAGAAAAAAATAAATAAATAAATATAAAATATAAATGATAACAATGCAGTTCAGTATGAATAAATATGTTGTCAGCCTTATTTATATTTTTAGTTAAGGCCGAGGTTTATAGCCGCCTATGGAGGCTCATAGACAAAATGAAAGTTATTTAATCATAGATATTTTAAAAATTATTAATGCATCAGTATGAATAAATATTGACAAATATTTCTGAATATAATAAAATACAAACCAGTTGGTATTTATATGGACAAAAAGAAGCATAACTTAATTAAAAAGGAGGCATTAAAATGGCAAAAGCAAAAGCATTAATTATTATTCTATCCGGCAGCGATAATCCTGTCAAGGTTAAGCTTGGTTTAAATGTTGCATGGAGAACTAAAAATAGCGGCGCATTTGAAGACGTGAAATTAATTTTCTTCGGACCAGGGGAAGAATTTATTGCTAAAACAGAAGACAAGGAGATTATAGAAGCCTATGAACAGGTTCTGAATAATAATATAATTCCTCAGGCTTGCGTCGTCGTTGCAGACGGCTACGGTGTCAGTAAAATTTTGGTTGATAAGAAAGTTGAACTGGTGCACGCCGGAGAGGCAATTGCGCAAATTATGTCAGAAGGATATCAGCCGTTGACATTTTAATTAATATATTACCTCAGCCGCTAAGTTCAAATGTTAATTTTCCTGAACTGACTAAATATGAAACATATGAAACAAACATGAAATAAAAATGATAATATATTCATTATATAAATTATAATATAAATAAATGATAATTGTTTTAATAGAGGTGTATAAAATGACTAAAAAAGTTACATTAGTTACATTAATAGCCCTAATATTTTTTTTAGGTCTTAACGTTACCAAATCAAATGCTATGATGATGAGTAAAGCTAAGATGTTAAAGATTGAAATGTTTTTTATGCATCATTCTTTAGGATTTCCGTATATTTTTTACAAATTTCATCCAGGTCCGCATTGGATTTTAATGCATGCAAAGTCTTTTAATCTTAACTCTTCACAGATTAAAAAGGAAAAAATGCTTACCATGGGAATGATGCATAATACAGTAAAAGGTGTAATGATACTTAAGAAAGCACTTAAGGAATATAAAATGAACGCCATGCAAAATAATCCGAGTATAAGCAAATTGCTCAGAGATGTTAAAGCTGTCGGCAATGCAGAAACGTACCTTGGATATGAAATGATACCTTTTCACATAAAAGGCTATCGTGTTCTTTATCCTTCTCAGCAATCGTTATATCACAGACTTGCTAAAAGAAACTGGATGAAAAAAATGCAGATGATGCACAAACAAATGATGAAAAAAATTCATATGATGCATTAATATTGAATTTAATAAATACAATATTGCGCCCACTATAAAATAATCATATATAAAATTCGTGTGGGTTTTTTTTATTCTTACAGCGGAGAAAATCTAATTTTCTGCGCTGTAAGTTAATTTAAGTTAATTTAATGGAGATTCCATTTAAAGCTTTTAAGCTTATAAATCATGAGAGCCTCTGTCCTAAAGCGGCGGGTTAGGGCATGAGTACTCCCTTAAACTCCCCAAAGACAATGTAAATAAAAATTATATAACTAAAATAATAATAAATAAAAACGTAGGAGATTTTTTATGAAATATGCTATACAAGTTACAAACGGTACCATAATGCCTGCTCTTTCATTTAACGTAATTAAAAATTTGTCTGCTATAGAAGATACGGAAGAGATAAACGTTGTATTTTTCGGACCTTCAGTAGTTTCACTTCTTCACCATGCTCAGCTCAGAAATCAGCTTAAGGACACACTTAATAAAAAAACAAAAGTGTATGTTTGCAGAAATGCAATGAATATGTTTGATTTGAAAGATAGCGATGTGCCCGATTATGCCACAATAGTTCCAGCAGGCGTATATGAAATTGCAAAATTGGTAAAATCAGGAGCAGTTTATATTGCTCTGTGATTAATAGAGAAATAAGGAAAATAAAGAAATAAAGTTATATAAATCCCGAATATGAAACAAACATGAAAGTTCTTAACTTCAAAGACGGAAAGAGAACAGAAATAATAGATGCAGCCTACGCAATAATGCTCGAGAAGGGTTATGAGGATATGGGCTTACAGGATATTATAAATAATATCGACGCAACGAAAGGCTGTATCTATTATTATTTTAAATCGAAAAAAGATATTGCCGCAGCAGTTATAGAAGAAATAATTAAGCCTTTTTTTGAAAGTGTGTGGTCAAATGTCTACAAGTTTGACGACCCGATAAATGGAATATGCAGCATTATCGATGGTGTATATTTAAATAGCGCGGACAATCTTGCTAAAACAGGATGTCCATTAGGCAATCTAATCCTCGAATTATCCGCAAAAGACCCTGCCCTGTCAATTTTAACAAATGAAATAATGATAACGTGGCACAGCTATATATACGAAGCTCTTTGTATATCGAAAACAAAAAAAATTATTAAACAGGAATTAAATGAAAATTCTGTCGCTAATTTCATAATTGCGTCATTTGAAGGATGCATTATGATTGCAAAATCTAATCATAGCAAAAAGATGCTAAAGGACTGTTTTTCCGTATTAAAAGAGTACTTGCAATTATTAAAATAGAACATGTCCTCATAAAATATAAGAATAAGAAAAGATGAAAATATTTTATAGATAGCTACATATAATTAATATTATTATTTTTTACAATACTACATGTATTATACAAGGTACGAACATATTTACCATGCCATAAATATCGTTAATATGAAAAACGGTGAGAATATGTTTATCCATTATATGGTATATTGTAATGAAAAGCATTGCCGAAATATAAAGATATTATAGATAAATAATTAAAAAATATTAATAATCCTACAGCTACTAAGATAATGCCGCTTATAACAGATATAGTTTTTATAAAAGGACGTATCTTCTTAAACGCCGATAAAAATAAATTTAATGATACAGAACTTATAAAAAAAGGAACGGCAAGCCCCATAGCGTAAACAAAAAGAAGTTCGGCTCCCGCTGTTGTATTGTGCATAGTTGAAGCTATAAAAAGAATAGATGCTAAAATCGGACCTATACACGGCGTCCAAGCCGCCGCGAATACTATGCCTACAAGAGCGGAACCGATAAGCCCCAGCGGTTTATTTTTGATATTGATATTTGCTTCCGCATTCATAAAAGATAGAAATTTTATCTTATTAAAAGCTCCAAGTATAAACAGACCCATAATTATTATAAAAATACCTGCTATCCTCATAAGCCATATCGAATGCAATAAAGAACCTACAGCGCCGGAAAATACTCCCAGTAAGACAAATATCACCGTAAATCCCAGAATAAACATTAAAGAATGTTTGACAGCTGTAAATTTAGCTTTAGGCTGAGCTGTTGATTGGTCACCTGTTAATTCTTTAACTGACAAACCTGAAATATAAGAGAGATAAGACGGTATTAGCGGAAAAACGCACGGACTTATAAAAGAAAATAGCCCAGCTAAAAATGCGACTAGAAATGAAACATTAGGCGTAAAAAAAGAATTCATATAGAAATTGCCTCCAAATCGTATTGTAATTATTATTTATTATATTTTTTGAAGTAAAAGCTTAAAAATCCCGGCGGAAGTTCTCCTGTAAAATGTGCTACTATGTTACCCTGTTTGTTTATTATAAAAGATTGAGGTATCTCGCTTATTTTACCGTAAGCTTTTTCTATTCCGTAATTCGCCATACCAATAGGATATGTTATACGACCGCCGTCAAAATGTTTTAAAAAATTGGCTACAGCTGTTGGTCCGCTATTATTCACTGAAAGTCCTACAATACGCAGACCTTCATTTTTGTGTGCTTTATAAAAATTTTCAATCCCGGGCATTTCAGCACGGCAAGGCGGACACCAAGTTGCAAAAAAATTAACTAAGATGATGTGTCCCCTATATTTTTTAAGAGATAAAGTTTTATTCGGATAGTTAATACTTTTAACCGTAAATTGTGGAGCAAGTGTTTCATCGCCGGATTTATGTATTTTAAGAGCTTTGAGTGGAACATTGAACAGGCCGGGGTCTTTTTTTATTACTAAAAAACCCGCAAAAATAATCAATACAATTGCCGAAATTATTATCCATCGATTGCGTGTATTGGAAGATTTTAGTTTATCGTGTTTATTTTTCATAATTTAAATTTTTAATTATTCATTTAAAATAACATATTTTACAGGTTTTGTAAAATAAAGTTTTATGCTATACTAATATATAAATCGCTCCATGTGAGTGAAATTCATATTACCTAACTTTTCAAAATTATAACAAATTATTATTAAACAAAATTAAACAAGGAGACGCTATATGAAAGGAAACGACAAAATTATTGAAAGGCTCAATGCAAGATTGGCAGATGAATTAACCGCAATCAATCAATACATTGTTCATGCGGAAATGTGCGATAATTGGGGCTACGATATACTGCATAAGTCTATTGAAAAAAGAGCAATAGACGAAATGAAACATGCGGAAAAACTTATCGGGCGCATTTTGTTTTTAGAAGGCAGACCCATTGTTTCTGATTTAAAAAAATTACATATCGGCGCCGACGTCGAATCTCAGTTTAAAAATGACCACATCGCAGAAGCACAGGCGATTAAGGATTATAATGAGGATATCGCACTTGCTGCAGAATTAGCCGATAACGGAACCAAAGAATTGCTTCAGTCTATTTTAGAAGATGAAGAAAACCATCTTGATTTAATAGAAATTCCGCTCGACCAGATAAGGCAGATGGGAGTTCAGCTCTACCTTTCAAAACAGATATAAATGATAATGATATATTAATTAGCTAGGAAATTATAAAATGAAAGAAAAAAATAACAAATTATCGTTATTTAATCAAATATCGAATGCTAATAATTTAAATATTACAAGTAATTATCATATCAATATTGACATAGATAAAATAAATAATTTAAATATTTTAAATTCAATTAAAAAAATAAATGGTCTTGAGGCATTAAAAGAGGTAATTACATATCATGATGAGGAAAAAAAAATAATAAAGTCTATATGCCATTATAACGTAACCGGCAAACTTCACGGAAAAACTGAAGGATTTTATAGGAACGGCAAAAAGCATTATGAATTAAACTATATCAATGGAAAATTACATGGCAGACAATTTATAAATTGGGTAAATCAGAAACCTTTTATTGAATTTAATTATTTCAACGGAAAACCTGAAGGAATGCAGGTTGAGTATTCTGTTAGCGGCTCTGTGCAATGGAAAGTATTTTTATGCGGCTCGTCAAACGTCAATAAAAAAAACAGCAAACCACAAAACCCTGATAGCGAGGTTAATTTATTATGCAATGATTAATTTATAAAATCAGCCAGTTTGGCTGGATTAAACAAAAAAGTGGTTTAATTGCAAAATATATTCATATTTTCAATAGTACTTTCATTGTATTTATTAAATTTTTATATAATTGGGAGGTGAAATGATTTCATTCTCCTATGTTCATTTCTTCTTTTACCTTATAGCATTTGTATGGGCTTTATTTACCGGGTTTATCTTTTCTACAATAGGCGCAGCAGGCGGGATATTTGCCAGTTTTGGTTTTATTACGATACTGCATGTAAAAGATGCAAATTCAATTAAGGTTATGAGCCAGATTTTAACCATAGTTACCCCGTTAATTGCCGTTCCTTTGTTTATAAGGCAAAAAAGAGTTTCATTAATCTTAGGCGCAATAATAGCTTCCGGCGGAATAGTCGGAGCTATATTAGGCTCTTGGTTCTCAAAACATTATTTATATGAACTTAAATCGTTTAAATATTTTTTTGGCTATCTTACTCTTTTTATTGCTGCATTGCTTATATATAAAGTTATTTTAAAAAAGAGAAAACAAAAATTAAATCCACCTGTCCAAAATTTGAAATTGGAAGACAATGTCATTAAAACACTTGAAGTTAACTTTAGAAATATAAAAATAAGATATTTTAATCAGGAATATAACTTTAATCCGATTTTTGCATTCATAGCAGGTATGTTTGTTGCTATAATTTCATCTATATTCGGGGTAGGAGGAGGCTTTTTGCTCGTTCCTTTCATGACGGGAATTTTAAATCTTCCAATGATGATAGTTGCAGGAACAAGTGTTTTTTCTATACTTATTTCATCTTCAACAAGCGTTACAAATTATATTTCAATGGGTGTTCATGTCTTGCCTTTTTTATTATTAATTTCTATAGCGGGTATAATTGCCGGTTCATTTTTAGGTCCTATCATGTCAAAATCAAAGTATATTAAAGAAGAATATTTAAATTATACGCTAATAGCAGTATTAATGTTTATCGGAATTTTTTATATATTTAAATAACGCCGATATATTTTTTGCTCCTCCTCTCCGGCTCCTGCTATATCTAAAACCATTTATAATTATTAATATTATTTAATATTTATTATTTAATATCTTGAATATACAAATAAAATATGATATATATATATTTAACAAGATTGATTTATAATAGTGTTTTATTTTTATCATATATCAATCAAACAAAGCAAATAAGGATAGAAAATTAATTGTTAAACTAACAAAAGGAGGTTTAAAATGAGCGAATCAGTTTCTTTAAAAGGCAATAAGGTATCATTGGCAGGGCCGGCATTAAATGTTGGTGACAAAGCTCCTAGAGTTATTGTTGTAGCTAAAGATTTAAAGGAAAAAGAAATAGGCGGTGAAAATGAAAAAGTTCAATTAATAATTACCGTTCCATCGCTTGATACCCCAGTTTGCGAGATGGAAGCCAAAAAATTTAATGAAATGCTGTCGAAATATGAGAATGTTGATGTCAACATTATATCTATGGATTTGCCTTTTGCCCAGAGCAGATTTTGCGATAGTTTTAATATTAAAAACATTACGGTTGCATCTGATTTCAGATACAATGATATGGAAAAATACGGCGTGACTTTAGGAGAAGGTGCTCTAAAAGGATTAACGGCAAGGGCTGTTTTTGTTGTAAATAAAGAAGGCAAAATTACATACAAGCAATTAGTTCCTGAAATAACGCAAGAACCAAATTACGAAGAAGTGCTAAACGCTTTAAAATAATTTTAAGGGATTATATTTTAAGTTCAATTTTAATTCTGCGATAGAAATTATAGAAAATTGTTCACACGATGAAAATACTTGGCTTTAGTTAATTAAATTAATAAATGCAGCTGCCGTATCCGAAACACATTTATATAAATTCACTTGTGTAAAGATTAGGGGTAAAGATTGTTTCGTGTTAATAAAAATATTAATGTTAATGAAAGTTATAATATTATTAAATATCAATTTCAAATTTTCTATCGCAGAGTTGATAAATTTAAAGACCATATTATGTCGGCTATAAAAAATAACAATTTAGTTTCAAATGTAGCCGAGCTGGGTATAGAAAAAAACAAATCTGCAAAAAATTTCTTAAAAATATTGGAAGCCGAAAAAATATATGGTACAATATACATGGCTTTAGGAAGTAATTCGTCTTTTGGAGGGAGCGTCAGAGTTAATTTTCACGAAGATTTTATTTTATTTAATCCGAATATTACTGTTACTACTAAATCAGGTAATGTATTCCAACTGTGAACCGCTGTGTATATACAAATAAATGCCTATTAAATAAGCTCATAATTAAATGCTGCTGACGAACAATCTATTTTATTTTGCATCGTTTTTTATATTTATTTTTGGTCTTATAATCGGCAGCTTCCTTAATGTTGTCATATATAGGCTTCCTGAAGGCAAATCTTTGTTGTTTCCTGCCTCATCATGTCCGAGGTGTAAAACAAAAATTAAATTTTATGACAATATTCCCATTGTCAGTTATATTATATTAAGAGGAAAATGCCGCGACTGCGGTCAGAAAATACCTATTATTTATCCCGCTATTGAATTACTGAGCGCTATTTTATTTTATTTATTATTCATCAAGTTGTTTTATAGCGTTTTTTTTTATTTTAATATAACTAACTATAATTTAGTGTTTTTCAAAGATTTTTTGACAGGCAGACTTTTTTTGTTGATAGCGTATGGTTTTTTTATATTTATTCTAATCCCTATTTCTTTTATAGATTTTTTTCATAGAATAATCCCTGATTCTTTAAATATCATGCTAATTATAGCAGGATTCTTATTTAATATTTTTTTGTTGCATAAAAGTTATTTATTTCCTTTTATGGGTTTTATAGCAGGCGGATTATTTTTTTATTTAATTGCGGTTTTTTATGATTTGATAAGAAAAAAAGAAGGCTTAGGCGGCGGCGATATAAAATTAATAGCAGGGATCGGAGCGTTTTTAGGTATTAAAGGTGTTATTTTTACAATATTTGCAGGCTCTTTTTTTGGATTATCGGGATTTATATTAGGCGGTTTATATTTATACATTAAAGACCGCACAAAAATAATAAGCAATCAGAGCGATAAAGAAAAATTAATTCAAAACGACAGCAATTATAATAGCGGCAATCATAGCGACGATATTAGCAACACAAATGCGTTAGCGCATAATTTAAATAGCATTGGCAATATAAATTCAAAAATAAATTTAGAAAATTTAGAATTAAATTTAAATAAAGCAGATGAAAATTTTATATCGTCGAAAATACCGTTTGGACCGTTTCTGTCAATGGCCGCCATTTTATATATTTTTTACGGCGCCTATCTTATCAATATTTATATAGCTTTTATAAGAAGGTAATATATCATAAAAAATATTACCCCTCCTTAAAAAAACCCTTGACATAATCTTTTCCTTATAATATACTTATAAAACACTTCGAAACATGGCAGTTCAAAAAACGGATAAAACCGCAATTGAAAATAACTAAAAAGAACC
>JAJZJW010000009.1 GCA_021809845.1 bacterium | reverse complement strand
TCGGTAACTATAGCATAGAGGGTCCACCCGTTCCCATCCCGAACACGGAAGTTAAGCTCTATTGCGCCGATGGTATTATGCGGGTAGCTGCATGAGAGAGTAGGTCGTTACCGAATTTTTTTTTATATATTTTATATTTTATATATTTTTAATAAAAATATATAATTGTAATTTGTTGCAGAGGGAAGTATAAAATGAATTTCATGTCAATAAATAAAATGCCTAAAAATTTAATTTTTAAGTCTGTTTTAATTTCAGTTTTCTTTTTTTTAGTCGTTTTTGTATTGTTTTTAAAAAAATCTTATTCTGCGGAAAGAGTTGCTATAATGCCATATAAAATTGTATCTACTCATTATCAGCAATATTTGTATATTACAAAAAGTATCCCTATATTGTTAGGCTCTGGCATAAGTTCAAAAAATATTTATGTTGTAAGGCATTCCGGTATTAAAAATTTTATAAAAGCTAATAAAATAACTTCATTTTCGAATGCAAGTTTATTAAGAACAGCAAAAAAATTTAAGTTACAATATATAATTTACGGAAGGATACTCAAGATTGGTAACGTTTTTGATATAACGGCTAATCTTTTTAATACTTCAGCTCATACAGTAGTATATAGAAAATCTATAACCGCCTTAGGAACCAATTTTATTATAAATGATATAGACGTTATTTCAAAATCAATTAAAAATAAAATAATTTCATATAAAAAAGTTAATAATTCATTTATAAGCGTATCTCCTCAAGTTGCTCAAAAGCATATCAATAAAACAAGCGCATTTATTAAAAGATACAGTGCCAATATAAACGGCATCATAAAAACTGTCTCTAAACCTTATGTTATACAGGCTTTCGCTGCAGGCAGGATATTAGGCAAGGGCATACAGACAGTAGTCGCGACACATCATAGGATTCTGCTTTATAATCTGAATTTAAACGGTTCTCTTAAAAAACTTGCTTATTATAACCTCTCCGGACGCTCTAATGTAATTTATCTGAATTTTTTTAAAATATCGAATAAACGAAATGCAATTGTTGTAACTAAAACTAAATTAGGTATGGTTACATCTTATCTATTAGTTTATAACGGCAAGGGAAAACCATTAACTAAACTTACCTCTAATTATTCTATGTTCTTGAGAGTAATGCAGCTAAACAATGGTAAAAAAGTATTAATCGGACAAAAGCCTGTTCAGGTTGTTTCATCCGGAAGATTTTTTAATGTTTCTGTAATTGGGCAGAATACTTATCCCATTGGGCAATTTGGCGGAAGTACTTATTTATATAATTTTAATAATTCAAACAATTCGTTGTCGAAATTTAAAAAATTACCCTTTTACTCCGGAATAACTATTTATGGCAGTACTTATGGAAATATAAAAAATAACGGTAAAAATTATCTGCTGGCGTTGTCTAATTCAGGTAATTTAATGTTAATTAATAAAAAAGGGCACACGATTTACACCGGCTCTCAGGTTTACGGCGGGTCGCCGCTCCAGGTAAGAGTGCCTTCTTTTGGAGGCTCAAGGAGTTCAACTTATACCGGCGGTCTAATTTATAATGTGCCGCCTACATTGGTAAAATATTATAGCAACGGCAAATTTCATGTTATTGTTTTGAAAAATTTCGGGCAGATGGGATTTGTCTCGCATTTAAATTATTACACCAAAAGCGCAGTCTATGATTTGATATGGAACAAAATGGGTTTTTCTCCGGTATGGAAAATTAAACCTGTATCTGGTTACAGTGCCGGTTTTTCTATTATTAAAAACAATAACAAAGTGTATATTGCAGATGCTATCGTTGCAAATCCCGGGTCTATATTCACTAAGGCGCAGAGCTATATTGTCCTTTATAAAATTTCTAATTGAATTTAAATTTAATATTTAATATAATATTTAAACTACTCATTTAAGGCGGTGTAGCTCAGTCGGTTAGAGCATACGGCTCATATCCGTAGCGTCCGGGGTTCGATTCCCTGCACCGCCACCACTTAAAACCGCAGTAAATAAGCACTTCATGCAACATTCCGCATCTTAACTTTATCGTTTCTTTACTCTAATATAAAAATCCTACCCCGCAAATTCAAGCCGGAGTAGGAGAATAAATAAATCAGATATTTTTAATTAAAAATCCTACCCCGCAAATTTAAGCCGGAGTAGGAGAATAAATAAATCAGATATTTTTAATTAATGTACCATTTTGACGTTAACATAATCATTGTTTATATTTACCGTTTTACAATTGCCGGAACTTAACTTACCATAGCAAAGCTGAGCATTATGTTTAATTCTAAACATTGCTCCGTCTAAATAATCAATAAGGAACCCCGGTAAAAATAAAATATTTAGAATGCCTATTATTTTAAACTTATGGTGAATCATCAAATGTGCATCTTTATAACCTGCCATTTGAAACAATAGTGCATTTGTCGAAGGTCCTTTTAATTTAATTGAAATTGGGGTTTTACCGTAATATCCGGTGTCCGTTGATACTTTTGCATTTTCAGGATTTGTTTTAATAGAAACAGGACCTTGAGGCCCCCCTCCAAGTAACGTTGCGCATCCGGTCAACATAAAAGATGACCCTAAAAATACAGATAACAGCAACATAGATAAAACTTTTTTACTTTTTAATGCATGTTTAAAAAATACTCTCATTTTTCCTCCAATAAAGGTTATTTGTTTTATACAATAATAAAAAATCTTTACATAAAAACTCTTTTTATCTTTAAAAAAATATTTAATTTATTTACGCTGTTCTAACAAAATAATTATAACATTCCAATGTTACAGTTTTATGACGTTCAGGTTAAATTTATGTTAAAATTTGATTATAATTTGTTGCGAATTATTACAAAAATTTAACAATGCATAATAATTGTAAAAAAATGGATAGAAACAAGATGAAATGCAGTGCCTGATAGAACCCTTTTTTGTGATGACGGTTTTTATTCCAATAAATTTTACCGGTTTATTTTTACCATTCTTTCGGCTTCCCGATTTTGTGCCATCGTTATTTTTGAAGAATTACAACATCAGGCGGCAAGGCAGAACGGCAGGGTTAATTACGAAAAGCTTATCAAGCTCGCCGATTTCATACTGATTAAAATAATTGATATTGGAAACTGCGGCTAAATAAAAAAATCCTTTATTATTTTAATTATCGGTTGTATAATTTAAGAAAAGGATTAATTTTGACATTAAACAGGAGTTAAAAATGTCTGCGGAAAGCATTAAAGAAAATGCGATAAGAAAAGTCATTCAGGAACTAATAGTTCCTGATTTAGGCAAGATTATGAATAAGCAGGATATTCTTGAAGAAAGAATAAATTCCATCGATAAGAAACTTGACTACAAGATAGATTCTCTTAAAAACGAAACGGACGCAAAGGTAGATTCTCTTAAAAACGAAATGAATGTTAAATTTGATGCTGTGAACGGCAAGATAGACTCGCTTAAAAACGAAATGAACGGCAAATTTGACACTGTAAATGGAAGAATAGATGCCGTGAACGACAAGATAGACTCTCTTAAAAACGAAATGAACGGCAAATTTGACACTGTAAATGGAAGAATAGATGCCGTGAACGACAAGATAGACTCTCTTAAAAACGAAATGAATGTTAAATTCGATGCTGTGAACGGCAAGATAGACTCCATTAACGACAAAATAGATTTAATGAATAAATACAACGAAAGACTGCTTGATATCATACATCCAGCCCATAAATAAATAACCCTTTTGTCTCAAATTTGTCTCATACCTTTTTTTACAATCAAAATTACTTTACAACATTAATGAGTTATATTAGCAGACTTTACGGCTCATATCCGCAGCGTCCTGGGTTTAAGTCTAAAAATAGGTTTATAAATCTAAATGATAAAATTTTTGTAACAAATTGTAACAAAATTATCACAAAATTTTAACCGAATTGTAATAATAGCGTAACATTTATTTGCTAAAATAAAGTAGAATAAAAATTGCGTGTGGACGTCCCCTTATTCGACTTTTCCTCCCACATCAATTTAATATTTTAATATTTTATAAGAAACACACAATCTCATCGCATATATTTTATATATTAAAATTAACCACTTTACTATTAAAACAGTAACTAATATGCCTTAAATGAAAGAGAAAAAAATTGTTTTTAAATCGGCGGATGAGCAATATTATTTTTGTGATGTTAAAGATGGGGAACTTATCAAAAAAGTTCCAATATCTGAGGATATGGCTGAATTAATTACTCAATTAAGTAGCAGTATCTCTTTTATAGATTCAGACGAATATTTTAATAGTTAATGACAGAAATAGAAAGTAAACTTTTTTATTTCACATTATCACAGTCGGAGATTTAATTATGAATTCGAATGTAATTTTATAATAAAAAGTATAACTTTCTATTTTACATTATCACATTATATAAGGGTAATAAAATGTTTAAAAAAATCTTAAGTCTTACGGTTTTATCGTTTGCATTAATACCCGGCACATCTTATGCCGGAGTGTGCAATAACTTACATTTAAAAAAAAATTTGCCGGCTTTTAAATTTAATATTGTAAGTAAAACCCCGGTAAACAATAAATTATGCCAGGTAATAATATCTACCCCGCAGAGCATTCAACCCATGTCTATTTACGCGACTAAAGACTTTGCGTTGATAGGCCAGTTATTTAAGGACAAAAGCAACGTTACCCAGCAAGTTCTTGCAAGCTATCAGGCAAAAGCTGTAAAATCCGCATTTAAAAAATACGGCTCTTTGCTTAATAAAGCTGTCGTGGCTTCTTACATCCCGCCTAAACCTAACGGTAAAATATTATATGCCTTTGAAGACCCTTTGTGCCCTTTCTGCGATATGATGAAGCCGCATATGATAAAACTTGCAGGCGAATCGCATTATACGATAAAGCTAGTCTGGGATATAGTCCACGGAAAACCGGCATTCGGTATGGCGACGAGATTGGTCTGCAATCATTTTACATATAAAAATTACTCACAGTATAAAAACACTGCAAATAATCCCTTAAGCAAAGGCATGGCATGCATGTTGGGAATTAAAAAAGTCAGATTTGACGAACAGGTCTCAAGAGATTTTTCTATATCTGGCACTCCCACTTGGATTACAAATTCTGGCAAAGAAGTCATCGGAGCCAATTTACCTATGTTAAAAAGCGTGCTGGGAGTTAAAAAGAATAAAATTTAACATAAATTTAACATAAATGTAATAAAATTGTAATATTCATTTGTTATAAGTACATATAAGTTCATATAAGTTTGAAAAAATAAAAACGAATTAATTACTAAAAATAAAATATATATAAGTTTAAAAGAATAAAGACGGTTTAATTAATTAATCAAAAATCAAAAAGGAGGCTTCGGCATATTTATGTTAGGAACTATCCCATTTGAAGTTTACGATTTATACGAAAAATTTTTGAGTGCCAGCGACCCAAAATTAAAAGCACATTATTTGACTCTTTATAACAAAGAAATAAAAAAATTAAATACAGAGAAAAGCGTCGTGCCCGATTTGATTCATTTAGGATTAAAATTACATTTCGGCGGATTTTAATATATGGGCAAAAAATTACCTTACGATATCAGAGATTCAAACGTAGTTGATACAATAAAACAATATAAATCTATTGTTATCGTTTCGTTTATATTAGGCGCAGCGTTTATTGCTTTTTTTGATTCCAGTTTTACTGTCTATTACATAAATCGCTTCACGAACTACGAGTTTAATCCTGAAAATTTTATTTCTTCTTTTCCTAGATATTATGCTTTTGCTTTTAAACCGTTACACGGTTTTTATTATCAAAGTGTTTTATGGTATTATTTAATTAAAAATCCCATCATCAATAAATATATTTTAATTTTTGCAATTTTTCCGGCTATTCCTTCATTAGCCGCTATTATTTATTTTTATGCCAAGTATAATAAGTTTAACAGTCTGGTTGATCAGTCGCAGGGTTCTGCCTCCTTTGCAGAAGATTATGAAATCGGCGGCTACGGTTTTTTTGGAAAAGAAGGCGTCGTTATCGGAGGATATAAACAAGGACAAAATATTGTTAAATTAATGCACAATGGTCCGGAGCATATCTTAGTTTTTGCCCCTACTAGGTCGGGTAAGGGAGTCGGACTTATAATACCCACACTGCTAACGTGGAAAGAATCCGTTATAATATACGACATTAAAGGCGAAAATTTTAACCTGACGTCGGGTTACAGAAAGTCGGTTTTAAACAACAAGGTTTTAAAGTTTGAACCCGGCTCCGTCAACTCGGTTCATTTTAACCCGCTCGACGAAATAAGGATAAAAACCCAGTCGGAAGTTTCAGATACCCAAAATCTTGCCTATATAATAGTAAACGACGGCACGGATAATCCCGCCAACGAACACTGGATGTCAACCGCCAGGTCGCTTTTAGTCGGCACTATACTCCATGTTTTGTACGCAAAAGAAATTAAAGAAAAATCTTTAAGGACTGTAAGAAGATTTCTGACAAATAACGCCAATGCTTTTATAGAAATGTTCCAGTATAATCACGACCCAGATTATGAAAATCCCGGAAAAAGCCGCCACTGGTTAGATATAAACGGAAAACCTACTGCCACGCATCCGGTAGTAGCGTCTTCCGCAAGCGAAATGATGGCAAGACCGGAACAGGAATCGGGCTCCGTTCTTTCCACAGCGCTAAGGTTTTTATCTCTTTATGAGGATGAGGTGGTTGGCAATAATACGGCGGATTCTACATTTAAAATAAAAGACCTCATGAATTACGATAAACCCGTATCATTATATCTTGTCGTATCACCGAACGACCAGGACAGAATGGTTCCGCTAATTAGGCTTTTGTGGGATTTATTTATAAGAAGGCTTACCGCCATAATGGAATTCGAAAACGGCGAATTAAAAAAATCGTATAAGCATAAAATGCTGCTTCTAATAGACGAATTTCCAACGCTCGGCAAAGTCGAAATCCTTGAAAAAGGTCTTGCATTTATGGCTGGATACGGAATAAAGGGATATTTTATTACGCAGGATTTAATGCAGTTAAAAAAAGTATACGGCAATAATGAATCCATTGTTTCAAATTCGCATATAAGGCTTGCCTATGCCCCTAACAATTACGAAACAGCCAAGCTTTTATCCGATACGCTGGGGACGACTACCATCAAGGTTCCCAAAGAATCGAAGACTGTTTCCGGCGGCCGTTTATTTTCGTCGAATTCGTCAACTACGACATCTTATCAGGTAGAAGATAAACAAAGGTTTTTACTTACCCCGGACGAGGTGATGAGGCTTAACGGACCGGTAAAAAATAACGCAGGTGCTATTGTATCGCCCGGCGACATATTAATCCTTGTTTCGGGAAAAAAACCGATTTTAGGAACACAGTCTTTATATTTCTTCGACCCGGAATTAAAAGACAGGGTTAAAATTGCTCCGGCATTCGATAAATTTTTATAAAACAAAAACGAAACTATGGAAGTGTAAATGGACAAAAAAGAAAAAGACGACATAAAAAAACAGGTATCTTCCGGATATCTGAACGGCAGAAGGGAATTTCTCGAACGCTATGGAGATTTTATAGTTCAGGCTAAAAATTGGCGGCTTGCAGCTATGCTTTCCATGGTTGTCGCAATT
The DNA here is from genome assembly GCA_021809845.1 of bacterium. Taxonomy (GTDB): domain Bacteria; phylum SZUA-79; class SZUA-79; order Acidulodesulfobacterales; family Acidulodesulfobacteraceae; genus Acididesulfobacter. The sequence continues at coordinate 92,828 of JAJZJW010000009.1, read as the reverse complement.
ATCATGGGCGTTGGTTTTGTAATAACGTCCACGCGTTCGCATGTTACTCCCTATGTAATTTATTTGAATAAAAGCGGGAATCTAAGAGATATAAAACTGCTTCGGCCGGAAAGTGAGGTAAGCGCCCCAGAAATGAGATATTTTATAAACGAATATATAAATTATTTGTTTTCGAACACCGGTTCTAAAATGGATGAAAGATACAGGGTGCGAAAGCTATTATATGAAACTATCCCTCCGGCTTCCGCCACGGTGATACATGTATTGAAAGGTCATAATCCGTTTAAGGAAAAGAAGTTGAGAATGGTTCATATCTCTTATATTTTACAGCACGGGGCTTCCTCTTTGTATGATGTAGCATTTAGTGTGGAAACATTGTCAAAAAATGGCAGTTTTGTTGTATTAACTGTCAATTATAAAGCCCTGTTAAATATCGTAGTAAATCCCCCAAAAGATATGAAGGTTGCAGTAAATAATCCAATGGGAATATATGTAAAATCGTTCAGCTATACAAAAATATAATAAATAATAAACAATAAATAATAAATAATAAATTAAAATCGATTAGCTATACAAAAGTATAATAAATAATAAATTAAAATCGATTAGCTACACAAAAGTATAATAAATAATAAATTAAAATCGATTAGCTATACAAAAGTATAATAAATAATAAATATTCAATATTGACAGATAAAATTATGAAAAAAATAATTTTGGCGGCCGCGGGACTTTTTTTTGTACTTTATTGTGCGCAGGCTTTTGGCTATAATTTAAATTCGTTTAGCTTGATGTACCGATATTCAGCGGTAGGCGGCGTTAGCTTTAGCGGCATTTCTGCCGACTATCAAAGTTATAATAATTTTTATTTTTATAAGTTAAGCGGCAATTTTAACCAGGGTTCTAATTATACTTACGATACCTACAGGGGCGAATTAGGCAAACTCATAAAAATTCATCCTTACGATTACTTTAAATTTTACGGAGGCTTAGGGCATTCAAACATAGGGATTTTCGATTATTCTTTTGTAAATGCCGGAATTGCCAATTACTGGTATTTAAGTCAACATTTTAGGCTTGGGCTTGGTTGCTATATTTTTATGACCCCGTTAAAATCATTTTACGGGAATACAAACGCCGACGGCGTTAAATTAACCTTACCTATTAATTACAAAGCAAGCAGCCATCTCATTATTGTTATTAAACCATTTTACAAATATATAAATTCGGTAAATCTTAAGATAGAGGGTATAGATTTAGGTTTAGGATATGTTTTTTAAATTTAAATTAATTAGCTTTATAAACTAACTTTGTAAACTAAAAACCTATGAAAATAATAACTTGGGCGGTTTTATTTATTCTTTTTTTTACTGGAGGCCGTGTTTTTGCAAAAAAGCCTCCTAAATTTAAACCTTATCAGTACAAAGGCCTTAATATAGTCCGGGATACTAAAAAAGGATTCAAGGTGAAAACTGAAAACAACCATTTTCTTCATATAATGTCTTTAAGAAAAACGGTAAATTATATTCTCGCTCACTATCGGCACGGTAATTATCCGTTAATTCAAAAGTCTAACGGCGAAGTCCTGTATCCGTACAACGTAATAAGACCGGTGATTTTTGTATCAGTCAGGAGGCTTACTGTAATTAAATTTCCGTTACACGAAAAGGTGCTGTCGGTGGCATTAGGTAACAGCTCCGATTTTATGGTTGACAAAGTAAAAAATTCGAAAAGAAATTACCTGCTTATAAAATCTATTACAACCAGAATCAAAACAACGATGTTTGTGGTAACCAATAAAAATTCGTATTATTTTAACATAATAGCAGACCCGGAAAGGTATATACCAATCGTTAGTTTTTATTATCCGAATTCTTTTGTAATTAATTATAAGACTAAAGTTAACAAAATCAATAGCGAAGTAGCGCTGCCGAAAACCAATTTTTCTTTAAGAAGCCTTAATTTTGCTTATTCGTTCAAAGGAAACGGGTATAAGGTACGAAGGGTGTTCAACAACGGAAAATTTACCTACATAAAACTTAAAAAAACCCAGGTTCAACCGGCAATATTCGTGCGTATCAGGCATAAAAATTATTTAGTCAATAGTTTATATAAAAACGGATATTACATTTTAAGGGGCGTTCCCAAAGAAATAGTCCTTATTTCAAGGACAAAGAATTCTAAAAGGGTTCTTTATGTTTTTTACGGAAGAGCTCCGCATTATACATGGTGGTGATAAATTATGCCTAATACTATTATAGATAAAATAAAAGAATTGATAACAGGCGGAAAAAATTCCGATATAAATAAAATAAAAAAAATGATATCAGGCGGAAAAAATTCAGATGAACCCGTGAAACCAGTGGAGGAAGAAAATACTGAAGACGGCGAGCAGCGCAACGATACTAACGAAGAGAGCGGAAAACGCGCTCATGGCGATATCGGTTACACCGGCATTAAAAAACAGGTTCCAAAAATAGCCGTTATAGGAATTGCCGTAATACTGGCGGTCATTTATCTTTTGAGTAAAATAAACATTTCCGGATTTTTTCCAAAACATCATCATGTTTCATTAAAAAAAATAAAAATACAAAGCAAAATACAAAATAATATGCATAAACACAAGTCTTTTCTTTCAGAGCTGCAGTCGTCTCCTGAGTTAAGCAAGTTAAGCGCTAAAAAACCGCATGCAAAAAAAACCGTTAAAATTCCAATTAGACCGGTTTCAGCTGTTGTTAACGGCAAAGCCGGAGCCAAGGTCCCGTCTATTCCGGCGGCGGAGATAAAGATTCCTAAAGCAAATACTTCAGCTATGGTCGTAATATCCGCAAGCTCAAAAAAGCTTGCCCTGCCGGCGACGGCAAAAGCGGCAAATCCTTATGCGGGCTTAATACCGCCGCAGCCGCCGCCTGCCGCACCTGCTCCGGCTAAAGTAAACCATAATAAAAAATTTTTAAAAAAGATGAAACAAGCGACTAATGTTACGGCGACGGCTTCTGTTATGCTTCATTTTCCAAAATTGACGCTGACTCCCGGTACTATTATTCCTGCGACATTAATTACAGGCATAAATTCCGACTTGCCAGGGGAGGTCAAAGCCATGGTAAACTCTAATGTTTATTCCCATGACCTAAAATATCTTTTAATTCCGGACGGTTCTTTTTTAATCGGGTCATACAGTTCGACACTGGGTCCGTTCCAGAACAGAGCTTTAATTGCATTTAACCTTGTTATTTTTCCAAACGGGCGGGAAATGGAACTTCCCGGATTTCAAGGATATTCACATAGGGGTTATTCGGGGCTTAACGATATAGTAAATACCCATTTTATGGAAATGGCAAAAGCGGTAGGTCTTCTTACCTTGCTGCAGTTTGGAATGGCGGAAGCCGTGCCGCCGCAAATCGGTTTTGCGGCGGTACCTTCCCCTTCCCAAAATATGGAACAGGCCTTATCATCAAATGTGGGTAATATAGCGGCGCAAATACTGCAAAGATATACGAGCGTTTCCCCGACCGTTATAATTAAGCCTGGTTTTACGTTTGATATAGTCGTTGTTAAAAATATATTATTTAATCATCCTTATGAAGACTAAAGACTAAACATCTAAAATAAATAAATTAATAATAAATAAAAATAATTTAAAAGTGGTCAGGTAAAATTATGGGATTCTGGCATTATTGTTCACAGTATGCTTCTAAAGTTACTATGGAAAAAATAGTTTATGTCGAATCGCGTGGAAACCCTTATGCAATACATGATGACACTACAGGGAAAAGCTATTTTTTCGATTCTAAAAATAAGGTTATCAGGGTTACAAGAAGGCTGCTTGCCGAGGGGCATAACATAGATATGGGGCTTGCCCAGATAAATTCGACCAATATGTATAATTTTGGTTACGATGTAAAAGATATGTTTAATCCGTGTTTAAATATCCGCATAGGCAGTTACATATTATATACTTTTTATAATAAAGCCTTGCCCATGTTCGGAGGCAGGGCTTTATTCAGGGCTTTGGAGGCTTACAATTCCGGCTCGTTTTACGGCGACTATAATTATGCGCTCAAAGTGTGGGATGCTTTAAACAGATAATACATAATTTAATTTTTAAATTATTATAATTATGCGCTCAAAGTGTTAGATGCTTTAAACAGGTAAAATATTAATTTAATTTTTAAGTTAAGGAGAAAATTATTATGCCTAATATGGGGAAATTACCAGGCGATATTAACAGCGATACGATTAATAAAAGAGAAGCCATACAGATTTTTAAATTTAAAAAAAAACAGTTTTTTTGTTCGTTTAATTGCGAAGGCTCACCCTCAATGCCGTTCAAAGAAGCTATGGAAAAGGCAAAAAAAGATGTCATAGACCCCGCTAAGGGTTTTCTTGTAGGTGAGGACGGAAATTATAAAAAACATATTACCGACGAAAAAGATTTTAATAAATTTATTAAAGCGCTCGGTGATAAAGTGGGTCATTATTCAGGTTATAAAATAAACAAGAGCGAAGAAATAAATTTAAGCAAGTCTAATGTAAAATCCCGCACTTTATAAATTGCATATAAAATTTTAAAGAGGAGTCTCAATATTATGAATTATAACGATAAAAATATTTATTATTACTCTTATGATTGCGACGAAGGCCGCTACTTTTCGTTTTTCGTCAATTTAAATTCCACAATGAAATTCGAAATCGCTTTCAAAACGGCTTGTCATAAAAACGCCGTCAATTATGACAATGACCCTGAAATAATAAATAACATAGATACAATTAAAAAAGAAATGGAGTTTTTCGGTTATAAGGCGCTCGACTACGAAATGGGAACAAATGAATTCGGTTTCGACGAAGCCGGCGAGTATTTTGAGGGCAAAGAGTGTTTTTCAATGTAACGCAAATTTTATGCTTATTACTTCCGGCGGAACGTACAGAGCAGGGAATGGCAAAGAGTATTTTTCAGTGTAACGCAAATTTTATGGGATATATAGATAAAAATATTTACTATTACTATTATGAAGATGATGCAAACAAGTATTACGTTTTTTTTGCTAATGCCGGTTCTAATATGAAATTTGAAACCGCTTTCAAGGTGGCTTGCTATAAAAACGCCGTTGACCATAAAAATGACCGAGATATAGTCGCCAATATAAATGCAATTAAAAAAGAAATGGAAAAGGCGGATTATAAAACCTGCGATTACGAAATGGGCTCGAGAGAATTGTTTGTCGGCAACGGGGCATTTTATGAGGGTAAAATGTGTCTGATAATATAATAACATAAAGGATATATATAATATGAACCAATATTATATTAAAGTGATAAATTATTGCAGTGAAAATATCGGTGCGGTTACACAGTTCAATTTGTTTTTCGCTTCGAAAGAAAATGATAAAATTTCATTAAGAGATAAAGTAAATTCAGTTATTTTATGCAACGGGATATATAGCAGGTTTAAAAGCGTCAAAAACATAGAAGATTTTTATGAAGCGGTAGAATATCTCGGCAAGCATATAGAAAAAATTTCGCGTGGTACGGTTCATCTCGAGTCCAATATCTGCATGGGAAGTAACTCGCATGTCTGAGTTATTTAAACGAATTTTACCAGGTAAAATTTTGCGGAGGAACCATTTGAAAATTTGGGCGGCTCGCATGTCTGAGCTATTTAAACGAATTTTACTCTTTATTTATTTTATTCCTTTTTTATTTTCTATTCCGGTAGGTATTGCCTACAATGTTACAGGTTCTATGAAGCTCGGATACTATTTGCTTTTCCCCCCTGTCAATCTGCGTCCGGGCGATGTAGTTTTTGCCTGCGTGCCTGTAAATAAAGAATCCATAGAAGGCATAAAAAGAGATTATATCCCGCCCGGCGGTTTTTGTCCGGATAACCGCTTGCCAGTCGTCAAGTTTCTTACAAGTCTCCCGTATCAGAGCGTTTTTCTTTCCAAAAAAGGAATGAAGGTGGGCAGCAGGTTTATAAAGTATAAAGTACTTAAAAAATCTCCGGAAGGCTTGCGTTTAAAACATTATCCCTACGGCAAATATTCCGTCCCCGGATATTTTTTGATTTCCACATACAGCCCTTTAAGCTACGATTCGAGATACTGGGGTCCCGTAAAAAATATACTGTATAAAGCAGTTTATCTGGGGAAGAAATTATAGCCGCCGCCGGTTTATTTTTTTATTTTAACGACCGAAAACTTTCCGTTTTTGCTTTGATAAGTTTTTACTTTCTTTTTTGGAAATAAAAAATACAGGCTTTTTCCTGATTTTATTATCTTAACGGGCACATGATTTTTTATAAGTTCTTTTGATAGAAGGTGTCCGTTTTTCATGGAACCTGATTTGTTTTGAAAATATAGATTTATACTGAAATATCCCGCTGTAGCCCCGATGGCTATAGACAAAACTAAAGTTAAAATTATGTTTGCAGTTTTTATTTTTGTAAAAATTATGTCCCTGAGCCTTGTTTTAATATCGTCCGTATTTACCGAATCCACTGCCTTTGACATCATTTCTTCGAACAGCTTTGTTTTATTTTCAATGAGCTCCATCTTGTCGTTTATGTCGCTCATAGAATCCAGCAGGGGCTTTACTGCACCTTCCAATGCCTGCAGGACCCTTTCGCTTGTGGCGGTGTTTTTGTTTATTTTTATTATAAAAGCTCTTAAATCAGAGGCGAGTTTTTCTAATGCCTCGTTATTTTCAGCAGTAATGTTGTTTAATTTATCTGCCGCCTGCAAGGTTTTAGCGTTGTTTTCCGTATTTTCAACGTCAGCGGTGTTTAATTTATCTGCCTGCATAGCTCTAGCGTTGTTTTTCGTATTTTTATCATTTTCGTCCATTTTTCAGTCTATCGTAATAAATTGTAACCATAATTTAACAAAATATTAACACTATCTTAATAATAATGTAACATTCATAGTTTATAATAATAACAATTAGTAATCAAGTAAAACTCTTGATACTTTCTTTAACCCTCTATGAGAGTATCAAGAGTCAAAAAAGGTGAGCACATGAATAACAAGAAATTAATTATTATAATATCTGTGGTTGTGGTAGTTGTGGCGGCCGGGTTGTTTGCCCTTAAAACATTTTTATTTAAACCAAAAAAAAATAACGGTTTTCTTCATCTAAACAACGCTGCTGTGTCAAGACCAATAATAAATAACTCTCCTGCGTTTAAAAGTTTTGCTAAAAAAACAACATTGTCTAAAACCGCTGTGCCGACTGTCAAAACCTTTAACAAACAGTCTAATTCAGCGGATAATAAAGCTGCTGCGCAAAGTAAAGCAATTACAGCGAATAATAATAAAGCTGCCGGACAGAATAAGGCGCTTGCAATAAGTGAAATGTCCGCCGGAGCTCCTAAAAAGATTAAATATATGCTAAAACTTAACGCCGAAATAAATAAACTTAATGAAGAAGCCAAAGTTGCCCAATTAAAGCAGGAAATTAAAAATCTGAATAAGATTCCAGGCGGCGTTGGCGGCGTTGGCGGCGTCAATAATGCAGCCGCCTCAAGCATATCGCTTGTGGCAATATCTAAAGGAGCGGCTATCGTCAATTTCGGTAAAAAAAATGTTGCGATGAGGGTAGGCATGAGTTACGGAGGATATAAATGCCTGCTCATTAGCTCTACCGGCATAGCGCTTGAAAAAAATAACAAAGTTATTAATTTGTCTTTATCTATATAAAAATAAAATAAATAATGGCGGCATATGAATATAATTGAAATTGCGGGTAAGTCTTATTACGCAGGTCTTTCGTGGCAGACGCTGTCGGCTTCCGATAACGTCAAAGAAACGCTGAAAGAATTTGGCAACAGCGGGTATTATTGTCTCAGGAACATCGCCGGCTTAATAAATATAGGCTACTCAGACGAGCTGAGTTCAAAATATAAAAAACTGCCGTCTTTAGCCTCATGCTTAGCAGACTCCAAAAAAGAGCCGTGGATGGGGGTATTCGATATCGGAAACGGCTTGTACTGGTATGTTGCGGTCAGAGATAACCAGTCTATTATTCCCGACGGCGATATAGTGGGGATTAAAGAAGAAATAGACAAAGTGTTTGAGGAGCATGTATCTATCGGCGACTGGGAAAGCATAATAGAAAACGGCAGCATAGACGATATAAAAGAACTGCTGACGGACAAGTGGTCGTACGTCGTGCCCGTCCAAAAGGTAAATTATCCCGTAATAGTCGTTGCGGGGGCGATTATGTCCCTTGCAATACTTTATTTTTATCATTCAGTGTTTATGAAAACGAAAAAACCGAAAATATTTTTGCCGAAGATATTCGCTTCTAAAAAAGTGGTCGTAAAAATACCCGGATATAAAACCATGCCGCGTGCATTTCGCGTGTTAGACGCATGCAAAAAAGAGTTCTCCGACATTCCCTTGTCTTATTACGGTTGGAAGCCGTCTATATTAGAATGCACAGGCAATAATATTATGATTACTTATCAAAAACAGAAATTCGGAACTACATTGCTCGCACCGGGCGGAACATTGCTGGCGTCCGGCCGCGAAATAATAAAAAACATAAATTTAAACCTAAAAAAGCCCGCGCATTTTAAAAGGCTTTTGCCTTATTCAAAAGCCGACAAACTGCTGTACGGATATATGCAGGAATATGGCATTAGCGGAAATATCTCCGGCGCAGGAGACAAATTTATTATTGCTTTAAATACCGATAATTTAAATATTTTACCTATATTTTTTAATATTCCGTCTTTCAGGATTGAAAATATCAAGATTACAGGACTGCCCTTAAATGAGCGGATAAACGTCAACGCGGAGGTGTGGCATGATTAATGTTCCTGAAGAAATTAGCTCTGGCGTGAAAGTCGAAGGAAATAAGCTCTATGTTTTAGGCGTATATCGTTCGAGTCCCTTATTTTTAAGCTTTAAAAAATCATACGAAAAAACCGCCGGAAAATTGGATGTCGTCGTTGTATCAGCAGAGGAACTGCAGAATATTTCTACCAAAAAAGTGCAATCCGACTCATCCGCAACGGACAGCAGAATAGTCAATATTTACAAAAGAATGTTTTATGAGGCTGCCGGCAAAGGAGCAAGCGATATACATATAATTTTATTTAATGGAAGTTATACCGACATTTTTTTTAGGGTGCACGGAAAACTTCTTAGGCATACGCAGATTACACACGAAGAAGGCAACGCCGTAATGCGCTCTATTTATCAAAACATATCCACAAGCGATGTTTCATATAGAGAAAATGAATATCAGGCGGGGCAGATTCATTTGTTCGACGACGTGCGCGTTCTGCCTGAAAACGTTTTATCGATACGAATTCAGAGGGGTCCCATACTAAACGGATGCTATATGGTCTTAAGGCTTCTTTACAGGCAAAAACAGGAAGAAAACGCAACCGTCTTAAAAATAGGACAGATATTATTAAAAAGGGGATTAATTGCGGAAAAGACATTGGACGAGGCGCTTAGGATACAACTGGAGCTCAAAAATAAAGGCCAGGATATCAAACTCGGCGATATTCTGGTAAATAACGGTTTTATAAGCCGGGAAAAATTGGAAGACGCCTTGTCCAATGCTGGGCAGAAAGCCTCTTTAAATTTAGGATTAAAAATATTCAAAGATTACGGTTATACCGAAGAGCAGGCGCTAATACTCGCAAAAGCCGCAAGGCAGCCGCTGGGCATGGTTATTTTTTCGGGACCTACCGGTTCTGGAAAATCTACCGCCCTGAAAATAGCGCTCGAGTTTCAACATAAAATGTATCCCGATAAATCTATTTACACAATAGAGGACCCGCCGGAGTATCCTATAACCGGAGCCAAACAGCTGCCCGTTTTAAATGCGGGCACCGATGAAAAACGCGGTTCAAAGTTTGCGGAAGGCTTAAGGGTCGCCATGAGAAGCGACCCGGATATCCTGATGGTCGGCGAAATAAGAGACGAGGCTACGGCCAACGTCGCCTTCGATGCCGTAATCACCGGACACCAGATGTGGACAACTATCCATGCTTCGGATGTTTTTTCGATACTTTTAAGACTTGTGAGGTTTAATCTTAACAAAGAAGACCTTTATGACGAGAAACTGCTTAACGTTCTTGTAGGGCAAAGGCTCTTGCCTAAACTGTGCGATTGCAAAATAGATTATTACGGCAGTTTAATCGATGACGACTTAGATAACATTCTTTCGCCTTTTTCTAACACAATAAAACTGAAAAACCCGTCCGGCTGCGAAAAATGCGGAGGCACCGGCATTTCGGGAAGAACCATTGTTGCCGAAGTTGTCGATATGGATGAAAACATCATAAACGAAATAAAGGAATACGGAATAGCGCCGGCGCGCAGGCGATTTAACGAGACAGGGTTTACCATGATGAAACACGCTTTTCAAAGGCTTTTGAACGGAGAAGTGGACCCGAGGGACGTCGTATCGGTGGTCGGAAATATTAATGTTGAATCGTCATTAAGAGGGGATGCTTATGGAATATAAAAAATTATTAATAGCGCTTTCAGGCAAAAAAATAAAACATTCCATTTACGATAAATTGTCCGTCCAGTTGGAATACGGGATAAATTTAAAAGACAGCGTAATGGAGCTTCTTAAAAGGGCTAAAAGAAACAACAATACGCTTATGGCCGCCATTTTAAACGACGTTAAAAATAAATTGATAAATGGGCAGCCTTTTGCATCTTCTATAAAAAAATGGATTCCGGCGGCGGATTACACGATGCTTGCAAGTGCGGAAAAGGCAAATAAGCTTCCCGAAACGCTAAAAACTATTATTTATTTGGACAACATGAAGTCCGGACTGATAAAAGAGTTTTTAAGCGGAATGTCCAGCCCATTTATGCTGTTTCTTGCGGTTTACGCCCTTTTGTATTACATCGGCAAATATGCGCTTAAATCTATTTTGGGGCTGGTAAGCGGCCATAACAGCGGTTCGGCTAATATTTTAATTTATTTATCGGATTATGTAAATTCGCCGCTTATGTATATGGTTCCATTGGTTTTAATAGCGGTTGGAATATTGATATTTTATTCTTTTCCGAGACTTACCGGGGAAATAAGAAAAAAATTGGACAAGTTTTTTCCTTTTTCGGTTTACAGGCAGTTCAGCGGCTCTATCTGGCTTATCGGATTATCGGGACTGATAGGCGCCGGCATTAACGAAGTTACCGCCTTAAAAGAGCTTGCAAGCTACAACAATAAATATATGAAAGAAAGGCTGAAAAGCTTTTATTCCAATATGCAGAACGGAATGAATATGGGAGAATCCATGCTGGCTTCGGGATACGATTATCCGGATAAAGATGTTGTGGACGATATAATCGTGTTTTCTAATTTTCCTAATTTTAATAAAAAATTGGATATGATAGCGCAGAGCAACATACAAAAAACAAAAAACCAGATTAAAGCTATTTCCATAGCTTTGCAGGCTTTAATTAATATTTTGCTGTATGTGGTGGTTTTGCTTATCGTTATAGGAACTTTAAGCATAACCCAGGGCATTTCTAATTCTGTTAATCATTTTTGATGATGGCAATATTTTTGCGCGCAATGTTTAAATAATAAGAGAAATGACGAACTGTCTTTCCAGCTTTTGGAGAAGTTTGTTTAACATTATAATATTTTAAAAAATTAAATTAACAATTAATATGTTCATGATAATAAGTATCGTGAACATTATACAGGAGGTTTGATTATGGGCGGGACTATGAGGATGCTGGGCATACTTATCGGCGTTGTTATTACTATAATAGGTATGGTTTATCTGGCAAGTTACATTTCGAGGGCTTTTAGCGGAACAAAAACTTCGCAGACGATGGGTGAGTTTACGACTATTGTTGCAAATGTTCAAGGTTTATATGCTTCGCAGCCTAATTTTAGCGGGCTTACTGAAACCGCAGCGATAGACGCTAATGTATTTCCTGGAACAATGGCAGTTAACGGCGCGACTACGGCAACCGATGTATATGGCGGAGATGTAGTCGTAAGTGCAGCGGGTAATCCAGACGAATTTACGGTCTCGTTTAGCAATATACCTAATTCTACGTGCATTAAGCTGGGTTCGGGTTATCAGTCAAGCAATTTAGTGAGCTTATCTGTCGGCAGCGCTTCTCTAACACTCTCAGACATTAACCCTGCAGCATTAGCGGGTGCTTGCACAGGCGGAACAAACACAATGACATGGACTTTAAATTGATGGATAATTTTTCTACGCTATGGCTATACGAAAATAAAGCCATGGCGCGGGTAAAGGGTCAAAAAAGCCTTATATTAGTGCAGGCGCCGAATGGGCTTTACAAAGAGATAAAAGAGTTCGGGCATGGAAAAATAGCGTTTAAATTTAAGCTCGGCACAGAGCCCTGCCGCGTAGAGACGGTCAATTCGGTTAACGGCACAAGCTTTGTAATAAGAAAGCTTATGCATGATTTAAAGCCTTTAGACGAACTCGGCGTTCCGCAAAAGATTACCCAAAGGCTTTTGGAGCCTAAACTAAGCGGACTCGTGATATTCGCAGGGCTTCAGGGCGTCGGCAAAACAACGCTCGGCTCCAGCCTATTAGTAGAAAGGATTAGAAAATTCGGGGGTTCGGCTCAGGTTTTAGAAGACCCTCCCGAGCTTGATTTAGATAATATCCTTGAAAACGGCGTAATCCAGCAGATAGACGTCCACGAAAGAAATAACGTAAATGTCAGGAGCGACGAGGAGCTCGGCTATTACGCTTCGAGGGCGTTGAGGGCGGATACCGACATAGTGTATCTGGGCGAAGTTTTAAGGCCGGCGGAGGCAAAAGAGGTTGTAACGCATTCTGGAAACGGTGCTCTTATTATTACGACTATTCACGGTTCGAGCGTATCTCTGGCGTTAGAAAGACTAATCAACTTAGCCGGACCTAATTCGGAATTTATGCTGTCCACTACACTTACGGCGGTAATTTATCTTACCGTAAAAACGATGGACAGCGGAAAACGCATTATGCATATAACGCCCCTGTTCTGCGACAGTCCGGCCGTAAGAATTGCGATAAGGGAAAAAAACTTCAGTATAACGGAAAATTACGCACAGCAGCAGGCAAATTTAATACTTACAGGAAACTAAAATAATGCGCTGAAATAATGTGCTGTACGCCGTAATTAACATAACGGGCAAATTTACGGGTATGAATTTATCGGTATAAAATAAATGGGCTTAACTAAACTATTAGACATCATTATAGGCATGATTATAATTTTAGCGGTTTCCGTCGGTATATGGCATTTTTACAACGGCAATTTAAAAACCAGCATAGCGGGTAACATTGCCCAGGAAACGGCGCACAGCTATGATACCTTTGCCGGCGCTTTAAATTCGTATGTTCATGCTAACTTTAACAATAACATAGCGGGACAGGTAACCTGCGCTACTTTACAGAAGGATAACTTTTTATCGAGCGGATTCAGCTGCACTGACCCTATAGGCGAAACGTTGTCGGGTTATGTATCTTCTCCATGGGGTTTTCCACAAAGCTGGGGGGTGGCGCCTTCCACCGCTCCTAATCCAGCGATATTATCAAAATTTAATATAAACAACGCTTTACAATGGAAATCGTTTACCTATATGGTAGCCCAGGATGCGATGAACGAAAACCGCAACTTTAAAGGATATAGCGTTAATGGCGGCGGCAATCAACTTATAATGCCGGATTCGGACACAGTTTCTGATTTATCCAATTATTTCCCGTCTTCTAATGTTGAATTTGAGCAGACTATGCCTATTATTGCCTACTACGATAACAGTTCCGTTATGGTATTTCCAGACATACAGAAAAATCCGGCTTACTGGCTGTTTGGGGTATCTATGTATTCAGCAGGCAGAGCGGCAGATATCGATTATGAAAATTTGGGATATTCGGCAGTATGTCCCGCAGGCGGAATACAGCCGGGAGCTCCTCCCTCATGGACTTTTATGATGGGAAACTTGCGAGGATTTAATACTAATTCGTTTGTGGCATATCAAGACCCGTCATTTTCTTATTTAAGCCAAAATTTATATTTATGCATACCTACCGCCAAATCTATAATAAATATAAATGAAACCGTATTTACCGACGATGATTATAGCGGCGTAGGCAATTATATTACTAATCAAATAAATTATGTCAGTCAGAGCAGTATTAACGGAACAGATAATTCTTATGATACGAATATAGCAGGTCAAGTAGTTCCTCAAACCGGGCAGGTTTATTATATAAATGACGGGACGGCAAAATATACGTTTGTAATAGCCGAAGGTTTTTTTAATATGCTGCCTTTATGGGCGGGATACTATGAAGGAGCTGTTTTGTGGGAAGGAGAACCTGCTTCTTATAACGATTTATATATCGAAAGTTCCGCCTCCCCAAACGGCGGCGGCGGGGTTCCCTCTCCTGCTCCTGTTTGGCCGGTTACCGATATAAGCGGCAGTCCGGTTACAATTAATTTTTAGGGTGAAATTATGGGTGGAAATATAATAGCCGCTTTAATGTTTATAGCTGTTTCGATAGTTATTATTCTAGGCGCTTCCCAATTTCAAAGGCACAATATGCAAAATAATAACCTGCAGTCCAGCATCGTTTTAGAGGCGAAAGAATTAAAAACATTTGCGGATGCGGCGTATAATTATTCAGAAAGTCTAGGAACCACTTTATCCGCCCAATCCTTTACCGTCTCTAATCTCCAATCATACGGTCTTCTGCCTTCAACGTTCCCGCAGATCACCCCGTTCGGACAGGGCTTTCAGGCGGATTACGCTGAGGACAGCTGCAACAGTAATGTTATGGATTTATTGGTTAAAACCTCCGGCAGTTATAATAACGATTTATTGGCAAAGAACGGTATAAAAGGAACAATAGGAATTAATTATATTAATTCCGAAGTCGATAAAACATTAAACGGCTTGAATATTTCGTATCAAAACGCCAATAACCCCTGCGTTTCAAACGGCCAGCCCGATTATATAGGTTCCACCGTTTCCGGCAGTTCTAACTTAAATCTTTACGGCGGCGGCACGGCGCCTACGAGTATTACATCGGATAACGACGATTCCGCCATATACATATACGCTCCAAACCAGTGGGGGTATTTAATAATTAATTCAAATATTTACGGCTATGGAGAGATTTGGGGTTATATAAGTTATAATGCAGTCAGTAGCGATTGGGGAGGCGGAGGAAGTTTTTGGTTTTTTTCGTCTCAGGGGTGGTCGATGACTTGTCCCGCAAATTCAATTACTTTAAATCCCGGAAGCATTTCTGATAATTTTATTGCGGATTATTCCAGCAGCGGGGCGGATGATGATCAAAATATTACTTATTGCATTCCGATTTATAAATCTCAGACCGTTAATTTTAACTTTGACGGAAGCAACGATGCACAATTATTTAATAATACCGGCGGTTTTTATAACAACTATAATTGGGCTGGAACATTTCCGGACGACGTTTATGCTACTACCCCAGCAAGTAATCCGGTTTATAGCGCTAAAGATTTTATTAGTTCGTCACAAATAACAGGGCTTAATAACGAGTTATTCGGGATAGAAGGTTTTATGGGCACATTACCAGACGTACCAGGATACCCTGCAATTTTAGGCTCTAATTATATACCTCCGGAAGCTATGGCAAACGATATTTCCGCATTAGGATTTGACATAAGCGCAAACGGCAACGTATATCAATTTGTCGGATGGAGTTATGCCTTGTTTACGGGTTCGGGTTGTCCGGTTCCAATCAAAACAAAAAATACGGAAGATCAATCTTATCCCGCAGGCGCTGCTATTTGGGCGGACGGATATAATAATAATACGGCTCCGTCGACGACAAGTTGCCCACTAAGTTCGCAGAATTTAGGCACGTCGCAGGAAAATTACGGTATAGGGTATTATGTTGCCGTTAACCCAACTGACACAAGCTCGGAACAGGGACAAATAAATTATGAACAAAGCAACGGAGCGGCGGTTAATACCGTTTATTTTACTATTCCGACTCCGCAGATTAATTAAATGAATTAATTGAATTAAAGGTGATTTTATGGGTACAGGCAAACTATTAGGCATTCTTATAGGGTTATTTGTAACGCTTGCGGTTTCCGTCGGTATATGGCATTTTTACAACGGCAATTTAAAAACCAGCATAGCGGGTAACATTGCCCAGGAAACGGCGCACAGCTATGATACCTTTGCCGGCGCTTTAAATTCGTATGTTCATGCTAACTTTAACAATAACATAGCGGGACAGGTAACCTGCGCTACTTTACAGAAGGATAACTTTTTATCGAGCGGATTCAGCTGCACTGACCCTATAGGCGAAACGTTGTCGGGTTATGTATCTTCTCCATGGGGTTTTCCACAAAGCTGGGCGGTGGCGCCTTCCACCGCTCCTGAACAGGCTGTGTTGTCTAAATTTAATATAAATAACGCCTTGCAGTGGAAGTCGTTTACTTATATGGTAGCCCAGGATGCGATGAACGAAAATCAGAACTTCAAAGGGTACAGCGTTAGCGGGGGCGGCAATCAACTTATAATGCCGGATTCGGACACAGTTTCTGATTTATCCAATTATTTCCCGTCTTCTAATGTTGAATTTCCGCAGGCTATGCCGACTATTGCCTACTATGGCAGCAGTTCCGTTATGGTATTTCCCAGTATTCAGAAAAACCCGGCTTACTGGATATTCGGGGTATCCGTTACTGAAGATTACAATACTGCCAGCCCCGGCAGTTCGCCCGCAAGTTTGACTTATACTAATTATGGCTCTACGACGGTATGCCCGACAGACGGGTTAATGCCCGTAGCCAACACAACAGATTGGGAATTTAATTCGGAAAGCTACGGCGCAGCCGGGGGCTTATTCGGACCGCAGGAAATACCGGGCCAGACGAATTATTATAATTATAATTTTTATCTATGTATTCCCGCGGCAAAAAGTATGATTAATACTACGAGTAATATATTTTCCAACATAGGACCGGTTACGTCTTTAAATTACAATTCGGACGAGGTGGACATAACAGGCAGCAGCACAACAACTACCACCTATTCCTGTCCGAACGGAGGCACGCTGTCAGGTACTTCTTGTACGTATTCGGCGACATCTTCTACAACGTCTCCTACAACTACCTATACCTGTCCGAACGGAGGCACGCTGTCAGGTACGACATGTTCGTACGCTGCGACAGCCTCTACTGCGTCCGGTACAACTACTTATTCCTGTCCGAACGGAGGCACGCTGTCAGGTTCGACTTGCACGTATTCGGCGACAGCCGATACAGTAACGACGCCTGCCACCTATAACGGCGACGGCAATACCGTGGAGTATGCACCTCCGCAGGTCGGCAGGGTTTATTATATTAAAGAAGGAACCGCTAAATATACTTTTTTAGTTTTCTGGTCGGCATTTTCGTCAGGCTATTATTATAATAACAGCGGCTCATATGATTTAGTCTGGGGCCAATACGCACAGGCTGCCGCTGTTTTGTGGACAGGCGAACCGTCGAGCAGCAGCAGTATATGCGTTGAATCCAGCTGGCAGCAGCCGGCCACAGAAGTATCGCCTGAAGCATATCCGCCCTGCTGGAATGCGGTAAGTGATTTAGGGCTAACCGATATTAATCTGGAGTAAAATATGGGCGAAAATCTAATTATTGCTTTAATATTCATATTTGTTTCCTTAACTATGATAGGCAGCGACGCCCAATTTCAAAGGCACAATATGCAAAATAATAACCTGCAGTCCAGCATCGTTTTAGAGGCAAAAGAATTAAAAACATTTGCGGATGCGGCGTTCGACTACGGCGAATCGTTTAACGTACCGTTATCCGCCAAGTCTTTTACCGTCTCTAATCTCCAATCATACGGTCTTCTGCCTTCAACGTTCCCGCAGATCACCCCGTTCGGACAGGGCTTTCAGGCGGATTACGCTGAGGACAGCTGCAACAGCAATGTTATGGATTTATTGGTTAAAACCTCCGGCAGTTATAATAACGATTTATTGGCAAAGAACGGTATAAAAGGAACAATAGGAATTAATTATATTAATTCCGAAGTCGATAAAACATTAAACGGCTTGAATATTTCGTATCAGAACGCCAATAACCCCTGCGTTTCAAACGGCCAGCCCGATTATATAGGTTCCACCGTTTCCGGCAGTTCCAGCTTAAATCTTTACGGCGGCGGCACGGCGCCTACGAGCGTTACGTCGAATAACCTTGATTCCGCCATATATATATACGCTCCAAACCAGTGGGGGTATTTGGTTTTTTCGTTCGAATTCGGCTTTATGTCGGATTGGGGAGTAACAAACGGGAATGTGGCAACAATAAACCAAACTATAACAAGCCAGCCCGGAGTAATCACCGTGTCGGGATGGAACACTCAGTGCCCCGTCGGCGGGGTCGTAATAAGTCCGGGACAAACTTATACTAATACATATTCCGGCAGCAACATATTTTTTAGAAAATTATGGTGTATTCCGGCTTATAAATCCCAGGTTAATTCCTTTGTTAACAGCGGCATAGAAAATACAAGGCAGGTATTGAATTACGGGTTAAGCGCTTCAGTGTATTTTGGAAATTATTATATATACGGCACAGAGCCTTCTACCGTATATATGGGCGCACCTGTATCCTCTCCGTCATATAATAGTTCGGTCGAATACATCGACCCTTCAAATATAAGCGGACTTAACAATAATATATACGCTGTCCAGAATTATTTCCAGAGCTATCCGCCGTATAACCCTATTCCAAACGGCTCGTATCCCGGAAGTAATTTTATTCCGATGGCGCCGTTATATAATATATTTGCTACTTCGGGGTTAGACATTAATGTTGGCGCCGTTACATGGCAGATAGCTACATGGGATTACGATTTTATAACCGGAACCGGCGTTTCACCAGCCGCCGCCGGTATTAATAGTCCTAATACGGAAGGACAGAGTTTTCCGGCGGGCGCGACAATCTGGCAGGATTCCAGCGGCGATAATCTCGGTTCGTCGTATATGAATTACGGCGGCGGCTATTATGTAACGTCTAATCCGACCAATACAAGTAACTATGCAGGAACGATTTCATATTTGTTGTCTAACTCAGGACCGACGACGGGCACGGTAAACTTTACCATCCCGACGCCGCAGATTAATTAATTTTTTGGAGAGAGCCATGATTGACATGACTAATATCGGTTTTAATATCAAAATAGACGAATTTACCAAATTTTATATCAAAACCGTGAACAGAAATTTAAATTTTCTAGGTACACACAGCCAAAATACCGCCGTTATTTGCGAGGGCATAGCAAAAATTATGGCGGTTAAATGTCCGGAAAAAAAGCTTTTGAAATATGGCGCACTTTTACACGATATAGGCAAATTATTTATCCCGGCAGAGATTTTAAATGCAGGTCGTCCGCTTAATTTTACCGAATTTGAAATTATTAAAACCCATCCCGTTTTGGGTTTTGAAGCATTAGAATGCTTTGAAAGTTTAAGGGATGTTAGAACTTTTGCTTTAAATCATCACCACAGGAACGGTTTCGGCTATCCCAAACATATTATTTACGACAATGAAACTGAGCCCCTGTTAATCGACATTCTGACTATCGCAGATTCTTTTTCGGCGATTATGGAGCCCAGGGTTTACAAAAAACATGCATCCGAAATAGAGGCTTATAAAATAATGACCGACGCGGCAAACGAAAAAAATAATGGCTTGAATCCCGATGCTATGGAAGCGCTTCAATATTTAATAGATAACAAACAGATACGCTTAAATGGTTTTTTTAACTAAAATTGCAGAGAAGTCCCCTTTTCGTAACGAAAAATGTGTCCGAAAAATGTGCCCGATTTATTTTTGTTTTAAAGGTATCTGATTTATTTTTTTTAACGAAAATGTAATATAAATGTAATAAAATTGTAATATTTAAGGTCTATAATAACAGAGAAGAGGTGTCAGCAAAGATGTCAGAAAAGATGTCCGATTTATTATTGATAAAATGTTCATTTAATAAAACAGTAATGGAGAGTTTATGAAAAAAATTATTTTGTCCTTGTTATTTTCGGTTTTATTTGCTTCCAGTGCTTACGGTTTTTATACGGTTCCGATATATAAAAAGCCCAAGCCGAAAATCATTACAAAAACTAGGGTGGTTATCAAAAAAGTTATAGTGCCGAAGGTAATAACAAAGATAATAACCAAAATAAAGTATATTAAGCCGAAAATAAAGCCGGTGCCTTTAAAATATGTAACGGTAAAAGGCAATGTAAACATAGAACAGCTTGTTTATTTAATTCAGTCCGAGGTGAATATTCCCATCGAACTTTCGGGCAGCAGCAAAAAAAAATCATATGTTAATTTCGATAATGCAAGGTTATCCTCCGTTTTAAATTATATAAAACACGTTTATTATTTTAACTATAGCTACAATTACGGAACAATCAGAATATTTAATTTCGAAACGCGTGAATTTAAACTGCCGGTTATTCCGCTGTCAAATACTGTTACGGCTTCGTTGGGAACAAGTTCGGCTGGAGCGATGGGAGGTGCCGGAATGGCCGGCGGAGCAGGAATGGCAGGAGGCGCAGGAATGGCCGGCGGAGCAGGAATGGCAGGAGGCGCAGGAATGGCCGGGGGAATGGGGTCATCCGGTTCGGGAACTTCTCTCGGAGGAACCGTTTCGGAAAGCGTTTCGAATATTAATATCCCTTTTTACAAGGCGATACTCACTACGATTAAAGGCAGCTTATCTAAAAAAGGCAAGGTTATGTTTTCATCAAGATACGGCATTATGTATGTTTCGGATTATGTCAGGAACGTTGAGGATATTAAAAAATATATCGGTTCTATCAAGAAGCGCATGTCCAAAATAATACTTTTAAAACTAAAAGTTATAGACGTTGGGTTAACCAGCGGCTATAAATATGGAATAAAC
This sequence comes from bacterium, assembly GCA_021809845.1. GTDB lineage: Bacteria > SZUA-79 > SZUA-79 > Acidulodesulfobacterales > Acidulodesulfobacteraceae > Acididesulfobacter. The sequence continues at coordinate 71,891 of JAJZJW010000009.1, read as the reverse complement.
TGGAAGAATTTATATTCTGATATGGGGCAATATCTCGGAAACGCAAGTTCCTTAGGCGTTAGTTTAAGCAATATTCCTTCGTCGTCCACATTGACGGGCAGCGACCAGATAACATTTAACAGCGGCATAGGAACTCAGGCGGTTATAAGCGCGTTAAGCAATTTCGGCAAAATAAACATTATGAACGAAGCAAAATTAGAGGTTCTGAACGGGCAGACAAGGACTATAAACAATATGGAAACGCAAACTTTTCTTGAGGGAGAGGTGGCAAGCGTTGTCGGCGTTTCCGCAGTTACTACAGGCATTCCTCAGCTGACCCCCGAGTTCGGAACGGCAAATCAAGGCATAAGCGTGGTTTTTACCCCGACGCTATATAAAAAAGATTATGTTATAGCAAGCATCCAGCTTGTTTTAAATACAATAGAAGGAATCAGCAGCTATACACTATCTGGCAATTCTTTTAATATACCGATAGTTTCGACAAAGTCGGTTTCGTTTTCCGCCAAGATAAAATCCGGGAAAAGCGCCATTATCGGAGGTCTCTATTATATAGCAACGCAAAAAAACAGCGAAGGGGTTCCCGTTTTGATGAATATTCCGTTATTAGGCAATTTATTCAAAGGCGTAAGCTACTCTAAGACCCATAATGAATTGTTTTTATTGTTAACGCCGGTAATAGTTAAAAATAACAACGGCAAAAACAAGGGCGCGAAAAATGACTGAAGATAAAATGACTGAAGACAATAAAAAATTGGACGATTTAGATAATTTAAATGATTCAGGCGATGACGGCGGCGAGTTAAGTTATGATGCCTCCATTGATGAAGAAAAGAAATTATCGCGCGGCATAAATAAAAAAAGCAGGATTATTATCGGCGTCTCTTTTTTTATTTTAGCCGGCGTTATCGGCTATTTTATTTTCATGGCGCTTAAACCGAACGGCAAAGCCGCCGGTAAAAAACCGGATATAAAGTCCGTTAAGCTTATCGGCTCGCTCGAAAATCCTGCTGCTGTTTCCGGCGGATTAAAATCGGGGCGGGTTCAGCAGAACCAGCCTGTTCAGCCAATTAAGCCTGTTCAGCCTATTAAACCTGTTCAGCCGGCTGTTTCTATAAATAACGGAAATAATGGTTTAAAAACGCCTGTTAAAAATAAAAATATTGCGCCTGCCGCTGTTAAACAAGTTAAGCCGCTCGAATATGTAAATGCGGTTAAAACTGCAACAGCCGAAAATGAAAATAAAAATCCGGCGAATAATAATTCAGAAATAGTCCCTGCCGGAATTTTAAAAAATAATTTAGGCAGCTTAGCAGGCTACAACGAGGAAATTTATAAACTTAAACAACAAATTAAAGTGGCGGAACTGCGAAATAAGGTTTATTCTTTGGCGGCCGGCGGAGAAAGAGTGCCGCCTATTCCAACCGGCGGTTCGTATAACGGCTTAAATGCAATGCCCGGTTTTAACGCAGGCGGTTCTGGTGTCCAGCCCGAACTCGAAGCCTTTTCCGATAATTCGGCTATAATAAATTTTGGTAAAACCGCGGTTGTATTTAAAGTAGGTTCGGTTTATATGGGATATAAATGCCTGTTTATAGGCGCCGGCAGCGTAACGCTTATAAAAAACGGCAAAGTTTTTCATCTGTCCCCTTTAATGTGAGCTAAAAGTTAAACATTTGCATATATCTAAAATACATTGTAATTATAAATTAAATTAAGTTAAATTGGGTTAAGTTAAATTGGGTTAAGTTAAACTGAGTTAAGTTAAACTGAGTTAAGTTAAATTGAGTTAAGTTAAATTGAGTTAAGTTAAATTGAGTTAAGTTAAATTGAGTTAAATTAAATTAAATTAAATTAAATTAAATTAAATCAAATTAAAAGGAGGATTTTAAATTATGCCGCAAAAAAATGATGTGCAAAACTTAAGCGACGCCGCACTCCGCAATGAAAAAGGCAACAAACTTGACGAATCTGGCGAATATGAAGAAGCCTTAAAAGAATATGCTGAGGCAATAGGAGCAGACCCTAATAACGCTCTTTATTATTGCAATAAGGCGACCATGCTTATTAACTTGGAAAATTACGAAGAAGCCTTAAAGGAATACGATAAGGCAATAGCTCTAGAGCCTAACAATGATTCCTATTATTTTGGCAAAGGCATTGTGCTGAATAGTTTAGGGGAGTTCGACGAGTCTATAAAAGAATATAACAAAGCAATAGAATTAAATGGGGACAATCCAGGCTATTATAATGCAAAAGGGGTTGCGCTATCCAATTTAGAAAATTATGAAGAGTCCATAAAAGAATACGACAAAGCCATAAAATTAAATCCCGAAATTTCGCAGAGCTATTTTAATAAAGCCGATGCTTTGATTTACTTAAAAGAATACGAATCAGCATTAGAAAACGTAAACAAAGCCGTAGAGTTAGACAGTTCTAATATTGAATACCATAAACTTAAAGAATACATATTAAAAGATTTGATGGGGGAATATGAAGAAGCCTTAAAAGAAAACGACGCAATGACGGAGCTTGACCCTAAAAATCCATGGAACAGTTACGACAGGGGAAATATCTTCGCGGGGATGGGCAGGTTTGAAGAAGCCTTAAAAGAATATGATAAGGCGCTCGAATTGGACCCGGATATTGCAGAGCTTTACAATATGAAAGGAATTATTCTGTCTTTAACCGATAAGTTCGAAGAGTCCATAGAAAATTTTGACAAAGCGCTCGAACTGGACCCGGAAAATCAAAATTACCGCAACAACAAAGACGGCGCATCTAACGATTTAAAAAACTCTAAAAAAAGAATAGTAAAGTCGGTCGTCGGCGGAGCCATATTTTTTGAAAATAATTAACTAAAACTGCAACTGAAACTGAAACTAAAACTAAATAAAATCGCTTAATAAAACCGGAGGTTTAAAATATGCATTCAGATGTAATTCTATACAGCAATGAGTCCGTTAAGTTTGATAGTAAGTTTGAAAACAGCAGTGAATTTTTAATAGGGCCGTATGGGGGAGTAGATAAAGAAACGGATGAAAACATTAAAGACGCTTTGTCGGATAATAACGGCGAATTAGCGGAGGTTAGCTACGTCAGGCTGCCTTCGGTATTTGACAGAAACAGCGAAATATACAGCGTTTTTACTTCTAAAGAAATATACGGCGAATTGTTCGCCTCCGAAGAAAATATAAAAAAATTTAACAGCGACTTAAAACTTGCGGAACTCGAGCTGCAAGGTATTTTTGAAGAAAACGGCGAAGACGGGGAATATGAAAACGGAGAAGCGGACGACGAAAACGAATACGACGAAGACGGTGATGATGAAGAGGAAGAAGAAGAATAAGAATAATAATAATACAAAGTGTAACTGTTAAAAAAAAGGGAGGTGAAAAATATTTAAAAAATACGTGAAATTTATCTTTTTTTTTAAATTCAATTAAATCAATTAAACCAAATTAAAACGATTAAAATTAAAACGGGAGACTAAAATGATTAGTAATGCTATTCAAAACGACTCTAAGACCGAGCAGGACATTAAAAAATTGTTCAATAACGGTTTTAAGTTCGAGTTTGGCCGCTCTTACGAAAAGAGCGAAGAATTTTCGAAAGGGATGTACGGGCAATTTGACGCCGGTACGGATGCAAGTCTCAAAAAAGCGTTATCGGACAATACGATAGGCAAGGTTAATTTCGCAAGGGTAACAACGGTTTACGGCAGGCCGTCCAACAAGATATATAATATTGTTTTATCGAACGAATCGAAAGAAAATTTTAAAAACAGCGGCCAGAATCTTAATAAATTCAATAGAGACGTAAAACTTTCCGAATTTGCTTTAAGAAGCTATTTTGATATTAAACAAAGTAACGATTATTCCTCCGGAAAAATAAGCGTAGATATCGATAAGTCGCGTGTTTCTGACTCTAAAGCAATTTTAGCGGTAAAAGACGGGTCGGGAAAGATTATAAACGCCGAATATAAGTTCAATATGATTCCCGGAAGATATCAAAAAAATGAAAACGGTGAACGAAAAGCTATAGACGGCAAAAAAATAGCGGATGTTTCTATAGACGGCAAAAAAATTCTTTCCCTCGACGCTTCGTATAACTGGGAAAAGGTCAGGGCTTACTGCACGAAAAGGGACTTTGCAAACGGCAGAAATATATCTCAAAAGATTGAACTGCATCATATGACCGAGCTGTCCGAGGGCGGACGGGATAACTTAAGCAATTACATTATGCTGTCTCAAAAAGACCACAAAAGAGTCCATTCAGGCAGTTTAAAGCTCGATGTGTCCGCTCAGGCAATGAAAGAAGCAAAAATGTCCTCTGGAATTAATACAAACCCTGTCTTATCGCAATCTTCTGAAATCAAAGAGGCGGACAGAGATTTTTTAAATAAATTGAAATCGACTGTAGAAAACAATTCGGCAATGAGACTCACGAACGTGAGCGCCGGTGAAAAATCTTACGATTTAAAATTTACAGACTGGAAAACGAAAGAAGAATTTAAAATGGGCGTTTCAGGCGGTTTGACCAACGAAGAAAAAATTATTGCCGCAAGCTCTGTTAAAAGTTTTACCAACGAATTTACAAGCAGTATAAACAATTCTTTAAATAGGCAAAACGAAAATGAAAAAAGGACGGGACAAAAACTCGAAAATACCGCTTCAAATATGAATGCGGCAGGAATGGGCGGCAATCCTAAATCTTACGGCGATAAATATAAAAATAAAAAACACGAAAAAAGCCGCCGTAATAACATAAGTATGTAAACCTCTAAATGTTGGTTTAGGCTCTTATTTTCTGGATGAACCGCAGGTATTCAGGCGGCTCGTCCAGAAAATAAATTTCTAACGGTAATTTAAAAAGACTTTTTAGCGGAGAAACAAATTTTGATTAATAAAACAAAAGAGTATTCAAAAAATAAATTCCTAACGGTGATTTAAGAAGACTTTATAGCGGAGAAACAAATTTTGATTAATAAAACAAAAGAGTATTCAAATGCGGATTTAATGGGCTTAAAAAGTTCAACGGATGATGTGTGCAGTGCTATCGAAAAATCCCAAAAAGTTCTTATAGCAACGCATGAAAATCCAGACGGCGACGCTATAGGTTCGGCTGTTGCGATGGCCGCATTTTTGCGTTCGATAGGTAAAGAGGTATATCTTTTCGATAAAGACCCTGTTCCAGACAACTTAAAATTTTTACCCGGGACTAAAGAGTTTTCGGATAAATTTCCGAAAGAGCCCATGGATTTGCTTATTACCGTTGACTGCGAAAGTTTGTCGCGGTTCGGTGCTAACCTCGAACAGCTCCCCAAAATAAAAAAAACAATCAATATAGACCACCATCTTACAAATGCGCGTTTTGGTGACTCAAACCTTGTTATGCCAAATGCCAGCTCTGCGGGCGAGGTTCTTTTTTATCTTGTTTTATCTTACGGGGCTTATGAAAATAAAATCCCTTATTCCCCGTATTTTAGTTTTTTAAATGAAAAATCAAACGAACCGCTGCCGCGCGATTTGCATACAAGAAACAAAATTTTATCCAAGATGAGCGACGAAATTGCTTTGCCGATGTATACGTCTATATTGTCGGATACAGGTTCGTTTAATTATTCAACCACGAACAAAAGAATTTTCGATATATGTTCCGTTTTAAACGAATACAATATAGAACCGTCAAAAGTTGCAGAGGAGCTTTTTGAAACAAAACCGGCAGATATGTACATTTTGCTCGGTAAGAGCTTAGGTACTCTCGAATTTGCCATGGGCGGTAAAATATCGTCTATGACGGCAACAAAAGATATGGTTGACGATGTTCTAAAAACAAAAACGGCGAATGCGAATGACGGCAAAGTCGAAAGTTTATATGAAAATTTCGTTAATTATCCAAGGTCGATTAAAGGAGTCGAGATTGCCGTTTTTTTTAAAGAAATATCTCCCGATAAATACAAGTTGAGTTTAAGGTCTAAAGATTATGCAAACGTCGCGGAAATTGCCAAAAAATTCGGCGGCGGAGGGCACAAATTTGCCGCAGGCTGCTATGCGAGCGGAGATTTGAGCGAGATTAAAAAAGAAGTTTATTCATATTGCGAAGAAGCTATATTAAAAAATGAATTGTCCCATACAGGCGTAAACAAGATGAATAAAGATAAGTGCTTAACGTTATAATAATAATACATTTCGTTATTGTAATAAAAATTTAACGTATAAGTCATAAAATTGTAACAATTATTTGTTATAATCACTACACATAAATACAAGGAGTTAAATCAATATGACTGGATTGACGCATAAAAGGCTTACACAGCTGGCTTTAAAAAATAACTCGTTTGGTAAATACGATAAAGACATAGTTTACGGGTCGGTGGCTGAAGACAATTTTTCTTTTATTCCGAGCATCGGCGGGTTGAAGCACTATTATAATCCGCAGCAGAAGAATAAGGTATTTAACGCATATACCAGAGCGGTAAGGCTTTTTAACGCTTCTATTTATTTTCACGAGAAAGGCGAGGACGAAAAATCCAATCAATTATTCGGCAGGTGTTTACATATAGTTCAGGATTTAAATAACCCGTTTCATCTCAGCAAAAAGAGATTTCTCACTTTAAAACATTCCGAATTCGAGAAAAAAATGGAAGAGCATTTTATCGCGAACGAATCTTTATACAAAAAAAACCTTCAGCAAAATCAAAATATTTTACGCTATAACAATATAGAGGATATTTTAAATAAAATCGTCAAAAACAGCGTTAAGATGCTGAGAACTAATTTTGAAACAAACGAAGACCAAATTTTGCGCAATACTTTGGATTTTACGCTGGCGGCTAATGAACTGTTTAAATCAAAAACAAACGAAAAATTAAAAAATAAAACAAAATCCCCGGTTACCCGTGAAAACGGAATATCTATGTTTTTATTACAGCAATAGCAATTTTTATCAAAGAATAGGCAAGAAAACTCCAGATTCTTAAGCGGGAGATAAATTGTCATAGAAAGTATTTGATGCTGCAATAGCAATGCAATAGTAATAAAGATACGTAAAAAATGTAATAAATGTGTAATAAAAATTTAATAAAAGCTTCATAAAATTGTAATATTCTATAATGTATAATCATAATATAAAAATATAAATATAACATAGCTTATATCGAAAAAGTAATTTTTTGGGTAAAAGGGCTTATGCGAAACAATGAAGAAATAGAAAGGCTTAAATTAGGGCTCGAAAGGGATTTAGGATGCCTTATTTTAGACGCATTAAATGATAAGAAGATTTTCGAAATAATCCTGAATTCCGACGGCAATTTATGGATAGACGGCATCGGCGGCATGATTAACATAGGCAGGATAGAGCCTATGAACGCTTACAATATTATAATGGAGGTATCCGGCATTTTAGGTCAGGAAACCCATTATAGCCGTCCCATTCTGGAAGGCGAGTTTCCTTTGGGCGGCCGTTTCGAAGCCTTAATTCCCCCTGTTGTAGCAAATCCGTCTTTTACCATAAGAAAGTTTGCATCTTTTATTTTTCCGCTCGATTATTATATCGAAAGCAAAGCTATGACCCAAGAGCAAAAAAACGTAGTAGTAAAAAGCGTTTTACAGAGAAAAAATATTTTAGTCGCCGGTTCTACCGGCTCAGGAAAGACTACTTTGTCTAATGCTATTATCGCCTGCATACCCGAAGAAGACAGGATTGTTACAATAGAAGATACTAACGAGCTTCAGATTAAAAATCCTAACTGGCTGGCATTAAGGACTTCTTTGGACATCGATATGGTTATATTGTTAAAGGCTACTATGAGACTTCGTCCGGACAGAATTATAGTCGGCGAAGTCAGGGACAAATCTGCATATGCATTGCTTAAAGCTTGGAATACCGGACATCCCGGAGGCGTTGCGACACTGCATGCCAACTCGTGCGAGGATGCGCTTTTCAGGTTAAATTCGCTTGTTGAAGAAGCTGGGGTAACAGGACAGCAAAAGCTTATTGCGAGGGCTGTCGATTTAATCATATTTATAGAAAAGGTTCAAGGGGGCAGAGTAATAAAAGATATTAAATATGTTGAGGACTACGACGGGCTCAATTTTATATTAGAAGACATCGCAAACAGCGAAGATAGTTCAAATGTAATTCCTATTCAGAATTACAATTAAAAATAATAAAAATAAAAAAATTAGGAGGCATTTTATGAAAGAAGAATTAAAATTAAATTATTTCAAGTATTTAATCTCTTTAATCGCATTTGCGATTATTTATCTGCATTCAGGCAGCGTTTACGCTTCAACGACTTCTGCTGGATTAACAAGTGTAAGCGGGAGTATTAGTAAGTTTGCCGGAGGTATTACGGGCATTGTGTCGCTCATAGTCAGAGTGTTTGCGGGAATTGCGATACTTATTGCGATATTCGGTTATTTTTTTCACGGCAATCACAAACAGGTTACTACTTCTGGTTTAGGTATCGGACTTGCCGGTATAATAGGCATGGTTTTTGCGGGAAATATAAGCTCATGGTTTTCCGGAATGGGCGGTTCAGGAGCGTTAATTCATTAATTAATCTGAGATGATTATTTTTTTTAAGAGGGTACGAATATATGGCTATGGACCTTGTAAAAGTTCCCGTACATAAGTCATTGATTAAAATACCGCTTTTTCTGGGGGGCGAAAAAGAGCTGATAGGTTTAAATATTTTCGGCTGCGGAATACTCTTTGCCATATTTAACAGCGGGATTTTGGCAATGGTTTTCATCTTGATTGTTTTGGTTTTTAATCATTTTCTGATTACAAAGCTTAACCGCGGCGAACCGCAGTTTTTTGCGATGGCTAAAAGATTTTTTAAGTATAAGAAAATATATCGCGATAAATCGGTAATAAGCCGCAACCCAAGGGTGCTCCTATAATGATAAATTTAAAAGAATACAATGATTCAGGCGAGTCGCTTTCGGACCTACTGCCATATATATTTACGGCTGAAGACGGTGTTCTTATTTTAAAAAACGGCTCTTTAATGATGAGTTACGAATATTCGGGAGAAGACCCGGAAACCTTGTCTAACGCCGATAAAAACTCAATAATAGGCAACATAAACAGGTCACTCTTAAGGCTTGGAACCGGCTACACCATGTATCAGGATACGATGCGCTATAATGTCAGCGAATATTTTGATAACCAGGTTTTTCCCTGTGAAGTTGCAAAATACATAGACAACAAAAGAAAGGATTTTTTTTTAAATAAAAATCATTTTGCGTCGAAATATTTTATAAATTTTATATACACCATACCGGAAGATAATCAGGATAAGCTCAAAAAATTTTTAATAGACGACAACCAGATTATGCAGTCTTTCGATAAGCATCTCATGGAATTTAAAAAGAATATCGAATCCGTCGTAGATTTGCTATCGAGCAAATTAAGGCTTAAAAAACTTTCTACATCAGAACAGCTGTCCTATATTCATTTCTGCATTACGGGTAATTACCATAAATCTAGAAATTTCCACGAATTTTGCTACTTAGATTCTGTTTTGGCTTCCGATGATTTTGTCGGCGGGTTTAAGCCTAAAATTGGAAAGCATCATTTAAGAATGCTTTCCATAACAGGCTATCCCGATTACGTCTATCCCGACGACCTGAATTTTATTAATAAGCTGCCGGTTTCTTTCAGGTGGTCGAACAGGTTTATATTTCTTGACGAACGGGATGCAGTAAGCGAAATAGACAAAATCAGGGGAGCGTGGTTTTACAAAAAGGAAACAGTTTTTTCATTTTTAATGAACGCTCTTAAAAGAGGTAAAAATGAAACGGTAAGCCATAAAAATCAGGATGCTGTTCTGCATATAGAAGATTCCGAAAATGCGACCCTTGAGGCTAATATGGGGGCGGTTAAATACGGATTTTTTACATCGACGATAGTCCTTTACTGCGAAGATAAAGAGGAAATTGAAAAAAATGCGCAGCTGCTGGTTAAGGTTTTCAATAATAACGGCTATTATGTAAAAATGGAAGAATTGAACGCCGTAGATGCTTTCCTGGGCAGCCTTCCGGGAGGGCTTACTTATAATTTAAGAAAACCTATGATAAATACAGTAAATTTAGCGTGTATTTTGCCGCTGCTTTCGTTTTATACCGGTTCAAAAGTAAATCCTTGCAATCTGTATCCGGAAAACAGTCCATCTCTTATGGTTGTTAATTCCGAAGCGACCACCCCTTTTTATTTTAATCTGCATGTTAGCGATGTGGGGCACACCGTCATATTTGGTCCGACCGGCGCCGGCAAATCGACTTTGCTGGACTTGCTATCCGTCCAGTTTTTAAGGTATCCGGATTGTCAGGTTTACTATTTTGATAAGGGGTATTCGTCATATATACTTACCAAGGCTGTTGGAGGAACGCATATAGATATACTAGGTCCTTCTCAAAATATTACTTTAACCCCGCTGCAATATATACGCGAATCCAAATCTGAGCTTACATGGGCGGCGGAGTATATTTCCCAGCTTGTTAAAATACAGGGCACGGTTGTAAACGCCGAAAAAGAAAGCAAGATATACGACGCTCTCGAGGCATATTCCAAAAAAGAAGTCATAGCGACTTTATCCGATATAGCCAATCATATTCAGGATATCGACATCAGGAACGCGTTAAAATATTATACTATTTCCGGAACCTGCGGAAGCCTGCTCGATTCTACGGAAGAAAACTTGGCAGGCTCGTTTTTTACGGTTTATGAAATGGGAAGCGTAATGAATATGTCGGAGAAGGTATTAAATCCCGTCTTGCTGTATCTTTTTCACAGGGTAGAGCATAGCTTGAAAGGCAAGCCGACGCTAATTATTCTCGATGAAGCGTGGGCTATGCTTAGAAACGATATGTTTAAAGAAAAAATAAGGGAATGGCTTAAGGTTACGAGGAAATTAAATACCGCCGTGGTATTTGCAACGCAGTCGATAACTGATGTAATGAATTCGTCTATATCGGACGTAATTATGGAAAACTGTCCCACTAAAATACTTTTGCCCAATATAGAAGCCAAAACCGAAAATATTATGCCGCTATATTTAAAAATGGGGCTTACAGAGGGACATGTAGAAATCATTTCTGACTTAATACCGAAAAAACACTATTTTTATTTAAGCCCAAACGGAAAAAGGATAATGGATTTAGGCTTAGATAAAGATACGCTGAAATTTTTCAAATCCGATATGGAAAGCATCACGGCGGCAAGGGAAATAAAAGAAGATTTTTATAACACCTGGAAAAATAATTAATGCTAAATCAAATTTTAAGGAAGGAGGATAAGAGCCGTGAAAACCATAAAAATAAGTTCAAGAAGTTTAGGTTTATTTACAAGCATAATAAGCATTGCATTTATAAGCGGATTATTTTTATTGTCCAACGTTCAAAATTCCGATGCCCAAACGGTTTTTTGTAGCAACTGCGGCACCTGGTGGACACAGGGAGTTCAGGAGGTGCAGCAGGCTGAAAATCAAGTCAACACTTATGCAACCCAGCTCAATAGCTATGCGACTATGGTATCAAATGCCACAAACATAGCAAATACGGAAGGCGGCCAGCTTACCAAGCTTACCGCGCCTATTCAGCAGGATATCAGCGGTATGCAAAACGCATATAACAGCATACAGCAGTTAGGAACTCAGGCAAGCACCATAGCAAGCAATATTCAGAATCTGCCTAACATACCGGCGGATGCCGCGCAGAACGCTGCGAGCATAGCTCAATCGCTTACCGGTTCTACTACGAATTTGCTGAATCAAATAAAGGCGGCACTTCAGTCTAACGGCATCCAAATGAGTACGAATAACGGACAAGCAATTGCCACCTCGCTGCAAAGTGCGTTACAAACCGCCTCCAGCTCCAGCACTACCGGAACTGTGAACGCGTTAGATGCAACCGACCACATTTTAGCACTGGAAGTACAGCAACTGAGCAGCCTTAATACAACCATGACGCAGTTGGCATCTATTATGGAATCGTATCAGGCGCAGCAGTTGGCCTCAAGCAAATTGGGAAGCGAAACACAAGCAGCAGCAGTTCAAAATACTTTAAGCAATGCTAATAATTTTATACCTAGTTCTATACCTCCTATACAGTTAATTGGGAACCCCAGCAATCCATAATGCATTTTTTTATAAAATGGAGCAATAAAAATGAAAAAATTAATATTTCTCATTATGGTATTATTTAGCTTAACAATGGCTTTTTCAGGATGTTCAAAATCTCCACTAAAATCTAAAGAAAGTTTAGGACCGTTTTCGCTCATACCTGATCATGCTTTTTCTACTGTAAATGCTATAAACTACGCTTCTTCTCTTAAAGTAAAAGAATATAAAAAGTTGGGAACGAAACAAGTGTTAATATTGCAAGATAAAGAACGAAAATGGTGCAATAATATAATAAAAAAAAATCCAAAAATTATGAAAAAAGAAGCATTGTTTAATAACTCTAGCATTAACAATAATCTAGTAAAATTATTAAACTCTTATAACGGACGAGTATATTTCAACTGTTCATCTTATACTGAATATAATGTTGAATTAATTAATTAGAAAGACCCAATAAAATTTTAATTTAAAAATAATATAAATAAAAAAAATGAAAAAAATAATATTTCTCATTATGGTATTATTTAGCTTAACAATGGCTTTTTCAGGATGTTCAAAATCTCCACTAAAATCTAAAGAAAGTTTAGGGCCGTTACAAATAATACCTAATCATGCTTTTTCTTCAATGAAGGCCTTATATTCTGCTAACTCAATTATATATAAAAAAAATTATAAGTTAATGACATTGGAGCGTACGATTAGATTAGAGAAAGAAGAATATAAATGGTGCAAAAATATAGAAAAAAATCCAAAATTCATAAAAATGCAACAAAAAATTCTTTTAAAAGCTTCTCAATATCATAATAGTATTATTACTGCATTAAAATATTATTACGGACGGGTAGCATTTAATTGCTACTATTACGAAGGTATTCCAGACGGTTATACAATGAACATGAATGGTCTTATTTTTCTACGCTCTAAAATTTAAAAAATAATATAAATAAATGAGGTGAATATACCATGAGTTATGTAATATTACCAAGTCCGTTTCCAACTTCGCCTATACCTTTGAGTTTTACGACGACTTCCTTAGCTTCAAATATTACAAGTTCTGCTGGTGGCGCTTTCCCTAATACCTATGCGATTGCACTCTATCCTGTTACCGAGTTTATTATTATGCTTGAAAATATGTTTTTAGGTGGGGTTCACCTGGCGGTTGAAATAGGGATCGCGTTATTCACCATAGCTATATTAATTAATCTTATAAAATGGATGATGGGAGAAGGCAATATAAACAGTTTCTTATTAGAATTCTTTAAAAAATTAGTACTTATGGTGGTTTTAATTGCTTTTATAGAAAATGCCGGCGCTGTGCTGCCTGCATTGGCCAAACTTTTTGTTTCCTTAGGAGAAGGCCTTGGTTTAAGCGGCGCCGGCGGCGGCTTGAGTTCCAGCGCCGCAAGTACTTTAGAAAACCCTTTTCTAAATTTTGAGCTTATTGGTGTTAATTGGGTAAGCATACTTAAAATTGCGGTTTGGGCTAATTCTACTCCCGCTAATAATACTTATATTATTGGTGGTCTTATTACAGCTACTAATGTTTTAGAATGGACAGTGATAGCGTTAGTTTTAGCAATACCAGTTATTTTATTGTGTTTATATTTGGCTGTAGATTTTATAGCGGTTCAATTCGAATATCTGTTTACTATGTGCCTCGGCATTATTTTTTTAGGTTTTTTAGCATTGGATGCAACTAAAAGTTATGGAACAAATTTTATAAAATCTCTTGTCGGTACCGGTCTGAGATTAATGACGGTTATAATGGTTATAATAATGGCTAATATAATGGGCGTTTATTATTCGGATTTACTTGCGGATGTTGCTAACGGTTCTGCAAAGTTGGCAGTTGCTTCCTTGTTAAAAACCCTCAGCGGAGATATTGGCACCGGTTTTACATTAAGCCCAATTAGTCTAAGTAGCGCTAGTGGCAATCAATTTATTGTTTTATCGGAAATCGCAGGTATTTTCTTGTACGGACTAATTGCTTTTCTAATATATATGGTTCCAAAAATTATGAGTAACATCGTAAGCGGAAGCACCGGCGCTATGAGTGCGGCGGGAACATTGGCGGCAGGCGCAGCGGTAGGCGGGGCGATTGTAGGAGTCGGCGCCGCTGCTGTTACGGGAGGAGCATCCGTAGCTGCGGCGCAAGGAATAAGCGCATTAAGCAGCGGCGTGAAAGAGCATGCCAAAGACCATCAAAATATGATGGATGAACTTAATAAAAAATCCTGATATAAAATAAGGGAGATAAGAGGTTTTATGAATAATACATATAATGTTCACGATAATATAGATAAAAACGGAAAATATGTTTATATGGGGGTGGATGCCGATAACGGAGCGGACATGTTCAGCGATTTATCCAATCCTTCGCAGCCGGTTTATTCCAGGCTCGACGACAAGGAAAGAGCCTTTATAAAAGACGGGGACGAATACCGGATTCCCGAAATAAATAAATTTGAAAACGGAAGGCATATCGTTATCGGTATGAACGGCGGCTTAATCAAGACATTTTGCGCCGAAGACGGCAAAGATTATATTTTCGACAAGTCGGCTTTCGGAGCAGACGCTTTTAAAATTAAAGCAAATGAACCCTTCGAGATAATTAAGACCCCCAATAATAATATCGAGTTAAAATTCGATAAAGTTTTCGATATGAACAAAAACGAGGACATCGAAGCCTCTTTCAGAAGGATGGGGTTTAGTCCAATCGAATCTATTCCGTGCCGTATGAACGATTTGATTAATACAAGCGGGAACGCTAAGTCACCTTTAAATTTTAATGACAAAAACGACTTAAAAATAAATGAGCTCACGCCAAATTTAAATATCTTCGGCGATAAAGATTCAGTGGGAGTGCATAAAAATTTAGAAAAATCGGAAACAGGAAAAGCCTTTAAAGAATTTACTGCGGTTGAACTTAACGGCAAAACTCATATTCCTCAAAAATCTACCAACGACGAGTATTATGTCTTCGATAAAACCGATAAATATGTAGTTTTTGGCAAGGTCAAGCCAGCAGTCGAAAACGGCAAGCCGGCTGTCGAATATTTTAAGGCAGATTTAAACGATAATAATATGAGCAATACGTTGAAATATCAGATGAAAAGTTTAAAAAAATTAGATATGGTTAATTTTCAAACCGGCAATGTTACCCGTAATTACGCCGATGTAAACGCTAAGCGGATTTTTGCCGATGCGTATAGCAATAATTACAAAAAATTATATAAGCTCGAAAAATCTGCAAAAAATTTGAACATGATAAAATCGAAAGCGGAACAAATTAAATCGATGAGCGTGAGTTTTCAGAATTTTATGAATAATGTAAAGCACGATCATTTACAAAAATGGACAAACGCTGGAAACGGTTTGAGAATATAATATTGCAACCTAAAAACATTTTATAAATTCTTATAGCTTAAAGAATATTATTAATATTGAAAATATAATATTGCAACCTAAAACATTCTATCAATTCTTAAAGTTTAAAGAATATTATTAATACAGTTTCGAGTAAAAATAATACGGCGGCATAAAACAACGCCGTTCTGAGCCTGTCTTTTTTAAACCTTTTTTCCGTCCAGGCGGTTAAAATTACAACGACAAAAAGCGTTGTGATAAAAAGCAAAGTAGAATAAGTAAAAGAATAAAAGCCTATTTTTAAGAGATGTATTAAGATAACGACAATAAAAACCGTAAATAAAATTAAAAATATTTCTTTTAAAAAGTTTTTTAATCCTTTTTTGTCCATACGCTGTTTAATGGCGGTTTTAATTTCTTCAATAAGTAATTGAGAACTTTTAGGTTTTTTTTCTTTTTTGTTTTTCATTTACGGACCTTCTTTTGTTAAAAATTAATTCTTGAGCATGATTTTTTTTTTAATATATCATAAATAATATAAATATCAAAATCATAAAATGAAGCCAATTTTTGGCGGTGGTGGAGTAGGCATGCAAAATATAAATAATATAAATATTCAAAATCATAAAATGATGAAGTCATTAAATGAAAAATAAATTAGTGTTTTTTTTAAAAATATTTATTTTTTTAATAATTTTATCCGCAGTTTTAATTATTTATTACAAGCATACAACCGATTACAATTATAAAATCGGCGATTTAATCAAAATGGAAAAAAAATTCGGCGGCAGGCACAAAAATACCGTTATCAAAGATTTATTAATAAAAAAAACTGACCATACAGAAGCCCCTATTCCATTAAACCCCGTAGGCAGATTTCATCCACAGTTTAAAAATATAAAGCTCGTTTTCGGAATAAGCGGCACGCATATAACCGGTTTAAAAGAACCTATTGGCAATATATATTATATTATCCGCTATGCAGAATTTAACCATATTCCTTACAAAATAAGAGTAGTTCTGTACGGCGGAATGGCTTATTTTTTAAATAAAAGGAATCCAAACTACGGCTGGTATATCAAAAAAATGCGAAAGTTTAACAAGGAAGGCGTTAAATTTTATGTCTGCTACAACGCATTACTGGTAAACGGGCTAATCCGGCATGTAATTCCTTCTTTCATTAAACCGGTTCCAATGGGGTTACTTGAAATTTATCGGTTAAGAAAAAAGGGTTATATGTATTTTACAGA
The DNA here is from genome assembly GCA_021809845.1 of bacterium. Taxonomy (GTDB): domain Bacteria; phylum SZUA-79; class SZUA-79; order Acidulodesulfobacterales; family Acidulodesulfobacteraceae; genus Acididesulfobacter. Next base: position 55,148 of record JAJZJW010000009.1, on the reverse strand, counting down.
TTAGTTAACATGTAAGTTCAGAAATAAAAATAAGTTCCCTTTGTATAAAAAAAAATAAATCGGTTACCTTTTTTGAAAAATAAATCAGATACCTTTTCTTTCAGTTAATATGCAGGTTAAGAAAAATAAATTGGGTACCTTTTCTTTGTTTAATTATAACTCTAATATAAAACGGCATATATCGGCTCTCTTTATTTATTTTGCCGTTATTTTTGCATATCTTTATCGCGGTTATCGTCCCTCGAATTGGGTGGTATTTTCATCTACTGACGCAAGCCAGTTTATAAATTATATGTCGTGGTGGGTTTACGCCATCACGCATTTTATAAACCCTTTTATAAATACGCGGCTGTACAACGGTCATGTAAATATGATGTATGTTACATCGGCTCCTTTATTAGCGGTATTATCTTTACCGGTAAATATTTTATTCGGTCCTGTTGCCGCATATGATGCTATTGCCGTCTTAGCAATGCCGTTATCCGCTTATGCGGCATTCGTCCTTGTTTATTATCTGACTAAAAATTATTTCGGAAGCATCATAGGCGGTTTTTTTTATGGTTTCAGCGCCTATTGCATAGGCGAAACCATAATAGGCGATATCAATTTATCCTCCGTTTATCTTATTCCATTAATAGCATTTGTAGTTTTATTAAAATTAGACGAAAAAATATCTGCGAAACTTTATGTTTTTTTAATGTCTTTAATGTTGGCGGCGCAGTTTCTTATTTTCGACGAAATATATGCCGATTTAACTGTGAGCGGTTTTATCGCTATATTTTTATATTATGTATTTTATAAGGAGCAAAAGATATTTAAGCTTATTTCACTAACTATTTTATCTTATTTATTTTCTTTGATAATCGTTTCTCCTTTTTTATATTATGCCCTGGCGCGCCGCTATCAGATAATGATGCCGCCCAGGTTATTCTTGAATAAATTTTATTTTGCGATAAACCCGGTATTTCACTCTATTTCCTACATAGGTCCGTATCTGCTCATTGTTGTTTTTTTGTATATTATAAAATCAAAGAACTATTTTTTACCGACGCTTTTAGTAGTTTTTTCTTTGCTGAGCTCGTTTTATTTTTTTTCTTTTATGCCTCTCCTCAAAGAGGCTCTCCCCGACAGGTTTGTTATTTATGCCGACCTGATAATTTCCATTATTGCGGGATTTTATTTTTCAAAATTAGATTTTGAAAGGGTTGCCCTGCTTATTTTAACTGTTGGTTCATTAGCAACACTTTCTATGGCGATTATTGCGCATTTTAAAAGCAGCTTTAACGACACCCCTGTGTTTTTTCAAACCTCCCTGTATAAAAAATACATAAAAAGCGGTTCGGAAGTATTGGTACTACCCTTAACGTTCACTGACGACAATATTCGTTATCAGGCTATAGATAATTTTTACTATAAAATGCCTGTCGGATATTATTACAATGTTAATTATATTTTAAACAAGAGAAACTCGACTCGAAACTTCAATTATTTAAAATACGGTAAATTTTTTTATCTGCCGAGAGGGTATTCAAGGCGGCTACTGAATTATTTTGGTATGTATAACGATAATAAAAAAGGGTTTAATGCTTTTTTAAAAAAGCACAATGTAAAATATATAGCCGTTGTGTGTAAAAGCTATTCTAAACGCTACATAAAAAAAAATTATTCCTATTCAAAGACATGGCTGTCGAAGCTCTCTTCTTTCAACGAAAAGATAAACGCTTGTAATTTATTTAAATTTTCATATAAACACGTAAAAATAGGAAACACCATTCTTTATTTTTTTGGGAGAAAATTATGAAATTTTTTATTTTAACGGCGGCAATTTTAATTTTGACAGTCGCCTATATAAGCGCAGTTTCGGCATACGGCTACGAATACGGCAGCATAAAAATATTCGGAAAAAAGACGTATAAGGCAGGCGTATTAATAGCAAACAGCACAAAGGAGCAGGATTTAGGTCTTATGTTCGTAAAGCGGCTTAGTTTAAATAAAGGACTGCTGATGATTTTTCATTTTACCTCCACCATGCCTGCTATCTGGATGAAAAATATGTTTATATCTTTGGACGCAATTTTTATAAACGGCGATAAAGTAGTTCAGTTGTATAAAAATATTCCGCCTTGCAGAACCAAAGTCTGTAAAATTTATTTTGCAGATAAGTCTTTTAACCGGATACTTGAGGTAAACAGCGGGATTATAAGCCGCTACGGCATTAAGGCGGGTGATAAAATAGCAATAACCGTCAATAAAAAAAATACCGTTAATTGAAATTTAACGCAAATTTAATATAAACATCATAAAATTGAAATTTAACAAAAATTTAATAAAAGCTTCATATAATTAAAATTTAACAAAAATTTAATAAAAGCTTCATAAAATTGTAACATTTATATAATATAATCTTAATAAAACAATACTGAAAGAATTGGGGAGAATGGGGAGAATCGGATGAATACATGCATTTTTGATACTCATTGTAATTTAACGGAAGGCGGGCTTTATTTATATCTCGGCAGAAACGACGACGGATTAGATATGTTTTATGATTTTAATTCTAATGACGACAAAAATACGGTTTTATCCAAGCTCGATGACAGAGAAAGATTCTTCGTAAAAAGAGGCGACCATTACAGCGTCATCAAAATTAACCGCTTTGAAAACGGCAGTAAGCACATCATTCTGGAGCAGCTCAACAATTTAATCAAAACATACTGCTTAGATAACGGCGATTATTATATTTTTGATAAACAATTGATAGAAGGCATAGGTATTTATAAGGCGCAAGGCAGTTTTACCGTTCGCATCGGCGAAAACAACGACAAGGAATTCGATATCAGAAGCAAATACGAGTTTGACGAAGCCGATTTTTTAAGAATGTTAAAAGGTGTAGGTTTCGATTCGGAGGCTCTGGACGACAAATTGGTTGATGATTTAATGAGCGATTTTATAAACGGTAAAGTCAATTTAAATTTTAATAATAACGGTAACGGTAAGGAGGATACAAAAAATGACAAATAACGATTGGTATGTTTTTCTTAATGACGGTAAATCTTTAAATTTATTTAAGCCCACGGGCGAGTTCAATACCGCAAATAAGCCTAAAATGGAACATTTTACGTATAAATACGATAAGCCCGGCATAAACAGCGATAGGAAATTTTTACTCGGCAAACTCGATTCGTTCGATATGTTTAATCCCAAAACAGGAAACGTTGTAAAAAACACCTGTAATATTAACGAAAAAAAATTTTTCGAGAATGCTTATGGTGTCGTGCATAATACAGGCGTTTCTAAAGCCGCAATAATAGAAAAAACAAAATTGAATTTTAACGTTTTACTCACAACATTAAAGACGGCACGGAAACAAAGCTTAACTTTAGCAGCATAAATTTTATATTTTTAATATTAAGGAGATAAAGATTATGGGTTTACTGCAAATAGAAAGTGTGGGCAATCAATATGCTTTTGGACCCGCCTTAATAGACTTTAATCCAGAAACTTTTGAAAAAAACAGAGAAAACGCGGAGCTAATTAAACGCTCTATTGGTTTAGCTATTACAGACGCCATGGAAAAACTTAACGAACGAAAAAGTTTTTTTTCCGATACGGTACTGATTGACGAGGCAAAAGAACAGCTTAAGGAACGGATTTCTTCGGACGAAAAATTAAGTAAAATTTTTAAGTTGAAAGACATCAAAAACGAAGATATTAAATCCGTAATAAACGAATTTATAATTAACGGCAAAATAGTCAAAGGCGATAATAACGAAAAGTTAACTTCCAGAGAGTATTACGAATTTGAACAAACTATATTGGATTATAACGGCAAAACACCGCATCCAACGCTGTTCGGTAAAAAAGAGATGAATGCGGCTATAAAAAAATGGGAAGACTCTCCTGAAGAGCATCACCGTAAATTAAGCGGCGAACAAAGGCGCGCTTTGGAAGCAATGCTTAATAACGACGATAATTATCTTATTATACAGGGGCATGCCGGTACTGGAAAAACTTCCGTTATGAAAGCTTTTAAAGATATTTTACAAGAATTGGCAAACAAAAACGGTGTTCCGATTACCGGACTTGCTATGACCGGTAAAGCCAGCAGAGAATTAGAGAACGACAGCGGAATAAAATCGCACACCATTAAAAGCTTTTTGGGTAACCCCGGCATACTTCTGGTCGGAAACACAATAGTCATAGACGAGGCAGGATTATTACCCACTAAAAAGTTTGCGGAAGTAGTAAAAATTGCTAAAGAAAAAGAATGCAAAATAGTGCTGGCGGGAGACGTAAAACAGTACGGGTCTATCGAAGCCGGCGGAATGTTTAAAGAACTTCAAAATCGTTGTAAAACCGTGGAAATAACCGAAATAAGAAGGCAAAGAAAAAACGAGAGTTTGTTGGATGCCGTAACGAGCATGGCAAATAAAAACGTACCGGAAACATTCGAAAAATTAAAAAAACAGGGTAATATTTATACGATAAGCGACGCTGATAAGCTAAAAGCCGGCGTTGTAGGCGATTATGCCGATAAACTTAAACGGGATATTGTTGACAGTTTTGCAAAAGATATAAAAGCAGACGCTATTTTAAAGATGACGGATATCAGCAAGAAAAGCAGGGATGATATTTTTAGTGAAAATATAAAAAAATCCGTTATTCTTGTCTCTAATGATACCGATAAAGACAATATTAACGATTTGGTAAGAAAAAAGCTTAAAGAAGAGGAAATACTAAAAGTAAACGAAAAAAATACCTGCACCGTAGATTGTCTGCAAAATAGGGATTTGCTCGACTTTGATAAAAAGAGGGCAAAAAATTATGAGTTGAACGATATTATAAAATCGATAGACGAAAAAGGCGAAAAATCTTACAAGGTTGTTGCCGTTGACGAAAAAAACAATTTTATTTTTGCCGAAAATATTAACACAAAAAAAATAGAAAAGCTCAGTCCCGCCGCAAATTTTGAAGTTTTTAAAGAGACGAATAAAGATTTTTGCGTGAACGATAATATTACGTTTTTAAGAGACTATGATAAAGCCGTAAAAGGTAAAGACGGAGGCGAGTATAAAATTTTAGAAGGACAAACGGCGGTTATAAAAGATATCTCTAAAGATAAAACGGGCGGTTATATTATTAAGGCTGAAATTGGCGAAAAAGAAAAAGATGTTGTTTATTTTCATACAAAAAATTATAACGCAATAGACTATTCGTATGCTATGACAAGCAGGCAGTCCCAATGTATTTCCGTGGACAACGTGTTTGTTTATAATAACGGCGGCGAAACTAACTATAATGAAATGTATGTTGATATGACAAGGGCTAAGAAGAATTTAAAAATTTACACTACAGACGAAAATAAAATGATAAACGACTCTAAAAAAGAACAGGTACAGGAAGCATTTTCAAGTAAAAGCCATTCAAATACTCCTAAGGCTAATTTAAAGACACGGAATGATTTTGTTATAGATAAAAAAGAAAATAAAGCAAATCTTCCTGAGACTAATTTAAAGACATGGAAGGATTTTGTTATGGACAAAGAAGGAAATAAAGCAAATGCCGATTTAGCTTACACATCTTATCTGTTAAATAAAAATGCTTCTAAAAACTCAATATATAGAAAGCTAGTTTCCGAAAGCGACATTAAAGAAAGGCATGGCAATCCCGATAAATATATAACCGGTGTAATAGAAGAAGCTAAAAAAAGCGGGAAAGCGCAGTATTATAAAAAAAGCGTTAGTTTATAATATATAATATAAGATATAAGGAGAATAATAACGCAATGGATGCTAAACTTAATGTGGAACGCGCCAAAAACGAATGGGAAGTTAGGATTCTTATGGAAGACGTTGCAGATGACATTATAAACAATAATGTGAACGGCGCTTTTGAAAAATTGGCTCATGCCGGTAAAATTTTTAAAGATATTAAAGATAAAGACGGGCTTAAAGCCAAAATAGTAGAAGATTATATAAGCGGCGGCGGCTACGAAAGCTACGGCTATGACTATAACGCTCTGAGTGTTATTACCATGACGGAAGACGATAAAAACGAATTTAACCGGTTAATCAGAGAAAAGCTTAAGGAAAATAATACGCTGAATTGTAAAATACAGACCAAAGACGAATTTAAAGATTTTTGCGTAAGAGATAAAATTGTTTTTTTAACAGATAACGACGTGTTAGAAGATATTAGCGGATATACAGGCATAATTAGGGATATATATGAGGATGAAAAAGACAATTGCATAATAGAAGTAGAAATAGAAGACGGAAGGATTATCGCTTTCAGCACTAAAGATTATAGCCTTAGCAATATCGATTACGCATATGCCTTAACCACACTTAAACATCATCTGTTCAGAATATCGTCGAAAAAAGTGTTTATCTACGATAACGGCGATACCAATTATAATGAAAAATATACGCAGTTTACCGATGTGAAAAGAGCCGAATCCGATATAAAAATATATACTGCGGACTACGGCAAAATGCTTGAAAAAGCCCAAATAGAAGAGGATGGACAGAAAGTATTGCCCCCTCATTATAACGAGTAAAATCTGATGAAAGTGCGATATTCGCACAATATCAAATAAGCAGAACGTATTGCTTTTTCATTATAACGTGTAAAACCATAAAAGTTAAATTTTTAAAAGGAAAAAATAAACCGTCTTTCTTGCATTCAGATAAGATTATTAGATTTAATTTAATTTTATAAATTTACAAGATTTAACAAAATTAATCAAAATAACAAATTATGTTCATGATAATTACAGTGAATATTATACCAGGAGAATGTTTATGAATAAAAATCTGTTATACTACAACAGCCACTATAGCGTAAAAGTGCTGGGTATAAGCGAAGTCTCAGGGTATTTTATGCGGCACTGCAGCAAGAATGACGAAGATGTTAACGGAGCCTTCACCGTTTTTCGCGGAAAACTTGCAGAAATGTTAAAAATAGAAGGCGAAAAGGTTACAGGCGAGGACTGGGCTCGTCTTGTGGAACTTTTCTTTGAGGACTCGCCGATGTATGCGGAGGAAGCAGGAATAGAAATGACTTTTATAGCGCCAAAATACGTTACTATTCTTGCCGTGTTGGGGGAGCAAGAGCTTCGTGATAAGATACTCAGTGCGCAGAATATGGCGGTGAGAAAAACGCTCAGTCTTGTGGAAGATTATTCTATTTGGCCTGTTTTTCCGATTAACGATGGTAAGTTGCAAGATATTATAATAAAAAAATCGACTGAAAGCTCCATTTTCGTTCCGTTTGGACACTTTTTGGCGGTAGAGGGCAAACCGGTAGTTTACTCTAAAGTTTTAATATTTAACAAAACTTTTTTTACCGACCCGAAAATTGCCGAAAATGTTTTCCTTAAGATATTTATGGATAAGATGTTCGAAGAAGGCGAAGACACAAGGCTTAATAGAGATTATATGTTTAATTTAATGAACTCGTTTTTGTGGGAAAATATCGCTATTAACCCGAAAAGCACTTCGAACCCTGAAAATCCCCGCGCCGAAATAGAAGAATTCGGCATTCCCGGTATAGACAAACAGATGGTAGAGCTGCTTTATAACGGACCTTATAAAGAATACATACTTCCAAGCGAGGACGATACCGCTTCTTTAATTGAAAATTCAGTTCCGGCGATTAGAGAAGCAGGTGCAGAATGGGACAGGCTCCTTTCAGCCGGCAACATGGCTTTAAAAAGGACGGCGCTGGATTATTATCAAGAGTACGAGGAAGCTACCGATGAAATTATAAAAAATGCTCTTAGCGGAGCAATCGGAAAATTAACCGCTGATTCTTATTAAACAATAAAATAGGGATATTAAGATGAGCATACAAAATGAAAAATTAATAAATAGTCATAATGGCAATGGCAACCCTGGCGAAGTTCCAAATAATAACGTTAAAATGACTGATAACTTAAAGCGTTATTCCTGCGTGATTTTTGATTTAGACGGCACTCTGGTAGATTCTTTTCAAGCCTATAAAGACGCAATAGGTGCGGTTTTATCAAGTTTTCCGGAAAAAAAAGAATTCCCCGAAAATCCAAATGCCCTTGTAAATTCCCCAAGCAGCGTTCACATCGAGAAACTGTTCGGAAAAATAGTAGGAAAAGAAAATCAAGATGCGGCAATGGAAATATTTGTAGATAAATATAACGAAGTTTGCTTCAAAAAAACTTCGTTAATTACTGGCGTAAAAGACCTTCTTACATATCTTAAAGATGAAGGCAAATCCTTAAACGTAGCCACTAATAAGCCTGGCCCAATTTCAAGGGATATATTAAAACACTTGGGCATTGATAAATTTTTTGATTGTATATACGGAACGGGCGACGGAATGGCGAGTAAACCTTCCCCTCAAATGTTAGATAAAATAATAGAAGAAAAAGGCTATAATAAATCGGATGTTATTTTCGTAGGCGATTCTCCTAACGATATAATCACCGCCAAAAATGCAGGCGTTCCGGTTATAAGTATTGCTTCGGGAAATCATACCCGTGAAGAGCTTCGGTCCTATAACCCCAATTTTCTTTGCAGCGGTCTTTCGGACGCAAATTATATTACTGATGTCAGATTGGAGGTTGTTAATAAGAAAAATAAGGTTCTTGGTAAAAGCGATAAAATTTCTTGTATAAACCAAAAAGCCGAAGACAATAATATAAATAAACCCAAAACTTGGCGCGATTTTTTGAACGAGGGGAAAGGGGATAAAGAAGTTGCCGACCTATCTTATACAGCATATCTATTAAGCAAAGATACTCCAAAAAACTCAATATACAGAAAACTTGCTTTCGAAAGCGATATTAAAAAAAGGTGTGACAGCCCCGAAAAATATATAAATAATACAATAGAAGAAGCAAAAAAAAGCAACAAGACGGAACATTTTAAAAAAATAGCGAGTTTATAAATAAAAAAGCAACAAGACGGAACATTTTAAAAAAATAGCGAGTTTATAATATAAATATTGAAGGGATAATATTAATATGACATTATGGAATGCACTTGACTGGGTAGCTACAATATTATCATTATATTCCATCTGGCTTATAACGGATTTAAAAAAGACGGGATTTTTAGTCGGAGTAACAAGCAGTATTATTTGGATTGCGATAGGCATTAACTCTAATTTAATTGGATTATTAGTATTAAACTTTGTTATAATAGTTATATATATAAAAGGATATTTTACCTGGCGTAAAAAATATTGCAAAAATATAGAGGTTAATAATATCTCGCCAGTTACTGATACACAGGTTTTAAAATAATTTTATGCTAATAAAAATATTAAGCAAATTTTTTAAGTTTATTAAAAATAGTTTTTACAGGAATAATTTAGAAATATCGCTCTCCTGTCTCTGTCCCTGCTGTTTCCTCTTTAAAGATACGTAGCGCAGCAATCTTTACCCCTAAATTATCCAAATCAAACAAATTAAACTTGCAAAATAACGGAGGTAAATCTATCCCCTTGTAGTAAACAGGGGGGCTACGATCTATAGACTTAAAATGAATATTTTTAATAATATTATGGGTTATATGTTCTGTTTTTCATTAAGACATAGGAAATTGGCAACCGTTTTAAGAATAGCTGCTATTTTATTAGAAGAAGTGATTCTTTAATTTTTAAATATTTATTATATTACCAAAATTTAACATAAACGTCATAAAATTGTTATAATAATATGGCATAATAGTAAAATAATCGGTATTGATTACAATAAAAAATTAATCAAATTAACAAATCATGTTCAAGGTAATTACAGTGAACATTGTAAAGCATTATTTATAATTTAACTTTTAGCTTATGGAGGAAAATATGAAAAATATGGGATACATTTTTTTACTGTTCCTATCTTTAACCGTTTTAGCGGTTCCTTCTTTTGCATGGGGACGGAACAGCCGGTTTAATCCGGCTCTAAAATCGTGTTTGCGTCAGGTTAGGCTCTCTAATAAAGCTTTTTTTAAATCTATCAGGTCTCAAAGGCAGGCGTGCAGGTCTATGCAGCGGGGGCAAGACCGTAAGGCTTGTTTTAAGCAACTCAGAGCAAATAATAAACAGAATTTTATAGCCATCAGGCGGCAGAGACATGCCTGCTTTGTGCAATACAGACATTCGTCAAATTAAATTAATATCAGAATTAAATTAACACCAAAATAAATAATAGTTTTTACCGATGTAGATGAGCGTTCCGACAACCGCTGAAGGTAGAAATTAAATTAATACCAAAATAAATAATAGTTTTATAGCGGATGTTCCATCAGATATTCCTGGCAATTAAACGGGGTATCAGTATCTGATGGTTCCGCCTTTGTATAGCGGTCTTCTTGAAGTATCCATGCTCTCGCATTATCTTTTAGGTTATATTCCAATATTTTTTTTAATTTTTCTTTTGCATCAGTTTCAAATATTTCGATTAATAATTCAACCCTACCGTTCATGTTTCTTTCCATCCAATCAGCAGTGGAAAAAAATATCCTTTCTTTTCCGCCGGCATAAAAATATAATATTCTCGAATGTTCCAGAAAACGTCCTATAATGCTTTTTACCTCTATATTTTCACTTACACCGGGCAACCCGGGCATGAGGCTGCAAATACCCCTGACTATCAATATTATTTTAACTCCTGCATTAGAGGCTTCATATAGTTTTGATATAATTTGTTTATCAGTGAGCGTATTTATTTTGGCAATAATTTTTGCCGAGAGCCCCTTTTTTGCGTTTTTAATTTCTTCATCGATTAGTTTTATTAAGTCGTTTCTGAGCATTGCAGGGGCAACCGATATTCTCTTGTAGTTAGTAAAATCCGAGTATCCCATTAAATTATTAAACAGAGCGGATATATCCATGCCAACCTGTTCATCTGCGGTAATATAATCCACGTCCGTATAAACCTTAGAAGTTATCTCATTATAGTTACCGGTTGATATATGGCAATATCTAACAATTTTTTTATTTTCTTTTCTGACGATTAGCAAACTTTTGGCATGTATTTTTAAATTCATAAATCCATAAGTAACTATACAACCCGCGTCTTCTAATAATTTAGCCCAACCGATGTTGTTTTCTTCATCGAAGCGTGCCTTAAGTTCAATAACCGCACTTACCCGCTTTCCGTTATGAGCAGCTTTTATAAGATTTTTAATGATGTTAGAATTGGTATTTGTCCTATATAAAGTCATTTTTAACGCAATAACATTGGAGTCGTTAGCAGCAATTTCAACTAACTTCGTAATAAGAGAAAAATCCTGATATGGACGGTATAAAATTATATCTTTTTTCATAATTCTTTTAAAAATAGAGGAGTTTAAACGAATATCCGCCGGTATATATTGTTTTAAAGGTTTATATGTAAGCGAAGCCCTTTCGAGCTTTAATTCCCATAAAAAACTCAAATCAAGCGTGCCTTTTACGTAAATTACATCCCCTTTGTCGAAATTTAATTTTTTTTGTAGAAAGGATAAAATCTCGCCGCTTAAAACAGAGTCTGTTTCAACCCTGACTATTTCACCTTTCCTTCTTTCGGAAAGCTGATGTTCTATAGTTTTTAACAGGTCTTCCGCACCTTCTTCTATTGTTAAATCGGCATTTCTCGTGATTCTTATAACATGACAATCGTTTATAGAATATCCATGATATAATCGTCCGATAAATTTCTTTATGATTTGCTCCAGAAATAGTACAAATATATTGTTGTTAAGACGGATTTTATATATTCGAGCCAGATTTTCTGAAGTAATTACGGAATAGTATGTCAATAAATCTTTCCGCAACTTTATAAGTACGGTTAATCTTTTGTTGCCTATGAATGGAAAAGGGCTGGCAGGTCCCACGATTACCGGTGAAATTGCCGGCAATATCTGTTGCAGCCATATATCTTCAGCATATTCTAATATTTCTCCTTCTATTGTATCTAAAAATACTATGCCTCTTTTTTTACTTTCCTTTTTTATAGCTCTAAAAATATCTTGCTGTTCATCTGTAAGTCTCTGAGAAAATTCATTTATATGAGTTAACAACTCTGTCGGCGGAATTTCACCCTCATTTGCGGGCTTATAACCTGCTTCTATTTGTTCTTTTACTCCCGCAACCCTTATCATGTAAAATTCATCGAGATTAGAAGAAAAAATTGCAAGAAAATTCAGTCTATTCAGCAGGGGAATACTTTGCTCAAGTGTGGTATAAAGAACTCTTTGGTTGAAATAAAGCCAGCTGATTTCTCTGTTTATAATAGGATTTTTATTTAAAATTGGAGTTGATTTCAAGCGTTATTTTCGCTCCGAATATTCTTGTGAATATTTTGCTTTTTTTATAAAATAAAGCCAGCTGATTTCTCTGTTTATAATAGGATTTTTATTTAAAATTGGAGTTGATTTCAAGCGTTATTTTCGCTCCGAATATTCTTGTGAATATTTTACTTTTTTTATTAAACGAAAAATATTCTAAATACGGATATTTTTTTGCATTTGTTTTTATGTAAATATTGTTTGACTCGATTTTTATATCAAAATCGGTTATCAACTGCTCATGGCTGGCGTCTAATGCATCGGCAATCCTTAAAATACTTGTTAATTTATAAATTATAAGCCGTTTTTCTATTGGAAGATTGGAAGGAACCTCATAGTTATTATTTATGTCATATTTTTCCTTGTGTAAAGATGAGATAATAGCCATCATTTCTATAAATTCTTTAGAATAGCCGGGAAATTCAATAGATTTTGCTATATTATAGGAATGTTTTTCATGATGTTTAGCATCTATAATATATCCTGTATCGTGAAGAATTGCCGCCGATTCTAAAAGCTGTCGATCTTTCCATTTTAAAGAATGTATTTTTTTTAATTTACTAAATAGTTTTAATGCAAATTTAGCTACAGTTTTTGCATGATTTTCATCGAACGAATATTTTTCCCCTATATAATATAAAGTGTTTTTAAATCTATTGTACAGTCTCGGGTCCTTTATTTTTTTAGAATAGTAAAGGAACATGGAATGCGGAAAACTATTTCTTGTAAAATGGAAAAAACCGGTACCTGCAAAATCCATTATTTTTAAATATGTTATTAATGTGGGCACTAATATTTCTATTTGTGATTGCCTTAGCTTAAAATTATTCATTATTTCATCTGTACCCATTTCTTTAATCCGGTTGTATGTTGATATCAATTCTTTTTTGGTGATTATATCTTTCTGCGGGTTTATTACGTCTAGTATAGTGGCAATAGAACTGCCGGAGCTTACCATATATTTTATTAAGTTCGTTTTTTTTGGCAAAAGATTTTTTAATGTGCGTACCATTTTGCCTATATCCTGTTCGTAAGCTTTGTGGCGTTTTTGAACTGGAATGTCTTTGAAAATTTGCGTTAATCTGATACTGCCGTAAGGAAGAGACTGTGACAATATTAACCTTTCTTTCTTTAGGATGTTTATAAATACATTTCCGCTGGAGATATTTGTAAATAAAAGTCCGTTCTTTTCATAATCGTCAATTTTAGGTATAGCATTTTTAACCCCTAAATATTTAATATAAATCTCGTCGGACGGTTCTAAAATTTCTAGCTCGATACCCGTATTTATCCTGACATGGTCTATAAAAAAATATCCGTTTGAAGCTTCTCTTACTCCGCTGGTGCAAAGTGCCCTATAATTTTTCCGTAGGCCATATTCATCGAGTTTATTACCAAAACCGCTTAAAATTTCAACGGCTTTATAGATATTCTCAAGAGATATATATCCTTCTGTAAAGGTATCCTTGCCTATAGAGAGCGATTTTACGAGATATTCTATTGTTTTTTCTTTTTTACCCGTAAATTCGCCTATATGCATTCTAAAGGCGCTTGTGCCAATATTTATTATTGCAAAAATTTTTTCTTCTATTTTACGATTACCTGCCTTTTTGTTATTGATTCGAGCAAATCTTTCTTGGCTTCGGAACTTTGAATTTCTAAATCTATTTTTTTATTTTTTTCAGGTATAGGCAAAATTTCAATTATATCGTCATTGATTTTTACATTTATATCCGCTACCAGCGATTTATGTGAAAGGTCTAAGGCATCCGCAATTCTAAGTATTGCCGACAATTTTTTTATTAAATTTCTGGTTTTGCCGGAAAGATTTTTATAGTCTTCATGACTTTTTTTAGGAGGGCTTTTCCTATGATATCTTGCAATGTTGGCTATTATTTCTGTTTCATTAGCGTTATATCCTATTAAATCGGAATTCATAATTAAATAATAAGAATGTTTGTGGTGCTTGTCATAAGAAATGTAATTACCGGTATCGTGAAGCATTGAAGCCGCTTCCAAAAGTTTCCAATTTTCATCGTCTAATTTAAAGAAGTCTTTAAATTTTGAGAAAAGTATTTTTGACAGTTTGGTAACTTGTTTTGCATGTTCTTCTTCAAATGAAAATTTAGAGCCTATTTCTAAAATACGTGCCATCCGGACATCTACATTTTCTTGAAAATGCATTTTAATCCCCTTTTTATTTAATGTATCGATAGTAAGTCCATTTTTTAATCCACCTTTGATTGTAAAAAAACCCTTATGGTTGGATCTGTTTAATATTAACCCCATCATTAACGCAGCTGTTTGGATTATGTCAACCCTCTGTTGGTCTATTCCTTCAATTTGAATTCTGTCCTCAAATGTTTTGTTTTTAATTTCATTATATATTAATTTTAAAAACTTCCTTTCCACATATTTTATAGGTGTATCGCTGAGATGCACTCTTTTATTATAAATATAAGAAATGTTATTTATTGTGCCACCCGTGCAAATTATCGTATCTATTGATTTATTAATAGGCATTTCGTCTAATGTTTTGTTTATGTATTCTTTAAGTATTACGATTTCATCATTTTTTGGCGGGTTGTTTTTAAAAAAATCGCTTGTAAGTCTAGTAATACCCAAAGGAACGCTTTTTGAGAAAACAATCTCCCCATTTACAGATAGAATAAACTCGGTGGTGCCGCCGCCTATATCTAATATTAAAGCGCTTAAATTATTTATCTGAAAGTTGGCAGAAACAAAAAGATGGACCAGCCTCGCTTCTTCCGTGCCGTCTATTACTTCTACATTAATATTGACCTTTTCGCGTATCAGCTCAATTACTTCTTTGGCATTCGAAGCATCGCGGAAAGGTGCGGTAGCCGTAGCTCTTATAAATGACCACCCTCTTTTATCTATTAATACTTTCATTCTTTCAAGAACTTCTATAATAGATTTTACTGTTGTTTCGGAAAACGAACCGGATTTGAATACATCGCCACCTATTCTTATCGTTTCTTTGTAATCCTCGACAATATCGTATGACTTGTTCCTAATCTCCGAAATCTGCAAGCTTATAGAATTGCTTCCGATGTCGATTATCGCTAGGTGTTTCATATTCTTCCCCGATTATATGAATATTTATATAGTATAACTAAAGCCATTGTTCTTTCTTAACCGAATTATATTATAACAAGTAATTATTACATTTTTATTACGATTATGTTAAATTTTTGTTACATTATAACATAATCGCAAATCGCCTCTATAAATTATAAAAATTACTTTCTTATTTTTTATTTACCAAAATTAACCTATAAGTACATGTTTAAGTATATATTTAAGTATATATTTAAGTACATATTTAAGTACATATTTAAGTATATATTTAAGTATATATTTAAGTATATATTGATTTTTGTTCTATATACTATATAATAATCGGTTAAGAAACCGATTAACAAATTAAATCAATATGTTCATGATAAATATCGTGAACATTATAATATCAAAAGGAAGACAAACTATCTTTCTTGTTTTTAGACAAGCTTGTTAACAATAATAACATTTTAACAAATTAAATCAATATGTTCATGATAAATATCGTGAACATTATAATATCAAGAGGAAGACAAACTATCTTTCTTGTTTTTAGACAAGCTTGTTAACAATAATAACATTTTAACAAATTAAATCAATATGTTCATGATAAATATCGTGAACATTATAATATCAAGAGGAAGACAAACTATCTTTCTTGTTTTTAGACAAGCTTGTTAACAATAATAACATTTTAACAAATTAAATCAATATGTTCATTATAAGTATCGTGAACATTATACCAGGAGTTAACGATGAAGAAAATAAAAATGAATGTTACCGGTATGACTTGCGGACACTGTGTTGTTTCTGTCAATAACGCGGTTAATAAAGTAAGAGGGGTGATAGAGGTCGATACCTCTTTATCTAAAGGCGAAACTACTATTTTAGCGCTTGAGGATATAAATATCGAGGATATAAAGAAAAACATAGAAAACGCAGGCTATACGCCTTTAATTTAAGATATTGCAGATTTTTACAATGCTAAACTTTATTAAGAATTTTTTTAAATTTTTAATTTTTCGCTTGATTTTAAAATGATGTTTTATTATAATTAAAATGACTTAAATAATAATAATATAGCCCTATTTAATTTATAATTTATTTTTTGCAAGCCGGCGACAATAAATCCAATTTGTAATTTTAGTTCATAATTTATTTTTTTTGCGGGTCGGCGGTATTAAATCCAGTTTTATAATTTATGATTAAAAATTTAACAGTGGTATTATGAGAAATGTTAAAAAAAATGTTAATAGATTTCTTATAATTTTATATTATTTCTTAACTAAACTGTAATTTTAAGCATAATAATAAATTGGAGGATTTTTTATGAATAATATTTTCGAGGGTGTTTTTAAATTTAAAAATGAGGATTATGAAAAGCACAAAAATCTTTTTGCTGAGTTAGAGAGTGGACAAAATCCCCATACATTATTTATCGGATGTTCAGATTCGAGAGTTGTGCCAAGCCTTATAACAAAAACGCTGCCGGGCGAGCTTTTTATGGTAAGAAATATTGCCAATATGGTGCCTCCGTATAGAGAAACAGAGGAATATGTATCTACTACATCGGCGATAGAGTTCGCGATTGAAGTTCTTAATGTTAAAAATATCGTGGTGTGCGGACATTCTAACTGCGGTGGCTGTGCTTCATTATATAAATCTGAAGAAGAACTTAAAAATGTTCCTCATGTCAGAAAGTGGCTGGAACTTGCAAATCCAGTAAAAGAATACGTTTTAAATAATATAAAAGCGGAAGAAAAAAGAGGAATGGGAGGTGTCAATAAATCGCTGCTCACAGAACAATTTAATATTGTACACCAGTTGGATAATCTATTTACTTACCCGTTTATAAAGGAAAAATATTCAAAAAAAGAAATAAACATATACGGCTGGTATTATATGATTGGTACAGGGGAAGTATATAATTACGATAAAAAAAACGGTTCTTTTAACATTATTGCAAAATAAAGCTGTATATGTATAATAGGTACAACTGTATAACATGGGGGAAATAAACGATAAAATAAAAGGTACCCGATAAATTAATTATTAAATTAAATTATAGTCTTATTATTTTACAAATTATCTTAATAAATATACAATAATATATAAATTAACTAAAAATATAAGATTAAAATTTATTTAATTTATAAAATATGTAATAATAACAATTTTTATGCTAATTTAATTATTCTAATTATTTTTTATATTTTTGCCTATTAATACAAACATGAAAATAAAAGTAGATTTATCCCATGCGTCAAAAGATGCGAGTTACGACATATTGATAGATTCAAATATTCCTATAGGAGAGTTTTTAAAGCCTCTCGGAATTAAAAAAAGGGTATGTATTGTAACATGTACCACTGTAAATAATTTATACGGCAGTTCTATAAGTAATGTATTAAAAAGCGCAGGAATTGAACCGTTTTTTATTGTACTTCCTGACGGCGAAAGCGCAAAAAGTATAAAATATTTATCATATGTTTATGATGAGCTGATTAAAAACAGGTTTGAAAGGTCGGATTACATAATTGCTTTCGGCGGCGGCGTAATAGGGGACCTTGCAGGATATGCCTCAGCTTCTTATCTGCGCGGCGTCAATTTTGTGCAAATTCCTACCACTCTTCTATCTGATGTCGATTCTTCAGTAGGCGGAAAAACCGGCATCGACCATCCTGCAGGGAAAAATCTTATAGGGGCTTTTTATCAACCGAAAATTGTAATTATTGATGTAGATTTTCTTAACTCTTTGGATAATAGGGAACTTATAAACGGTTTTGCGGAAGTTATTAAATACGGAGCTGTTCTCGATGAAGATTTATTCTTGTATCTGGAGAATAATCTTGCTAAAATAATATCAAAAGATAAGCAATCTCTGATGCACATAATTGAAAGGTCTTGCCTGCTTAAGGCTGATATTGTCAATAAAGATGAAAGGGAAGGCGGAATTAGGTCTGTTTTAAATTTTGGACATAGTCTTGGGCATGCAATTGAGACACTTTATAGCTATAAAACAATAAAACACGGAGAAGCTATTTCTATTGGAATGGTGTTTGCATCTAAGTTATCCAAAGAACTAAATCTCTGCAGTTTAGAGACAGTAAACAGACTTGAAACGCTGATTAAAAATTCAGGACTTCCTACGGAAATTCCAAAATTCAGT
Organism: bacterium; assembly: GCA_021809845.1. Lineage (GTDB taxonomy): Bacteria > SZUA-79 > SZUA-79 > Acidulodesulfobacterales > Acidulodesulfobacteraceae > Acididesulfobacter. Next base: position 36,599 of record JAJZJW010000009.1, on the reverse strand, counting down.
CCGGAAGAATATGTTAATGCTATGAAGCTTGATAAAAAAGTTGAAGACGAATCAATAAAATTTGTTCTAATTAACAATATAGGAAATTTTAAGTTTAAAAAGCTTGATTTTACATTTATTCGCAAATTTTTAGAAAATCTAATTTAAAAAAATAACAATAAAATAAATAAAATTATGAACAAAAACTAAGACATTTGCAAAATATAATTTAAAAAAATAACAATAAAATAAATAAAATTATGAACAAAAACTAAGACATTTACAAAATATAATTTAAAAAAATAACAATAAAATAAATAAAATTATGGAACAAAAAACTAAGACATTTGCAAAATATAATTTAAAAAAATAACAATAAAATAAATAAAATTATGGAACAAAAAACTAAGACATTTGCAGAGATTTATGAATCACAAGGGCATTACGAACAGGCTCTTAATATTTATATAGATTTGTTAAAGGCAAATCCTCTTGATTCTGAACTGATAGACAAAATTAAAAACGCCCAAAATTTAATATTAAGCGAAAAGAATAAAAAGAAAGAGTTTGCCGCTGCTAAAATTAATTTATTAAATAATTTGCTGGCTAAAATTGACAGTTATAAGTCAAAAACTGCTTAAACATGCGAATTACATTATAATTCTGTTGTTAACGAACTTCAAGATAAGTTTGTTCAGTAAAAAACGGCTTAAAGATGCGGATTACATTATAATAGCCTTATTTAACTAATATTGCCTTCCATCCCTTTCGTAAGGTAGGGATGGAAGGCAATCTATTGTTTTTGTACTTGATATTGTATTTCGGTTATAAATTATAATTTATAATTTATAACTTATAAAATTTGCAAAATTAACTTCGATGATATAATATCTCTATTTTAGTACATCCTCTTTTACAATCGTAATATAATAAATTCAATTTAAATGAGGGTTAAAACGGTGCCTGAGGAAAAAACAAGAGAAAATAGTATTTCCGTTATTTGCAACTTAATAAACTCTCAAAAAGCCGAAGGTATTTTGATAAAACATCCGTCTAATATTTTTTATATTTCAGGATATTTTGGCGAAGAGGGCTATCTTTTTGTTTCAAAAAACGGACTCGTTAATTTATATGTTGATGGACGCTATTATGAAAGAGCAGTCGTTGAAACTGAAAACAAAAATATAAATGTAAAATGTTTTAAAGAATTGTATAAAGATATAGCTTTAAATTTGCAGACGGAATTTAAGCTTAAATCAAAAAATATTATTCTTTTTGAATCCGCATATTTCAGTTACGAAGAATATCTTGGATTTAATTCTGAATTAAAAGAGTTAGTATTTATGCCTGCCCGTAATCTTCTTTCAAAATTAAGATGTTTAAAATCAGAAGAAGAAATTAAAAACATAAAGCAGGCTATATATATTGCTGAAAAATCAATGGCTGCTGCAATTAAAAATATTACTGAAGATTTTGGTTCAGAAAATAAAATTTCGGAGTTAAGTATTGCTAATCAATATAGGATAAATCTTTTAAATATGGGCAGTTCTGAAAACGTAGCTTTTGAAACCATTGTGCTTAAAGCAGAGCGTTCTGCCATGCCTCACGGTATACCGCTTGCCGATAATATTATAAATGATGGTAAGAATAATATATTATTATGCGATTTCGGCGCTAAATATAATCATTATAACAGCGATGAAACTGTTACATTGTTCTGCGGAACCCCCGATGAAAAATTTACCGACATATATAAAACTGTCTATGATGCCCAACAATTAGCTATATCGAAAATAAAGCCCGGCCTCAGATTCTGTGATTTAGATAAAATAGCCAGAGATTATATAGACAAAAATGAATATGGAAAATATTTTACGCATTCGCTTGGTCATGGTGTTGGATTAGATATACATGAATATCCTTTTATATCTTTTAAAAATCAAGACACAATAGAAGAAGGGATGGTTTTTACTGTTGAGCCTGGTATTTATATAAAAGGATTCGGCGGCGTAAGGATTGAGGATATGTGCTTGGCCACCAAAAACGGTGCGGAAATTTTAACGACAATAAAAAAAGATGAGCTCAAGAACTTTATCTAATAAATTTTTAATTTTATATTGTACCCAATTTTTAATTTTGTATTGATTTTTAATTTACTTTAATTTAAAGTATATGTAAGGTACTTGCGATAGGAAAATAACAGCTGTGTATTACTAATTAATATTAACGGAGGATTTTTGTGTATTCAACAACAGATTTTAAAAAAGGACTTCGCATAGAATTTGAAAAGGAGCCTTTTGAAATTATTGATTTTCAGCATGTAAAACCGGGAAAAGGGGGTGCGTTTGTCAGAACAAAATTAAAAAATTTAATTAACGGAAGGGTTATCGATAGGACATTAAGAGCAGGCGAAAAAGTAGAAACACCGAATATCGAAGAAAAAAATATGCAATATCTGTATGCAGAGGGTGATGAATATATATTTATGGATAACGAAACATATGACCAGATAAAATTCAGCAAAGAAACGGTTGGAGACAACGCAGGTTTTCTTCTTGAAAATATTACTGTAAATGTTTTATATTACAATAATAAGCCAATTAATATCGATGTTCCCAACTTCTTAGATTTAAAAATTGTAAGTACCGAACCCGGTATAAGAGGAGATACCGTTTCAGGTGCTACTAAACCTGCCGTGCTGGAGACAAAACTTGTGATAAATGTCCCGTTATTTATAAATGAAGGCGACGTGATAAAAGTTGATACAAGAAATAAATCTTACATAGAAAGGGTTTCCAAATAAATGCAATAACAAAATAATTGCAGTATAATAACAATGCAATAAATTAATTATAAAAAAATATAATTAACGGTTAAATAGAACTTTAGAAATATAATATTTTATTATAATATATTAAAGTTACGCACATAAAATTAATCAAAAATTAATAACTTATTTAATTTATTATTAAATTATTAATTCAATTAATATAAAAATATTATGAATATTAAAGACATAAAAGACCTGGTAAAATTCATAAAGTCAAATAAAGTCGCTGAGTTTTATTATAAAAAAGGCGATGAAGAAATAAAGATTAAATTAAATGAGAGCCTTGATTTTCAAGATTACAAAACAATAAAAAATAATGGTCGGCAAGAAAAAATTCTGGATAATTTTGCGGAACAGATTTCAGAAGCAGAAGCTTTGGCATTGGCAAATATATCTAAACAGGAGTCATTATCTCAAGAGTTTAGTAAGATTGCCGAGTCCAAAGAAGATACCTCTAGATATAAAGAAATTGTATCTCCTTTTGTTGGTGCATTTTATAGAGCTTCGGCTCCGGATAAGCCGCCTTTTGTGGAAGTTGACTCAATAGTCGAAAAAAATAGTCCGGTATGTATAATAGAAGCTATGAAACTTATGAATGAAATAGAAGCGGATATAAAATGCCGTATCGTGTCAATTCTTGTTGAAAATGGGCAGGTTGTCGAATACGGACAGCCCCTGTTTGTAGTTGAACCGGTTTAAATCTATTCGCTTTGGTTTAGTTTAGTTTGTTTACCAATATTAATATAAAAATATCACAATTTAATATATAATATAATATATATATGTTTAGAAAAATTTTAATTGCCAACAGAGGTGAGATTGCTGTTAGAATTATAAGAGCGTGCAAAGAAATGGGAATTAAGACGGTTGCGGTCTATTCTACGGCAGATAAAAATAGTCTTCATACAAAGTATGCTGACGAAGCCATATGCATCGGTCCTCCGCAATCTGCAAAGAGTTATTTGAATATATCCTCCATAATTTCAGCCGCAGAGGTTACAGACAGTGAAGCAATCCATCCCGGATACGGCTTTCTGTCTGAAAATGCCAATTTTGCGGAAATAAGCGAGAATTGCGGCATAAAATTTATTGGTCCGACGGCGGACAATATGAATGCATTAGGCAATAAGCGGAACGCTAGAAAGCTTGTTTCAGGTTTGGGCATTCCTGTACTTCCCGGAAGCAGCGGATTAGGAGCGGATAATGACGATGAGGATGAGGAAAATTTAAAAAAAGCTGCGGAAGAAATCGGATATCCTTTAGTTTTAAAAGCTTCAATGGGCGGCGGAGGCAAAGGAATAAGGATGGTGCTGTCCCCTGCCCATTTGATTCAGGCTTATCATCAGGCAAGACAGGAGGCGCTTACTTTTTTTGGCGACAAAGATGTTTATCTTGAAAAATATTGTGAAAATCCAAGGCATATAGAATTTCAAGTTCTTGCCGATAAGTATGGAAATGCAATATACCTCGGAGAAAGGGATTGTTCAATACAGAGAAGACATCAAAAAATAATAGAAGAAAGCCCTTCTATTGCTATTAAAGCATCTATGAGAAAAAAAATGGGCGAAGCTATTACTAAAGTCTTAAAAGAAATAAAATATGTTAATGCGGCAACGTTTGAGTTTCTTTTAGCCGGTGATAATGATTTTTATTTTATGGAAGTTAACACAAGGGTTCAAGTGGAACATCCTGTTACAGAATTTGTAACGGGCATTGATATTATCAAAGAGCAGATTAAAATAGCAAACGGAGATAAACTTAAAATAAAACAGGACGATATTAAAATTAAAGGTCATAGTATTGAGGTCAGGATTAATGCAGAAAATCCTCGCGATTTCAAGCCGTCTCCCGGACTTATAACTATGTATAATAAACCGGGCGGGGTAAATGTTAGGGTTGACGATTTTGCATATTGCGGATATAGGGTTGAGCCATTTTACGATTCGCTTCTTGGAAAATTAATTGTCTATGATAGTTCACGAAGTGCTGCAATTAATAAATTAAAGAGCGCACTAAATGAATTTTGGATTGAAGGTATTGAGACAAACATCCCGTTTATTAAAAGAATTATCAATGATGGAGATTATATTTCAGGCAAAGTCGACATAGGCTATATCGCTAGACTTTTAGGGGCAAAATAGATTTAGCCGATTTATTTTAATAATTTTTTTATATTATACTATAAATATTAAAAGTTTTAATGGGGGAGGGAGTTTCATGGATGTGCCAAAAAATTTAAAATACAACTCAGAGCATCTCTGGGTTAAAATTAACGGTGATAAAGCTCTTATTGGCGTTACGGATTATGCTCAGGACCAGCTCGGCGACATAATTTATGTAGATATACCGGAAGTAGGCTACGAACTGGAGCAGAATGAATCGTTCGGTACTATAGAGTCGGCTAAGTCTGTTTCAGAATTATATGCTCCTTTGGGCGGGCAAGTTACCAGAATCAATGAATCGCTTAAAGATGAACCGGAACTCATAAATGAAGAACCGTATGATGCCGGATGGATATTAGAAGTCAAACTGAATAATGAAAATGAAGTTGAAGAACTTTTATCTCCCGAACAATACGAAGAATTATTAAATTCAAATAATTGATTAATTGATTAATTAATTTTTAATAAATTTGTTAAATTATCGAATTATTAGTTTGTTAAATTGTTAAATTATAAATTTATTAAATCGTTAGCTGATTAATTTATTAAATTAAATTATTAAATGAGTTGCAATAATGACAACGATAGCTATAATCTGATATTCTCAGGCGGAGAGAGCGGAGCTGTTAATATGGCTAAAGACTTGTATATCCTGAACAGATACAAGCAATTAGATGATTTTACAGTTTGCCCGACATTGCGTTTATATTTTTTCTCTCCACCCTCGTTATCTTTAGGTTTTTTTCAAAATAAATTTGACGGCGGATTAATAACTAAAGCTAAATCACTTGGGTATGATATCGTCAGAAGACCAACCGGCGGCAGAGCAGTATTACATTTAAATGAAATAACTTATAGCGTCGTGGCTTCATATAAAAATGGAATTTTTGCCGGTAAACTGATGGAAACCTATAGAATTATAAGCAATTTTCTTTATAATTTTTTTTTAAAAATAGGTCTGAATCCTGATATTCATAATATCCATATGCCAAGTGCTGTTAATGGTGCAAGCAGTGCCGGAAATGCCGATAAAAATTTTAATTGTTTTTTAAAAGCACATTCTTATGAAGTAACGTTTTCGAAAAAAAAAATATGCGGAAATTCTCAAAGACGAAACGACAAGGCATTTCTTCAGCACGGTTCTATATATATTGATTATAATCCTGAAGAACACTGCGAATTATTTGAAAATAATTACGTTAATGCTCAAAATGAAGAAAATGAAATTTTCATTCCAAAAGATAAAGATAAAGATAAAGATAAATACAAAAATAAAGATAAAGACAAATTAAATATTTATTCAAAAAACACAAAAGAATGCAATAAATTCAGAGTTAAAGATTATGCTGAAAAAATCACCGGTATCAAGCAGGAATTATTTAAAAGCAATAAAAGCAATTTAAATTTAAACAATTTAAATTTAAAAGATAACCAACGAATTGCTCATGATGTGCTGTTGGACAAAAACAAATTACTAAATGTATTGCAAGCATCTTTTGAAGATACTTATAACCTCAAATCTAAAGTTCATAAGTTTAATGATGCGGAAATTTCAGAAATAAACAGGTTAGCCGGAACAGTTTTTATTGCGTGATTACGACATCATTTATATTATTTGTTGTTTGTATTATTTATTTCTTATATTATTTATTGTTTACTTAACCCTAATTATTCTTTGCGGGTGTAGCTCAGCTGGTAGAGTACAGGCTTCCCAAGCCTGGTGTCGCGGGTTCGAATCCCGTCGCCCGCTCCATTCAAACCTTAATAATTTTTTAAAACTTAATAAATGGATATTATAAATATTTATACGGACGGAGCCTGTTCCAAAAACCCCGGTCATGGAGCCTATGCCGCTATATTACTATATAAAGGTCATGAAAAAACAATATCAGGATACAAAGAATGGACTACAAATCAAGAAATGGAAATATCAGCAATTTTAAACGCTCTTAAGTTGATTAAAAGCAAGGATATTACTATAAATCTTTATTCAGATTCAAAATATGCGTTAGACGGCATGACGACATGGATGCACGATTGGGCAAAAAAACAGTGGAAAAAAGACATTAAACATAAGCAAATATGGCAGGAGATATATATAATATATAATACTTTAAAAATAAATTGCATATGGGTCAAGGGGCATTCTAATAATTTGTATAATGAAAAATGTGATAAAATAGCTAAAGATTTAATTAAAAAAAATAATCAATAAAAAATAATCTTTAAATAAATAATAGTTATGATTGCAAAAGAAACCTTAAAGAATAATCTTTAAATAAATAATAGTTATGATTGCAAAGGAAACATTTATAGATAGTCTTTTAAAAAAATTAAAAAGCATGGCTGTCGGACATTATTACGATGTCAGAAGCTATAAAAGAGATAGAGGATTTTACATTATAAAATCTGAAGAAGATGAGTACTGCATACTTGAAAGAGGTTTTTTTGAAGAAGAATACGTAGCTAAATTTGATGAATTAACTAATATTTTTAAAAAGTTATTAAAAAGAGAATTTCCGAGAAGCCACAAGCTGAGAATATATAATATGGGTGAAGCTTCGGAATGTATATTTAAGAAACCAAAGCGAAAAAAAATATAGATGATTATAAATTATTTAAAAATAAATAGAAGCATAAAAACAAAATATAAATTATAAATATCATTATAAATTTAAAATATAAATATAAATCTAATAACAAATCTAATTATAAATTATTATTAATAATATGTTCTAAATATCATTATAAATCTAATTATAAGTTATTATTATACTATTATAAATATCATTATAAATTTAAAATATAAATATAAATCTAATAACAAATCTAATTATAGTTATAAATATAAGAAAATACGCAAAAAATATAATATAAAATAAAATAAAACATGGGAATATTCAATTTTGTATCAGATTTTAAACCGACAGGAGACCAGCCGAAGGCTATAGAGTCAATACTTAAAGGAATAAGGGATAAAGATTATAAGTATCAGACATTACTCGGCGTTACAGGTTCAGGCAAGACATTTACTATGGCAAACGTAATAAAAGAACTCGATAGACCTGCGCTTATAATAGCCCCGAATAAAACACTTGCAGGGCAGCTTTATTCGGAGTTCAAGTCTCTGTTTCCGGAAAATGCGGTTGAATTTTTTATAAGCTATTATGACTATTATCAGCCGGAAGCTTATGTTCCGTCAAAAGATTTATATATAGAAAAAGACTCTTCGATAAACGATCAGATTGACAAAATGAAACATTCCGCCACTAGGTCTATTTTATCGCGCAGGGATGTTATTGTTATAGCAAGTGTTTCTTGTATATACGGTCTTGGTTCTCCTGAGACATATGGCAGTATGCTCCTAGAAATTAAAAAGGGGCAGAGTATAGAAATGAAAGAAGTTTTAAGTAAGTTAACGGAAATAAGATATGACAGAAATGATATAGATTTTCATAGAGGTGTTTTTAGAGTTCGCGGCGATGTTATTGACGTCTTTCCGGCTTATGAAGAAGAAATTGCGATAAGAATTGAGTTTTTCGGAAGCGAAATTTCAATGATTGCCGAAATTGACCCGCTGAGAGGCAAGCTCATAAGGAAACTAAATAAAACCGCTATTTATCCTGCATCGCATTATGTTGCAGACGAATCTACCTTGAAGCATGCTATTAAGTCAATTAGAGCAGAGCTTGCGGACAGACTTTTAGAATTAAAATCTATGGGGAAACTTGTTGAAGCTCAGAGATTAGAACAAAGAACATTTTATGATATAGAGATGATTGAGGAAATGGGTTATTGTTCCGGTATAGAAAATTATTCAAGACATTTAACAGGCAGAAAAAAAGGCGAAGCGCCGCCCACGCTTTTAGATTATTTTCCCGAAAATTTTACTATTTTTGTCGATGAATCTCATGTAAGCATACCCCAAATAAGAGGGATGTATAACGGAGATATATCAAGAAAAACTACACTGGTGGAATACGGCTTCAGACTTCCGTGCGCCCTTGATAACAGACCGTTAAATTTTAACGAATTCAGTTCTCATATAAAAAATATGCTGTTTGTTTCGGCTACGCCTGCCGATTACGAGCTTGGTGTAAGCTCACAGGTTATTGAACAGATAATCCGCCCTACCGGTCTTATAGATCCTGAAGTAGAAGTCAGACCTGTCGCAAATCAGGTTGACGATATAATAAGCGAAATTAAAAAAACAGTTAAAGGAGGCGGAAGGGTTTTAGTTACAACTTTAACTAAAAAAATATCTGAAGATTTATCGGATTTTTTGCTTGACAGCGGGGTAAAAGCGAAATATTTGCATTCAGATATAGCGTCTTTAGAAAGATTTAAAATTATCAGAGAGCTAAGGCTCGGAGAATTTGACGTTCTTGTCGGTATCAATCTTTTAAGGGAAGGTCTCGACATTCCTGAAGTAGAGTTAATAGGCATACTTGATGCAGACAAAGAGGGATTTTTGCGTTCTAAAACATCTCTTGTCCAGACGATAGGACGCGCCGCAAGAAATATTAAAGGGCACGTTATACTATATGGAGATAAAATTACCGATTCTATGGCTTTTGCAATTTCGGAGACGGAACGCAGAAGAAAAATACAAGAAGCTTATAATATTAAAAACAATATCGCACCTCAGTCGATTAGAAAAAATATTGCCGAACTTTTAACCACAATTTTTGAACAGGATTATGTTGATTCTTCCAGCGGTGCAGACGGAGAAAATATTGTTGTTTTAAGCGCCGCCGCGGCTGAAAAAAAAATAAAAAATTTATCAAGATTAATGAAAAAATATTCTAAAGAATTCAATTTTGAAGAAGCAGCGCGTGTAAGAGATGAAATAAATATTATTAAAAAGCAGATGCTACTGCTTGATGCCGTGTAATTAATATAAATGCAAGTTCAGTGTTAATATTTTTTTAAATTGATAATTGAAAAATGAGTGAAGATTTAACTATTTTAACTATCAGACTAAAATCCTTGCCAGATTCCCCGGGCGTCTATCTCATGAAAAACATAGAAGGTGATGTTATCTATGTCGGCAAAGCTAAAAATCTTAAAAAACGTATTTCACAATATTTTTCTAACAAGAAAACAGATATTAAAACGGCACACCTTGTATCTAAAATTAAAAGCTTTGAAATCATTGTCGTAAATAACGAAGTCGAAGCATTCCTACTTGAAAATAATCTGATTAAAAATTATAAGCCAAAATATAATATAAATTTAAAGGATGATAAAACATATCCGTATTTAAAAATTGCAAAAAATAATTTAAATTCGGCTTACACATATAAATTAAACAATTTAAACAACTTAAGCAATAAAAACAATAAAAATAATAAAAACAATTTAAATGATTCAAATAATAAAAACAATTTAAATGATTCAAATAATAAAAACAATTTAAACAATAAAAACCATAAAAACGTACTAGATAATAAAAAAATACAACCCAAGCCTGCCCCGTCAGATTTTCCTTATCTGACAAAAACTCGAACATATGATAAAAATTCGGGAGAATATTTCGGACCGTATTCAAACGTAAAAGCTGTAACTGATTTTATTAAAATGATAAATAAAATTTTTAAGATAAGAACGTGCAATGATACCAAATTTAAATTATTTGCATCAAAAAATAAACCTTGCGTGTATTACCAAATAAACAGATGTTTTGCTCCATGTTGCGGTTATATAACCGCGGAAGATTATGGTAATATAATAAGAGAAATTAAAATGCTGCTGCAGGGTAAAAATAATCAGATAATTAAAGATTTAAAGAATATGATGAATACATATGTAAAAGAACAAAATTTTGAAGCCGCTATAAAAATAAGAGACAAAATAGACAGTTTGCATATCATCTCTGTAAGTCAGTCAACGGTTATATCAGGCGGAAAAAATATCGATGCAGTTGGCTGTTATTCAAAAAACAACGCATCAGTAATTGATTTAATAATGATAAGAAATGGAAAAATGATAGATTCAAAAAACTATTATTTCAAAAATGTTTATTTGACAGATGAAGAGCTAATATCATCATTCATTGATCAGTATTATGTTTCAAAAAGCAGCGGCAAAAATATAAATTTAATTCCGGATGAAATTTTACTCCCTTTTGCAATAAACTCAGAAAACAGAAATATATTAATAGAATTTTTTAAAAAAACATTAGGGAAAAAGCTTAAATTAAATATCCCTAATAATGAAAAAAATAAGAATCTCGTAATGATAGCCTCAAATAATGCAAAAAATAATTTTTACGATAATAATAATAGTTCTGAATATGACCGTAATAATAATGAGCATAATGAAAAATTGCTTGAATCTCTAAAGCAATATTTAAATCTTAAAAAAATACCTAAAATTATAGAATGTTTTGATATATCTAACATTTCAGGGACTTATCCTGTTGCTTCCAAGGCTGTTTTTAAAGACGGTTTAAAAGAAACCTCTTTATACAGAAAATATAAAATAAGGTCAAAAAATACTCCTGATGATTATGCAATGATGTATGAGGTATTAACCAGAAGATTTAGGAATGCCGTTAACGGCAGCGATCCGCTGCCGGACTTGATAATTGCAGACGGCGGGAAAGGTCAGCTTAACGTATTCACAGAAGTAAAAAAAGAATTTAAAAATTATATAAGCGAAACTCTCATGCCGAATATTATCTCAATTGCCAAAGTAAAAGAAAATTGTAATAATAATCACGATAAAAAAAACGCAGATTTTATAGCTGACGGTATTTCTAAAAAAAATTTTACAGATAAAATATACATCCCTAATAGAAAAAATGAAGTTAATATGCCGTCAAATTTAATTTTATTTTTAATGTCAGTGCGCGATGAAGCGCATAGATTTGCTGTAACATTTCATAGCTCTTTAAAAAGGAAATCTGTAGTAACGTCGGAACTTTTAAATATTAAAGGGATAGGCGCATCGTCATATAAAAAACTTATAGATTCATTCGGTGACGTAAATAATATTAAACATCTGCAAGTAGAAGAGCTGTCAAAATGTGTTAGCTCAAAAATTGCAAAAATAATTTATGAACATTTTAATCCTTCAGTTTAATTATATATTTTTTTAATTCATTTGCTAAAATTTTATTTTCTTTCCTTTTTTTAACCGCTATTCTAAAAAAACTGTCATCTAAACAACGGTAATTGCCGGCATATCTTACTAATATACCTTTATCAAATAAATAATCTTTAATATTTAATGCGCTGCATGCTGGTGCTGATGCAGATGCTGTTGTAAATGCAGATGATGCTGCCGGTGTAAATGCTGTTGCAGGTATTGATTCGCATTCATGATGTTCTGCTGATTTTATTCTTATAAGTAAAAAATTTGCTTCCCCGCGTATAATCTCGAAAGTTTTAAATTTTATAATAGCATTAAACATTTCTTCTTTTGATTTATTAATATATTTGACAGAATCAGTAATGTATTCTTTGTCTGATAGCGAAGCAACAGCCAGGGCAGAAGCCAGTCCTCCTATTCTCCACGGAGCAACCGTTTTTGTTATTTTTGAAATATTTTTTTTGCAGCTCAATATATATCCGACTCTTTCCCCCGGTATTGCAAAAAATTTTGTCATAGAACGTAAAACAATTAAGTTTTCAAATTCTTCTATAAGATATTTAGACGAACATTCTTCTTTAAAATCCATAAAAGATTCGTCTAATATTAAATATAAGTTTTTCTTTTTGCATATTTTCAGAATTTCTCTGATGGTATTTAGCGGAGTAATTATTCCTGCGGGATTAGACGGGCTTGCTATAAATATAAAATCGCGCTCGTTCAAATTTTTTATTTTGTCAATGAATTCAGCCAGAGTATTATTTATTAATTTAAATCCATCTTTAAGAAATGTACATTGATGCAGAGTATTTATCCCTAAAACACTGCAAGCCCGTTCATACTCGCTAAATGACGGTTCCGCTATAAGTACATTTTCAGGTTTTAAAATAGATAATATTTTATAAACTAAGTTTGTCGCTCCGTTGCCGATAATTATATTATTGCTTTGAACATGGTGATAATCGCTAAGTTTGTCTGTTAATCTTTCGGGATAAACCTCTGGATAATTTTCGATTAAAAATTTTACTAATTTTATATTTTTTAAAATACATAAAGCATTTTTACTTAAACCTAATGGATTTATATTTGCTGAAAAATCTATTTTTTTTTTAGCCTCATTAAAAATATTTAAAATATCGTGAGCATTTTGATTGCCTCCTTTAGCTGAATTAAATAAATTTCCGCCATGTTCATACTTTTTGCTATTTATTAACTCATTATAATCATAAGTTTTTTTAGTAGAACTCATATTTTTGGCTAATAGAATCAAACTATTATTTTTTCTATTAAAATGTTAAGTGCTGCAACGTCCACTTGAGTATCTCTGCACGGTCCGTTAGGTCTTATATTTATTAATCCGTAAACGGGTAATGGAAAAGCGTCTAGTATCCCTGATGACAGGTCTCTTTCGCACGCAACGGCGATAACAATTTTCGGTCTTTTTTCTTCCAATACCCTTCTGGCTAAAGTTCCTCCTGTTGCAACAGCTATATCAATTCCTTTCTTATCACCTAAAACATTAAGTTCTTTAATATTACATTTTCCGCAATCAAGACAATGGTGAATGTCTTCCGTAATTTTTGCCTTGCAATTATGCAGCTGAAGACAATGGGGCAAAAGAATTAATATTCTATCATGCTGAACCTGTTTTCCAATAGAAAATAGGAGCGAATTATTTATTGCAATAAATGAACGCTGCATTTTATTTCTGTCTATGCGAAAAATGGATGATATCAAAACCGCGGTAGGATATAATATTTTTATTAATACATAACGTGTAAAATTAACGAAAAATAATTTATTTTTATTATCATTATATATTAAACTGATTATAAATATGGCTATAAATAGAAAAAAAATTGAAATTATCAAGATGAAAATCAAGAACGGCAAATTTGGATTTAATTTTTCAAGTCCGCCAGAAATAAGCCAGAAAAGAATTAATGATAAAGCAAGCAGCGCAATAGATGCTATGGCTACGGTTTTTATAAAATAAACATGTTCTTTTTTTATAGACATTTAAAATAGTTAAATAATATTTATATTTATTGCAATACGGTGCCGGGTGTAATCCTTGCTCCATTGATAAAATCAATATAATTCATTGATTTCTTGCTTTCGGGCTTTAATTCCAATAATTGTATATATACACCCTTTTCTGCAGTGCTTATAACTAAGCAGTATTTATCTGCAATGACTACCGTGCCGGGCTTATAAATTAACTCATGCCCGCTTTCGTCCCCTTTTTTTATTGATATGTTGTTTTCACGGTAAATGAGGTCTTTATTGTTTATATTGTTATAATTAATTTTTTTGGTGCTTATCATGTTTATTTTGCCTTGCAGTAATTCTGTCGATATTTTATTGTATATTATTTGTTCATTTATATTTAAGTCTTCGTTTAAAAACTCGCAATAATTGTGTTTTGGTTTAATTTGCATCGTTTTTGAATGAGCTTTATCTATATTTTCGTTATGTTCGTTATTTTCGTTACAAATTTTTAGTTGTTCTTTTATTATTATCAGTTTAGCGTTTATAATTTTTATCGTCTTATTTTCAAAAATAAAATATGCGTTACCTGATTCAGAAAATGTTCTGATTTTAGAATAAATCAAATCCGGCTTGTCAAGTTGAAAATTAATCTTTTTAATATTACTGTCTATTTTATCAGTAATGGTTAAATATTGCTCATAATCTTTTTGGTATAGTATTGATGTAGATTGGGGCGCAGCGTAAGCGTAAATTCTTTTATTTTTTTCATTTAAATAGTTCTGAGCTATAGTGTGAATAAAACTCAGTGTTTTTATTACATCGGATAAAATATCCGCTCCTTTTTTTGAAAGCTCAGAGTATAATTCATTAAAATATTCATCTTTAGCAATCGGAATTTTCATTTGAGCTATAATTGGACCGGTGTCCATTCCTTCGTCTAACGCCATTATAGAAATTCCTGTAAATTTAAGATTTTCGAGTATAGCGTAATGAATTGGACTGGGGCCTCTAAGGTCAGGCAGGATGGACGGATGAAGGTTTATAACGCCGTATAAAGGTATATTCAAAATCCTGTCAGGTAAAATTAGACCGTAAGCAACTACTACAATTAAATCTGGTTTAATACTTGTAAGAAAATCTATTTCATCATTATTATTTTTAATGGTTTTCGGTGCTCTGACAGGTAGAGAATATTTTTCGCTTATAATATTAACAGGAGATTTTATATATTGTGATTTTTTTGCGTTCCAGCTTTCGGGCTTTGTGTATACGCATTGTAATTCAATTATATTGTTTTTTTTTAATCCAATGATAGATGTTAAAGAATTTGCAGCAATTTCAGGAGTTCCCATAAAAACAACCTTCATGGGCTTAATATTATGAATATTATAATCCATATTAATGCACTTTTTCTTCAGATTTTAATTTTTTAAGTTTTGCGTTATACAATGTTCTTTTAAGCGGAGAGGCTTTATCAATAAAAAGAACACCGTCAAGATGGTCAATTTCATGTTGAAAAGCTATAGATAATATACCGTCGGATTCTACAATAAATTCTTTTCCGTCTAATCCTACGGCTTTTACTTTAATATTTTTATATCTTTCAATATCTGCGTTAAATCCGGGTATAGACAAACATCCTTCTTCGTGAATAATTTTACCTTCTTTGTAAATTATTTCAGGGTTAACTGCAATTATAAGATTTTTATTTAGAGATAAAATAT
This sequence comes from bacterium, assembly GCA_021809845.1. Classification (GTDB taxonomy): domain Bacteria; phylum SZUA-79; class SZUA-79; order Acidulodesulfobacterales; family Acidulodesulfobacteraceae; genus Acididesulfobacter. The sequence goes on along the minus strand of JAJZJW010000009.1, from coordinate 20,817 downwards.
CCCTGTCTTCTAAAAAATTTTCGCAATTTACATCAAGTTTCTTGCTCACATCTATAGCAATTATCCTTTTGTTTATTCCCACTTGTGTTGCAGCAAGGCCTACTCCTTCAGCTTTATACATCGTATATGCTATATTTTTTGCCAGTTCTCCTATATTTTTCAGCTCGTCCTTATTTGCTTTCTGCGCTTTGAGCCTGAGTTTCGGGTCTGGATATTGTAAAATATTAAAAAATTTCATAATCTGATTATTAATTTTTTCTATTCTATTTTTCTATTCTATTATATTTTATTCTATTTTAAATTTTAATTGTTAAGATTAAATTTTTTTTGATAAATAATCAGTCCGTGTAATGTTAGCGGAAAATTATATAAGTGCTGAGTTGCAGCTTTAGGCAATTTTTTAGTAACAGCTTTAGGCGGCACTTTTAAAGCTGCAAATCCTGCCGGGATTTTTTTTCTTTTAACTCTAAGCAGCGGACCGTGTTTCAGCGGTGCAGGTATTCTATTTTGACTTGCAATTTTAAAAATACTATTTAAATGTTTAGAATTAAACCATATCCCTTCATTCCAATAATAATATTGTTTTGTTTTAGTGTAATAGTAGTACACCTTTTGATTCTTTTTATCTATATAGCCCTTAAGAACAGGTGAAAGACTTAAAATGACATATTTTTTATTTTCAGCATAATATTTTTTGTTTAACTTACCGCTTTTATTCTTAATACCGCTGTTATTTTTAATTGAGGCGTTGGATAAAGCGTATGCAGAATTAAATAATGCGAAAGAAAAAATAAATACGGAAATTGTAAGCGTTGAAATCTGCAGGATTGAAAAATTTTTATTTTTAAGCATTATACACCTGTTTAAATTTTTAATTAATTTTTTATCATTATTTGACTATATTATATTATAAATCATTAAAAATCAATTTTTATATAATGCGTAAGAAGAATATTTTTGATTTAGCATTTATTTATTTTAATTTTTAATATTGTTTTTTTAAAGAATTAATGTTACTATATAAAGAAGTTGAATATAGTTTAAAATATTAAATGGAGGTGAAATGGCTCTTTTATCGGAAGAGGATACGCAGTATCTTAAAAAAGATTTTTCTGAAAAATTAAAAGAAAACGTCAAAATAATTTTTTTTAAATCGGAAGATGCCTGCGAATACTGCAATGAAACTAAAGAGATACTTACTGAGTTATCATCGCTCAGCGATAAAATTTCTTTCACGGAATATGATTTTGATAAAGACAATGAAGCAGTTAAAAAATATGCGGTTAAGAGAACCCCTGCTATTGTCATTGCAGGACAGGACAAAGACTATGGCATAAGATTTTACGGAATGCCGGCAGGTCACGAGTTTACTACTATAATTACGGCTATAAAAAACATATCAAATAAAAGTGCCAACCTGAGTGAAAATACTTTAACTAAGCTTAAGGAGATAATAAAGCCGTTCAACATACAGGTTTTTATAACGCCTACCTGACCGCATTGTCCGCCGGCGGCGGTTCTAGCATACGGTTTTGCAATGGCAAACGATTTTATTACCGCAGAGGTAATAGAGGTTCAGGAGTTTTTTGATTTAGCAGACAAATATGAGGTCAACAGCGTACCTAAGACAGTTATGAATGACAACGGAGAGGTTTTAGGAGCTGTTCCAGAGAGTGTTTTTTTAAGTAAAGCTATGGAATCGTATAACAACTCATAATGCAATATAATACAACAAATAATTTAATGTGGTAAATGTGGTATAATATACAAATATTATGCAGCCAAAATTACACAGTTATTGTATTGATAAAACTATAAGCGTTTTATATAACGACTCGAAGTTTGATGTCATCAACAAGCTGTTCGATTGTAAAATATCTCCTCTGGGTTTCGACGAGCGCATTTTGTTAATGCAGAGGGGTTCTTATATAATTGATAGGCTTGCAATAAAAAAGTTCAGGGTTCACTGGTTTGGAGGGCATTATCTTTATCCCCACTCTCATGCAGGCTATGTTAGAGGATTCTCAGATGCTGGGACGAAATGCGCCCAACTGTTTAATATTGCCGTTTCTTCGTGGAAAAAAGGAAACTTTAAAAGTTCATTTATCGCATTAGGCGGCGCTACCCATCTTGTGCAGGATTTATGCATTCCGTTTCATACTACAAACCTAGCATTAAAAAAACATATTTATTTCGAAAGGTGGATGTCGGCAAATTATCTTGACTTATCTATCCGGCTCGAGAACGGTACGTATAAATTTGAATCTTTAAATGGGCATTATAATGACCAGTCGGCTTTCGGATGGGTCGATTATAATGCTCATAATTCTTCAAAATATTTACCTGAGCTGCTGTACGCATCAAAGTCTTCCGACTATTTTAAATCTTTAAATATAATTTTGCCTCAAGCTATAAAAACATCTGCCGGTTTCCTCAAGTTATTTGCCAGAAAAATATCGTAAATATTGTTTTTATCTTATTTTATTTATTATATTGTATTGTACTATATTATATTTTGTATTGTACTATATTATATTGTATTACATTATATATATTTATAATTTTTTTCTCAGGTCTTTTACCCTTTTTGATTTCCCCTGGCTTCTTTCCAATGTTTTCGGAGGGACTATTGTAACTTTTGATTTTACACCGATAAGTTCATGAATTTTATACTGGAGCATAGTTGATATTTCCTCTAATTTTTTATCGCCCATATTGTATATTTCAGGTTTGCCTTCTACAAGAACATTAATTTTATCTAACATATTGTCGGTATATAATTCAATCAGGTAAACAGGTTCTAAAAAGTCAAAACTGAATATGGCCGATTCAATTTGCGATGGAAACACATTTACACCTTTAATTATGACCATATCGTCTGTTCTGCCTTTAATTTTTTTCATTCTTGCAAATGTTCTTCCGCATTTACATTTTTCTCTGTTAAGACTTGTAATATCGCGGGTTCTGTATCTTATTAAAGGCATGGCTTCCTGATTTAAGTTTGTCAAAACTAACTCTCCAAGCTCTCCTTCGGGAAGAACAGCCCCTGTTTTGGGGTCTATTATTTCAGGATAAAAATTGTCTTCATTAATGTGTAGTCCGTTTTTATATTCACATTCAAAAGCAACACCGGGACCTAAAAGTTCGCTTAACCCGTAAATATCATATGCGTCAATATTAAGCATATCTTCAATTTTTAGTCTTAATTCATTAGACCACGGTTCCGCGCCAAATATACCTTTTTTCAATTTTAACTTTGATGTGTCTTTTATGTACTTAGAAAGTTCTTCGGATAAAAAAAGTGCATATGACGGGGTGCAAAATAAAGTTGTAACGCCGAGGTCATTCATCATAGCAAATTGTCTTTCCGTAAATCCGCTTGACATCGGCACTAACGTCATTCCTATATTTTCGGCGCCGTAATGAAAACCGAGACCTCCGGTAAACAAACCATAGCCGAAAGCATTTTGCGCAATATCGTTTTTATTTAATCCGCAGGCGCAAAAGACCCTCGACATTAAATCAGCCCATACTTTAATATCTTTTTTAGTATAAGATACTATAATCGGTTTTGCCGTAGTTCCTGAAGAAGCATGTATCCTGATGATTTTGTCTAAATTAGAAGAGAATAGTCCAAATGGATAATTATTTACAAGGTCGCTTTTTAAAGTAAAAGGAATATTTTTTAAATCTTTGGTGTTTTTAATTAAATCTACATTAACTCCTGCGCCATCAAATTGTTTTTTATAAAAAGATACGTTTTTATAGACATATTTTAATGTTTTTTTTAATCTTTCAATCACTAATGCATTTAAATCGTCTAAAGAGATTGTTTCTAATTTTTCGTCAAAATAGTTTGCCTGAATGCTTTTTTTGTTCATAAATACGCTGTCCTTTGAAATATATTATTGTAGTCAAAAAACTAAATGCTAAAATATAAATATAAATATAAATATAAATAGGGTAAAACTTATAAATATTAAGATTAAATATTAAATTAAATTAATTTAAAATTTTACGGCCGAGCAAAAAGGCTTTTTCATTTATATCCACTGTTTTAGGCGGTACATTTTCTTTAAGGATATTAAGCCATGTCCGTTCCTTTATATAAGTAAATTGTGAAGATGCTCCGATAAGAATTGTATTAGCGACTTTTATATTTCCTAATTCCTGTGCAATTTTGACTATATCTACCGCAATTAAATTTTTAAAATTAAAATCTATTGTAATTTTTTCTATAATTGATTTAATAGATGGCAGGCTGATAGGATTTGCTGATGAATTTCTAATAAATTTTGCGCCGGATGCGGTTATTATTTTTGTTTCTTTATTTGCATAATTAATATATCTTAGGGTTTCATATAAATCAAAAGATAATATTATATCCGCGGCATGCATTGGTATTAAAGGGGTAAAAATTTTATTGCCGTATCTTAAATGCGTAGAAACAGAGCCTCCTCTCTGCGACATACCGTGTACTTCCGATGTTTTAACGTCATAATTTTCATAGAAAGCACTAAGACTAATTATTTTACCTGATAGTACGACGCCTTGCCCTCCTATTCCGCAAATTAAAATACTTTGATTCGTTTCCATATTTTATATTTATACGTTATATTTATACTTCATATATTTTATATTTATACGTTATAGTTATACTTCATATATTTTATATTTATATTTATATTTATACTTCATATATTTTATATTTATACGTTATATTTATACTTCATATTTATACGTTATATTTATACTTCATATATTTTATATTTATATTTATATTTATACTTCATATATTTTATATTTATACGTTATAGTTATACTTCATATATTTTATATTTATATTTATATTTATATTTTAATTATGTATAAATCCAAAAACGCAAATATCCCTGCATATTGAACATCCTGTGCAAGAAGAGTCAATCTCCGGCACCGGTTTATTTCTGTCCGTTATTTTATCTGACATTACAATAGAAGGGCATCCTATCGAAATGCACAAATCACAGCCGATGCATCCGGCAGAATCTATTGTAAATTTATTGCCGGGCGCTAATTTTTTTGGATATAAAACGCATGGTCTGTTTGTTATGATTACATTGAGAGTGTTTGTACTCAAAGCATGTTTAAGAGTTTTATACGTATAATTATAATCATATGTGTCGACGTAGTAAATTTCCGTGATATTGATGCCTTCTATTATTTTTTTTATATCAATTTTGTTAGCTATAACAAAATCAGAAAGGTTTTTTCCGGTTCCGGGATGATCCTGCCCGCCGGTCATAGCAGTCGTGGAGTTATCTAAAATAATTGCGGTAAATATTGCGTCATTATATTTTGCATCTATCAAAGAGGTTATGCCTGAATGAAAAAAAGTAGAGTCGCCCATAACAGCGGCAACTTTTTTATCGGAAGATTTTGATAAATATAAACCCTGTGCAGCGCCGAAAGCCAGCCCCATAGATATACAGCTGTCCATTGCACTAAGCGGCGGTAATGCGCCAAGTGTATAGCAGCCTATATCTCCCATTACGGGAACTCTTAATTTTTTCAAAGCGTAAAACACTGAAGTGTGCGGACAACCGCTGCATAATGCCGGGAGCCTTGGCGGAATATCTATTGCACAGTTTATTGCGTTGTTTGTTGTATTGTTTATTGTGTTGTTTTTATTTTTATTTTCGTCGAGAAAATTATTATTGCTATGGTTTTTACATGATAGCTGTTCTGATAGGGCATGGTTTTTGTTTTTTTTAGTTTCTTCTTCTAAAAAACTGCTTTTTATAAGACCTTTTCTTACAATATCGGGGGTCAGTTCGCCAAATTGGGAAAAAAAATCTTTGCCTTTGAGCATTATACCGAGCGTACTGATTTCATTTTCAATAAAAGGTTCGAGTTCTTCAATTATCACGACATTTTTAACTTTTGAGCAAAATTCTTTAATTAGCGCATCCGGCAGCGGATAAGAAAATGATAGTTTAAGAAAAGATGCTTCCGGCATTATTTCTTTAGCATATTGGTACGAAACTCCGCTTGTTATGATTCCGTAATTTATATTATTATATTCAATTTTATTTAATCCCGAAGTATTTGAAAATTCTCTTAATTTTTTAAGTCTCTCAATGGCTATTTTATGTCTTTTCCTTGCATATACCGGCACCATAACAAATTTTTCTATATCTTTAGTATATTTTGTATTTTTTAATTGCGCAGTATCGCAGTTATCATCATAAGCATATTTATCGCACTGATAATAATTACTGTTTGCCGCTTCAGCATTAATATCTGGCGTAGTAACAGCAGCGGCATTAATAATACTGCTGCCGTTAGGTTTCTTTATGCCATTCCTATTTCCGATTTCCGCTTCTTTTTTAGTTTTTTGGTTATTTGAAAATGAGATGGAATTGTAGACATTATTATTTAAATCTATTATACTTCTTGAGTGTGATATTCTCGTGGTAGTTCTGACTAGAACAGGGGTATCAAAAAATTCGCTTATATCGAAAGCTATTTTTGAAAAATAATAACATTCTTGGCTATCTGCAGGTTCAAACATGGGAATTTTTGCAAATTTGGCATAATATCGGTTATCTTGTTCGTTTTGCGAACTATGCATGTTAGGGTCGTCGGCGGTTAATATCATAATGCCGCCTCTGACGCCGGTAAGAGATAATGTCATAAACGGGTCTGACGCAACATTTAAACCTACATGTTTAGTAGTAAACAGACTTCTTTTCCAGCCTATTGATGCTCCTATGGCAATTTCAAGAGCGGTTTTTTCATTAATAGACCAGTTTACATAAATATTTTCGAATTTTGACAAAAAAGGAAGAATTTCTGAACTTGGTGTTCCTGGATAACCAACCGCAATCGACGTTTTAGCTTTATAACATCCAAAAGCTACAGCTTCGTTGCCCGTAAGCAATAATTTATCGTTAAAAATTTTTAAAAAAGACAAATCCATAAAAATAAATTTGCAATTGGTTGGTCTAACCTAGCTTGGTTTATTTATTGTTTATTTGTTGTTTTTATTTATTTACATTATTTGATTATTTATTTCGTTTATATCTATATATCATAATATCTATACTAATATAATATATATCTACATAATATCTATATTTGATTATTTATTTTGAACTATATCTATATAATATAATATCTATATATATAAAATAAATAAAATAAAATAAATAAATTAAGATAAATTAATAATCTATAATTTATATTAATTTAATCAAGAAGGTAATCCAGGAAAACACGCACAATCAGAATTAATACCGTTGCTTCCTTTCAGACCTGGCGGAGTTTTTAACCATCCTGCCGCATTTCTGGATTACCAGTAAAAAATATAACATAATTTTTAATTTATTGAAAGTATTTTATTTATAAGATAAAATATATCGGTAATTAGGAACATTTTTTTAATTCTATTTTATAATTAAAAAGGAGAAATTGCTATGTGTGCAGGATATGAAGATTTAGATTTAACAGAGGAAACTAAAAATTTAGAAATGGCAAGGCAGTCTTTAATTGAGGAATTTCAGGCAATTAATTGGTATCAGGAAAGATTTGAGCTTACAAGCGACGATGAATTGAAAAAGATTTTGGCACATAACAGAGATGAAGAAAAGGAACATGCAGCTATGTTAATGGATTATATTAAAAAGCATGATGCTGTTCAGGCTGATAAATTTTTACATCATGATTAATAATTAATATTAATATTCAACATTACTACTTTCTTTTCTTATTAACGGTTAATTTATAATAAATATTATCCGTCAAACGCTATAAAATGTTGTATAATATTAAATTATGAAAACAAAATTAGAAAACGAAGGTATTATTTCTTCAAAAAAGATTATAATAGGCATAGATTTAAATTTTGAAAGTTCGTATGTGCTAACTTCCGCTGTTTCTTTATTTAGAGAAAGCGCTGCTCATTTTTACATCTTGCATGTAATTCCAGGCAATATGGGAGGCGCTTTTTCTTTTATTAATTCTAAAGAGGGACCGAAAGAATCTGACAAGAATAATGTTGTTAACAACATTGAAAATATAATAAAAGAGAGTGGATTGTATTTTTTAAATTATGAAATTTTAGTGTCTAAAGGCGCACCTCATATTGAAATTATAAATTTTTCAAAAAAAAATGCCGTTGATTTGATTGTCATAGGTACACATCAAAAAATTGGCTTTAAAGAACTAGCGTTCGGTTCGGTATCTTTTTCGGTATCAAAAAATTCTATATGTCCGGTCATGCTTATCCCTCTTAAGAATACTGTAAAATTATCTCAGAAAGAATTATCTGAAGAAGCGGTATCTGCAGTTAATATTATACCCAATAGCCAGTTAATAAGTAAAAAAAATTAGTTGGCTTCCATATTTGCTGCCAAAATTGGTTGTTATAATTAATTGCTTTAATTATCCGTTATATTTGCCTGTATAATGTCTTTATAATGCATGTATGGCGGAGTGGGGATTTATAAGGAGTTTTATTGGCTGCTTTAATTATCCGTTATATTTGCCTGTATAATGTCTTTATAATGCATGTATGGCGGATTGGGATTTATAAGGAGTTTTAATAAGGAGTTTTATTGGCTGCTTTAATTATCCGTTATATTTGCCTGTGTTAGTCAAGTGATATGTATATATTGCATATACTGTACATATTATACATATTGTATATATTTATAAACATTTTTAGAATATTATAAAACTTTATGATAATAGTTCATGACTTTAAAATTGAAAGAAAAAGATTAAATAATTACGTCAAGAATCACACAGGTAATAAAAATAAAGCTGGCAATAATAATGGCAGCGACCCGGAAAAGTCGAAAGAACACCCTGTAGGAGAATTTAATAAAAATAAAGCTCACAATAATAACGACAGCGACAATGGCAATAATACCGTCAATGAATTAAAATTAGAAGAAGATATTATTCATATGGCTATTGCGAAAAGTCTCTCTAATCATGACTTGAGTTTTATTAATAATTATTCAGTTGGATTTAAGATTATAATAATTAAAAAATCATTGGATTTGAGACAAAGAATTGGTAAATCTGTATTTTTATTTGCATTAGAAATTAAATCAGCTCTAAAAGGAACTGCTGTAAAATCAGACGTTAAAGACGAAAAGAATGATAGCACCGAGAATTATATGCTTAATTTGTTATTAAAATCCGGATTTAAAGCAAGAATAGCATCTGAGAAAGAAGAAGAAATATATCATCTAAATTCTTCAATATTATGTAAAAACAAAGCTCACAATAAATTCAGTGCAACAAATTATCCGAATGAGTTTATGCCGTCTAATAAATCTGTTCTGTCTAATAAAACTGCACAACAGCCCATAGATGACATATCTATATCATCACCTAACCCGTCTCAATCTACATCTGAATATGAAACATTAAAATTAAGCGCTGATGAGCATAAGATATACAATCTACCTGAAACTAAAGACCATAAAGCAGATAGCAAACCTTCTTTGAATAAAAATTTAAATAAAATAAATAAAAGAAAACCGAGCGTTGTCATTATAGGTATGGGTCCGGCAGGGATTTTTGCCGCAGTCGAATTATTAAAAAACGGTATAAAACCTATTATTATAGAAAAAGGTAAAAAAGTTGAAGATAGGCAAAAAGATGTGGAGCAATTTTTTAATAATGCCTTGTTTAATCCGCAAAGCAATATTGTGTTTGGTGAAGGCGGAGCGGGTACGTTTTCTGACGGAAAACTTACCACAAGGAAAAAAGATTATTATGTAGGCTATTGTATGGATTTTATGGTTCGGATGGGGGCGGATAAAAATATTTTAACCGAGAATAGACCGCATATAGGAAGCGATATATTAATTGAAATACTTAAAAATATCAGAAGATATTTAATAGATAACGGAGCAGAATTACGATTTGAAGAAGAGTTAAAAGAAATCATCATTTTTAATAAAAACCATAGTGAAGGAAATTATATTGCTAATAAAAAATTGATGTATAATTTTCAAAATGGAGTAAATGTAAACAAAAACAAAAACAAAAACAAAAATGAAAATGTAAAAGTAAATGAAAATGGTAAGATACACGAAAATATATATAAAAATGTAAGTATAAACGAAAATGAAAATGTAAAAGTAAATGAAAATGTAAACGAAAATGGTAAGATACACGAAAATATATATAAAAATGTAAGTATAAACGAAAATGAAAATGTAAAAGTAAATGAAAATGTAAACTCAAATGTAAGTCTAAAACTAGACGATATTAAAACAGACAAAGAAACTATAAATGCAGATTATTTGATTTTGGCGGCAGGCGCAAATAATTTCAAACTTTACAAAATGCTTTTTGATAAAGGCTTAAAAATGGAACAAAAACCTTTTGCCGTCGGGTTCAGAATAGAACACAAACGAGAATTCATAGATAGGATTTTATCGCGGGATAATCAAAAATTATCGAGCTTGTATTACAATTTAAGTTCAAAAAAATATGGAGGATACTCTTTCTGCATGTGTCCGGGTGGTGTTGTTGTAGGAGCAAGTTCGGAAGAGGGACATCTCTGTATTAACGGAATGAGTTATTCCGGCAGAGACCTTGACAATTCAAACAGCGCAATTGTTACGACGATTATGCCGGCAGATTTATCTAAAGTTTATAACTGCATATTGCCGGACAATACAGCAGGCTATACCAATAATAAATATAATGGACATAATAATAAAGAAAATAGAAAAAATAAAAAAGATGATTCGCTAGCCATGCTTGAATTTAGACAAGACTTAGAAAAAAAAGCATTTTCCGCCGGAGGCAATTCGTTTTCCGCTCCTTTTCAGTATACGACAGAATATATAGAGGATATTTATAAGAATTATAATTATAAATATAAAAATTATTTTAAAAATATTAAAAACTGCAAAAACGGATATAGTTCCAATATGCCTGTCCCCTCCTATAGACCGGAAGTAACCCGATATGAACTTTTTAAATTATTACCCGAATTTATAAATATCAAATTAGCAGGGACATTAACTGAATTTAACGAAAAATTTCACGGATTTATCGAAAATTCGGTTTTAACGGGAATTGAAGCCGGTACCTCTTCCGCCGTTCGTATTTTAAGAAATGAAGATTATCAGTCGATAAATGTTGAAGGCATTTATCCTTGCGGGGAAGGTTCTGGATATTCCGGAGGAATTATAACAAGCGCCATAGATGGGGTAAAATGCGCACGTTCAATAATTGAAAAAATTATAAAAAGAATCGCTTAAAATTAGACAAAAAAATGAATGAATTAATTAAATCTAAAATGGATAGTAACTGAGCATTACTATTCTTAATTTTTTAAATAGTATTAATACAAACAATATATTTTTTATTATTTATGATTTAATTGTAAAATAAATAATTGTTGCAATAAATTTTAAAGTTTTTTATAATATATGAAAATTAATTTTTGCATATTTATTTTAAAAAATTATTTAAATAAATATTAAGGTGAGAGTGTTATGAAAATATTATCAACAAGTTCTTATCAAAATTTAGTTTCACAAATTGATGAACTTAGAAAAAAAAATGAAGCGTTAAGCAAAGATTTATCTAAAAAAGAAAGCGAAGTAAATTCATTAAGAGACAATTCCAGTAATCAAATTAACGAATTGACTTCAAAAATAAAAAAAATAGAATCAGAAATGATTTCTAAAGATAACCTTCTAAATTCATGCGCATCCGATTCAGAAGAGTTGGCAAAAATAAAAGAAACGATGCATAATATTTTAAAATCGTGTCAGGATGGGACCAGCCACACAAAGAATTACATAGAGTCTTTATCGGAAGTTTATTCTAGCTCATTTGCAACGCTTCAAAAAACATATCAAGATTCGGTTGAATTATATAAATTAACTTTGTTCACTGATGAAATATTAAATGTTATAGTTTCGATTACTGACCAAATTAATTTATTAGCTTTAAATGCTGCCATTGAAGCGGCAAGAGCAGGAGAAGCAGGAAGAGGTTTTGCAGTTGTTGCGGATGAAGTCAGAAAACTTTCAGAGAAATCTTCCAGTTCTACTAAAGAAATTTCAAATGTTTTATTCGGTATACGAAAAGTCAGCGCTAAACTCAATAATACGCTGCGTATTGACGATAAACTTAATGAAACTTTAATGAAAACTATTAAAAATATAGAAGAAGAGCTGAAGAAGATTTGTCAAAAAAATTTATAATACTCTAAATAACTTAATAAAAAGATATTAATTTTATATAATATTAAGAATTATAATATTTTGATTATAATTTAGGAGATTCCAGATGATCACTGAAACATTATATGAAGATGATAATCACAAATTTTTATATATTGGTAAAGATACCGATAGACCGGAATATATAATAGATACAAATCAATATTTAGTTGTTCATGATAAAGTCGGATGCGTTTTAGACCCGGGCGGAATAGAGATGTTTTCCGCAGTTTCTTCCTCTTTAGCCGGCGAAATAAGAATGTCTGATGTTAAATATTTTTTTTGTTCCCATCAGGACCCGGACGTTAATTCATCTTTGGCTTTATGGATTTCTATAACGGATGCCAAAGTCATTATTGACAGGATATGGTCTACATTTATTACCCACTACGGCGTTCAGCCGAGCAATATGATTATGATTGAAGATAACGGCATGAAATTTAACATGACTAAAGATTATTCTTTTGAAATTATCCCCGCCCATTATCTTCATTCTCCAGGTCACTTAAATCTTTACGACCCTATTTCCAAAATTTTATTTTCCGGGGATATAGGCGCAGGATTGATGCCTAAAGAAGATTTAAAAACAAAAAAAGGAAGAAATATTTTTGTTAACAATTTTAATGACCATATAAAATATATGGAGTGGTTTCATCAAAGGTTTATGGGTTCAATGGAAGCAAAAAAAGCATGGATAGAAAGGGTATCGAAACTGGATATCGAGACAATCGCCCCCCAGCATGGCCTAATTTTTAAAGGTAAAGATATGGTTAATAATTTCCTGAACTGGTTCGACTCATTAAAAGTAGGGCTTTATTCAAAATAAAATAATATAAAATAATTAAATATTAACTCTTGATTTTTATGTTTTAATTTATATCATATATAGTTAAGATAGGTAAGTATAGTATCAAGTCATTTTTTTATTTTAAATCTTATTAATATTTTAAAATATTTTTTATATTAAAAAAGCTTGACCTTATACCGAGGTATAAGGTGTAAAATATAAAATAATATGAATTTTAAATTGAAATCAAAATTATAAATAAATAAAAAAGTAAATAAAATAACTAATAAAATAACTCATAAAATAACTAAAAGGAAAATGTGTGAAAAAGATAAAAATCAATGTTGAGGGTATGACTTGCGAGCACTGCGTAACATCAGTAGATAAAGCTATAAATAAGGTAAAAGGGGTTTTAGAAGTCAATACATCATTGACTAAAGGCGAAAGTATAATTCTGGCTCAGGATGAATTGAAAGTTGAAGATATAAGGAAAAATATAGAAAATGCAGGATATAGACCATTAGCACATACATTTTTATATCTTTCTGAAGGCGATAAATTAAAAATTTCAAATAAATTAAATAATGATGCAACTAATAAACCTGATGAAAATAATCAAATTAATCAAGCTTATAATTACGATTATGATTTAATAATTATAGGCGGCGGCTCCGCCGCATTTTCTACCGCTATTAAATTTGCCGAAAAGTATAAAAAGGTTTGCGTTATTGAAAATTGGATTATCGGAGGAACCTGCTTAAATAGAGGATGCGTTCCCTCAAAACATCTTCTGGAGGCTGCAAGGATTTATTATGAGCCGATTAACAATAAATTTAAAGGGATTGAAACAAAACAGATTGCAATTGATATAAAAGAGCTTATTAGCAAGAAAACCGAACTTCTTAATAGTTTGCGTCAGATGAAATACTACAATGTATTGGAAGGATATCCAGATATTACATTTATTGAAGGAACAGGGAGGTTTTCATCTAAAAATTCCGTAGAAGTTATTCCCAATGATAAAAATATTGAGCCTTTTAAAATTACTTCAGGCAAATTTATTATTGCAACCGGTTCAACCAATCAGATAATTAATATTAACGGACTAAAAGATGTTGGATATATTACCAATGAAGAAATTTTAAATATTAATTATTTGCCAAAGACTCTTTTAATATTAGGAACAAGAGCAATGGGACTTGAATTTGCGCAAATGTTTAGCAGATTTGGTTCTAAAGTTATAATTGTCGGGAGATCAGGCAGAATTTTATTAAATGAAGAGCCTGAATTGTCGGAAGAACTTTTAGATATATTAAAAAAAGAAGGCGTTGAGTTTTTACTTAATTCTTACATAAAGCGTCTTTATAAAGAAAATAACAAAAAATATGCTGAAATTGAAACGAAAGAAGGTTTAAAAACTATTAATTTTGATGAATTTTTAATGGCAACTGGCATTATTGGAAATACGGCGGATTTAAATCTTGATATAGCCGAAGTTGAAACCGATAAAAACGGTTTTATTAAAGTAAACGATGAACTTATGACTACCAATAAGAATATATATGCATGCGGCAATGTTACAGGTAAAATGCCTTTAGTTACGACAGCAGCGTATGACGGAAAAATAGCTTCTTACAATTTACTTAATGAAAATCATTTGAAAGTAAACTATTCAAGCGTAGCCCATACAATTTTTACCGATCCTGAATTTTCATCGGTAGGACTTACGGAAGAAATAGCTATAAAAGAAGGTTATGAAATCACAAAGGTTGTTTTTCCGGTTAAATATGTTCCTAAAGCTCAGGCTATTTTTAAAACTGAAGGTTTGATAAAGATGATAGCGGACAAAAAAACTAACAAAATACTGGGAATACATATGCTTTCGCATAACTCATGCGAAAGCATCCAGCAGGCTAGCGTTTATATTCAAAATAGTTATACAATTGATGCAATAGGTGAAGAGATAGGGGTTTATCCTACTATGGCGGAAGGGCTTAAGCTAGCAGCCCAAACATTTACTAAAGATGTCGGCAAACTTAGCTGCTGCGCATAATAAATAGATAAACTTATAATATAATGTCAACGACCGCCTTTCGACTAATAAATAATAAGGTAATAAAGTAATATAAAGTAAAAAATTTTTAATTATGGCAGAATATTTATCCGATATAAGTGAACTTCAATCCGCGGTCGAAGCTATAATTTTTACATCGGGAGAGCCTGTTCCTTATTCTAAGCTTTTCGAAATTTTAATAGCAAAACAATATGACGGGCAGCAAGATTCTTTAATAATCAAAAAAAAGATTAAAGAGGCTGTTGATTTTATCAAAACAGAATTTAACGAAAAAAGAAGTCACGGAATATATCTGTCTGAAAACGGCGGATATCTGAGTTTTAAGACTAAAGCGGAACATTATATGGTCATTTCTGATTTTTTGGCTGTGAAACTTCAAAAATTTACAAAAGTTCAGCTGGAAACTTTAGCGATTATTGCTTATAAGCAGCCTGTTATACGAAGCGAAATAGAACAGATAAGAGGTGTTGATTCAAGTAATGTTATCAGATTTCTGCTGGATAAAAATCTTATAAGAATTGCAGGAAAAAAAGATGTATTAGGAAAACCGCTAATGTATAAAACGACCAATTTTTTTTTAGAGGTGTTTAATCTTAAAAGTTTGGACGAACTTCCCGCCGAAAAAGATATGAACGATTTATTTGCGTTAAAGAATAATAATGCAAATATAAAAGCAGATAATGCTAATGATGACAACAATAATAACGGCAATAGCAAATATGTAAGTGATAAAAATTTAAATGAAGTGCAGAGTTCTTTATTTTAACTTTTTAAAAATCATAAATACTAACAGAAATACTAACAGAAATACTAACAGAAATACTAACAGAAATACTAACAGAAATACTAATATTATATAATTAATATAATTAATTATATAATATTTACACAAACTGCGCATTAAAATTAAGCTATTCTTTCTCGCTGAAAAATTTTACCTATAAAATTTGAACCGGTTTCGCAATCGCTATAAAATAATAAGCTGCTAATAAAAGCCAAAAAATTACCTGTTAAAAAAATTTTGTGATATAATATTTAAGATTAGTTTATTAATTTTATAAATATTTTTTATATTGGGCGGTGATTTTAAAGATGAATTATTTTAAAACTTTTATTTTAATGTTGTTATTGACAATTCTTTTAATTGTTGCCGGCGGTCTCCTTGGAGGCGAGACGGGGATGATTGTTGCTCTTATTTTTGCAGCGGTTATGAATATGGGCACATACTGGTTCAGTGATAAAATGGTTTTGTCCATGTATCATGCAACCCCTGTTACTGAAAGCGAACAGCCTGTGTTATATTCAATTGTTAGAAATTTATCGCAAAAAGGCAATTTGCCGATGCCGAAAGTATATATAGTAGAGGAAGATACTCCAAATGCTTTTGCAACCGGAAGGAATCCTGAGCATGCGGCTGTCTGTGTTACTTCAGGTATTATGAGAATTTTAAACAAGGATGAATTATCCGGAGTTTTAGGGCATGAATTAACGCATGTGAAAAATAGGGATATATTAATAGGTTCAATAGCCGCAACTGTTGCAGGAGCAATAAGCATGCTTGCTATGATGGCTGAATGGGGTGCGATGTTTACAGGATTTGGCGGCAGAGGAGAAGACAAAGACGATAATTTTATAGCATTAATAGCTATGGCAATTATAGCCCCTTTAGTTGCGAGTTTAATTCAATTGGCAATTTCAAGGCAAAGAGAGTATGCTGCCGATAAAGGAGGCGCAAATTTAAGCGGAGCCCCACTTTCTCTTGCGAGTGCATTGAATAAACTTGAAGCGGGAAATAATGCGGAGCCTATGCCTGACAGTAAAATGGCGAATATAACTGCGCATATGTTTATTGTTAATCCGTTAAGAGGAGGAGGCTTTAAGAAATTATTCAGCACTCATCCTGCGACGGAAGATAGAATTGCAAGACTTAAAGAAATGGCAAAAGGTTTATGATTTTCTTATTGCTTGCTTTAGTCAAGCAGTTGCTTATAACGGCTTATAGAAACCCGGTTAAATAATTTTTACATTGTCTTATTGCTTGCTTTAGTCAAGCAGTTGCTTATAACGGGTTATAGAAACCCGGTTAAATAATTTTTACGATTGTCTTATTGCTTGCTTTAGTCAAGCAGTTGCTTATAACGGGTTATAGAAACCCGGTTAAATAATTTTTACGATTGTCTTATTGCTTGCTTTAGTCAAATAGATGTTGTAGAATATTTTTCACTGTATATTTACTGTATATTCACTATGTATTATATATTATATATTATTGTGTAATTAACATGCTATTATGTTCCATTATGTTTTTAAACTATAAAAATTATCTGGACATGTTTATAGCTTAGTTAATTGTTTTTTATTTTATTATTTTTAGTTAATTGTTTTTTATTTTATTATTTTTAGTTAATTGTTTTTTATTTTATTATTTTTATTATTTTGTTATTAATAAATAAGAGGCTATTTTGAAACAGATTGCACCATCAATTCTTTCAGGCGATTTGCTGAATCTATCAAGGGAAATAGAATTAATAGAAGAAGCAGGAGCTGATTTGATTCATATAGATATAATGGACGGTATTTTTGTTCCCAACATCACCGCTGGCTGGAATTTTATTGAAGCTGTAAATGAAAAAACGTCTTTGCCTTTGGATGTTCATCTTATGATTGACAAACCGGAAAGATATATCGAAGATTTTATTAAAGCTGGAGCGGATATACTCACAATTCATCAGGAAGCTTGTATACATTTAAACAGAACAGTCGAACGAATAAGAGAATTAGAAGCAAGTCCGAGTGTTGCAATTAACCCTTCTACTCCTGTTTCTGTGTTGGAGAATATTCTTGACTATGTTGATATTGTTTTAATAATGTCCGTTAACCCCGGTTTTAGCGGACAAGAATTTATTTATGCATCTTTATTTAAGGCTGAAAAATTATTTAGAATGATTAATGAAATTGAACTTGAAACTATTATTGAAATAGACGGCGGAATTAAAGTTTCTAACATTGCAGAAGCTTCTAATTCAGGATGTGATATATTTGTGAGCGGCTCAGGCATATTTGACACGGAAAATTATTCCGAAACAATAAATGAAATGAGAAAAAGGGTGTAAAATAAAATAATAAGATTTCAGTTGCTTATATATTTTTATTTTACAATAAAATAATAAACAATTCATCTTTAATGTTTTAATTTGATTCCGATTATTTAAGAACAAATTGCTAAATCCTCTCATTTTTAAAGGAGAGATGAAGAGCAGACCTTTGATTTTTATTTATGTTTATTTTGATATTTTGGCACTTATTTAATTAATTATTTATTAGATTTTTAACAAATATAGTTGTATTATTATTGCTCTATTATATTAATCAGATATATTACAATATGTATATGTAGGTCATTCTTGTTGTATTTCGGGACGTGGCGCAGTCCGGTAGCGTACCTGCTTCGGGAGCAGGGGGTCGTGGGTTCAAATCCCGCCGTCCCGACCATATTTTATAAGACTTTTCGCTCGGCGCAGCCCGTACTCTTAATTTACAAACCTTTCTTAAATCTTTTTCTATAAATTTAACTTCTTTTCTAAATTCGACCTCTTTTCTCGCTTACATGTTAAAACTCATAAGATTGCTTTTTTTACATTTTACATTCGGTGACGATAATAAGAGCAGAACCAAAAATATTAATATGCTTTTTAATGCCACAGAAATAAGGATAACAATGGGTATGAGTAAATAAAATAAACTAAACGTTTGAAACAATTTTATATAATATAAACTATGATATAATAAACATATGATATAATAACAGCATAACGCCGTTATTAATTTAAATATTTAAAAAAGGAGACGCATATAATGTATGACACGAAAAAATGGAATCCGACTAACATCAAAAAACATGAGGCAACTGACGAATCTGATTCTTATAAGAATGCGCTATCGTACAAAGATATGTCGGTATGTAAAAAATGTCACAATATTTATCATAATAAAAGATGGGTCCACGATAATGAACTTTATAATTCTATGCTGAAGAAGAAAGAAGAAATAAATTATGTAATTTGTCCGGCATGTTTAAAAATAGAAACAAAATTTTACAATGGTGTTGTAGAGTTAAGCGGCGGTTTTCTATTTGAACATAAAGACGAGATTTTAAATCTCATAAAAAATACCATAGAAAGGGCCGATTACATAGACCCACTGGAAAAGGTAGAAAAGATTGAAGAAGATGATAAAAAAAAAGTTATAACAATATATACCACAAGCGAAGATCTTGCCCAAAGAATAGGAAAAAATATAGAAAAAGCCTACAAGGGCGATATAGATTATTCATTCTCAGAAAGAGACCTACTCTTAAGAGTTTATTGGAAAAGAGAGTTATAAAATAGCTCATATTTTTATAGCAATAAATAGTTGTGTTGCACGATTATAGGAAATTAGGAAATTAGGGACATGCCCCGTTTTCTTTTGAAACAGGCAAAAGTAACTCCTCTCTACTATAAATAACAAATAGCAATATAATATATAGATATAAAAAATGAAAATTAAATTAAAAATATTCTTATTTGCATTTATTGTCTTTTCTCTTTCTTCTGCAAATAAAGCCTTTTCTTTCGGCATTTTTAACATTCCTTATAATAAATCCGATTCTAACTTTAACAAATTAGCTATGCGGACATATAGTTCCTGCAGTCCTTATATTTATACCCACGGAGCTTATACCTATAATGCAATACCGATAACTACGACAATGTCCGGTTGTAAACTAATAAGCATAATAAGGCAAACGCATGGTTTTCCTAAACCGGCTTATTGGGCGATAGAAAATTACAAGATATGCGGCGGTAATATTTCGCAGGTTAAAAACACGAATATGGCGGGGTGGAATAACTTGCCAAACGGCATAAAACCTGTTATAAATAATGTAATAGCCGAAACGAGGCAATACGGCAAGGCAAGCGCAAATTATTACGGATACAGGATAATAGGCAGAGCGCAGGCTTATAACAGCAACGCAGTTTATGTTTATGTCCTGAACGGTATAAAGTTAGAAGCGATGATGAGGTTTTAAAAACATATACTCATCCTAAAAAATAATAAAATAATAAAAGTTGATAACTTAACAAAACGAAAAGCAAAGAGATAAATTTAAAGATAAAGTCGAGGAATTAAAAAAATTTATCCCAACTATAGGCGATGTAGATAATTTAAAAAGCGAAGCCGATAAGATTAAATTCGTGAAATTATTCAGTGATATAATGAAATTAAAATCGTCTTTAGAAACATATATGGAATTCAGCTTTGCCGATTATCGATAATTACGTCTATTCCGACAGGAAGCCTATAGGCGACGACATAATTACTGTATTAAACGAAGAACCCAGACTTAAAGACAGAAGAAACATAATTAATAAAATAAAAGAAATAATAAGAAAATTCGTATCTATATTTGAAGATCAGAAATTATCAAGAGCTTATAAAAGTAAAAAGGAATATTTATAGCGGCAACATTTAAAATTTCAATGTCTGCACGCAATTCATTATACCAACCAAACCCTTGAACACTCCAAATTTATACCTATACGGAGAAGCTATAAAAAAGAATTAAATGAATACTTATCGCCGTATGACGCGATTAGCTTTTCTTAAATTGATTTTTTAAAATTTGACCAGTATAATAATAACTATGAATGAAATGAATAAAATTGAAG
>JAJZJW010000050.1 GCA_021809845.1 bacterium | reverse complement strand
TCAGGCATTTTGTTGGAATGGCTGCCGGAAAACCGACTCTTGAAAAGAAAAAAGAAAGTATTTATATGCTTTTGCCGATGTTTTTAATTTTAATAGTTATATTGAGTTTTGGAATTTATATTCCCGTCGATTTTAAAATTTTAGTAAATAATATTGTGGTGATAGTTAAAGGAACTAATAGCGGCAAGGGATTATAGTATAGGATTATAGTATATATAATTGATTATGAAACAACTAATGTAATATTAAAAATATTAAACTTTATCCTGCTATATAATTTTATATTCTGGATGGCTGCCTATGCAGATGACTTTGAGCTCCTTTATCCTTATTCAGCTTACACACGCAATGGGAGAGGCAAAACAAGATATTACTCTCGGCATTGACAAAGAAGAAATTAAAGCTAAAAAGTTGTAGAAAGTTATAAATAATTTCTGCTATATAAAAACAGGGAGCTAAAAATGAGGGGCTTTACGGATTATAATATTGATGTAGTTATAAAATTCGGCGGAAGCATACTCGCCGATAAAGATATGTGCCACAAGACTATTAATTCGATAACCAACTTAGTCGAAAACGGGTATAGAGTTATGGTTATTCCCGGCGGCGGACCCATGGATAATACAATAGAAGCTTTAGATAAAAAGCATCCCTTCAACCCCGATACCCACCATAAAGCCTGCGCGAGAGCGCAAGACCAGACGGGTCTTATGATTTCCGACCCTGTCTGGAACGGCAGGTTAACTCCGTGCGAAACCCTCTATGACGTAAGAAAAGCAAACGATAACGGGTTTGCTGGAGTGCTTCTCCCATCAAGGCTGATATTCGACTTGGATCCATTTGAACGGACGTGGGAAATTACGTCCGATGCCATGAGCGTATATTTCTCTTGGCTTGTAGGAGCAAGGCGCACTATTATCCTGACAAATGTTGACGGCATTTATTTGGATGGCGATATAAATAATCCGGATAAGTTCGTAAAAAGTATAACAGCTGGCGAACTCGAACTCTTAGGACATACTGCCGTCGATGTTTGCACTCCTGCGTTTCTTAAAGCCAAAAAAATGGATTGCTTTGTAATGAACGGACTCCGTTCGAAAACCATGCTTGATTTCTTAAGTGGCAAAGAAGCAATAGGAACTTTTATAAAAGGGGCATAATGAATAACATTACAAAAGAAAAAATAAAACAGTCTAAGCTCGGAATGCTTGTTTTTTCCCCAGACGCGATAAAGAGTAATTCGGCTGGCAAGCGCGTAAAAAATGTCCGTGCCGTTAAAAATCTTTGGGGTAAATGCCGAATTGTGATACCACCACCGATAATTAAATAAATTTGTTCGGAGTTTATAAACAAAAATTTTAAAAAAAATAAAAAAAAAATTAAAACCGCCGGTAATATAAAATATCAAGGTTTTAGGGATTAATAAAAGATAAAAATTAATCTATTTTTTCAGCATCTCGGAAAAAACCGTATATATATAACAGGAATAAAAAAAAATAAATAAAGAGGGCAGTAAAAATGAAAAATAAATTAGATTTTATTCAAAATTTAGATAAAGATATTAAAGAAGCCGTGACGGAAAATTTTTATAATCAGGATAATGAACTTGTTTTAAAAATAAACTTGAAAGATTTAAAAAAAATATGTCTGTATTTTTTTAAAGATTTAAAATTTTATTTGTTATCAGCTTTTGCAGCCGATGAAAGTAAGAATGACGGCAATAAATTTAAAATAAGATATATTTTTTCTCATTCGTCCATAGATTTGTTCATAATTATTGAAACGGAGACAGGAGGGACATTTCCGTCTTTATCGGAAGAAATACCGGCTTTAAACTGGTACGAAAGAGAGATGAAAGATTTATTCGGATTAATTCCGGAAGGACATCCAGACCCCAGACCGCTCATGCTGTTTCCTGAAAATTATCCGCAGGATATTCAAAATATGCATCCTCTAAGGAAAGACTATCCGTTTAATTTCAGACCGGAATTCAAAAAATACGGAGAATATAATTATAATAAAGACGTTAAAGGAGACGGAGTTTTTAATATATTAGTCGGACCTGTTCATGCAGGCATAATTGAACCGGGGCATTTTAGATTCAGCATGTCGGGAGAACCGATACTGCAATTAGAAATAAGGCATTTTTGGAAGCATAGAGGGATAGAAAAAATTGCCGAAGGGAAAACAATAAGCGAGGCATTATCTTTAGCCGAAAAAATATCTGGAGACCATTGCGTAGCCCATTCTTTAGCCTTTTTGGCGGCAGCCGAAAAGATTTTAAATATAAAAATTCCTGAAAACGCATTATATATAAGAACTATTTACGCCGAATTAGAAAGATTATTGTGTAATATCAATGATTTTGCTTGGCTGTTTCAGGATGCGGGATACAGTTTTGGCGCTCAGGAAACTTTTGTGCTAAAAGAAGATATTATGGAATTAAACAAATATTTGTCCGGAAGCAGATTTAATAAAGGCATCTTATCTCTTGGGGGAATAAATACCTGCGGGAATATTGATAACTTGAGAAAAAATGTTTTAAAGGAAAAATTATCTAATTTTAACAAACGTTATCTGAATTTAAAAAAAATGCTTTTAAATTCATCAACTATAGGCGAAAGGTTTGAAGAAACAGGATATATAAACAAAGAAACTATTTTAGATTTATGCGCTTTGGGTTTCGCGGCAAGAGCATCGGGAGTGCCGTCAGACACTAGAAAAGAACATCCTTACCTGATTTATGATAAATTGCGTTTTAACTCAAAAGTTTTAAAAAACAGAGACGTTTTTGCAAGGCTTTTAATAAGATTTTACGACATAGAAGAAAGTTTTTCTATTATAACGCAGTGTTTAAACGAACTGCCGGCAGAGGATATAAATAAATCAGGCAGAGAGTACGCTGACAATAATGTTAATAATACAGGTAATAATATAAGTAAAAATAAAAGCAAAAATGACCGCTGTATTATAGCTAAGGATGATAAAATAGACGCAGCTCAACAGTTATCAACTAATAGGTTACGCTCATGGGCATTAGGCTATTGCGAAAGCCAGAGGGGCAATATCATGCATTTTGTTGAACTTGATGAAAAATCAAGAATTTCAAGGTGGAAAATAAGAGACCCTTCTTTTCATAACTGGCAGTTAATAGAATTTGCGGTTATAGGAGATATAATAGCCGATTTTCCAATAGTAAATAAAAGTTTAAATCTAAGCTATGCCGGAAATGATTTATAATGAAGATTTATGATGAACTATTTTTAAAAATAATAATAATATAAAAATAAAATATACGGAAAAAAAATTTTATGTTCAATATTATAAAAACACGAATAAAAGAAGGAATAAAAACAAAAAAAATAAATATAGAAGATATTAAAAAAGATAATATTGTTATATTCAATGAAGAGCTAAAAAATAAATTACTGAATAAATCAAAAAATAAAAACTTTACCAACAATATTTCCGTAAGAGTCGTTGATTCCGGAAGCTGCAATGCCTGCCTCCATGAAATGTCTGCCCTTACTAATCCTTATTATGATATGGAGAGATTCGGATTTAAGTTTGTGGCGGCTCCAAAACACGCCGATGTTTTAATGGTCGCGGGATGCGTGGCAAGAAATATGTATTCGGCATTGCTAAAAACATACGAGAATGTTCCATATCCGAAATTTGTCGTTGCTATAGGCGATTGTGCAATGAACGGAGGTGTTTTTAAAGACAGCTATGCTACATTAGGCGGCATTCAGGATAAATTGACGGTTGATATTTTAATAAAAGGCTGCCCGCCGGAACCTATAGACATATTAGCAGGTTTGTTATTAGCCTTCGGAAAATAGGTTTTTATATAATAATGCAATTTGAAAGTTCAACTTGCAAATTGCATTATTATATAATATAGTTTATAATATTATTATGATAAAGAGAATAATAGAAGATGTTTTAAAAAATCTTGCAAATCAATATCCCGTCGTTACTATAACAGGTCCGCGGCAAAGCGGAAAAACTACGTTAATAAGAAACGTCTTTGCGAATAAGCAATATGTAAATCTTGAATCACCGGATATAAGGCAGTTTGCCGTTAACGATCCGAAAGGTTTTTTAGCTCAGTATAATAATGCAATTTTAGATGAGATTCGGCGCGCTCCCGAATTACTTTCTTATATTCAACCGATTGTGGATGAAAATAAGGAGCAGGGGCAGTTCATTATTACCGGAAGCCAACAATTTGAGGTTTTAAACAATATATCCCAATCTCTTGCAGGCAGAACCGCTTTGCTTAAATTACTTCCGTTTAGTATTTCGGAAATAAAAAATATTGTTGACGTATCGTTAACGAATAAGCTTATTTATACGGGCTTTTATCCAAGAATTTATGATATGAATTTAGATCCGCATCAAGCAATAGGGGATTATATCGTAACATATGTTGAACGGGATATAAGGCAGCTTATTTCTATCAAAGATTTAAATCTTTTTGAAAAGTTTCTTAAATTGTGTGCGGGAAGAATAGGACAATTATTAAATTTCCAGGGATTAGCTAACGACGTCGGAGTATCCCATACAACTGTCAAATCATGGATTTCAATACTTGAAGCAAGTTATATAATTTTTTTATTGCCCCCATGGTATAATAATTTTTCAAAAAGATTGGTGAAATCGCCTAAATTATATTTTTACGACGTAGGGCTTGCTTCCTATTTACTTGGAATAGAAAATGAAAAGCAGGTGTTTCGCGACCCTTTAAGAGGCAATTTATTTGAAAACTTAGTTGTAGCCGAAGTTTTGAAATATAGATTTAATAAAGGCAAAAAAAGTAATTTATATTTTTATAGAGATAGCACGGGTTTGGAAATAGATTTAATTTACGAGACAGGCAGGAATATTTATCCTATTGAAATAAAATCAGGCGCAACGATATCCGAAGATTTCTTTAAAAATCTCAAAAAATTCATTAAATTTGACGGGTTAGACATTCCTTACGGCGGCGCTATATTTTACGGCGGCAATGAAATACAAGAAAGAACGGATTTTAAAATTTATCCTGTTTCAAAAACAACCGAATTGCTTAATTCTATTCCTTGACATACTTATAATAGCTCTATAAACTTACAGGCTTTACAATTTTGGCAATTGTATAAATTGTATATTTTATAAACCTATTATATAATCTATTATATAAACATATAAACTCCCCCCTATATTTATAAATTTATAATATAAAATATTCACGCAGCTTATGAGACTAAAACAGCAAGAATTAGATATAATTAAACAGAGCGCAATAAAATTTTTTGGAGATAGTTCCCATATATATATATTCGGGTCAAGAGTTGACGATGCAAAAAAAGGTGGAGATATAGATATTTTTATTGAAACAAATAAAAACGAAAATATTTTAGAATCTAAAATAAAATTTCTTGTTGAACTTGAAAAAAAATTAGGCGAGCAAAAAATAGATTTAATTGTTAAGAATATAAATTCTGATGAAAATTTACCCGTATATGATATTGCTAAGCGTCAAGGAGTGCGTTTATGACCGAAAATAAATATAAAAACAATGATAAATATATTATTAATAAATACAATATAGAGCAAATGAGATTACGCAGTGCAATTAGCGAATGCGAAAAACATATTCTAAAAATAAATCATGCTTTATCAAAAATGGAAAGTTTTATGCCTTTAACCCCGGATAAATTAAATTCTTTATCGGAAGACGATAAAGAACATATAGATCAATTGATTTTTAGATATTCTAAATTACAGGATGTAATGGGCGAAAAACTTTTTCCTTCCGTATTAATAAATCTTAAAGAAGATATAGAAAAAAAACCTTTCAGAGATATACTTAACAGACTTGAAAAATTAGAAATCATTGAAAATGCAGATGTCTGGATTGAATCAAGAAATGGTAGAAATATTTTATCGCATGAATATTCTTCAGAAAATAATGAATTATCAAACAATATAAATGAAATATTTTATAAAAATATCCCTGATATATTTTCTATTTATTATAAAATTTTTGAATATGTTAAAAAAAATATATTTTAGTATATTTTATATATTTTTTTATTTATAAATTTAATAATGTATTATTTTATACTATTTGTATTTATATTAAATTATATTAAAACAGCTAATGGGCGAAATAATAGAAATAGAAGTAAAAACCGGTTCAAAATTAAAAAAATTTGAAATATCGGAAAAAGCAGGCGGTAAAAAAATTAAACTTTATATTCCTGAAAGACCCGTTGACAATAAAGCAAACGAAGCGGTGATAAAATATCTCTCCGAAATTTTAAACATTCCTAAAAAAAATATTGAAATTGTTAAAGGATTAAAAGTTAAAAATAAACTTGTTCACATTTTGACTTAGATTTTTCAATAAATTTTTCAAATATCAAAATTTAGTTAAAATATTAATCTTTTATAATTTATAATGCTGCATGTTAAAGTCAACTAAAATTCCCCACCTAAAGAGCGTTTATTTTCCCCACTAATTCCACAAGGTAAATTTTAATTATTTTTTTAAAATAATTAATTTTTTTATTAATTTTTTAAAACTTTAATTAAT
>JAJZJW010000008.1:92295-102432 GCA_021809845.1 bacterium | reverse complement strand
ACGTCTAACGACATTTTTATTGCATCTACAAAAAAATGGAAAGAAAAAAATCATGATGTCGGTTATTTAGATTATTATGTATTAAATGAAGGCACGTCTTTATGAGCAAAACCTCGGCTAAAGAACTGTTTTAAATAAAGATACTGGGAATTTTATAACTAACAATAACCATATTCCTGAATTTAAAAAAATACCCTCTTCTTCCGTTGATGAGTTTTTTGAGATTATAAGAAAAAGATATGAAAATGGTTCTATTATTATTACTACCAACAGGGCTTTTGAGGAATGGGGCAATATATTCGGCGACGTGGTACTTGCCTCCGCCATGGTTGACAGGAAAAATAATGTATATTGATTCGTATAACTTTAACTACTTTATAATTTTGCAGGGCAATTTAGCGGCTAATATTATTTCAATATATCAGGCTGGCCGCCCAGCTGATAATCTGCAATAATTTTCTGTATAAACGGCTTTAGTTCTTTCATGTCTTTTTGCACTGCGATCCAAACCTCTTCAATATCTACATCAAAATAACCGTGAATAATTCTATTTCTCATGTTAGTTGTATCCCGCCACGGAATAGGATATTTATTTTTTATTTCATCAGGAATTTTATTGCTTGCTTCGCCTAATACTTCAATGCATCTTATAACGGCATTAGATGTTTTATCGTCTTTTAAAAATTCTTCGTATGTGAGATTATTTGTATATTTTTCGGCTTTTTCAATATATTTAATAATATCGTCTAAATATAACCTAAAATCCCTATTCATAAATTCATCGTCTCGTTTAATATATTTTCTTTAAGTTCCTTACGAACGCTTCTTTTTCTGACAACGTCAACTTTTATGCCGAGCAAATCAGATAAAGAGTTTTCTAAAGAAGATACCGTAAGAAGACTAACGGGTTTTTCAAATTCGACTAAAATATCTACATCGCTTTTAGGGGTTTCTTCGCCTCTAACATAAGAACCGAAAATACCTATTTCCGAAATATAGTATTTTTCTTTAAGTTCGGCCTTATGCACGTTTAGAATATTTTTTATATCGTTTAAGGATTTCATATGGCAGCCGTAAATTATGATACAATAAATTTTAGCATTAATAATTTATTTTATTAGTAAAATATGCTATACGTTAATTATACAGCTTTTTTTGGATGCGTTCAATTAAATATAAATTTACTTCTATATTACTGTATTAGCCCCCTAATTGACTGGAATAAAATAAGACACTATAATAAGTCAACAGGAGGCTTAAAAATGGGATTAAATTTAAGAAGAAAATTTTCTGACGACGACAAGATTAAAATACTGCAGGAAGAAACAATCAATGGAGTTCCTCGGACATTAAGGAATAAGATAATAAGGGCGGGTAATAATGCCGTCAGAAACGCGCAAAAGGAAAATCTCAAAATGGGAATTCCTAACGTATATAGCAGGAACGGCAAATTATATTACGAGCTTCCGAGCGGGGAAATTACGTCCGAAACGCCGGGTATCTACAAAAATTGCGACAACCTATCATGGCCGAAAAAATCAAGCAAAATTTAACGAAATTCCCCGGTTGAAGAAATTATAACGCCGGATATAAAAAATTATCAACTTAAAAGTTTATTTATTTAATTTCTTTATATTATATGCTATAATTTTATTAAAGAAATTTCTTTAATAAAAGGAGGCTGCATGTCTAAAATAATCAATATGTCTTTACCCGAACCATTATATATGGAAGTGGTTAAAATGGCAAAAGTTAAAGGCGTTTCGAGAAGCCAGATGCTTAAGGAAGCATTGAATATTTATATATCCGAAGAGAAAAGATGGCTGAATATAAGAAAAATCGGCAACGAAACGGCTAAGAAATTCGGCATTAAGGACGAAAACGGGATAGAGAAAATCAGAGAAGAATATTGGGAAGAAAGAAATAATGCATAAAGTTGTTCTCGATACCAATATTTACTTATCCGCAATATTATTCGGCAAAAAACCGGAAGAAATTCTTAACCTTGCGAGAAGGGGGGAAGTCCATGCTTTAATTTCCGGAGAAATTTTAACTGAAATAGCGGGAATATTAAAAAGAAAGTTCGGCTGGGACGATTTTCTTATATCGGATGTAACCAAAAGCATAAGGGAATATGCTATTTTAATTACGCCTTCAAGAACCGTTAACGCAATAAAATCGCATGAACCCGATAATAGAATACTTGAATGCGCCCTCGAAGGAAAAGCCGGATATATAATTTCCGGAGATAAACATCACATATTGCCATTAAAAGAATACGAAGGCATTAAAATTTTATCGGCATCCGAGTTTTTAATATTCTACGATAAGATATAATGCAAAGTATTTAATTAACTTTCCTATACATTTACTATACCTGAATTAAATAGCTATAAAAGCACAATAATATAAATAACTTGCAAGCCCTAACTCAGGTTTTCTAAACCTTTGGTCATCGGGCAGATTCCGCGGCCTTCGGCACAAGTTAAAACAGCAGTAAATAAACCGTTTAACTAATAAAAATACCACAAAACATAAATATGCACAAATGCGGGTTTGAAAATTAGGAATTTTCGTCAGGTGCTTGCAATCAAAAATAACCTAAATCCCGTAATTTATCCATTACTGCTTCTTTTTCTTTTGAACGCCCTGCTCTTTCAGCTTCGTCCGCCGATTTTGTCTTTTGAGTGCAGGGCATACAGTCAATTGACCTGTATTCTTGGTCATAAAGACTGCAATAAGGCAAATTATATAATTTTATATAATCCCAAATATCGTTTTCGGTAAAATGCAAAATGGGATGTATCCTATAATGGCGCGGATGTTCTCTTTTAGAAAAATAAATTTCGCCGGCGCGGGATTCTTGTTCATCTTTTCTTATACCCGTCATTAAACCTTTCAAACCTAATTCTTTAATGGCATTTTTCAGAGGAACGGTTTTTAGCAGATTACAGCATATCTGCCTGTCTGCTGCAATAGTGATGGTTTTAAAAGCTTCTTTATTAGAATAAACCTTTAAATCAAAATTCCAGTCTTTTTTTAATTTATTCATGAACTCGACAATCTCTGGAAATTCACAGCCGGTATCAACCGTGATTATTTTAAAGAAAACTTCCCCATTATATGCCCTTCGAACTAAATCAAGCAATACAGTGGAGTCCTTTCCTCCAGTGAATGCAATGCCGATTTTATCCCCGTATCTGCTCCGCGCTTCTTTAATAATTTCAGTGCTGAATAGAATTTTTGATTTAAGTAATTCGATTTTCTTTTCATTTTCCGTGATATTATCGCTATTATTGTTCTTGTCATTGTTATTACCGCTGCCATTGCTGGGCGCATTCACCCGCCTTGCGGAAGAATTATCGCTTTTGTCGGCATTTCCGCTGCCATTTTTATCTTCGGCTTTTTTGATGTTATTATCAAAATATGTAAAAACATCGGCAGTATCAACAGATTTATTTTTTAATTCATTTAAAAATTTTAGGTTTTCATTAACATCTGTTAAATTCATATCGGAAAAAACAAGGGGCTTTTCTTCGAAGGGGTCAATCGCTAAATCATAATAATAATTTAACGGTCTATTATAATCTACCGAAGCCATAATAGTTTTGTAAATATCGGCTCTTGAACCTTTTTTTGTTTTTAAGATGTTTAAAAAATATAGGTATTCGGCTTTTACTATTCGTTTTCTCAAGATAGAACTAAATAACCAGATAATATAATCTTCATCGCTGATACTTAAATTTTCTATCATTTTTTGTACTTCTTCCCTTGTCATTCTTTCAGGAGTAAAAATATATTTTTTATCCTTAGTTCTTATTGCCTGCTGAGCCAGAAAATATTTATCTCTGAGCGAAGCGCCCTGTTTGCTTCTGTCAAATTCATTAGACGTAAACTGCATCACTTCGTTATACATGTTTTGAATGTAATATTCGGAGTAGCAGCTTTGTCTTTCCTCAAATAACGGTATTCCGTCTATCTCTATCTCTATATTTTCTGAAATTACTTCATCACAAAGGCTTTTATTTTTGTCTAATTGTGATAAAGAAATTAGGGAAGGATAAATATCAGTTATGGAAACAAGCTTATCATATGTTTTATTTTCTATTCCGGGCGCATGAAAAATCAGCGGAACATGAATTACTTCATCAAATAATTCCCCCATATGTCCAAAAACAGGTTTATCTAAAAGCGATATTCTGCCCTCACCATGGTCCGAAAAAATAGCGTATATATTATCATTGTTAAAATAATTTAATTCTTTCAATGAATTATGGATTAATTTAAATCTTCCGGCGTCAAATTTATTTACGCCGTAAATATAAGGCGGCAGCATAAAACTCTGACCAAAATGTGTTGCGGTACTGAAACTGTTCCATAAAGCGTACGGATCGTTTTTGTTCATCTGGATATTATATAGATTCGACATGTTTTTCATAAATTCAAAATAGTCGTCGTTATAGTGCATATCGGGAGGACATTCTGAAAATATATAAGGCTCATGGATGTCAAATACATGAATAAACGCAAAAACTTTATCGTTTTTAAAGCTATCTAAAAGTTTTGTAAATTCAGTAAAATTTTTATCAAAAACATAATCAAAGCCTTTTGTCATACCCATAGGGCCGAAAAGTCCGAATACATCGGAGTAAAAAACGGTTTTATAACCGTTATTTTTATAAATTTCGGCAATAGTCAAGCATTCATTGTTTAATCTCTTATAAAAAAATGGTCTGACGCCATGTTTTGGCGGGTAAAGTCCTGTAAATAAAGAAGCATGCGCAGGCGGCGTATAGCTGCATGTTGAAAAACAATTAGTAAAAACGGCGGAATTTGATGCAATGCCATCTAAATTACGCGTATCAACAAGTTTATCATAATAATAATGCTTTAAATGGGCTTTATCGTTTACGTAGCCGACACAATCATATCTGAGATTATCTATTGACATGAGCAAAACTTTATTGCTGCTTCGGCGAGTTATGTTGCTGTTTGAATTAATCTCATCCATGATGCTTTCCTATGCTCCTAAATCTTTTATAATTTTTAACAGATATTTTCCATAATTTCCTTTGCTATAGGTATCTGCCGCCTTTTTTAAACCTTCAATATCTATATAACCCATCCTATATGCTATTTCTTCTATACAACCTATCTTAAGACCCTGTCTTTTTTCCATCATTGCTATAAATTCTGATGCGTCAAGAAGACTTTCGGGGGTTCCTGTATCCAACCAAGCATGACCGCGCCCGAGCTTAAAAGCTTTCAGTTTTTTATTTTTCAAATAAATATTGTTTACGTCAGTTATTTCGAGTTCGCCCCGTTTAGAAGGTTTAATATTTTTAGCAATTTCCACTACACTGTTATCGTAAAAGTAAATCCCCGTGACCGCATAATTAGATTTTGGTTCTCGGGGCTTTTCTTCAATGGAGGTAACGAAACCGTTTTCGTCCAATTCTATAACGCCGTACCTTTGCGGATCTTCAACATAATATGTGAATATTGCGCCGCCTTTTTCATTTTGAATCGTTTTTTTTGCTTCATCAAAAAGCATTGGTAATCCGTGACCATAAAATATATTGTCGCCTAATATAAGGCAGACATCATCATTTCCTATAAATTCCTCGCCTATTATAAAAGCCTGGGCAAGACCTCCCGGTTCAGGCTGCTCTTTATAAGAAATATTTAATCCTATCGAGGTTCCGTCATTAAATATTGTTTTAAATTTAGATACATCTTTAGGATTGGATATAACAAGTATATTTTTAATGCCGGAAAGCATAAGGGAAGATAAGGGGTAATAAATCATAGGCTTATCGTATACAGGAAGAAGCTGTTTGCATACGCTTAAAGTGATAGGATAAAGCCGTGTGCCGCTTCCTCCTGCAAGAATAATACCCTTCATGTACTAAATATAATTAATAAATAATTTATTATTGATCTATTATTATATAAATTTAATATAAATTAAATTAAACAAAATATTTTATATATATTATATATATTTTATTAAATGTTTTATTTATACGCTCTTATTAATAAATATTTTATATATTTTATATATTTTATTAAATGTTTTATTTATACGGCTTATTAATAAATATTTTATCTTATTTATATGAGCTTATTAATAAAATTACCTGTGACTGCAGCTGCATCTGGAAACTGGGCTTGGTTATTATACCTGCCGTTATTGGCATTATTTGCGCCGTTTGCAGCTTTAGCTGCATTTTGATTTGCATTGCTATTTATGCCTGCTAAAGACACTTTCAATGCGTTAATTAAACCGTTATTTAATGTTTGTTCGGTCTTAAGCGCTGCTGCCGCAATAGTATCACCAACGTTATTGGCTCCGTTATTTACATTGTTAGGATTTTTAGCCTTACCGTTAGCATTTGCGCCTGCCTGATTCGCCTGAAATAAATTATTGTTTTGTTGCTGAATCGTACCGATTGCTTGAGTCATAATGAGCACCTCCTGCTATATATAATTACCGTTAACTAACACTAATTGTATTTTTAAATCGCATTTTAATTTAAACATTGTATTTTTAAATCGCTTTAAATTATCATCCTTTATGACTATTATAACACTTTTTTTATTAATATCAACACCGTTAAGTAAAACATTAATTACATTTTTAAATCGTATTTTTAAATCGTTTTAAATTATCATCGTTTGTGCCTATTGTAACACTTTTTTCATTAATATCAACAAGACAACAAATATTTCAAATATATTTTAGATATAATTTAAACATAATAAATATAAATATAATAAGTACGCTGGACTTATTGTTAATATTTGGATTTTAATGGCGGAGAGGGAGGGATTCGAACCCCCGGATGTTTAACCATCAACGGTTTTCAAGACCGCCGCCTTCAACCGCTCGGCCACCTCTCCGTGAGAAATCAAATAATAAAAATAAAAAAAATTTAATTAGTTAATAGCTATATTTTATATTATTTTTATATTATAAAAATAATATAAACATCTGCACTGTAATCTATACATAATATAATAATATGAAATTAATAAATCAAATAAAAAAATGCTAAGTAGTTATAGCTATATATTTTATATTATTGTTATTTATAAACATCTGCACTGTAATCTATACATAATATAATAATATGAAATTAATAAATCAAATAAAAAAATGCTAAGTAGTTATAGCTATATATTTTATATTATTGTTATTTATAAACATCTGCACTGTAATCTACACATAATATAAATAAAATATGAAATTTGGAAGTTATTATGTTTTCTGCAAAAATTACAAAATTTTATATGTAAACGCAGACAACTAATATCAATTTCATATCAATTAATTTTAATTCAAATATTGTATCATAAATTTATTTAAAAAAAAATATACGATTTTCTATAAGGAAATTTCTGAGAATAAAATATATCGGCATAATACTTAAACATAATACCTTAAATAAAGCACTTAAACATAATACTTAATGAAAATACTCAGGCAAATCTATTTTTGCAATAACAAAACAATAAAGCATGTTCGCTTCACCTATTTAAACTGCTTAAGCCTGAGTTATTCTATATAATACATATTGATTTAGTGAATTAGTTGATGCAATAAATTTTTTAAAGCAAAATTTTAGAAAAAATTTCTGAAGATATAAGCATGCCTTTTAACGTCAATCTTAAATAATATCTTGCATATGACGTAATTCTGGTTGTGTATATTTCTGCAAATCCGGCTTTTATAAGCGTGTCAATTACCGTTTTATCTGCATACTTATATATAATTTCGGTTTTTATCCCTTTATGTGTTCTTAATGATAAAAAAATTTTTTCATTAATTATGTTTTTTTTTGTTAAAACTTCTTCGTTAGTCTTAAATTCTTCAATTTTATATTTTATTAATTTATTTTTTTTATTTTCTGCTCGCAGTATTTTTTTTTCAAAATTTGAAATTTTATTAATATATTTAATAAGGTTTGATTCGTTTGTTATCCTAATTTCTATTTTTTTTTTAACATCTCTGTTGTTATTATAATAATAATTATTTATATTACCGTTACCGCTATTATCGTCTATATTACTCATGCTGATGCTGTTATCGGCATTATTATGGCTGCAACAATTTGCCGTCAGTTTTATAAATGAAGATGCTGCCGGTCCCAACCCTATATATTCGCCTCTTTCCCAGTAATTTATGTTATGTTTGCTCTCAAATCCGTTTAATGCAAAGTTTGAAATTTCATAATGTTTATACCCGTTACTGCTAAATCTCTCTGCAGCGGCTATATAAAAATCTGCCAACCTGTCTTCTTTGCTTTCTTCATATGCTTTATATTCATAATTTTCTTCAGACAAAATATGTAATTTTTTAAAATTTTTATAAAATTCAGAACCTTTTTCTATGCTTAAAATATATGCCGATATGTGCTCCGGCCGTATAGATAGTAAAGAATTTATATCTTTTTGCAAAATTTCAGCTGTTTGACCCGGGAGTCCAAGCATTAAATCAAGCGATATATTATTAAAACCGCATTTTCTTGAGTCATCCACGCATCGCAAAATATCGGCTGACGAATGCAACCTGCCCGCAATTTTCAAAACATTATCGTTAAAACTTTGTGCGCCTATAGATATACGATTTATGCCTAAACTGCGCAAACTTTTTAATTTGTCAAAGGCGGCACTTTCAGGATTTACTTCTACCGTAATTTCTGGATTATCCGAGACTGCAAATGTTTTATGAATATTATTAATTATTTCCTCAAAAAAATTAATACCCATAACGGAAGGCGTACCCCCGCCAAAATAAATAGTTTTAACAACCCTGTCATGTCTTAAATTACTATGTAAATTATATTTTTCCGATACAATTTTTAATTCTTTTATTAAAGATTGTAAGTAGATGTCATGTATATTATTATGGTTATAATGTATATTATATTTTTTTTGTAATTTGGCATAGTTAATATTTTCTGGATTTATTGAATAAAAATTGCAATAATTACATTTAGACTTGCAAAAAGGCGTGTGAACATAAATAGATAAATTACCATTATTTTTCATTTTTATTTATTTTATTTCGTCTATTTTATTTGTTTATTTGTTTATTTTGTTTATTTTGTTTATTTTTGTTTGTTTTGTTTATTTTTGTTTGTTTTATTTTATTTATTTATTTTAGTTTATTTTATTTGTTTGTTTTTGTTTTCATCATTTTATTTATTTTATTTATTTATTTTTTTATTTATTTTTGTTTATTGATTTATTTTAAGCATATAAATTCACAACTTCCAACATATTAAAATTATTGAACAATATCACATGAAACAAAAAAAACAAATAAAAACTATAAATATATTACATATTGACGGTTATAACAGGTATGGAGGAGCCCAAAAGAGTACTGTAAACGGCTTAAGGGCAATAAAACTGCTGCTAAAATCCTCACAATCAGACTCACATTCAAATTCAAACGCAAACGCAAATTCAGCTGAAACTGAAAAAAATAAAAATTTGATAGGAAAAACTTGTTTATATAATAATTATGACAACGGCGGGAAAAACCCCGAACGCGCTTATAGCCAGAATTTAAAATACAATTTTAATTTTTATGTTATACATAATAATAATAAAGTTTATGAAGAGGAACTTAATAATATTAATATTCCAAATTTTTCAATAAAAATGAAAAATTTTGGCGACATCATTGCGATTATAAAGATATCAAAATTTTTAATAAAATATAAAATAAATATAGTTGTTTTTCATTCATCAAAGGACCATATGCTCGGCGGCATAGCATGCTTTTTATCCGGCAGAAAAATAATAAAAATTTTAACAAGGCATGTTGCCTACAATATAAGTTTTTTAAAAGGTTTTTTGATATATCATCTGTTAACTGACCATTATATCGCAATTTCAAAATATATTAAAAATATTTTAATTGACGATTTAAAAATAAATCCAAAAAAAATAACTGTTATCTACGATATTAGATTTGCCGCTCATATAACAGTTCCGACAAACATTACAGACGTTAATAATAATGATATAACAAATGCAAATGACTTAACAGTTCCGACAAACATTGCAGACGTTAATAATAATGATATAACAAATGCAAATGACTTAACAGTTCCGACAAACATT
>JAJZJW010000008.1:0-92195 GCA_021809845.1 bacterium | reverse complement strand
AAACATTACAGACGTTAATAATAATGATATAACAAATGCAAATGACTTAACAGTTCCGACAAACATTGCAGACGTTAATAATAATGATATAACAAATGCAAATGACTTAACAGTTCCGACAAACATTACAGACGTTAATAAAGATAGTAATAAAATTGACGAAATTAAAAAAAATATAAAAAAAGAATTAAATATTCCTGAGGAAATGAAAATTGTTTCAATTATTGGCAGATTATCAAATGAAAAAGGGCACATGACTTTTTTAAATGCAGCAAAGTCTATTATTGAAAAAAGAAAGGATATAAAATTTATGATTATAGGTGACGGCGATTTGTTTGATAATATCAAAGAATTTATAAACAATAATAAGTTAACTGATTATATTATAATGACAGGATTTAAAAAAAAGGTTGAACCATATATCAAAGCCAGTGACTTAATTATAGTCCCTTCAGGATTGGAAGGCTTAGGAGGAATTATATTAGAATCTTGTATGCAGAAAAAAGCCGTTATAGCTTCAAATGTAGGGGGAATTCCTGAAATTATAGATGACGGATTAACAGGCATTCTGTTTGAAAAAAATAATTTTTATGAACTTGCCGATAAAATCCTCAATGTTATAGACAATAAAAAGATGCTCAACAAACTTGGCAATAATTGTTACAAAAAAATAACAGGGATTTTTAATCCCTATATGCTTGCAGAAGAAAATATCAACCTTTATCTTCAGTTATTGAAACTTAAGAACTGAAAAACAAATTGTCGCGAAAAGCATAATAGGTTAAAAGCGGGGTCAAACTTATAAAAAAGTATTTGATTTTTTGCGCAGTTATAATTACAATGTATAATATATTTTATATAAAACATACTAAAGTAATGTTCTATTATTTTTTACGCCGACAAAAAACTAAATTACTGTCAAATACAAAAAATTAGCCAAAAAATATGAAAAATCATCTTTATCTGCATCATCATCATCTTTTAAAAAAATCGTTGATTTTATTATTTTCATTATTTCTTGTTTATACAATTTTCTTCTCTTTTTCTAAAATTAATTACGCTCAAAAACAAGCAAATAATAAATTATTAACTTTTCTTAAATATTCATCTGTAAAACCGGAATTCATTGAATTTGTCGATTTAAATTTCAATACTTTGTTTTCAGATTATTTTTGGACATTATTTGTCCAGGAAGCAAGTTCCAATAAATTAGCATATTTGCATTATCCATACATGTATAACATTTCGCTGATAACGGTTAAGCTTAATAAAAGATTTAATTATGCCTATCAAGCATCGGGAACTCTTCTTGGACTTGCCGGGAAACCAAAAAGGGCGATTAAAATCCTTAAATTAGGACTTAAACATATGAAAATGAACTGGAACATTCCGTTTCTAATTTCATTTAATTATTTTTATAATCTTGGAAATTATGCTAAAGCTGCACATTATCTTAAATATGCAGTTAATACTAAAGGAAGCCCTAAATATCTTGAATTTTTATATATAAAACTTCTCAATAATTCACAAAATTTCAAAAAAGCAAAATTATTTCTAAAAACAATGTATAAAAATAACAAAAATCCATTAATAAGACATATTATAAAAGTCAGAATAGATGCAATTAACAAGGAAATTTATTTAAAATCAAAAAAAATAAAATATAAAGTGCCCTACAGTTTAAAATTATTTCTTCCTAGAAAAGCTTCTAAATGATGGATATGAAATAATAAACGATATAACAGAAATAAACAATATGATAAATATTATAAATAATTAACATTTTTACAGGAATAATTATCTTAAATGATTGAAATTAATAATATAACTAAATACTTCAGGGTTGGTTTTTTTGGTATAAAGAAAAATGCAGTAGATAATCTTTCTCTTGCCATTAATAAAGGAGAAGTAACAGGTTTTTTTGGTCCGAACGGCGCTGGAAAATCTACAACAATCAAAATGATAGTTGGACTTATTAAACCGTCTTCGGGAAGTATAAAAATTAACGGATATAGTTCATTAGATTACAAATCTAGGAACAGATTAGGTTTTTTACCGGAAAATCCGGCTTTTTCAAGGGGTCTTAAAGGGATTGATATAATAAAATATTACTCAAAGATATTAAATATTAAAAACAGAAATAATGATATAGAAAGGGTATTAAATCTGACCGGTATATATTATGCCAGAAATACCCAGATACATAAATATTCAAAGGGCATGACGCAACGTCTTGCTCTCGCCGTGGCTCTTTTAGGTGAACCTGAAATATTAATTTTTGATGAACCGCTTTCCGGTTTAGACCCTATCGGCAGAAAAGAATTTAAAGATATAATATTGCATCTTAAAGAAAAAAGAAAAACTATATTCTTTTCTTCGCATATTCTAGCCGACAGCAAAGAGTTGTGCGACAGAATAGCGGTGTTGGTAAACGGAAAATTGCTAAAAAATGATTCTTTGTCTTCTTTAGAAAAAGAGGCGAATAATTTTTATGAAAAAATTGATGATAGCATCAATCTCGAATACAAAAACCCCTTAGAAAATTATTTATATAGTCTAATGATTAATAATAATAACAACAAATGAATAAATAAAAATGAATAAATAAAAAAATAACAGTGAATTAACAAACAAATAGGTAAGCAAACAAACATAAAAACAAATATAAAAAAATAAAAGTGAATTAACAAACAAACAACAAACAACAAACAACAAAAAAAAGTAAATCAGCAAATAAAAAAACAGATAAAAAAAAATTGAAAAACTTTGTTCTAAACTTTTAAATATGAAAAAAATACTTTATTCGGCATTCTATTCTTTTAACGAAATTAAAAATTCCAAGATATTCTATTCTTTTTTAATTTTTGCTCTAATTTTAATTTCTGGCAGTTACTTTGTTTCACAGACCAGTTTTATAGACCAGGGCAGAATCATGGTTGATTTTTCAATATTTGCAATTTCAATATTTAATATTTTTATTGGGATTTTTATAGGCTCATCTATTATTTATGACGACATAGAAAAAAAGAGCATATTTTTAAATTTAACAAAACCTATAAAGCGCAGTTATTATTTAGGAGGCAGAATATTAGGGCTTATCTTGGCTATTGTCATGTCAACTGTTATTATGACAATTATTTTTTATATAGTTCTTTTGCTCATGAGAAAATACGTATCGCCTGTATATTTCGGCAGTATTAGTTTAGAAATTATGCCACAGTCTATATTTGTCCAGAGTTTTTTTATAATTATAGAGTCGAGTTTTATTGCAATAATAGCTATTTTATTTTCATTAATCACGTCCAAGGCTCTTGCCTCAGTTTTTACAATAATAATTTTATTTATAGGAGAAGTTTCAAGCAGATTAAATGCGTTAGTTAAACCTATAAAAGTAATAGTGGACGGTAAATTAAAAATTGAACATCATGCAAGCCCGATTACTATTTTTATTGTACATCTTTTATATACAGTTTTGCCTAATTTTTCAATTTTTAACATCTCCACAGAGACTTCTTATAAAATTAATATCCCGGCAGGTATTATATTTTATCGTTTTATTTACGGATTATCATATTCAATTTTATTATTTATCATAGCGCTGGTAATATTTAATAAAAAAGATATTGCATAACTAGGCAAATAATTAAAAAAATAATTACACTGATAATTAGAATAATAATAAATTAGAATAATTATGAATTTCTATTATTAATAATTATCAATTATCTATTAAAATTGTTCCTCTAAAATTGTCCCTCCTACTTGCTAAAATATTTCTTTTATTTATGCAGTCCTACATAGTAATTTTTGACATACTGTAAATATTCCCTTATTAATGACCTATATTTATCATAATCTTTCCGTTTAACGCTGGATGATTTAGATATAAATTTGGATGTGCATACCAATTGTTTTTTATTTTCGCTATTGCTTACAACGGAACATTTTGAAAATATTTTACCTGAAGTATTGCTAATATTTAACACAGGCGGCATATAAAATAAAGTGAATTTTGCCGGCAGTTCAATAATCATTTTAGCTTTGTGTTCAAACGGATAGCCTATAACGAGCGGATAAATTCTCTTATTGCGCAACACAAGATGCATCATAGAATTATCAGCGGGCAGCGGCAAATGAAATATAAATTTGTTTCCTGAACCCTGCATATAATTTTTATCACTGAATTTTAATGCAAAAACAATATTTTTTTTAACGTTTTTAATATAAGAATATTTAAAATATTTTATATTCGCGCCGGGAATAAAAGAGTAAAGAAAATCACCAGCTTTAATTGATTTTTTATAATTATTAATATTTTTCAAATTAGACCGTTCAAATTTGGCATAAACGCCTTTGTATATATAAGATATCTTACCGGCAATTTTTCCATTTTTGTTTATTTTACCTCTAAATATATAGAGCTTTTTATTTTGAATAAAACTTTCTTTAGGCAGCGTGAGCATTTTATATTTACCGTAACCTAATAATTCGATTCCTTCTCTTCCAGCCAGCGAAAAGGGCAGTTCAAATGCTTTTATCGAAGAAGAATCGGGAAAAATAAAAAATGTCTTATTCGCAATTTTTATTGCTACTATAACTGAATCAAATTGCATTGGATTTATAATATGCGCGTTAAGATTTGAAGTATTGAGCGATGTCGCAATTACGGGATATGCTTTAATATGTTCAATTTTTAACAGAGCAATAAATAAAACTGCTAAAGATTTTGAATCCCCAAACCCGTCGGAAAACGTCTTTACAGCACTAACCGGTTTGTATCCATTAATGCCATAGCCTAATCCTGTATATTGAAATGTTTTTATAAAGTTATAATACAATTTAGATATTTTTCTTAATTCTTTATTTATTTTATCTGTGCCTTTATTATATTTATAATTTTTGTACGCTGTATCTTTAATATCTTTGGTATAATCGGCATTCCTAATATTTTTAATATTATTGCTTTTATTGATGCCATTGCTATTATTGATATTATTGTTATAGTTTTTATAGTTTTTATTGTTTTTATTGTTGTCATTTTCTGTAATATACTCGTTTTTAAGATTCTTTTTTGCGTCTTTATTTATATTTATATTGCGAACATAATTTACCATATTTTTATTATATACTTCAGCAGTCTTGAATAAATGATAAAGTCTGGAGGAAAGTTTCCCCCACGAATTGAACGAAGAAATAGAAATATATTTTCTGTAATTTTGCAGGGAAGGCATGTAGTTTTCTTTTTTTAAAGCAGGTAAATTTGAAAATTTTAAATGCAATACTTTATATTTTATATTTTTTATTGTTTTAACTGTACGGCTGCAATTAGCTCTCGCAATATTATGCAAATAAATATTCAACCTCATATTTGCAGGATAATATACAACTAAAGATATATGCTTAACAGGGATAGTCCTGTCAAGATTGACAGTGTCAAAAACACTGTTTTTTACTAGCGGTTTAAATGATGTAATTTGATATGAATAATGCAGCACAGCCCCTGTTTCTACCGCCGGCATAGAAATTGTAAAATATTTAATATCCGAATAAATTGGGTAGTTAACGGCAAAACTTGGCGATACGACATTTATTGCAAGCTTGCCTGGCGGCACTCGGAACATTCCTTTTAATAGTGTATATGCGTTTATTAATTTAAGTTTTTGGTATTTTAATGAATATGGAATCACAACCTCGGAATATTTATCGATACTCCTTTCCGATAAAATTTTAATATCAGTGCTCACATTTTCTGTCAGTTGATATCGTTTATTAATTTTTATAACTATTGTTTTATTAAGAATTTTTGCGCCGTATTTTTTGGCGGTTAGCGCAAAGACGTTGCCATTTTCAAAGAAAATTGCACTAAATAAAATAATTAGTAAAATAAATACGGTTAAATATACATTGTCTAATTTTTTTTTTACAGTTATATTAAAAATAGAATTAAACTTTTTTTGTGCTAAATTTGCTAACCTATTATAAATTTTCATAAATTTTATTTTCCCACTATTTTATTTGATTGTAATATTTTTACAAGCAATAAGCCCAAACTAAAAACTTATTTAAATTATTTAAATAAGTTAAATAAGTTAAACTAAACTTTATCAAAAATTGGTTCTTAATGCAAAGTTTTAAGCTCATCGTTAACTAAATAACGCTCACAAGTTATTTCGTTAAGAAATTTACATAAAGTTAAATATTGTTTTAACTTAATATGGTTAAATCAAGTTTTGGTAATTTCAGCTAAAAAATCAGCCTAAATTGCATATATTAAAAATAGAACATTGTTCAC
This sequence comes from bacterium, assembly GCA_021809845.1. GTDB lineage: Bacteria > SZUA-79 > SZUA-79 > Acidulodesulfobacterales > Acidulodesulfobacteraceae > Acididesulfobacter. The sequence continues at coordinate 85,903 of JAJZJW010000008.1, read as the reverse complement.
AGTTATCTTTTTTTTTGCTTTTGGTACAAAGGTCAAGTATTCCTAGCCTTGTTATTGCAAAATCATATTTTATAGGGTCAAAATAATCCAATTTTTTCAAATTTTCAGTAATATCGATAGCCATTTTGAAAGAAGGATTTTTGAAATTAGTTAATCCTATATACCGGCATATTCTTGCAATATGGGTATCTACAGGCATTATTAGTTGTGAAGGCGATATTTTAGCCCATATCCCGAAATCGAGATTATCGGTATTTCTTACCATCCATCTTAAATATAAATTTAGCCTTTTACATGGGCTATTATTAGACGGCGAAGTAAAAAAATATGAAACCATTATTTTCTCAGGAGATTTCAAATAGGCTTTTTCGGTTATATTTTCTGATATATTATTAGTTGAATTTTGTGTTGGCGTTGTGTGTGAACCGTAAATTTTCTCATAATCAACTAATTTTAAAGCCCTTTCCGTAAAACTGGCAATAGATTCTTTTAAATTTAAGGCATGAGAAGCATATCCTTCCATAAAAAAATTTTCAACAGAACCATATTGTTTAATAATTTCGCTTAAAATATAAAATAGAGCGACAAAATCATTTTCTTTTATAAATCTGTAATAAATGCCTTTAAATTGTTTAAACCCATCTTCTATTTTAAAATTTAAAGTAAAATCATAAAAGTTATGGTTAACTATTTTATCAATTTTATCTAATATTTTAAGTATCTGGGTAACATTCCCGAACGCAAAACCTGCAGCAATAAAACCGGCTATTTCTATATCTTGTTTTTTGTTAAATTTGTGTACAAAACCTAAGGGGTCTGAATAAAGAAAAGATTCCTCAAATTTTTCATATAAATTTTCAAGACATTCCTTTATATTAATATTCCGGTCTAAATTTTCAACAGGCTTGATTTTTCCATTTTTATACAAAAAAGTTTTTCCGTTTGGCAACGTCCAGCAGTCATTTTCTTCTAAAGGGTATGGGACACTTCTTCCTCTTCCCACAAAAGTTTCACGCCCATCAATTATCGTGAACCAGTTAAAATTATTGTCCTGCCATAAAATAGGACTGTCTAAAACTTCTTTAAAATCAGCCATTTGCAATAGGTACACTTTATTGATTTATTATTTTGTTGCTTTGTTATTTGGTTATTTGGTTATTTTATAAATAAACAAAATAATTATTATATTATTATTTTTCTCATCTAAAAATCATAGCTCGGATACCCGTCCTCTACAAGGCTGTTAGGGTAAAATTTCTTTAGTAGTTGACTATTGTTCGGTTATTTTATAAGCGAAATCCATTCCGAATTTTTCACATTTTACCAAATCTTCCTCAAATGGAACCATTTGAATTTTAAGCCCTTCGAGCAAAACTTCGAATTTTAAACTTTTTAATATATCTTCCACCATTTTAACAGCTTCACCGCTCCAGCCGTAACAGCCGAACACAGCAGCTTTTTTATTTTTAACGTTAAGCATCACCAAAGATGCTACCATATCAAAAATAGGCTTAGGAGGCTTTGCGTTAAGCGTAGGAGACCCGACAATAATGCCGTCGGAATTCTCAATTATATCCACAACATCGTTAGCATTATCCTCTATAAGATTGCATAATACGACCTCTGTCAAAGATTCTATCTGTGCCCCTTTTACAACGTGTTTTGCCATCTCCTCCGTATTTCCGTAAGCCGAGGCATAGACAACAGCGATTTTTTTTATGCTTTTGTTCTTTTTTCTATCTACACTTCTATTGTAATACCATTCTATATATTTTTGCAAATTATCCCTCAGTATAGGACCATGGGAAGGGGCAATTATTTCGACATCATAATTTTTTAATTTTTCGATAGCACTTAGCGCATAATTTTTAAATGGACGCATAATATGTTCAAAATAATATTTGAAAGCACCAAAAGCGGCATCATTGTCGTCTATCAATTCATTAAACATTTTCTCGTCGCAATAATGTGCGCCGAGAAAGTCACAAGGCATCAAAATTTTATCTTCTTTAATATAAGTAAACATTGTGTCAGGCCAGTGCAGAAATGGCGCGCTTACAAATTCAAGGGTTTTGCCTCCTAAATCAATGGAATCTCCGTCCCCCACGGTTATATTTTTATAGTCTGTTTTTATAATATGCTGAACAAAATGATGTGCGTTTTTTGAATATACCAAAGTGGCATCTTTTGCTATTTCTTTAATAATGTGGAGTGCGCCTGAATGATCCGGTTCAGTATGATTTATTACAATGTAGTCTATCTTTGAAATATCGGTAATACCGCTTAATTTATTCAGCAACTGGTCTTTGGTGTTTAATTTCACAGTGTCTATGAGGGCAGACTTTTCTTTACCTTGAATAAAATACGAATTATAAGTCGTACCGCGCTCTGTAGGAACAACAATATCAAAAACTTTAAGTTCAGGATCAAAAGCACCTACATAATAGACCCCTTCTTTGATTTTAATGGCATTATTTATATTTTTAGTGTTTTCCATTTTAACCTCTGATTATATTATATAATAGTTATTATGTATAAGTTATTTTAATTTATTTATATATTATATTATATTAAGATTGGGTTAGATTTCATAATATTATATAATTTTTTGATACAAATGTAAAACAATAAAACATTATTATAAAATTTATTTATTTAGATTCTGGCAGCATTATGAAAACTATTATAATAACATCTATTTATCACATATTTCTTGCTTCAATACCTATCCTTGTTGCAATTGATATATTCGGCATCTTGCCTATATATATTGATTTTATTAAAGATTCCGACGATGTTGAAGAAAAACACATACGCAAAAATTCTCTTATCACAGCTTTTACGGTAGGTTTAGGTTTTTTATTTTTAGGAAAACTAGTTTTCCTAATTATGGGTATTTCAATTTACGACTTTGAAATAGCCGGGGGAATTTTACTTTTTATAATATCTATAAAAAATTTGATAACCGAAAAAGAAGGATTAAAAAAATCTTTAAATAATGCAGACTTAGGCGTAGTGCCTATCGGAGTTCCATTAATAGTCGGACCTGGAGTTTTAACCACGCTTTTAATATTGGTTGGGGTTTATGGGTATGTTATCGTAACAATTGCTTTTTTTATCAATATTCTGATAGTCTATTTTGTTTTAAAAAACACACGTATTTTAATAAAGCTCTTGGGCAAAAAAGGGTCAAACGCAGCCGGTAAAATAGCAGCGCTGCTCCTTGCTGCGTATGCAATAATGATGGTTAGAAAGGGCATTGCAAATACCCTGCTGCATTATTTAAAAGTTATTAAATGAAAAATCAGTATCTGTCATTGAATAGGTGCCTGCCTCCTCAACTGCCGGGAAAATAGCAAGGAAAATAAACCTTGAATAGATACCTGCCCCAATTACTCCTTACTAATTGCTCTAATTAATACTGAGAGCTTAAACATTAAACCTGAAGTGCATAATGTCGCCGTCTTTGACAATGTAATCTTTACCTTCTAATCTTAAGAGACCCATCTTTGCGGCATTTGCTTCGGAGCCTGCTTTTATAAAATCCTTGTATGAAATAACTTCTGCTCTGATAAAACCTTTTTCAAAGTCTGAATGTATTGTTCCTGCAGCTTGCGGAGCCTTAAAACCGTTTTTGATTTCCCATGCCCTTACTTCCTGTTTTCCCTGTGTAAAAAAAGTAATTAAACCTAATAATTTAAAGCTCTCTTTGGCAACTATATCCAAAACTGAGCTTTCAAGTCCGAAGTCGGACAAAAAAGCCTTTTTGTCGTCATCATCGAGTTTAGAAAGTTCTTCTTCTAATCTCGCGCATAACTTTACAACAGGAATATTTCTTGAAAATGCGATTTTTAAAAGAGCATCAATTTCTTTGTTTGAACTTTCAGGATGAATAAATTCTTCGTCGACGTTTAATACATATAAAAAAGGTTTTATCGATATTATTCCAAGCGATCTCAATAAATTTTTTTCATCTTCGGAAAAATCTTCGCTATTTAGGTTTCCATTATCTGAAAGAATTTTACTGACACTTTGTAAAAAATCGATATTCAGTTTTGCGGTTTTATCACCGCTTCTAGCAATTTTTTCAAGTTTTTGAATGTGTTTGCTAATTATCTCAAGGTCACTCAACGCAAGTTCCGTATTAATTATTTCTAAATCTCTGACCGGATTAACGCCTCCTTCAACGTGCACTACTGCTTCTTCTTTAAATACTCTTATTACCTGAATAATTAAATCCACTGTTCTTACGTGAGAAAGAAATCTGTTGCCCAAACCTTCTCCCGAAGACGCTCCTTTAACAAGTCCTGCAATATCGACGAATTCAACGTAAGTAGGAGTTATTTTATCCGGTTCAACGACTATATCGGCTAGCTTAAAAAGTCTTTCATCATTCAGAGGTTTAATGCCTATATTTGGGTTAATCGTGCAGAATGGATAATTGCTTGATTCTGCATTTCCTGAAGTTATTGCATTAAAAATGGTCGATTTGCCTACATTAGGCAAACCAACGATACCGCATTTCAATCCCATATTTTATTATTTTTCTATTATATTATTTTAAGATTATAATCGTTTCTATAATTATTTTTTTTATTATAATTATATTATTTTAGCGAACATTCGACCATCTTTAACGACAACCGGTCTCCGCTTTTTTATTATTTTTTATATATGTGTATTTTAATATATGTCTGTTATATATATCTTTTATATATGTCTGTTATTCTGCTATATATATGTCTTTTATATATGCGTATTTTAATATATGTTTTTTTTATAATGTATTTTATATATATTATTTTAAAAGCATCAGCCTTTTAAAACAGAATTGAACTTATTCGTTGTCTTTGTCAGTCCGTCGCCAATCAGTGAAGTTAAAATATCGCTTAACATATTAAGAATATCAGGCAGTTGCTGAATTTCATCTTTGGAAAATCGACCGAGCACATAATCTGCACCGGTTTTGAATTTATTTCTCATTGCGGAATTAGTGCCTAATTTTAATCTTAAGAATTCTTTGCTTCGCAGTGAATTAATTATTGAAATAACGCCGTTATGGGAACCCCCGCTTCCGCCAAATTTTATCTTAATTCGTCCGAAATTTAAATCAAGGTCGTCGTGAATCACCACTACTAAAGGAACGTCATCTGTCGACCTATTTCCATTTTCTTTTATCCCATTTTTAAAACAAAAAACATTATGTTTTTTTAATACGTCATTTACGGCTGTCCCGCTCAGATTCATAAATGTTAAGGGCCTTATCAGATAGACATTTTTTTTATCCGCTATTGAATCTGAAAATGTTTTACTGGAAATAGCATAATTTTTTTTATGCACAAAATTTGGAAAAGAATTTAATTCAGCAAAATAATCAACCGCTATAAAACCAAAATTGTGGCGCGTATATTTATACTCTATTCCCGGATTTCCAAGTCCAAATATAAATATATCTGATGGCATAAGTTTAAAATTATAACTAATTAAGATTATTATAAATATTTAAAACAGCGCACGCGCACCAAACGCTTCCGAATTAAAGTTCTCTAAAATATTAATCGGTTCATTCCATTCGTTTTTTTGACTATGACTGAGATTTTGCGGCAGCAGTCTGCTCCGGCGCCTTAGGCTGTTCTTCCGCAGTTTTTGGTGTTTCCTCTTCTACAGTCGGTTCGGCTACCATAACAACAGCAGTTTCAGGGTCGGTTATAAGTTCAAGTCCATCTCCTATTTTTAAGTCGCCCGCATGAAGTATATCTCCCACTAGAAGACCGGATACATCAACATTTATGGTATAGACTATATCTTTGGGGAATCCGGATATAACAATATGTCTCATTAAAGGTTCTAATACCCCGCCTAATTTAATTCCCTCTGCTTTTCCGACAAAGTTCAATGCAGCTTCTATTTCTATTTTTTCATTCATTAAAACTTCATGAAAATCAATGTGGATTACATTGTCTTTTACGGGATCTTTTTGAACTTCTTTAATTACTGCGGTTTTTCCGTTTATCTCCGGTTTATCGCTGTTAACGTTAATAAATGATGAAATAGATGTCTTCGCAAATGTTTTATAAAACTCTTTAGAATTTAACGAAACTGACACCGGACTAGAATGTTTGCTGTATATAATGCCGGGGATAAATCCGTTTTTCCTTAAATCTTTTACATTGTCTTTTTTTTGTCTCGTATCAATATTGAGATTAATTATTTCCACTTATATCTCCTTTTTATTTTTATTATTTATCTATTTGTTTTATTATTTATCTATTTATCTATTTATTTTATTATTTTAGTTTATTATTTCTTATTAATTAAAAAACACATTATACCAAATTTTTAAGCAATATATAATAGTTCTTATTAACTAATTCGCAAAATTAATTAAAGAAAAAGGGAACTGACCGAATCTTCATCATATATCCTTTTTACTGCTTCACCAAGAAGAGTGGCTACACTTAATATTTTAATTTTTTCCGAACTTTTTAATTTATCTTTCTGGTCAATGGTATCGGTAATTACCAACTCTTTGATAGGTGAATTATTTATTTTTTCAATAGCGCTTCCCGATAATACGCCGTGGGTTGCCATAGCTATAATTTCTCTGGCGCCGTTCTCTTTCAGTGCAACAGCTCCCTGCGTAATGGTTCCTGCAGTATCTATCATATCGTCCAGCATTAGCACTACTTTACCTTTCACATCGCCGATAACATTCATTATTTCGGCGACATTCGCCTTAATTCTACGCTTATCTATTATTGCCAAGGTTGCTCCTAAATGTTTTGCAAAAGCTCTTGCTCTTTCTACGGCTCCCGCATCAGGTGCAACAATGACAATATCGGATACATTGTATTTTTTTTCTTTTATATATTTGACCATAATTGGGACGGCATAAAGATGGTCTACCGGAATATTAAAAAATCCTTGTATCTGCCCTGCATGCAAGTCCATTGCCAGAACACGGTTTACCCCTGCGGTAGTAATTAAATCTGCAACTAATTTGCTTGTTATAGGCACACGCGAAGCAGTTTTTCTATCTTGTCTTGCATATCCGTAATACGGAATAACAGCAGTAATCCTTTTTGCCGAAGCTCTTTTCATGGCATCTACCATTATTAAAAGCTCCATTAAATTTTTATCCACCGGCGTAGATGTCGATTGGACTAAAAATATATCATTACCTCTAACATTTTCATTGATATTTGTAAAAGTTTCTCCATCGCTAAAGCTGTATACATCAGCATTTCCGAGAGAGATGCAGAGATAATCGGCCATTTTTTTAGCTAATTCATAATTGGAATTACCGGTAAATAATTTTAATCTGTCCAGCATGCAATCATTTCCTCATTTATTTAATTAGGTGAAACAGCTATAGTATAGGAAATTTGTTAATAACAAAATTAAAACCTACAAAGTTACAAATTTACAACTCCTTATCTCAGGAGCTATAATTACGATAAAATGCCTTTAATATGTAGAATTAATTACTAAATACGTCAGAAACCATTTGTTTAGTTTTTTTACTTTCTATTGTCTATTAATTTAGATAATAACGTGCGCTCTAAACTGGCTGGGGCGGGAGGATTCGAACCTCCGAATGCAGGAATCAAAATCCTGTGACTTGCCGCTTGTCGACGCCCCAATAAACCATAAAAATAAATTGTTAAAATTTCAAAATTGCAAATAAAAATACGAAACAAAACTGACAGATACAATTAATATAATAAATTTTATTATACTAACACTAATTGTTTTTAATTTTTTTAAGGCAAATCAATTTATATAAATTATCATTTTTAATCATCGTCTTCATCATTATTATTATTGCTGCTGCTGCCTGTGCTGCCAGATATCTTTTCATTATATGCCTTTAATACGGCAGATTCTATTAAATTTCTCGTGTCATTATTTAACGGATGTGCTATATCTTTAAATATTCCGTCTTTTCTTTTTTTACTCGGCATAGCAACAAAAAGTCCGTCTTTTCCGTTTATAATTTTTAGGTCTCTGACTACAAAGCAATTGTCAAATGTAATAGCTACATAAGCTTTTAATTTCTCTTCATTAACAGGAAAAACATTAACCTCGGTAATCTGCATACAAGAACCTCCAAATTTAGCCATTAATCACAGGCTTTTTATTCAAATTAACTTTCCAATTGATTTAGTTTTTCTTTAAAATCAGTTTCACCTAAAAATCTAAACTTTATTTGACTGCTAAAACTTTTATTTTCAATAGCTGTAATATATGCAGATGCATCTTTTTTTGTTTTAAATACCCCGAACATTGCCGAGCCGCTGCCGGAGAGCATACAGACTTCTGCATTAGCATTCTTATTCGTCTTCTGCTGAGTTGTAAAATTTTTAATATCTTTCAGTATGGGATATAGAGCTAAGATGACATTTTCGAAATCATTTTCAAATTTTAAGCCTACGTCCAAAGCGCTTAAATCACTTAAACCGCTTAAATTGCAATAATTTTTTGCATTTTTGCTATCAGAATTATTTACATTGTCTATATTTTTTAATATGTCATGTTTAGAACTAAAGTTCAAATTCAATATATTATAGTAATTTATTTTTTTTGTCAATACCAAATCATCAAAGGCTTCATACGCTTCTTTAGTCGATACTCCAAATTTTGGCACAATTACTGCTATATAATATTTTTTAAGTAATTTTCTTGCTATAGGTATTATTATTTCGCCGTTTCCGGCAACAAAAGAATCTTCTTCCTTTAAAAAAAAACTTACATCTGAACCTAATTTTATAGCGATACTATTTAATTCGTCATAATTCAGAGGGTTATTATATATTTTATTTAGCATATTAAGCATTCCTGCAGCATCACTTGAGCCGCCGCCCAAACCCGCCTGCATCGGGATATTTTTTTCTACAACAGCACAGATATATTTATTCTTTAAATTAATTTTATTGAAAAATAAATTAGAAGCTTTAATAATTAAATTATCCTCGCCTGATAATTTTTTTGCAAGATTGTCTGTATATTCTTGTAATTCTTTTTCATTTAATTGCTTTAAGGCGGTTTCGCCGGGAATTACCTTTAGTTTATTTTCATCTTCGTTTATTTTAAATGTTATTCTGTCAAAAACAGATATCCTTCTAATAATTGATAAAATATAGTGTAAATTATTTGCGGGATTTTTTTCGCCTATTTTCAAAACAAAGTTGACCTTTGCAGGGGCTAAATAAGTATGGTTTAAATACTCCACAATGATGTTACCGATTTGGATGCAAAACTGATAAACGGCTGCGGAAATATGCCGAGTATCAAAGTAAAGATTAGACATATTATGACGGCTATGAGCAAAGCAGACGGAACAGCTTTTTCTTTTACTAGCCCTGTTTCACCGTTTGCAGATGCGCGCGCGCCAGTGCCATTAGTTGGAGCTGCAGCCATATTGTTATAATTATTCGGAATGTTTGGTTGCTCATCGTCTATCATATACATTTTGACAATTATTTTAATATAATAATATGCCGCAAATGCACTATTTAATAATGCTATAAAAACAAGCCAATAATAGCCGGACTTAATTGCAGCAGAAAACACAAAAAATTTCCCCATAAAGCCGGATGTTACAGGTATTCCCGCCAGAGACAGCAGAAAAAAAGAAAAAGCAGCGCCTGCAAGCGGATATTTATATCCTAGACCGGAATAACTTTTTATGTCAACAGATGTTAAATTTAAATTTTCAAACATAATAATAATTGCAAATGCTCCCGCCGTCATAAAAACATATGCAAGCAAGTAGAATAAAGTTCCGGATATCCCGTAGTACCCCCCAGCTATGACGCCAATCAATATGTAACCTGCCTGAGCAATGGACGAATAAGCTATGAGCCGTTTTAAATCGGTCTGCAGCAAGGCGGCAAAATTTCCGAAAGTCATCGTCAATATAGCTAAAATCCATAAAATATTATAGAAATTAAATACGTCAAAATGATATATCGATGTAAAAACTCTTATAAAAACGCCAAAAGCGGCAATTTTTATTCCTGTCGCCATAAGATTAGTAACAGGCGTAGGAGCTCCGTCGTAACTGTCCGGCGTCCATGCATGAAAAGGAAATAAGGACATTTTAAACGCCAGTCCAACTAACAGTAAAATTAGTCCTATCGCCAAAAATGTGTGCAGATTATAAGCGTAATGCACTTTATAATTTTGCTTAAATATAAAATTATGTATTTTATATAAACTTAAATGTCCTGTAGCGGCATATATAAAAACAGCACCGAATAATAAAAAAGCGGATGCGAAAGTACCGAGCACAAAGTATTTCATTGCAGCTTCCGTACTCCTTGATTCACCCTTTAAATAACCGGTTAAAATATAGGCGCATATCGACATAAATTCAATTGACAGAAAAATCATAATAAGATTGAGCGAGGCTACTAAAAGCATCATCGCAGAAACCGAAAACAGAACGAGGCTATAATACTCCGGCATTAAAACGCTGCGCGTATCAAAATAATTTTTCGACATCAAAATAGTAAGAAAACCGGATAATAATATAGCCGTAAATAAAAATACATCAAATTTATCAAAAATAATTGAGCCATAAAAACCTTTTATTGTATGGTCTGATAGCATAAAAAGATAAAGAAAAGAGAACGCTATACCTATTAAAGCTAAATAGTAAGAATTCAGGCTATTCTTAGAAGGACTATTAAATAGCCCTGCTAATAAAATTAAAAAAGCAAAAACTATCAACACTGCTTCCGGCATTATACTTAATAAACTTTTCTCAAAATAGTAACCGTTATAAATTTGCGCTAAATCAAGCATTGAACAACCCCATTTTTGCTTTAATTAAATTATAAGCGTATTTATTATGTTCTATTATATTTACAAAATGAACAACAGTCGGGTTTATTCTGCTTAAAAATACATCCGGATATAAACCTATAAAAAACATTAGTAAAATTAGCGGCAAAACAGTCATTATCTCTCTGAAGGTCATATCTTTAAAGTCCTCGTTTTTCTGATTTGTTATATCCTGAAACATAACTCTTTGAAACATCCACAGCAAATAAACTGCGGCAAAAATAATCCCGCTTGTTGCAAATATAGTAAATATTGTATATTGCTTGAACGACCCGACTAAAATTAAAAATTCTCCGACGAACCCGTTTAATCCCGGCAGTCCAACCGAAGACAGAACAGCTATCATAAATAAGGCGGCTAAAATCGGAGCTTTTTTGGCTAAACCGCCAAAATCTGCAATGAGTCTCGTATGCCGTCTTTCGTAAAGCATTCCGACAAAAAGAAAAAGAGCGCCTGTAGAAATACCGTGATTTATCATTTGAAGAACCGACCCGTCAACGCTAACCGCGGTCATAGCAAACAATCCCAGCATTATAAAACCCATATGAGATACGCTTGAAAAAGCGACCAATCTTTTTAAATCTTTTTGCACTATAGAAACTAATGCGCCGTATATAATGCTGATTACCGCAAGAACAAGTATAATCGGCGTAAGTATAAGTGCCGCTTCAGGCATTAAAGGAATTGCAAATCTAAAAAAACCGTAAACGCCGAATTTCAGCAAAACGCCTGCCAGAATAACGCTCCCTGCGGTAGGCGCTTCGGTATGAGCATCAGGCAGCCATGTATGAAACGGAAACACAGGTACTTTTACTGCAAATCCTAAGAATATCGCAATAAACAAGACTATCTGCAGCGTTAAAGGGATATTAGTGTTATACAGCTTTAATAAATTAAATGTAAAATCGCCAGTTTGCTCGTAATGCAATATAAATATCGTAATAAGTCCAAAAAGCATTATCAGCGAACCGGCTAACGTATATAAGATAAATTTTACGGCTGAATAAATTCTTCTTCCCGAGCCCCACATACCTATAATAAAATACATAGGAATAAGCATAAATTCCCAGAACAGGTAAAATAGCAGAACATCTAAGGAAGCAAATGTTCCAAGCATAAATGTCTCAAGCACAAGCATTAAAATAACAAATTCTTTAACGTGGTCTTTAATATATTTGTAGCTTGATAATAAAGATACGAATGTCATCAACGTAGTAAGCAGTATCATAAATAAACTTACGCCGTCAATACCGAGAAAATAAGACGCTCCAAATTCTCTTATCCAGCTGAACCTTTCTATAAATTGAAACTCATAGGTATTTGACTTAAAGTATATAAATAAAAATAGAGAAATCACAAATTCTGCAAACGATAAAATCGTAGCCAAATTTCTTAGCAACCCCTCTGCCTTCTTATTCACAAAAACTAAAATGAAGGCGGACAACAGAGGAAAAAAAATTATTATTGATAAAATATACTTTAAAAAAATACTCATATAATTTCCTGTTAGATAAATAATATATTTCTTAAGTTAATTAAATTTTTTATAGTCATTCTCATTTTCAATGCTCATTTTTATTTTACAAAATAATAAGCCAGAAGTGCAATGACTCCGAGGGTTAATGTAAAAAGATAGCTCATTAACATTCCGTTTTGCACCTTTCTTACTTTTGACGAAGTAACGCTTATCCATTGTGCTATACCATTGACTGCACCGTCTATAAAAATGGTATCTACCACCCTCCATAAAAAAATAGAGAAATTTTTCACAGGGCTCACTATCACAAAATCATATATTTCATCAACGTATAATTTGTTATATGAAAGATCATATATAGGTTTAAATTTACTTTTAAGTTTTTCAAGATCAAATGATTTTTTTATATAAAAAACATAGGCGGTATATATTCCGGTAAGACCTGCAATTACGGAAACTGCACTCAACAGATACCATGGATAATTATTTATAGCCGGAGCAAAATTAAATGAATTCGCAAAATCTTTGTTTATAAAGTTATAAAATATAGAATGATTAAACGGCGGCATGCCTATAAAACCAAATACGGCAGCAAAGCAAGCCAATATTATCAGCGGGATAGTCATTATATTTGGCGATTCATGTACATGTAAATTTTTATCAACATGAGATTCTCCGAAAAAAACATTAAAAATAAGTCTGAAAATATAAAATGCAGTCATAAAAGCAACAAGTTCTCCTATAACCCAGAAAAAATAATCTCCTTTATTAAATAATGAGGCAAGTATCGCGTCTTTGCTGAAAAATCCGGAAAAAGGCGGTATTCCTGACAGCGCAAGACCGCCAACAATGAACGTAATAGCTGTTTTCTTCATCTTTGAATATAAACCGCCCATTTTTCTCAGGTCTAACTCCCCGCTCATCCCGTGCATTACGCTGCCTGCAGTTAAAAACAAAAGACCTTTAAATATTGCATGCGATAATAAATGAAACATTCCCGCAGCATAAGAACCTATACCCACTGCCATAAACATATAGCCTATCTGACTGATAGTAGAATAAGCAATTATCCGTTTTATATCAAACTGGGTCATAGCAATAAAAGCCGCAATAAAAGCAGTCGTTCCACCGATTATTAATACCACATCAGAAGCATCTGGAGAATAAGAAAATATAACGTGGCATCTTGCTATAAGATACACACCGGCTGTTACCATAGTTGCTGCATGTATAAGCGCGCTGACAGGAGTCGGTCCTTCCATAGCGTCGGGCAACCAGACATAAAGCGGGAATTGTGCAGACTTGCCTACTGCTCCGGCAAGAAGCAACAAAGCAATAGTTGTAATTAAATAAGGAGGTAATGTATGTATATCGGAAAAAACGGTTGAATAATTTAATGTGCCGATAGTTATAAATATCAGCATAACTCCCAGTGCAAATCCAAAATCGCCTATTCTATTTACAATGAAAGCTTTTTTTCCAGCTTCTACCGCTGATTTTTTTTCATACCAGAAACCTATGAGAACATATGAACATAATCCGACTGCTTCCCAGAATACATACAGCATTAAAAAATTATTTGCCATTATCAGCATTATCATCGAAAATACAAATAAATTCAGATAAGAAAAATATCTTGCAAAACCTTTATCGTCTTTCATATAGCCTATTGAATAAATATGAACTAAGGCGCTTATACCAGTGACCATAACTAACATTACTACAGACAATCGGTCAATTGTAGTTGATACATTTACCTTAAAATATGATGCGTCAATCCAAGGATACAACGTAGAGGTAAAACCATGCCCGTAAGCTACCATAAAAAATATTACGGTCGAAAGTATAAATGAAATAACGATGAATAAACTTCCTAAATATCCGGAATAATTTTTGAGATACTTTCCGAATACCCCCCATAAAATTGCGCCGAGCAGCGGAAAAAAAGGAATCAGCCAAACTATTAAATCTTTTGAATTCATTGTAATATAATATACCTTTTAAATTATATTAATCTTATATTAATTTACATTAATCGCTAAATATATTATTGAACAAATATTTTCCGAAAGAATAGTAATGTTTTAACTATAAAACACAAATATTTGTTTTTAATTTTAATATCTTATTATTATTTAAATTTTCAAATTAATAAAAGAATTTAAAAATATGAAAAGATTTATAGATTATATTTATTTAAAATTTTAATTCATTTGCTTTGTCCATGCTAATTGCGCCTTTTTCTCTATAAAAAGCAATGGCAATGCCTAACAAAATTGCTGCTTCGGCAGCGGCAACAACCATAATAAATATAACAAAAATATCACCGCTTATTAAATTTAAATATTCAGAAACGGCAACAAAGCCTAAATTAGCTGCGTTAAACATTAATTCCAAACTTAGAAAAATTGTTATAAGATTTTTTCTTATCAGAACGCCTAATGCACCGATACAGAAGATAATCGATGCTACCGCAAGATAATCATTCACATTTACATTTACATTCATGTTATTGAATCCGTTTTAAATAATTAAATACATAAAATATATTATTTTTTAGCGAAAATATAAGCACCTATAACCGCAACTAATAGTAAAATTGAAGCTACCTCAAACGGAAAAACATACTTGGTAAATAAAAATTGACCTATAATTTGCGTATTTCCTATTTTATTAATCACCGCATTTGTATAGATACCTGTGGGTTTAGTTTCGCCTGCTGTATTAAGATACAATATAATTTCCACGAATAACAGTAAAACGGATATGATGCCAACGGACAACTGATGAAAATCTTTAATTGTATCTTTGGCTTTAGCTAAATTAAGCAACATGATAACTAAAACTATTAGAACGATTATTGCTCCCGCATAGACTAAAATCTGCATTGCTGCCAAAAATTGCATATTCAAAAGAATATAAAATCCGGCCAGAGCAAAAAAGCACAAGACAACGTACAATGCAGACGTTAATGGATTTTTTACTAATATTACCATCAGCGCAGAAAAAATTGCAATTATTGAAAATATATAAAAAAGCGCATCCAAAATTAACCTCGCATGTTTGCAATGTTTTAACTTATTAAATCAATTTAATTAGCATAAAAATTATAATTATAGCTTAATTAATTTATCTATTCCAAATATTCCTTCATCTCTGGTATAAAATCCAAACTCATACTTGTCAGACATACTAATCGCTTCTTCAGGACAAATTTCTTCGCAATAGCCGCAGCATATGCACCTCAGCAAATCAATTTCAAATGACTCGGGGTGTCTTCTTCCGTCATTAATAATACCCGAAGCTATGTTATCCAAACTATGGTTATGTTTTTGCCTTTCCGTAAGCTCATGCTCATTTCCATAATCTACATAACCTGTATTTATTTTTATAGCCTCTGAAGGACAAACCGTCTGACATAGCATACATGCTACACATCTTAACGATTTATCTTTGTTAATATTAAGTCTCGGAAATCCCCTAAAATTTTCTGCCAATCTCAGACGTTCTTTAGGATATTGAAAAGTAACCGGTTTTTTAAAAAAAGTCCCGAGCGTCGTTTTCAATCCTATAAGAAAGTTTTTCGATATTAATATTAACGAATTTTCTTCTTTTTTAGTATCCATAGCTATTATTATTTTCCCAATAATATCATTATAAATCCTGTAACAACAATATTTGCCAGCGCTAAAGGAAGTAAAATCTTCCAGCCCAGGTCCATAAGCTCATCATATCTCAACCTTGGATATGTCCATCTGAACCATATATAAATTAGTGTTACAACAAAAACTTTTAATACGAACCATAGCACTGAAGGAAGAAAGGGTCCTTCCCATCCGCCAAGAAAAAGTGTGGTGATAATGGCAGAATTTACTACTATCTGTGCATATTCTCCAATAAAATAAAATGCAAATTTCATACTTGAATATTCCGTATGAAAACCTGCAACTAACTCCCCTTCCGCCTCGCCAAGGTCGAACGGCACTCTGTTCATTTCAGCTGTGGAAGCAATTAAATAAATTAAAAATCCGACCGGCTGATAGACTATAAACCACATATGTGCCTGCGATGAAACAATCTGCGCCAGACTCAAATTTCCTGCTATCATAATTACGCCTATAATTGAAAGAGCAAGCGACAGTTCGTAGCTTATCATCTGTGCAGCGGTTCTTATAGCTCCCAGCAATGAATATTTGCTATTTGATGCCCAACCTCCTATTACCACGCCGTATATTCCCAGCGACGACAGCGCTAATATAAACAATATCCCTATATTTACGTTTGTAATTTGCAGAGGAACAATATGCCCTAATATTCTTATCGGAGCCCCGAAGGGAATAACTGCAAATGTTGTCAATGCAGGAATAACAACAATAATAGGCGCAAGAATAAATAATATTTTGTTAGCATCGGCAGGTATAATATCTTCTTTAAAAAATAGTTTTATGCCATCCGCTATAGGCTGCAGTATTCCGTGGAAACCTGCTTCCATCGGTCCAAGCCGATTTTGTATCCGGGCTGCCACCTTGCGCTCTAAAAGCGTCAGATAAGCCGCCGACAGAAGCAGCACTCCGAACACAAGCAATATTTTTATCAGCGTTGTTATTAACCAGAATATCATAATCTTATTATATACCTTAAAACTTTATCATTATTTTAATAAAATAATTTACTGGCATCATTATAATAAAACTTACTTTTTGGTTTAATTTTATTAAAATGGTTTGTTTTGTTTGCACTAATTATTTCTAAAAATTTATCGGATATATCCTTGGCATTGAAATAAATGCCGAGTTTAGAAGACATAGCGTCTAAAATTACAGATATACTATATCGGTATTCCCCTAAATTAAACTCATTATTTATATGAATCGTCTTGCCTTCGAAATTTTCAAAATACCCGTCTTTATATTCTAAGAAATCGTGCACAGGCAAAACAATATCGGCCATGGCGGTTATACTGCTTATTTTTGAAGACAAAGCAGCAACAAAATTTAAATCGGTTATATATCTTGATAATTTCAAACCGTTAAAATTATGTTCCGGTTCTTCATAATCTCCAAAATAAATTAAATTTTTAATCTGTCCATTTTCTATACCGCTAATAATATTTTCATAAGATAAATATTCATCTTTGTTATTTATTCCTGCCGCAATAAGACCTCTGTAATTGAAAGGTTTTATAAGAGGAAAAACATAGACTATTTTTTGTTCGTCTCTTGAAAAGCCTGTAATTTCCTTAAGTATAAGCATTTCTTTATCTCTTTGCGCCAAAGACATAAAATTATCGCCTAAAATAATTGATATAGTATTATTTTTAAGAATAGTATCAACTGTTATGTCGGTCTTTTTAAAATTAAAATCATAAAGATTTTGCCTGAGTTCATTAAGATATTTATGCAAATCACCGTCATAATCTTTATTTATGTCAATTTTTGCTGAAGCTATATCTTCAAATCTTGTAAAACTTTTACTTCTTTTTTTGGCATTAGCATCTGAAATATCTATTAAAATTAATTTACCGCTGTGTTCTCTATGGCTCTTCATAATATTATACGAAGCATAAGGTATTTCATCTTCAATTGAGCCTATATATAAAATAAAATCAGAATTTTGAATAGCATTGATTTCAAAATTTTCTTCAGATTTGAATATTTCTTTAAATTTCAAGTAATTTTTACGATAGAAACTTGTTTTGTCTATATCAAAGCCTGCAGGTTTCAAAACATCTTTAACAAAGTTAGAAATTAAATAGCCATCATTCGTAGAAACTGATGAAGAAACTATTACAGCAGTGCTGTTCATCTCATTATTTTGTATAATATTTTTCAACCTGTCAGCCAAATGGCTTAGCGCAGCGGTATAATCGCAGTTTGAAAAATCTGATTTTATTCTAACTAGAGGGCTTTTAACGTAATAATCATCATTTTTCAAATTTTTACCTACAGCGTCGTAAAAAAATCCGCTTCTGCAAAGATATCCGCCGAATGCAGCGGCTGTCCTGACAAGAGACTCATCTTTAGAGTATCTATAGTATTCAATTCTGCAAGCAGCAGAACATTTATCGCACACTGAAGAAAAAGGTGATTCCTGCCAGTACCTTTCTTTAAATTTTGACTGTTTTGAAAGCAATGCTCCGACAGGACACACTTCTATACAATTACCGCAATAATAACAGTCTAAATAATTCTTATCATTTTTTATCTCTAAAAATGCGCTTCCCTCTGGGATAGCTCCTTTTTCTGTTTTATCTTCATGCTTTAGTCCTATATAACCGTTATATCCTTTGCTTTTTATTTGCAAAAAAGGATTTCCGTACATATCGGAACAGACCCTTATGCACCTTGAACATAGAACACACCTCGTTGCTGTATATTCAATAATATCGCTTTTAAAAATTTGCGTCCTGTCCGGATATAATTTTTTATTTTTTTGAACGGTGAGTCCAAATTCAAAAGATAAATCCTGCAGCAGGCAATCGCCTGATTTATCGCATACAGGACAATCTAAGGGATGGTCTAATAAGAGATGCGAAAGAGCCGCTTTTCTGACATCCCATACTTTTTCGGTATTTGTTGATATTTCGTAGCCTTCTTTCACCCGCGCAACACAAGCAGGCAATGTATTTTTAACACCTTTAACCTCAACGGAACATATCCTGCATGAACCTATAGGTTTTAATCTTCTTAGATAACATAAAACAGGTATTCTAACGCCTGACTGAGAGGCGGCTTCAAGTACAGTAAACCCCGTCTTCGTCATCACTTTTTTTCCGTTTATAATTATTTCGATATCCATATTATAGTTATATTAATTATATTATTCGCTCAGACCAGATATTAACCATGATTTTAATGTAACAAGTATCATCATCGCATAATCAAAAAGCAAATTACAGCTTATAAAAAGAATATCGGATGATTTTAAATGTAATAAGTATCATCATCATATAATCCCTGCATGAGGTACTGAAACAGTTCCTAAAGATGGTATGATTTTAAATGTTATAAGTATCATCATGTAACATCTCATACATCTTGTAGCTTCATACATAACATCGTCGGCTGTAAATCCCTTTTCTACCTCGGTAAAATTGCTTATGCGATTTTCAACTTTCTCCTGAATCTGTTCCGGCGGAAAATTGCCTTTCGGAAAATCCGGATAATCTATTACTTCATTTTTATCATATACGCCTAATTTCTCAAGAAAATGTTCAAAAACGTCGTCGTCTGTTATGGTAAAAGTTCCTGTTCGTATATACTCGTCAATTCTTTTAGCTGCTGTTTTACCGTCCCTGTTCGAATTTACTATGCTTATAGGTCCCGTCATCGCGTCGCCGCCTGCGAAAACTCCCGGCAAATCGGTCATATTTGTATATTCGTCAACAATGATTGTTTTCCGGTTAGTCAATCTTATTTCAGGGATATCTTTCAAAAAATCAACATCCGGCACCTGACCTACCGCCATAATAAAAGAATCGCCGTCTATATTAAACTCGGAACCGGGTATCTCAACAGGGCTTCTTCTTCCGCTGGCATCAAGCTCTCCTAATTTCATGCGGCGGCATTTTACACCTTTGACTAAACCGTTTTCATTTAATATTTCTATAGGCTCCGTCAAGAATTCAAACTTAACCCCTTCTTCGATAGCCGTATCGACTTCATAAGCAGCGGCCGGCATCTGTTCCCTTGCTCTTCTATAAACTACAATGACTTCCTTGAAACCTAATCTTAAAGCTGTTCTGCAGCAGTCCATAGCAACATTGCCGCCGCCTTCTATTATAACTTTTTTGCCTATTTCTATATGATTTCCTAAAGCAACATCCCTTAAAAACTTAACGCCTTCAAAAAAACCTTTCAGATTATCGTTTTCCCCAAGCAAACCTATAGTTTGACCTTTATGCGCGCCTACTGCCAGATAAACTGCTTTAAATCCATCGTTAAATAAATCTTTTATGGAAAAATCCTTTCCCAACCTTTTATCAGTTTTATAATCTATACCTGTGGAAAGTATATAGTTAATCTCTTTGTCTAATAATTCCTGCGTGAGCCTGTATTTAGGTATCCCTACATTCATCATACCGCCTAAAACCGGAAGAGCTTCAAATATAACCGGCATATAACCCATTAGTCTGAGATAATATGCACAGCTGAGTCCTGCTGGACCTGAACCTATTATCGCAATTTTGATTCCGTTATCTTTAATATCAAAGTGCGGTTTGATATTTGTATAAAATTCATTATCCGCCGCATAACGCCTGATGAGACATATCTCAATAGACTTATCTAAATTTGCCCTGCGGCAGTTATCTTGACAGGGATGAAAACATGACCTGCCGAGAATAGCTGCCAACGGGGTATTTCTGCGCGCTGATTCAAGAGCATCTTCAAATCTGCCGTCTCTAACCCTCTCTATCCAGTTAGGGATATCTAATTTTGAAGGGCATCCGTTAATACAGGGGGCTGTAACTTTTACAATGTAATTACTTTTATGTATTATTTCTTTATTTAATATTGCTTTTTCAAAATCTTCTTTAAAATTTTCTATCAATTCTTTGACGGCAGCCGGTCCCATCGTGCCTACCGTACATTTAGAAGAGGACATTATCCATTTGCATTCTTTATGCAACTTGTCTAAATCTTTCATGTCAGCCTTTCCGTTGCAGATTTTTTCAAGAAGTTCCAAAGCTACTGATGTTCCGATTCTGCATGGAATACATACGCCGCAGGAAAGCTTCTGCAGTTCAGCCATGTAGCATCTCGCAAGGTCAATTTTATTATCTTCGTCATTAAGCAAAGCTACACCATTCCAGCTTAATATAGAAGAAATCTGACCGCGGCCGGATGGCTTAAAGGCTTCTATGTCTATCTTTTTTTCATACTTGTCAACTAAATTCATATAAATATATGCTGAAAAATTTTAATATTTTTTTGTTAATTTAATATTAATAACAGTGAAAAATTAATCAGTTAAGTTTAACTTTAATAATAAATTTTTTTTACATAAGAAATCTTGATATTAATCATATGTACTATATTTATTTTATCTGTCTATTTCACCCAGCAGTATGTCAATACTTCCTAATATTGAAACAAGGTCTGCCAGCAAATGTCCTTTTGTCATTTTATTTAAAGCGCTGACATTGCAAAAAGAGGGCGGTCTAACCCTCATCCTATAAGGAAAAGCTGAACCGTCGGATATCATATAATATCCCAACTCGCCGCGCGGGTTTTCAATTGACACATAAGCTTCTCCTTTAGGAGGTTTAATGCCCTCCATTCCGTATTTAAATAATGAAATCATACCTTCCATTGTAGTCAGAGCTCTTTTCCTTGGCGGTATGACATATAACGGATATGTATCGTAGTTCAGAAATTCACCTTCCGGAATATTTTCTAAAGCCTGACTGACAATCTTCAAACTTTGTCTCATTTCTTCCATTCTCACAATATATCGGTCGTAAACGTCGCCTGTGTCACCCGTCGGCACGTCAAAATCGAAATCTTCATAAGCGGAATAAGGATTTATTTTTCTTACATCGTATTTTAATCCGCTCCCTCTTAAACAAGGGCCGGTAAGGGCAAAATCAACAGCGTCCTCTTTGGAAATGATGCCAACGTTTTTAGTTCTTTCAAACCAGATTTTGTTATTTGTTAAAAGCGCTTCATACTGGTTTATTTTTTCAGGAAATATTTTTATAAAATCTCGCGTTTTTGCGACAAAATCTTTATGAATATCCTTTGCCAGTCCGCCTACCCTGAAAAACGACGGCGTCATTCTTGCGCCCGTTAATGTTTCAATTATGTCTAATATAAGCTCTCTTTCTCTAAAACAATAGAGAAATTCGGTCAGCGCTCCAAGGTCGACGGCATGCGTTCCAAGCCAGACTAAATGCGAACTTATTCTTGTAAGTTCAGCTAAAATGACTCTAACATATTCAGCACGTTTTGTAGCTTTAACGCCGCACAATTTTTCGACTGCCAGTATATAGCCCAAATTATTAGAAGCGCCCGAAACATAATCCATCCTGTCTGTAATAGTTTCCGCCTGATGATATGTTCTGAATTCTGCATATTTTTCCATACTTGTGTGCAGATAGCCTATAATAGGCTCGGCACGTACGACTGTCTCTCCGTCTAATTGGACGATGACTCTGAGTACACCATGCGTACTCGGGTGCTGAGGCCCTATATTTACAACAAAATTTTCAACGTCAATAAGAAAATCTTTATATTCAAACATATTTGCAACTCAATTAATATTGTATATATTATATGTGTTATTTATTCCCAAAATCTTTTTCTTCAAGAAAACCAGGGGCATCAAAATTTAATTCTTCTACAGACGGTCTTTTTCTTAAAGGATAGTCTTTTAATAAAGGATGTCCATCCCAATCCTCCGGATTAAGAATCCGTTCAAGATGAGGATGCCCTTTGAACTTCAAGCCAAACAAATCATAAACCTCCCTTTCAAACCAGTTAGCAGACTCATAAATTGAGGTTAAACTTGGGTAATCGGGTTCATCTATTTTGCTTTGGCATTTAACAAATATTCTAAAATTATTTTTGGTAGAATACAAATTGTATATAACTTCAATTCTTTCAGTTCTTTTTGGATAATCAACTCCGAAAAGGTCGGAAAGCATATCAAAATTAAGCCTTGAATCTTCTTTCATAAATTTGACTAATTCAACCAAATTTTCTTTTGTCGTTGTTACACGCACATCATCATTGGAAGTATCTGTTGAAATTATACACCGCTGCATTACATCTTTAATTACACTTAGCGCAAAAAACGTTTCCATATTTCCATTTTTCATATATTTAATATATTAGATCTAAAATTTAACGTAACCCAAGTTAAACGTAAAAGAAAGATTAAATCTTGAACAAATCAAATTAAAATTAAAATTAAAATTATTTGTTAGTATAATAAATCATTAAAAAAAAATTTACTGAAAACTTATCTTTTTAAAGTTCCTTAAAAAAATTTACTGAAAACTTATCTTTTTAAAGTTCCTTTTTCAATTTTTTCCTGTAATTTCACGATACCGTAGATAAGAGCTTCGGGACGCGGAGGACACCCTGGTACATAAATATCTACGGGTATAATCTGGTCTACGCCCTGAACAACGCTGTAAACATTAAACAGTCCGCCTGAACATGCACAATCGCCCATCGCAATTACCCATTTTGGATTAGGCATCTGATCATAAAGTCTTTTTACTACAGGTGCCATTTTGTAAGAAACTCTGCCTGAAACTATCATTAAATCAGATTGCCTCGGAGTCGAGCGGAATATCAGCCCCAGACGGTCAATGTCATACCTTGACGATGCTGTCGTCATCATTTCAATAGCGCAGCAGGCTAAGCCGAAAGTAGCCGGCCATATTGACCATTTTCTGCCCCACGAAACCAATTTATCTAAGGCTGCGGTAAGAACATTATCCCCCAGATTATCTTCTAATCCCATTTAAGTGCTCCTTTTTTCCATACGTAAATAAGCCCAAAAACCAAAATGGCTATAAACAAAAACATTTCAACAAATCCGTATAATCCAAGGCTTGAAAACACCACTGCCCATGGAAATAAAAATAGTGCTTCTATATCGAACAATAAAAAAAATATTGCAATTAAATAAAATTTTATATCAAACCTGGCGTGAGGCTCGCCAATAGGTTCAATACCGCATTCATATGCCTTTAGCTTACCTTTTTCGTACGTCCTTTTGCCCAAAAATGAGGAAAAAACTATCGTAAAAACCGCAAACAATATAGCTATTACAAGCATTATCAAAATAGGCAAAAAAGAATTTTGTTCCATAGTTAGAATTATACCGTAATTTTCAATTTTTTAAATAAAAAATATTTTAGTAATTTATTTGTATATATGCATCTTATTGGATTTGTTCAGATATTTTTTTAATTCGGCTATATTTTGCATATTAGTATATTTTTATATATTGCAATATTGACATAATCATAATAATAAATAAATAATATGGCACAAACTTCTAAAAAAAATTTTAATAACTATTTAATAAAAATATTAAACTATTTTAGCTCATTTAAATAATATAATAATGTTCTCGCGCCAACTCCGGTAGCTCCCTTTGTATTATAGCCAAAGCCGGTTTTGGTAAACGACGGTCCTGCTATATCTATGTGGCACCATTTGATATTCTCCAGGACAAATTCTTCCAGAAACATACCTGCTGTTATAGCTCCGCCATATCTGTTCCCCACATTTTTTAAATCAGCTATCGGACTTTGCAGCTTCTTCCTCATATTATCATCGAAAGGCAGTTCCCACATTCTTTCTCCGGCTGTTTTTGAAATTGAAAGAATATTTTCAATGAGCTCTTTATTATTACCCATTATGCCGGAAGTATATTCGCCAAGAGCTACAACGCAAGCGCCGGTCAAAGTAGCCAGATCAATTATCTCGTCAACGCCCAAATCGCATGCATATGACAGCGCATCTGCAAGCGTAAGTCTTCCTTCCGCATCGGTGTTATCAATTTCTATAGTTTTCCCATTTAACGCTTTTACCACATCGTCGGGTCTCTGCGCTCCGCCTCCCGGCATATTTTCGCAGGCAGCTATAATACCGTAAACTTCGGCATCAGGAGAGATTTTATTTATATATTTCATTACAGCAAGAACACTGCAAGCGCCTGATTTATCAGATTTCATCGTTGTCATATAGTCGGCAGGTTTTAAGGAAAGCCCGCCGCTGTCAAACGTAATACCTTTTCCTAAAATGGCAATTTTTTTAACTTTATCTTTTTGACAGTTTTTATTATTTTTATTTTTTTTATCATTGCTATTGCTATTATTATATTGAAGATGGATAAACCTGGGAGGATTTTTAGATCCGCGTGCAACTCCGTAAAATGCGTTCATTCCAAGTTCCACAATCTTATTTTCATCAAATATTTTACATTTTAAATTATTATCCTTAGATATTTCTCGGGCAACTGAAGCCAGATATTCAGGATTGATTACATTGCCCGGTTCATTAACTAAATCCCTTGCAAAATTTGTAGCGGAGGATGTAATTTCTCCAAATGCAAATCCTTCTTTTATTTCATTTAAATCTGATTTGATTAGCTTTAAATCTTTAAAAAAAACCTCAACTTTTTTTACAATATTTTCGTTATGAGCATTTTCTTTTTTGCCTTTGGTTCCAGATTTTACTTCAGATTTATATTTTTTAAATTCATAGGTCCCAAGTTCTGCACCTTCAACAATTGCGGCTCCTGCATAAAATAAATCATTTTTTTTCAATATATTGTCAGGCATAACAATTAAAATTTTTTCCAAAACGCAGCTTTTTGCAGTCTTACATGCCGAAGACACAAAATTTCTGATGACATCGGTATTAAAATTACTCTTTTTCCCTAATCCTGCAACCAGTACATACGAAGGATATTCTATTAATAATTTTTTATCTTTTTTAGCCTTAAAATCAACTTTATTAATTCTTTCATAAATTAAATCTAATTTTTCAAAAGAACTATTATCCAGAAAGGTTTTTTCCTCTCCTTCAAAAACACCGAAAACCAGAATATTATCAATATTCTTTATATGCTTTTCATTCTTTTTAACAAGTTCTAAAATTGTTTCCTCTGTTTCAATGAGCTTAAAGTCCAATTGCTGCCCTCCATAATTTAGATAATTTACATAATTTATATATATAATTATACAATAGATAACCTGTCATCCCATAAACTGCATGCCTTTATGCCGCACGGAAGAAAACTTCTTATATCTCATCTAATTATTTTTATATTGTATATAATTAATTATTTATATTGTATCTCTTTATAATATAGTAAATTTTTTTAAATTTCAATATGTGAATATTTTTTAACCAATCAATATAACCAATTATGCTGCCGTGAATATAGCGTAATTATAAATAATATATTACGTCAATCTTCTTCAATTGTTGATAAATCACCTTCGCTTATACCCATTTCACGCGCCTTTAAAACCCTTCTCATAATTTTACCGCTTCTTGTCTTAGGTAAGGACTCGACAAACTCAATCTCATCCGGTTTTGCAATAGGCCCTAAATGGGTACCTACGTTATTTTTTATGTCTTCCATTAAAGAATCGCTTTTTTCAATACCGGGTTTTAATACAACGAATGCTTTAATTGAATTACCTTTTAATTCATGAGGTTTTCCTATAGCGGCGGATTCCGCAACTGCTCCATGTGTTATTATGGCGCTTTCTATTTCAGCAGTTCCAAGTCTGTATCCTGATACTTTTATTACATCGTCTATCCTTCCCATAACGTAAAAATAGCCATTTTTATCACGTTTTGCGGTATCGCCTGCAAGATATATATTTTTGCCGAACTTAGAAAAATAAGTTTCTTCATATCTTTTATCATCGTTATAAATTGTTCTCATCATTGACGGCCATGGTTTTTTAATAACTAAATAGCCTCCTTTTTCAGATTCACAACTGTTCCCAAACTCATCAAATATATCGGCGTCTATACCTAAAAACGGCTTGCCGCAAGAACCTGGTTTTAAAGGCATCGTAGGTACAGGGGTTATC
Source organism: bacterium (assembly GCA_021809845.1). GTDB lineage: Bacteria > SZUA-79 > SZUA-79 > Acidulodesulfobacterales > Acidulodesulfobacteraceae > Acididesulfobacter. The sequence goes on along the minus strand of JAJZJW010000008.1, from coordinate 59,006 downwards.
AGAAAGGCTCCTGATTCGGTTTGCCACCATGTATCCATTATTGGACAACGCTCTTTGCCTATATGTTTATAATACCATTTCCAGACCTCCGGATTAATAGGCTCGCCGACACTGCCCAAAATCCGCAGCGAACTCAAATTATGTCTGTTTGGCCACGCTTCGCCGTACCTCATTGCGCCTCTTACGGCTGTAGGCGAGGTGTAAAAAATATTCACGCCGTATTTTTCAACAATTTTCCACCACCTGTCAGGATAAGGGTAGAACGGAGAACCTTCAACCATCAAGGTCGTCGCTCCGTTAATTAGCGGTCCGTAAATAATATAGGAATGCCCCGTTATCCAGCCCGGATCGGCAGCACACCAGTAGGTGTCGGCATCTTTTATATCAAAAACGTATTTGGATGAAATGTAAGTTCCGACAGCGTAACCGCCGTGGACATGCAGTATGCCCTTTGGCTGCCCGGTAGTTCCCGAAGTATATAAAATGAAAAGCGGGTCTTCGGCGTCCGTTTCTTCCGTCTTGCAATAACTGCTCGCGATAGGAAGTTTCATTAACTCATCGTAATAAAAATCCCTGGAGGAATCCATACTTATATCATGCTCCGTTCTTTTAACAACAATGACTGTTTGAACTACAGGAGCTTTTTTGATAGCTTCGTCTGCTATTTTTTTTAATTCTATAATCTTCCCTGCTCTGTACGCCCCGTCGGAAGTAATAAGTATTTTACTCTTGGCGTCTAAAATTCTGTCTTTTAATGCATCTACGGAAAAACCGGCATAGACTACACTATGAATTGCGCCTATTTTTGCGCAGGCAAGCATGCAAATGGCTATTTCAGGTATATTAGGCAAATAAATCGTGACCCTGTCGCCTTTTTTAACGCCAAAACTTTTTAAAACGTTGCTGAATTTATTTACTTCTCTGTAAAGAGCAAAATAGGTATAGGTTCTTTCCTTGCCATCCTCGCCTTCCCATATAATTGCAAGTTTATTTTTTCTGAATGTATGAACATGCCTGTCTAACGCATTATGAACTATATTTATTTTGCCTCCGGTAAACCATTTTGCAAATGGAGGCTCATAATCAAGAACTTTATCATAATGCTTAAACCACTCTAACTGCCTTGCAGTTTCATCCCAAAATTTCTCATTTTCATCAATGGAATATTCATAAAGTTTATCATAATCGTCTATATAGGAATTTTTAATTATTTCTTTAGACGGACTGAATAACTCTTTTTCTGATGTAAGCGTATTAAAAGTATCCATTAAATACATCCTCCTAATCTTATTCTATTTCTATTTTAAATTTTTTTATGACCTTTTTGCCTCTTTAATTTATTGTAAAAATATTTTGATAAATACATTTTTCCACATCTTATTCTATTTCTATTTTAAATTTTTTTATGACCTTGTTTGCTTCTTTAATTTATTATAAAAATATTTTGAATTTATAATTATTTATTATATTGTTTTGATGCCGTACAAATTGCGACAATGCTGTTGTATTCAAACAAAGTAAAGTTAAGCTCATCCTTGCCTTAATTTTTAAGTTTAATTCATAATTAATCAATATTTAAATTTCTTCATTATATTTATTAGTTTTTCTAATTCAGCATAAACTGAAGCAGCTTCTTCAGTTGCATTTTTAGCCTTACCTGCATTTGATGAAGCAAGGTTTGAAACTTTTTCTATATTTTCGGATATTTCCGAAGTAGCTGCGGTCTGCTCTTCCGAAGCTGCGGCAATAGAATCAATCTGTTCAGCTAAACTTAAAATATTTTTTTCTATATTATTTAATGAATCTCCAGCCTGAGAAGCGAACCCCACCGAAGAATTAACTTCCTTAAGAGTATTATCCATGGAAGATTTGGTAGTTTGGGTATTTTGCTGAATCGTCTGAACTTTAGAAACAATTTCTTTTGTAGCTTTTACAGTCCTTTCTGCCAGTTTTCTTACCTCATCTGCCACAACGGCGAAACCTCTTCCCTGCTCTCCTGCCCTTGCGGCTTCGATGGCTGCGTTTAGAGCAAGAAGATTTGTCTGGTCTGCTATATCGTTAATAACTGAGATGATTTCACCTATTTCTAATGAACTTTTTTCTAATCCGTTAATCATAGAGCCGAGTTTTTCCGTAAGAACGGCAACATTTTTAATACCGGATATGGCATTTTCTACTACATTAAAACCTTCTTTTGCATTACCTGATGCTTCCTTGGCAACATTACTGACTTTTTGCGTATTGCCCGCTATTTCCCTAATAGTCTGAGACATCTCCTCGGATGCGGCGGCTACATGAGTAGAAAGTTCAGACTGTTCTTCCGCTTTTTCGCTGATTTCAGACACATGCGTTTCTATAGACGTGCTGACGTCAACAATAGCCATAGCCTGTTCGTTTACCATTTTTACTATATTTCTTATATCTATAATAAATTTATTAAATTCATTAACAACAGCGGTAATTTCGTCGTAAACGGAATTTTTATAAACATCGCATTTTATGCAAATTCTTTCACCTTTGCCGTCGTATTTTTCAATTTGGATATCCCAGCATCTCGGCTGCAATTCATCCTGAGGAAGCATGCAGTCTTTGATTTTTTTTCTTATAATAGTCGTTCTGTCGTAGCATTCCATTGGAATAAGCTTACTGAGGTCGCCTTCCCCTCTGGAAATATCTTTTATCCTGTTGTAAAATTTTTTCATAGGCTTAATAAAATTGTACCTGAAAGCAAGATATATAACGAATATTGCTAGGATAAGAAAAATAAATGCAAATATTACAATAGTGCTTAAAAATTCCTTAGAAGAGTTTACTGCATTTTTAAGAGAATAGAGTAATTCAACTCCGCCAAGCGTGGTGCCGGGTTTTACGGTATGGCACTCCAAGCAGTCGATGCCGCGCTCCAATTTTTTGGCAATAAAAGGAACTCCTACCATAAGATAAGGTTTTCCGTTTTTATACAGCTCTTTAACTATAGTCTTTTTGGATGTCAGTATTTTTTTATCAAAAAAGCTGGACGGCATTTCCTGCTTCAAACCGGGTCCGAATTCTTTATTCACAGCCGCGCCTCTTACGAGTTTAAAAGCGTCTATTCCGTGTATTTTTCTGTAGAGTGCAAATAGCTGTCTTCTATCGGCTTTTTTTAAGATAGTTCCGTTAATCATCATAGCATTTAAACTTGACAACATTGTCGTTGCGGTAATAGTTGCATCGTTTTTGGTTGTCTTAACGGCAAGGTTTAACTGAGTTATATAGGCATAATAAGCGCCGCCGAGCACTATTGCAAAGAATATGGCTGAAATCATGACAAGTAATTTGGTTTTTATTGAAATCTTTTTTAATTTTGAAAAATCAAACATCACAGCCCCCTTAATAGCAATTTAATTCGCTACGATAATTAAGAAATTAAGACAATATTAATAATTAAGATGATATTATAAAATAAAAAACAATATTATATATATTTATATATATAATATTATATAATAATTTTTGTATTGCATCTGTGTGTATTTTTTTATATATATTAAATAATAAATATTGCCGTTAAACAAGAAAAAAATATAAAAATCGGTGTGAATTTTTTTTATTTTATTGATGCAATTTTTCTATAGAGACTTCTTTCGCTGATGCCCGTTATATCAGCAATTTCGGACTTACTTAAATTTTTACGCGATAAATATTTTAAATATTTTTCTTCAATTTCATTTAATGAAATATGCGATTCGAATAAATGGTTAAAATCGTCGGTTTTTTCGGTATTCGCTTTTTCGTGATAATCGGCAGCCATGGTTTCTATCTGAATATGTTCAGGCATTATTGTATCTTTCCCATCCGTTAAGACTATAGCCCTTTCAATAACATTTTTCAGTTCCCTCACATTACCGGGCCAGCCGTAATTTAAAAGCTTATCTACGGCACCTGGAGAAATAACTTTTGACGTATTGATTTTATTTTGTTTTGTCATAAAAAAATGGGTTAGGTAAGGAATGTCCTCTTTCCTGTCTCTCAATGGAGGAAGCTCTATGATAAAACCGCTTATTCTATAATATAAATCTCCCCTGAATTTATTTTCTTCAACCATTTTTCTTAAATGTTTATTTGTAGCGGTAATAATCCTTGCATCAATTTGAATATTTTTAGACGACCCCACTCTTCTAAAACTTTTAGTGTCTATTATTCTTAATAATTTTGATTGAATAATATTGCTTATTTCTCCAATTTCATCTATGAACAATATACCTTTATCAGCATATTCTAAAAGCCCTTTTTTTAAAATATCGGCACCGGTAAAAGACCCTCTTTCGTGCCCGAACAATTCCGATTCAAACAAATTTTCGGACAAATTACAAGAATCCACTATTATGAGAGGATTATCCGCCCTGTCTGACATCCTGTGCAAAAGATTTGCACTCAGCTCTTTGCCTGTACCGGATTCGCCGAGAATCAGCACATTTATATCCGATTTGGCGGCTAATCCGATATCATCTACAACTTTTTGCGCAGCTTTAGATTTGCCTATAAAATATTTTTTAGAAATTTCTCTCTTAAAATAATCTGCCCTTACTTTTAAATTTATATTTTCAACTAATCTTTTGATAGTGAGACTCAGCTCTTCAAGGCTTAACGGTTTAACTAAGTAATCATAGGCACCTATTTTTAAAGCCGTTACGGCGCTGTCTATACTTCCGAACCCGGTCAATATTATAATTTCTGATTCTTTTGTTTTAGATTTTATTATTTTTAGAAGATCTAATCCTGACATGCCCGGTAATTTTAAATCTGAAACGACAATATGAAAATAATAATTTTTAAGATGTTCCATGGCTTCTTCGCCGGTAGAAACTGAGACGGTATCATAGCCCTGATTTTTCAAATAACCGGTCAATATATTTCTATAATTTACATCATCATCAACTATTAATACTGATATAGTATTATTAGACATTAAATTATTCATAAGGCACTTTAATAGGTATTTTTATGGTAAATACGGCATTATATTTCTATAATTTACATCATCATCAACTATTAATACTGATATAGTATTATTAGACATTAAATTATTCATAAGGCACTTTAATAGGTATTTTTATGGTAAATTTTGTTCCGATATTTTCTTTTGACCTGACTTCTATTGAACCGCCCAGCGATTTTATTATGCTAAGACTGATTGACAATCCTAAACCTGAGCTATCAGTACCTTTATTTTTTGAAAAAAACGGGTCAAAAATTCTTTTAATATTTTCTACGGAAATACCTTTCCCGTTATCTATTATAAAAATAGATATATAATTTTTCATTTTTTTGGTTATAAAATAAACTATCCCTGTGTTTTCATTAACAGCCTGAATAGCATTAAGCCCTATATTTAATATAACCTGTCTTAATCCTGCATCTGAAAAATTAATTACAGGCAAATCCTCGCAAAATTTTTTTTCAATCATTATGTGCTTTTGATTAGCAAGAAACATTAAAAGCGACACCGTTTCACTTATAGAACAATTAACGTCAATTATATCTGTGGATTCGGAAACAGGTCTTGAGAAAAGAAGCATCTTTTTTGTTATTGATTTACATCTTTCTATCTCGCTCTGCATTAATCCGAAGTATTTTTTAATATCGCAGCTTCCCGGTTCTATTGTTATTTCGGAACTGTTTAATTTGTGCTCCAATTCTTCATTTCCGGCAATGCAGCTTCTAATCATATCAATCGATGCAAGAATATTATTCAGAGGATTATTAATTTCATGCGCCACACCTTCTGCAAGATACGCAACCTCGGCAAGTCTTTGCGATAGATTAAATTTTGTTTCGCCGCCTGAAGCAGAACCTATTTGTCTTACTACTTCAACCGCATATGTTTTTCCGGTAGCACTGTCCACTAAAGGGGCCGAACTTATTTCAACGGCTATTTCTTTATTTTTATATCCGAAATGACCGTGAATAACCTTAACTGTGTTCTTTTTTTTAATAACTTCTTCTATGGAACATGATTCCAGCGCGGGGTCGCACGGGTCATTCCTCAAATGAGACACTTTATAGCAATAATTACCGATTATTTCATCTTTGGAGAAATCCGAATTATTCAAAAAAGCCTTATTGGCATAAATAATCCTGAAATTTTCGTCAATAACGATGATGCCGTCGCTAACGCTGTTCAAGATATCCGAATAATTTAATAAAACCGGCATGTAAGTGAGACCTCGTCTGATGTCATATTATTTTACAATATTATTATAATGCAATGTGCATAATATATAATAACTATATATACCACTTTTCATAATATAACAATAGCTCGGTAGGTTAGGGTAATGTAAATTTTTCTTGACTATATAAATTATTTTATATAAAATTATATGTCATTTAATTTATTTATTTATTTATTTATTTTTATTTATTTATTTTATTTTATTTTATTTTATTTTATTTATAGATTTATAGATTCATAGATTTTAAATATTTATAGATTTAAAAGATTTGTTTTAGTAGATTTAGATTTAATCAATTTTTAAATTTAATTTAATAGATTTATTGTTTATTTACTTTATTTATTTAACAGATAACATCCTATATTATAATTATAATAGATAGTATAGTTAGATAGATAAATAACACTAGTTATAACTATTGCATGCATAACACATTATATTATAATTCATTTTATAATATAATTGCGACTTATAATATAACAAAAATTCCAATAATATTATAGAGGTATTTTATGAACGATTACGCAGTTATTATTTCAGGTTCTAAACAATACAAAGTGTCTGTAGGAGATACTATAAAAACAGAAAAGCTGAACATTGAAAAAGGCGGCGAGGTAATTTTCAGCGCCAGTATGACAAAAAGAGGCGATGAAATTATTGTAGGCAGTCCGATTATTGAAAATACAAACGTAAAAGGAATAGTCGTCAAAGAAGAAGGCAAGGCAAAAAAGGTTATAGCTTTTAAAATGAAAAGGCGAAAAGGCGAAAGAAAAAAAATAGGACACAGACAAAGGTTTTCAGAGATTAAAATTACGGAAATTTCCTAAAGAATTATTAAAAAATTTAATAATTTTAACAAAAATTAAAATTAAATCAAAAGGGTGTTAAAATGGCTCATAAAAAAGCTGGCGGCAGTTCAAGGAACGGCAGAGACAGTCAAGGACAAAGACGCGGCGTAAAAAAATTCGGCAGCGAAAAAATAAAAACAGGACAGATTATCGTCAGACAGGTGGGTTCAACATTCCATCCCGGTAAAAATGTTAAATCCGGCAGAGATTACACATTATTTGCTATAGCGGACGGCTATGTAAAATTTCATTATGGGAAAAATGACAGAAAATTTGTAAGCGTCGTTGAAGAATTATGACATCCGGCAATAGAAAAATAATAATTCTTTACTTTATATGAAATTTATTGATAATGTTTTAATAACCGTTGTTTCTGGAAACGGAGGGAAAGGCGCGGTTAGTTTCAGACGTGAACGGTTTATCCCGAAAGGAGGTCCGGATGGCGGCGAAGGAGGAGACGGCGGAGATGTTATTATTACCGCAGACCATAATGTTTTGAGTCTCCTTGACTTTAGATATAAGCCTAAATATCCCGCAGAAAATGGTAAAAATGGTCAAGGTGCAAACAAAAAAGGAAAGAACGGACAGGCTCTTAATATAAAAGTTCCGGTAGGAACTTCAATAATCGATTCTGAAACAAAAGAAATTATAGCAGACCTTACCAAAGACCACGAACAATTTATTATATGCAAAGGCGGACGCGGCGGCAAAGGTAATGCATTTTTTAAATCTTCTACTAATAGAAGACCGCGTTTTTCGCAGCCCGGAATGCCGGGAGAAACAAAAAAAATATATCTTGTTCTAAAAAGTATAGGAGATATCGGGATAATCGGTCTTCCTAACGCAGGCAAATCCACTCTGATTTCTAAACTCTCTCAGAGCCATCCTGAAATATCGTCGTATCCTTTTACTACAAAATCCCCAAATCTTGGCGTATCTGTGGATGAAGAGACCGGTAAATCTTTTGTCGTAGTCGATATACCGGGTATTATGGAAGGAGCTTCCGATGGCTACGGTCTCGGCTTGATTTTCTTAAAACATATTGAAAGAGCTAAAATTCTACTGCATTTAATAGAAATTGGCAAACCTGAGGAAATTATAAACAAATTTAATGTAGTGATAAGCGAAATAAGTAAGTTTAATAAGGATATACTGACAAAAAAACAGCTCGTCGTTGTTAATAAAATTGATACAATAAAAAATAAAAAGGAATATAATAATATTAAAAACAAAGTATTTGAACATCTTAAATCTTTAGATATAGAGTTATTATTTATATCTGCCTCCGAAGGTTCAGGGATTGATGAATTAAAAGAAAAATTAAAATTATTAGTCGAATGCTAAATAATTTTTCTGGAATTATGTTTATTAAGACTAATAATCAACCTATTTAAGATTTAAATAAAAATTTAAAATAATGATTGAAATTATTAATCAAAATAATGATTTCTTTAATTTAAAAAAAAGAATAGTAGTCAAAATAGGTACTCAGGTCTTAATAGACGCTCACGGTAACTTATCGCCTGCATCATTCAGAAAGATTACCGAATTTGTTGACGCCCTGAGATTTAAAAAAAAAGAGGTTATTTTAGTTTCGTCAGGAGCAATTGCCGCAGGAAGAAATGTTTTAAATATCGAAACACCCTCAAAGTTTTTAACTATTCCTCAAAAGCAGGCTCTGGCTTCTTGCGGACAGTCTCTTCTCATGAAGACTTATTCATCCCATTTTAAAAAATATAATATAAAAACTGCTCAAATTCTTTTGACAAAAGACGATATATCGTCAAGGAAACGATTCACCAATGCGAGAAATACTATTTATGAACTATTAAAAAATAATGTCGTTCCAATTATCAATGAAAATGACACGATATCAACTGAGGAAATTAAATTTTCCGATAATGATTATCTCTCCGCACTTACGGCAAATCTTTCCTGCGCAGACCTTTTAATAATATTATCAAATGTCAACGGGGTATATGATAAAAATCCATCTTTAGACAAATTTGCAAATCAGATAAAAATAATAGACGATATAAAACATTTTATTTCTGATTTTAAAGATAATTCAAAAAGTATTCACGGAACAGGCGGCATGAAATCAAAACTCGAATCGGCTTATATTGCATCAGAGGCAGGAATAGACACTATAATTGCATCCGGAAAAGATAAAAAAGTCCTCAAATCTTTATCTAACGGCAAAATCGCCGGAACGTTTATTTTGTCTTCTTGCGAAGAAATAAGCAAAAAAAAACACTGGCTTATATTCGGTATGAAAAAAAACGGTTTGCTTGTTTGCGATAAAGGTGCTATAGAAGCTATTACAAATAACAATAAAAGTTTGCTTGCAAGCGGTATAATAGATGTTAAGGGAAATTTCAAAAAACATAATGGCATATATATAGCAAATGAACAAAATAAAATTGTTGCCGCCGGAATTTCTAACTTTGATTCTGAAGAAATAAAAAAAATTAAAGGCTTAAAATCAAACGAAATTCAAGTAATGCTAAATAGTGCGCATACAAAGGGAATAGGAATAGCCGTACATAAAAATAATATGGTACTGCTCTAAAATTAATTGTTCTAAAATTGGGAATAAATATTATGGGCGAACAAAATCTCGGTATAGAAATTATTGCAAAACAAACATACGAAGCCAGCAGTTCTATTGCAAATGCGGGCAGTTCAACAAAACTTAGTCTGCTAAACGATATTGAAAAATTACTCATAGAAAACAAGGAATTTTTGCTCTCTGAAAATTTAAAAGATATTGAGCATGCCAGAAAAAACTCGCTTAAAGAACCCCTTATAGACAGATTAACTATCAGCGAAAAAACTATAAATTCGATGATAGCATCCATAGAAGACGTCAAGAAAATAAAAGACCCTGTGGGTGAAATAGAAAACATTTCCATAAGACCTAACGGTCTTATGGTGGGTAAAATGCGCATTCCGCTCGGAGTTATAGGAATAATTTACGAATCAAGACCTAATGTTACTATAGATGCTTCTATACTCTGTCTGCTGTCCGGAAACGCCGCAGTGCTTAGAGGAGGCTCAGAAGCCATTAATTCTAATCTTGCTTTAATTTACATTATAAAAGAAGCTTTGAAAAAAAACGGATTATCCGAAAACACCATATCAATGGTTCCCTACACCGACCGCTCTGCCGTATTAGAACTCATATCGCAAAAAAAATATATTGACCTGGTTATCCCCAGAGGCGGCGAAGGTTTAATTTCATTCGTAACCGAAAATTCAAAAATCCCTGTGGTAAAACACGATAAAGGGGTTTGCCATATATATATAGATGAAACCTGCGATATTCGAAAAGCCGTAGATATAGTTATTAACGCCAAGGTTCAAAGACCTTCGGTGTGCAACGCATTAGAAACCCTTCTTGTTCACGAAAAAATAGCAGATAAATTTATGCCTGTTCTGCTAAAGGAATTAAGCAGCAGAAATGTGGAAACAAGGTTGGACGATGAGCTTCTGCGGATATTTAAAAATCAATTTAAATTAGTAACTGCGGCTTCTGCCTGTGATTGGAACGAAGAATATTTAGACCTGATTTTATCTATTAGAACTGTAAATAATATTGAGTCTGCCATAGAACATATAAAAAAATACGGGTCAAACCACACAGAAGCAATAATAACGGAAAATTATGCCAATGCAATGGAGTTTATTAAAAAAGTCAACTCTTCATGCGTTCTGATAAATGCATCTACAAGATTTAACGACGGTTTTGAACTTGGACTTGGTGCAGAAATAGGTATTTCGACATCAAAAATACACGCATACGGACCCATGGGGGCAAAAGAACTCACTACGACAAAATTTGTAGTGTTTGGAAATTATCAGACAAGAATATGAAAATAGGTATATTTGGCGGGTCATTTAATCCCGTACATTACGGACATCTAAGAACATGCGAAGAACTTCTTGAAAAAGCTTCTCTTGATAAAATAATATTTATACCGACAAATATTACATCCAACAAACATGAAACCGCAATAAATTCCAACAGCAGATTTGAAATGGTAAAAATGGCCATAACCTCTAATAATAAATTCGAAGTATCAGACATCGAAATCAAAAGGGGCGGGGTCTCATTTTCTTACAATACTATACAAGAATTAAAAGAAATACATCATGGCGACGACCTTTTTTTTATTATAGGATTTGAAGCATTTACCGAAATCAAAAATTGGAAAGAAAGCAATTTACTTTTTGAAATGACTAATTTTATAATTATTAGCAGGGGGCTCGATATAAAAACAAAGTATGAAAATTTGACTTCAGTCTTAAAATATATTCCTGAATCAATCCATAATAAGATTGATATTGATGTCAGCCGCGATAGACTGATAATATATCCCGAAAATATATCTATATTTTTATTAGAGGTTACCAGATTAGATATATCCTCGACAAAAATAAGAAATAACTTTAAAAAAAAATTATCCAATCGTTTTTTGTTGCCAAATGAAACAATTGAATATATAATAAGAAGTGGTATATATTTATAATATATATATATTTATATAATAAATATATAATGAAAGGATTAAGGATTAAGTATGTATAATAAAAATTACAAGTCATTATAAAAACTGAATGCATACAAAATTTATTATATATTTATTATATAATAATATTATTATTCATTCTTATCGCAATTCAAATTACATTAAATAAACTATTTAAATTTTAAATTAAATTATAAATAAAATACGTGAATTCAATAACAACGGTCAATATAGACAGCGCTGCCGAGAACGGCAAAAAAGTTCTTAAAAAAAAATTTAAAAGAACCAATAAAGAAATACGAGCAGTTATAAATTATCTATCCGATAAAAAGGCAAAAAATATTATTGTTCTTGATATTAGAAAAATATCCCAGCTTGCAGATTTTATAATTATTGCAACGGGAACATCCGACAGACAGGTTGCTGCTATAGCCGATAATATTTTAACATCCATAAAAAGAAAACCTATAGCGGTTGACGGAATTGACGCTTCAAGGTGGGTTGCGATGGATTACGGCGATATAATGATACATATTTTCTTAGAGCCTTATAGGTCTTTTTATAATCTTGAAAATTTATGGCCGGATGCTAAAGAACTTACCATCGAAGATAAATAATGAAATAAAAACCACACAATATATAATAAAATTCATATGTATTTAATAGTCCTTTTTATATTAATTTTAATACTCGTTGCATTTTTTGAATATCTTTATGTTTTAAATCCGATAAAAATTCCGCTTCACTATCTTCCCGGAAATCATAATGTAGTAGATTATTATTTAATTTTTTACATTTTCGCCGCTTTCTTAATCGGCATTTTGTTATTTCTTATTATAACCCTAATAAAAAATATTGCCGTTTATCTAAAAAACTGGTTAAAAAATAAAAAACAGTTTATTATCACTGAAATTGACAATTCAATAGACAAAGCCGAAGATTTATATATTAAAGCACAGTACGACAGGGCAATAGATATTTTAAAAAAATATTTATCCAAATATGACAGCAGTATTAAGGCATATATCCTATTATTTAAAATATACAAGCATAAAGGGGATTTTAAATCTGCCGAAATGTTTATTAACAAAACACTGGAAATAGATGCAAATAATGTTAAGGTGCTTAATGAAGCAGGAAATTTACACAAACTTAATAAAAATTATGAAAAAGCTATATCTTTTTTTAATAAAGCCGTTGAAATTGCGCCGGACAATCTTTATGCTATATTGCAGCTTAAAGACCTGTATATAAAAAATTCGGAATGGAAAAAAGCTTACAAAATGTCAATACTTTTTTTAAGCCAATCCAAGGACAAGAATATAAATAAAAAAGAAGAAAAGGATATGATTGGGCTAAAATATGAATATGCTAAATATCTATTAGAAAATGAAAATGATTTAGAAAGATCGGCAAAAAGATTTAATCAGGTCATTTCCCATGACAAATATTTTGCAGGCGCATATATATCGCTGGGAGATATTTTGATGAAGAAAGATAAAACAAATGATGCATTTAAACTATGGGAAAAAGCTTTTTTAAAAACAAATAGTTTTGCAATAATTATAAAAATGGAAGATGCTGCAATTAATACAAACAGTCCTCAAAATATAATAAAATTTTACCAGGAACTTATATATAATAATCCTGAAAAATGGGAGTACAGATTATTTCTTGCAAAATTTTACATGCGCATTGAGATGGTTGACGAAGCCATATCCAATCTTAAAATTATTCCTTCTTCTATATTTAAAGACAGTTCATTATATTTGCTTCTCGGTGAATGCTATTTAAAAAGAGGTAAAACAAACGAAGCAGCAACTTCCTTCAGAAAAGCATTGAAAAATCAGTACCCTGTAAAATTACCTTTCGTATGTTCTAAATGTAATTACAGTTCGTTACATTATACGAGCTTATGCCCATCTTGTTTTTCATGGAATACAATGAACATCAGAACAAATTCATTATACGAATCTTTTGCGAAAGAAGAAACGCAAAATATTTTTAATTTGACATAGCGTGCATCACACAACTGCGAGGCTGAAAATGAAAAAATATAAGAGTGCGACATTAATAATTTTAGACGGATTTGCTATGTCAGACAAAATTACGGGCAATGCTGTAAAAAATGCAAAAACAGATTTTGTTAACAGCATCTTTAAAGAATATCCGTTCACTTCCTTAAAAGCACATGGAAAAGACGTTGGTCTCCCAAGCGGGACTATGGGCAACTCGGAAGTCGGACACTCTAATATCGGTGCGGGAAGGATATTAATGCAGGATTTGACTAAAATTAATGATGAAATAGAAAATAATACGCTAAAAAATAATCCTGTTTTATTGAATTTTTTAAATTCAATAAAACAGGGAAATGGAAGAATTCATTTAATGGGCCTAATTTCAGAAAGCGGGGTACATGCAGAATTAAGTCATTTATTGTATCTGATAAATTTTTTCTATGAAAATAATGCAAAAGAAATCTATATTCACGGTTTTTTAGATGGCAGGGATTCACCGCCAAAAAGTTCCGGAACTTTTTTAAAAAAACTTATGGGCAGCATTGAAAACAAGAAAGATAAAATATCTATCGCAACTGTAATCGGACGTTTTTATGCAATGGACAGAGATACAAGATGGGAAAGAGTTCAAATCGCTTTTAATATGCTCACAAAAGCCGAAGGGAAAATATACAGCGATGTTTTTGAAGCAATAAATGATAATTACTCTCATGACATTACAGACGAATTTATAACACCGTCTATAATAAAACAAAATAACGACAGCAGAGACGGCAGAATTCATTCTGAAGACGGGGTACTTTTTGTAAACTATAGAGCAGACAGAGCAAAAGAAATAACGGAAGCTCTTTCTTTAGAAACATTTAATTTTTTTGATAGAAATTCTTTTAAGCCCGTTAAAAATTTTATAACAATGGCAAAATATGATGATTCTTTCAAAAATAAATATATCGTAGAACCGCAGAATTATAAGAATATATTAGGCGAGGTAATTTCAAACAGCGGATTAAAACAATTCAGAATAGCTGAAACGGAAAAGTATGCGCATGTAACTTATTTTTTTAATTGCGGACGCGAAGAACCTTTTAAAAATGAGGACAGACTATTAATACCCTCGCCGAGGGAATACAGAACATATGATTTAATGCCTGAAATGAGCGCTTTTAAAATTAAAGACGCTCTTATTGAAAAATTAAAACTTAATGAATATTCTTTATCTGTTTGCAATTTTGCAAATTGTGACATGGTTGGACATACAGGAAATTATAATGCTGCGGTTAAAGCAGTAGAGACCGTTAATGCCGTCCTCAGCGAAATTATACCGGTGATTTTAAAAAATGATGGCGTCTGTATAGTAACATCAGACCACGGAAATGTTGAAACTATGCTTGACGATGATGGCGCTCCTATGACTAATCATACGTTAAATCCTGTTCCGTTTTGTATCATATCAAATTATAAAGATGCAATACCTCAGCTAAAACCGGGGAGATTGTCCGACATTGCGCCGACTATACTAAGTCTTTTAGCTCTAGATATACCGACTGAAATGACCGGACGTGTTTTATGGGAGTAAAATATAAATATTAATATGGGACTAAAATCATTTTATTCTTCTGACGAAAAAATCCGTTTAGATATTGCGCTTAAAAATAATTTAAATAATTTTACAAGGTCGTTTATTAAAAAATTAATTGAAGCAGGTAACGTATCGGTAAATAATTTAATAATAAGAAAACCTTCGCTGCTCATTAAAACAGGCGCTCTGGTTTCCGTCGAAGAACCTGAAATAATAGAAGATACATTAAAACCTTTCGATTTTCCTATAGATATTATTTACGAAGATAGTATGCTCGCAGTTATAAATAAACCTGCAGGTATTAGCGTACATCCTTCTAAGGGAGAACATGAAAAAACGTTGGTTAACGCTTTGGTCGGTAAAATATCAGACCTTTCCGGCATCGGGGGTATCGAAAGACCCGGTATAGTTCACAGATTAGATAAAGATACATCAGGAATCATGCTGATAGCAAAGAATGATAAAGCGCATAATGCGCTTGCTACGCAGTTCAAAAACAGGGTTGTTAAAAAAACTTATATTGCGTTCGTTTATGGTATTTTTAAGGAATCTGCCGGAACAGTAGAGGGCTGCATTGAAAGAGACCCTAAAAATAAAATTAAAATGAAATTATCGCAAACTAACGGCAAACATGCACTGACCTCATTTAGAACAATAAAAACTATAGACGGTCCCGTAAGCCTTTTAGAAATAAGTCCTCTTACCGGCAGAACTCATCAAATCAGGGTTTCTATGCTGGAAATCGGTCATCCTATATTGGGCGATAAAATTTATAAAAAAAATGATACTAAAAATAAAAACCAGTTCAAACAGTTTAATTTTATAACTAGGCAAATGCTGCATGCATATAAAATATCTTTTCTTCATCCTGAAACAGACCGGTTAATGATTTTTACTGCAAAACCGCCTCAGGATATGCTATGGGGATTGGATAACACTGAATATTGTATGCTATAATTAAATCGTAGTTATAATAAAAATATCTACTTCATAGTTACTAATTAATAATTAATCATGTTCATTAATTACGCCGTCGGCACACAAAATGAAAATATTATTTTTGGCTTTGGAGATAAAAATATTGATTTTCAGACAAAAAACACAAAAGCAAGATTTGACCTGCTCAAGCAAATAAGATTAAATTACCATATCCAAGCTCAAAACTGTTTCAATATTGCAGAATTAAACCAGGTTCACGGCAATACAGTAATTTCCGTTGAGGAGCAAGGTGCTAATAAATTTTCTGAAAAAATAATTGATGCAGACGGTATTTTTACATCTATGAAACATTACTTGCTATGCATAAAAACAGCGGATTGCGTACCTCTATTATTTTATGATAAAATTTTGGGGACTATAGGAGCCGTTCATTGCGGATGGCGAGGATTATACAACGATATTCTGCTCAACTCTGTCAATATGCTAAAATCTTACTATAATGCAAATATTGAAAATGTTGCCGTCGTTATATGCCCCGGAATTTGCAAAAATTGTTACACTGTTAAGAAAGATTTATATGAAAAATTTATAAATAAAGTTCCAACTTATAAAAATTACTATAGAACAAAACATACAGCTGCCGGAAACGATGATTGTACGCCGTCGTATAGGCATAAACTGCATAAGCTAAATGCAGACGATTGTTCGTCGGAATATTTATTTGACTTAAAAGGGTTAATAAAATATGTTCTTTTAGCTTCAGGATTTCGCAAGGAGAATATACACGATATGAATCTTTGCACCTGCGAAAATGAAAATTATTTTAGTTATAGAAAAAATAAAACAGCGTCAAGGTTTGTTTCGTTTATCGGAAAATTATAATATATATAAGTTAATAATATATATAAGTTAATAATCGGGAATTTTAAAATTGTTAAAAATCGGTTTAACAGGTTCTATCGGTTCCGGCAAAACCACTGTTTTGTCTTTTCTTAATGATGCCGGATTTCTTACGATTAATCTTGACGAGCTATCAAGAGCGCTATTAAAAAAAAATACAGATGAATATAAAAAAACAGTTGATTTTTTCGGCAAAAACATTTTAAATAAAGATAGCGATATTAACAGAAAAGCTCTTGCGCAAATTATTTTTTCGGATAAAATTAAAAAAAAGAAATTGGAAGACATTATTTACCCTGCATTAAGAAAAAAAATTAAAGACATTTTAGACCTGCATCGCGATTCAAAAATGGTCGTGATTGAAGGAGCAGTGATATTTGAATCGGGGTTTTATTCAGAAATGGATAAAATTATCCTTGTTATATGCGATTATTCCAAAAGATTAAAAAGAACTATTTTAAAATTTACGTATGAAGATTTTATTAATAGAGATAAATTTCAATTTAATCAATCTTATAAAATCTCTAAATCCCATTTTATAATTAATAATAGTTACGGTTTAAAATTTTTGAACCCTCAAATATGTTTATTAATAAACTTTCTTAATAATATTAATAATAACGATTCTGACAATTAATATATCGCCCATAAAATCCTGTTATATATAAAATATATATAAAAAAATTATTTGTTCTAATCTAATTCTTAAATCTGCATAATTATTATTTTGCAAAATAGAATCACTATTCAAATTAAATATCATCTGACTTGTTTAATAATATAATAAATTAAATATAATTAAATATCATCTGACTTGTTTAATAATATAAATATAATAAATATAACTAAAATAAAAAACAGTTACGCATAATTTTAACTAAATATAATTTGTGCAAATAGGAGGTTATTAATATACATGAACGACAATAATATAAAAAACTGCGAATATTCAGGCTTTAAATTTATTAAAGAGCTTACGGAAGTAACAGGTCAAAATAAAACGTTAGAAGAAATTCTCCATTTTGTAAATATTAATTTTGATTTTGTTTTCGGCGCAACGGCAATCATGTTTTTAAATATCAAAAATAACAAAGAAATTAAATTAATAAGTTCAAGAGGCACTTCGCATGAGTATGCTGTAAAAATTCAATCAAACACAAATGAGTTTGAGGCTGAACATCTAATTGGTATGTTTAATAATAATAAATCTTTTTATGCAAATCTTAATGATGACTCCCCGGAATCAAATTACATAAAAACAATAGATTTTGAACATAAAAACATAAAAAATTTATATGCTTGCCAGTTAACGTCTGACTCTGACAAAGACTATGTTTCAACAATCGTTGTTGTATATTCGGTACCGGGCTTTAAAAATATCGAAGATTGCACGGATGCGGATAAAAAAAACACTTTTGATATTATTTTTTCGATAATTTCATATATAATTAAAATAAAAAAATTCAACGAAAAAATTTCAGAATGTTCAAAATTCGATGACATCTCAGGTCTTTACAATTTTAAATATTTTCATCAAAAATTATTTGAAGAAATACTGAAAACTGCTGGTGAACACGGCATTATGTCAATCGCCTTAATGTCTATTAATAAATTAAATGAATTTAATTCTGTATCAGGGCACCAGGCCGGAGATAGCGTCATCAGCTTTGTAGGCGGCTTGATTCAAAAACATATCAGAACTTACGATATCGCTGCAAGATACGGAAACAAAATCATTATATGTTTCCCAAATTTAAACAAAACAGATGCAAAAAAAATTGTTAGCGCTATATTTTTAGAAGCGCGCGATTATATTGCAAAGCAAAATAATAAGATTATATCTATGAATGCAGGCATTGCCCAATATCCCGATGACGGCGTAACCGAAAGAATTACAATAGATTTAGCTGAATCGAGAAGGTTCGAATCAAGAAGAAATGAAAAATGGAGTATAATTTAATTTAATTAATTATTTAAGATCAAGGAAAAAGGAAATTATGAATGTAAAAGAATTAACTACAAAGAAAATATCAGAACTGATGCCAATTGCCAAGGAATACAATATAGAAGGCGCCTCGGGAATGCGCAAACAGGATTTGATTTATGCATTATTACAGGCTGAAACAGAAAAAAATCAAACAGCTGAAAAAAATGGACTAATTACCGGAGAAGGTGTGCTTGAAATATTGCCGGACCAATATGGATTTTTGAGGTCTTTAGAATCCAATTATTTACACGGGCCTGACGATATATATGTATCTCCTTCGCAAATCAGGAGATTTGGGCTTAGAACCGGCGATACCGTGAGCGGAATAATAAGACCGCCTAAAGACAATGAAAGATTTTATGCTTTATTAAAAGTTGAAAGCGTAAACTTTGAAGACCCTGAAGTTGCAAAAGAAAAGATTTTATTTGACAATCTAACGCCTCTTTATCCGCTAGAAAAAATAAAATTAGAATTTGACCCTAAAAATATATCAACAAGAATGATGGACCTGCTGATTCCCATAGGTAAAGGGCAAAGAGCGCTTATAGTAGCTCCTCCGAGAACAGGAAAAACTATGCTTCTCAAAGACATCGCCCATGCCATTAATGCTAATCATAAAGAAATATTTTTAATGGTTCTTTTAATTGACGAAAGACCCGAAGAAGTTACAGATATGCAAAGGTCTATCAATGGGGAAGTCATAAGTTCAACTTTTGACGAGCCGCCGCAAAGACATATTCAAATAGCCGAAATAGTTATCGAAAAAGCAAAAAGACTCGTCGAGGCTGGTAAAGACGTCGTTATTTTATTAGATTCAATAACAAGACTTGCAAGAGCTTATAATGTTACAATACCATCTTCAGGCAAGGTTCTTTCCGGCGGTGTTGATTCAAACGCGTTACACAAGCCAAAAAGATTCTTCGGAGCAGCCAGAAACATTGAAGAAGGCGGCAGTTTAACAATCATAGCAACTGCTTTAATAGATACAGGCTCAAGAGCGGATGAAGTTATATTTGAAGAATTTAAGGGCACCGGAAATCTTGAAGCAAATTTAGACAGAAAACTTGCCGAAAAAAGAATATTTCCTGCAATAGATGTTAATAAATCCGGAACAAGGAAAGAAGAGCTTCTTATAGACAAAGACCAATTAAAAAAAATATGGGTTTTAAGAAAGGTTTTATCCTCTATGGACACCCCCGAGGCTATGGAATTTTTAATCGAAAAAATAAAAAATACAAAATCAAATGCCGATTTCCTTAACCTCATGAATAAATAGCTACCATAAATAAAATAACATTTATAAATTCATCTGAGATTTTTGAATTTTTGCATTTTTCTTATATTCTTATATTTATTTATATTCCCTTAGTTTAATAAAATTAAAAAACTTTAATTGTTTTACAATTTTAATAATTAATATTTTAATATTTAAATTCAGATTAGCATATCATATATTAATTGCAAAAAAATCGAAGCGGCATCAAACTTTATTTATATATGATTTAAATTATATTGCAAAAATTTATTATTAAATTTAAATTATCAAGCGATGAACCTTGATTTTTTGCCATGATTTCCAATGCCTTTGCCGATACTTCAGACGATTTTTTTTCATTATTAATAAAAGAATACATAGCGGTAAAAAGTTCTTCCGGATTAGCAGCTGCGATGCCTGCGCCGGAAGATATAAGTTCATCTGCAATTTGTTGAAAATTTTCAACAAAATTTCCAAAAACAATAGGAACTCCGAAGGACAAAGGCTCAAGCATATTATGTCCTCCGACATCCGGGAGCATACTGCCGCCTACAAATGCAATATCTGCAATGCTGTATATCGCATTTAGTATCCCCATTTTATCTATAAGAATAACAGAACCGTTAACATTGTTGCAGCTATGGGTGCAAGGGTTCAACCTTTCCGAATTTGTAATGATTTCATTTACAAAATTATTCTCGTGGTCGCTATTGGGCTTATGACCGCTGCGCTCATCAGAACTGTTTATATTTAAATCAGATATTTTTATAAAATTAAATTTATATTTTTTAATTAATTCATATACATGCCTAAATCTTTCCGGATGTCTGGGCGCTATTATAAGATAAAGTTTCATTTTATGATGCACGCTTTCAATAGCTTCGGTTAATCTTAAAAATAAATCTAATATTATTTGTTCTTCTTTATCATGTGTACTGCCTGCGACAATTATTTTTGTGATATAACTTTTATTATTAACAAAATTATTTTCCGTTGTTTGAGTCGTATTAACTAAGCCGATACGACCGCTCTCGCGACTATTATCGCTCTCCTTTCCATCCGCAGCGCCGCCCTTATTTTGAGTGCATGTAAGCCTATTGATAGTCTCAATTATTGCTTTTTTATACTTCATGCCCTCTTTTTTAAGTTTTTCTATTTCTTTTTTTTGCGCAATATCAAATTTCATGTTGCCTGTTATGTGCAATTTGTCTTCGTCTACACCTAATTTAATAAATTTATTATAATAATCCTGCGATGTGCATGAGACCAAATCAACACACTTAAATATATATGCGAAAAAAAATTTAAATTTGTAATAATTTTTAAATGACCTCTCCGATAAACGTGCATTTAAAATAAAAATCGGCGTATGAGTTTCGTTTAATTTATTAAACAGATTAGGCCAAATCTCAGTCTCTATAGATATAAAACATATCGGATTGAGCAGCTTAATAATACTCTTAACCGAAAATAAGAAGTCATACGGAAAATAAATCACAGCGACCGGCATTCCGCTGAACTTTTTAACCGCATTGTCATATCCTGTTCTTGTTACTACCGAGAGATATATTTTTTTATTATTAATGCGGCTCAATAATACATTGATAAAATAAAACGCTGCATTAACCTCGCCCACGGAAACCGCATGAATCCATAAATATTTACTTTTTTTGCTATTATTTTTATGCTCATTGGCAAAATTTAAATATGGCATCAATTTATAGAAAAAACCGGAGGCATGTTTATTTTTGATTAAATATAAAACAAACATTATAGCTAAAAAAAAAGGCAGGCTAATATATAAAATAAGATTGTAAATAAAAAAATATAATTTTTTCATTATTGCATTTGCTTAATTAAAACATTTTTGTAAATACCGTCTATTCCTATTAATTCTTCATGATTACCTTGTTCAACTATTTCTCCGTTTTCTATAACATATATAATATCCGCTTTTTTAACGGTTGAAAGCCTGTGTGCTATAACAATAGCAATTTTGTCTTTGCAAAGATTAACCAGGGCATCCTGAATATGTTTTTCAGATTCATTATCCAATGATGCCGTCGCTTCATCTAAAATTAGTATAGGAGCATTTTTCAAAAAGGCCCTCGCCATTAAAATCCTCTGCTTTTCTCCTCCCGACAATCTCAGTCCTGATTCATCAACTAAAGTATCATAACCCTCAGGGAGGTTAACTATAAAATCATGCGCATATGCAAGCTTGGCAGCCTTAATTATCAAACCGTCGTTAATTTTAATTTTATCTGCTTTGTCGTGAGCGCTGCACTCGCTATTATTATTATGATTATCGGTTGCATTAATTGTTTTGAATTTAGTTATATTTATATGCCTATTCTCGCTTTCCTCACTATGAACAGAATTATTCAAGGAAACAAGGGTGCCGTAAGCTATGTTAAACTTAACGGATTCATTAAACAATGAGACCTGCTGCGATACATAAGAAATATTATCTCTTAATTCTTTTAGACTATACGACGTTGTATTCTTACCGTTAATTAATATTTCTCCCGCATCAGGCAGATAAAATCCGGGGATAAGCATCGACAGCGTGCTTTTTCCTGCCCCTGAGCGCCCTACTATCGCAGCCATCTTCCCTTTTTCAGCACTCAAATTAATATTTTTAAGGTCAAAACCGTTTTCTTTATTGTAGCTGAAATACAAATTTCTGATTCGCAGGTTTTCTATGTTTTTAGGCAAACTCCCGCCTTTATATATGTCTTCAAAATTATCTTCCATTATTTCAAACACCCTTGACGATGCGGCAATGCCTTCCTGCAGATTGTTATTAAGCCTTGACAGGCTTTTTACAGGTTCATATAAAAGCAAAATGGCAGTTAAAAATGAAAAAAAACTGCCTGGAGAGTATCCGTATTTTATGACCTGCAGACCGCCGAGAAATATTATTGAGGATACGGCGATTCCTCCGACTAATTCTACGAACGGAACTGTTATGCCCCTAATTTTAGTCATTCTGATAAGAAATCTGTACAACCTGTCAGAAAGTTTTTTAAATCGGCCTATTTCAAATTCCTGCATATTATATGCTTTAACCATCCTTAAATTTGAGATAGTTTCATCAAGAAATTTAGTAATATTGCCCATTTCATTTTGTGTATCGGTACTGGTTTTTCTAGTTTTTTTTCCGAGAAGAGATACCGGAATTATAGCGAGCGGAAAAAGTACAAATACTGCAATGGCAAGTTCAAAGTCCATATAAAAAATAACTGAAAGGAGAATTATAATTGTAAGTATGTCTTTTGCTATTGCGCTTAGAGCATTTGAAACGGTGTGTTGAATAAGATTGATATCGTAAGTTATTCTTGCTATAAAAACGCCGGTGGGGACCTTATTAAGTTTAGATATCGGAAGATTAACAATGGATTTATAAACATCATTCCTGATGTTTTTTATTATATTTTGCCCAACATATCCGGTATAATAGGCTTCCATATAATAAAAAATTCCTTTAGCAACAAATATGGCTACGACTAAAAGCGGTATCAATACAAGCTCGAAAAAATTTTTAGAAACAAATATGTCATTAATTAGCGGTTTAACAATATAAGCTAGTACTCCTGTCAGCAAAGAAACCAGGCTCATGCTTATTAAAGCCATGATAAGCCTGTTTTTATACGGACGCATATACGGTAGAAGTTTCTTAAGCATTGTATATGATTGTCCGCTGTCTTTCTTATTTTTTTTTATATTTGTTTTCTTTTTAAACATAGCTTTTATTTTAATTATTGTCTGTCCCGAAAATATTTTTATTTATAATTTCTGCAGTTTCTTTAAAGGGATTTTTTATAGAATCTAAAACTGAAATAGTTTCTTCTATTTTTGAAATTACCATTTTTCTATATTCATCATTTTTTAGATATTTCGCTGTTTCTTTATACACATTTTCGGCGGTAAATTGAGACTCAACCAGTTCGGGCACTACCCTCGTTCCCGCTATTATATTTATCAGCCCTATATCTTTTACTTTAACAATAAGTTTTGCAATTAAATATGTTAAATAATTTAAATAATAGACTATTATAACAGGTTTTTTAAACATTGCAGCTTCCAATGAAGCTGTCCCTGATGCAACGATTATTAAGTCGCTTTGCAGAAGAGAATCTTCAAAATAATTTGATATGTAATAGCTTTTTTTTGGTAATTTTGAGTTAGCTAACGCTTTTTCTAAAATAGACGAATCTATTCCTTTCCTAAAAGGAAATATAAATAAGGCATTAGGATAGTTAGAAAGTATAAGCTCGGCTGTTCTTACCAGCCTTGTACTATGATATTTCAATTCTGATTTCCTTGAACCGGGTAAAAAAGAAATTACAGGATATTTTTTTTCATAATTTTTATTTTTGAAATTTGTATTTATATCGAACTTATTTATATTTATAGTTTTTTGTAATTCATCTAATCTGTATTTTAGGGGGTTTCCGCTATAATACGCCGTTATACCTTTGTCTTGATATATTTTTACTTCAAATGGAAATATAACGAGCACAAATTTTATATATTTTTTTATAAAATATATTCTTTTATATCTTGATGCCCATAATTTAGGAGGAACATAATATACTGCGGGAATATTTAACTGATAGGCATATTTGGCAATTTTAAAATTAAATGTAGGGAAGTCAACTAGAATTACCAAATCAGGTTTATTTACTTTGAGCCATATTAAAATACGTTTTAATATTTTTCTTATAGCCGGTATTTTCAGGATTACTTCCGCTAAACCCATTACTGCAAGTTCATTTATATCTGCTATTATTTCTGCGCCTTCTGATTTTAAGTTTTCACCGCCCATTGCATAAAAATCAGTATCAGGTCTAAGTTTTTTAAATTCTTTAATTAAACCAGACGCAAGCCAATCTCCCGAAAGCTCCCCCGATACTATTAATATTTTTTTCACTTAGCACTTTTTTATTTTTTATATTAGAAATTTATTTATAATGTGAGTTTATTTAAAATTTTTTATAAATCAGCGGCATCCATTTTTATAGTTCTTTTAAATAATAGCCGGTATATGCATATTATTTTACAATAGAATATTAATCTTGAACAATTTTATCAAAAAAATAAATATATTTGCGCTAAACTACATAAACGGCAATACTGTAATCATTAGCTTTTTTGATAAATTCCTGTTTATTAATTATTATAGTATTTTTTTCAAAGGCTAAACATGAGCATCCCGAATCATTCATTATATCTAATGTGTCCAAGCCTACCGCAGGAATGTCAAATCTTAAATCTTGTTCCGGTTTATTTACTTTTACAACAACAGCACCGCCGCAAGCCAATTTACCGCCTCTTAAAATTGTTTCATCCGTTCCTTCAATAGCTTCTAATGCCATTACCGATAGATCTTTAATGACCGCAGTCTGCCCTATATCAGCCCCCGCTATCAGTTTAGCTGTATTATATCCGAA
Source organism: bacterium (assembly GCA_021809845.1). GTDB lineage: Bacteria > SZUA-79 > SZUA-79 > Acidulodesulfobacterales > Acidulodesulfobacteraceae > Acididesulfobacter. The sequence continues at coordinate 33,277 of JAJZJW010000008.1, read as the reverse complement.
ATTAATATCGGCTAATTCCTTAGCAGACGGTTTGCGCGCCGACAACTTTCCCTGTTCAGGAAATATAGAATGTAAATATTTAGTTTGCGGCACTATGATTAGACCTTCTTTTTCTAAATATTTGCATATAGCATTCAAAATGGTATCGTCTTTTTTATCTTTAAGGGACAAAAAAAGTGTAATAGCTTTAAGGTCAGGCTTTATTTTTTTAAACATTAACGTTTTTTTAACCTTGCCTGCCATAATAATTTCATTGACATTTTCAGATTTAAAAAATTTTATAAGTTTTCCAAGTTCTCCAACGCTTATATATGTAATAGAATCGGCTTGAGCCTTCAGGCTTTCTCCGGCTTCTTCCGCAATTGCACATACAGAAACATAAAAATTTTGCGACTTAAGCTCCTTAATATATAAAAACGGAAATTCTCCGTAACCTGCAATCAAACCTATTTTTTTTTGTTCCGTCATAAAATTATTTTAAGTTGATTGTTCATTTATTGTCTTATCTTGTTATGCCGCGCTTAGAATTCAGGATAAATTCTATAAATTTTTCTACAATCGGGCTGTTATTAATATCGCTTTTAATTTTTTCAATAGCATTTTTAATGGTTAATTTGGACCTATATACTATTTTGTAAGCTTTTTTAACATTTTCTATTTCTTCTTTTGAAAAACCTCTTCTTTCAAGCCCTATTTTATTTATACCGTAAATTTCAGCTCTATCGCCGGATGTTATCAAATATGGAGGAATATCCTGAACTACCATGGTTCCGCCTGAAATCAAGGCAGATTCACCTATTTTAGTAAATTGATGTATAGCACATAAACCGCCAAGTATAGCAAAATCCTGTATCTCCACATGTCCCGCCAGGGTAGCGTGATTAGCCAATATTGCATGGTTACCGATAATACAATCATGTGCAACATGCGTTGACATCATAAAAAGATTAGAATCACCGACAACAGTAATGTGATTGCCGGTTACAGTGCCCGGATTAAATGTAGCATACTCTCTGATTATATTATTGTTGCCTATCAGCAGTTTTGTATCTTCGCCCTTATATTTTAAATCTTGAGGGACGGAACCGATTGATGCAAATTGGAATATTGTATTATCATCGCCTATTTCGGTATTACCTTCTATGACAACGTGAGAGGCGATTTTATTATTCTTCCCTATCTTTACATTGTCCTTAATTATACAATATGGACCTATTTTAGTAGAATCGTCTACAACTACGTTCTCTCCGATTATTGCGGTTTTATCTATCATGAGCCAACAAATATTTTTAATTGAATTTAATTTATTTAAATTTTTTTAATTACAATTAATTGCAAACAATTTATATTTCTGCATTATTTTTATGGCGTCACAAAGGATGCCATAAGATTAGCTTCGCAGCATAATATATTATCTACCGACGCTGTACCGCGAAACACCCATATCATTTGTTTTTTCTTGATAAGTTCGACGTTTAAGATTACAGTGCTTCCGGGAAGTATAGGTTTTCTGAATCTAGCCTTATCTATTCCCATAAAATATGTCAGCATATCTTTCATAGCATCGTCTTCGGCAGTTTTATAAGCTAAAATACCGCCTGCCTGAGCTAACGATTCTAAAATTAATACCCCGGGCATAACAGGATGATTAGGAAAATGACCTTGAAAAAAAGGTTCATTCATGGTTGTATTTTTTATAGCTTTGATAGACTTTCCTTTTTCAAGACCTATGACTTTATCTACGAGAAGGAATGGGAATCTATGCGGAAGAAGACTCATTATCTCCTTGATATCCATAATACAGGAAGATGGTTCAGACACAGCTTTATTATTCATGTCAACAATACCTTATAGATAATTTAATATTGCAAGTTCCAATCCATATAACAATAATGCAGCTATTTTAAGATATTTTTATATCTTTTTTATTTTATTAAATAATTCTGGCAGTTTTTTAAATAATACCATAGAGATGCGCCATTCTTTAATCGGTATTGCCGGAGAACCGGCAACGATTTCATTGTCTTTAATGTCATGAGATATACCGGATTGCGCCGCTATTATCGCATGAGCTCCCACGTTTAAATGTCCAGCTACCCCGACTTGACCGCCCATAATAACATTATTCCCGATAACCGCGCTCCCTGCAATGCCTGTTTGAGAAGCAAGGGCGCAATTTTCACCTATTGAAACATTGTGAGCAATTTGAACAAGGTTATCTATTTTTGTTCCTTTTTTTATTATAGTAGAACCTATTACCCCTCTGTCTATTGAAGTTAAGGCTCCTATCTCTACACTATCTTCCAATATAGTATTGCCAAGATGCATTATTTTAATGTATTCCTTACCGTCTTTAGCATAACCGAAACCGTCGCTTCCAATAACCGAGCCTGCATGTATAATACAATTATTACCTATAATAGATTTGCTGTACACGGTGACATTTGGATAAATAGTAACATTATCCCCTATTATAACATTTTGTCCTATAAATACTCCCGGCATAATTTTGCAGTTTTCACCGACTCTGGACGCTTTTTCTATAAAAACATTGGGGTATATAATTGTATTTTTTCCTATAAGCACTGTTTTATCTATAAAATCATTGTCCAACACAAAACCGTTTGATAATTCAGCGTTATCAGCGCTATAAAATAATTGGGTCATTCTGGCAAAAGCAAGATAGGGATTTTTTGTATCTAAAATTGCAAATTTTAAATTAGCTGAAAGATGTTCCTTTAACAGCGAAAAATCCATTATCACTGCGGCAGCACTTGTTGTATTCAGATATTTTATGTATTTCCTGTCCGTAATAAAACTTATTTCATCGCTTTTAGCATCTTTTAACGAATTTATATTCTTAATTTTATAATCGGCAAAGTTTTCTTTACCGATTATGTTAAGAGATAGTAATTTTGCTATTTCTTTTATAGAATAATCCATTTAATCCATTTTAAATATTTATATTATTAAATTATAACTTTCTCTTTTTATCTTTTAATAAATTTTACAGCGAACCGCATTTCAATCACATTACATATTATATTATAATAATATCCACATAAACCCATATTTCAATATGAGTTTTAAAACATATGAATTAAAGTATTAAAACATTAAAACAATTTTACCGCTCAATTTGATTATTATTTAAAATTCATCTGACTTAAAACCTGACTTGTAATATCAATAGAATTAACTCTGTAAACTACGCCTGGACGGTCAACGACAAGCAAATATCCTTTTTGTTTTGCAATATTAGCTATTATTTTATTAACCTTTGCAACAATTCCCTTTAACAGATTAAATCTTTTTTCTGAGATAATACCTTGTACATGTCTTTCCTCGGATGAAAAATTAGTTATATCCGTTTCAAATTCTTTAGTTTTTTTTAGTTTTTCCGCTGAAGACATTATTGACGAATTTTGTTTTAAATCATTATGAAGCGACGTTATCTTTTGTTTCAAAGCGCTTAGCTTCGCCTTATATCTTGTGACTAAGGAATGAAGAATGGAATTGGCTTTTTTCCCCTGTTTTGACATTGAAATTACTTTCTGCATATTTACAACTGCAATCTTAGAACCTGCCGCAGCCTCAGCTTTTGATGTGTTGCTGAAAAGAAACAATGCAAACATTAAAATTAAAATAGAAAAAATGAAACTTATCCTTTTCATAAAACCTCCGATTGTTTTTTTGTTTTATATAAAATTATTTTAGAATCCGCCAAAACCTTCTCCCATACTAAATTGAATTCTGGTGCTGGAATTACCGTTAATTGGAGCACCTAATATCTTACCATATGTTATTTCGATAGGTCCAAAAGGCGAGTACCAGTTAAATCCTATACCTGCCGCCTCATCGAGATTAAATGGGTTAACCTTCTGTGATGTTGTCCACGCATTACCTGCATTCCACCATAAAAATCCGTAGAATCCCATTTTTTTTAAAATAGGAATAAGATATTTTGTTCCGACTGTGAACATTTTTGTACCGCCGTACAGCAACCCGTTTTCTGAAGGTCCGACCGAATCGTACATAAATCCAAGAAGAGGATATGTGTTCGTTATGCCGCCGACAAAAAATCTTTGATAGATAGGCAGCGGGACACTGGAATTTGTAGTTTCAACATATCCAGCCTGTCCGCTAGCCATAAAAGACGTTCCCCACCATAAAGGGATATAATGGTTTTCTTGAGCAGTCAATTTGACAAAGTCGTCATTTCCGCCTATCGGAGGACCTGCTATGCTTGCCCTGAAGCTAGCCATATCTCCGGATGTAGGGACCATAGGGTTATTAAGAGTATTGTAAACAGTTGTAAAAGATAATTCGCTTGTTAATAGACTTCCCTGCGGCAATATATTATCTAATCCCGGAATTATCACGGAATTGTCCTGTTCAAGCAGGTATCTTACATATTCTGTAATAACTTGTTTGTACAAGGGATACCCAACTGTGACAGAACCTCCAAGTGTCCGGTATGCAAATTCATAGTAAAGGGAATTAAATGTGTCATACAGCGAAACATCTAAGGAAAGAGGTCTGCCGTAAAGATATGTAAGATAGGGCTGCAACACGTTAAAGCTGTAAGATTGATAAGGACCTCCAACCTGAGCATTTAGCGAAGCCGATATACCTGTTCCGAATAAATTTGACTCAGATACCGAAGCTATAGCCATAAATGCCGTGGCTGAGCTATAACCACCTCCGATAGTAAATTTGCCGGTATTTTTTTCTTTTACCCGAACCTTAACATTTAATATGCTTTTTCCGGGAACTTTTTCTGTGGTTATAGTAACATGTTTAAAGTACTGTAAATTTTTTAGATTAGTTCTGGATATTTTAATAAGTCCGGGGTTATATTTTTCACCGGGATAAAGAGCTAGCGCCCTTAAAATGACATAGCTGTATGTTACATCATTACCAGATATAGTAATTTTTCCAAACCTTGCTATTTTACCCCTGAGGATTGTAAGTTTAACAAAAACAGACCTCTTTTTTCTGTTTATTTTTATTGACGGCTCTACATTTGCGAATGCGTATCCTCTGTCGGTCAAATATTTTGTGACCCCTAAAATATCCTTTTCTATCATTTTTCTGTTAAAGATATTACCGGCTTTTGTCTTTAAAAGTTTAACGATAGCATTATATTCTTTAATATGCTTTTCCTTATTTTTCATTATGACGTCCACGTTCGATATCCGATATTGAGGACCTTGATGAACAGTTAATATTATTTTTACAAATTTTTTGTTTTTTGAAAAAATAAATTTCGGCTTTTTTACGCTTACCTCAATGTACCCGTGGTTATAATAAAAACTTAAAAGTTTGATAATCTGGTTATTTAATTTTGCTTTTTCAAATTTTCCGGCGCCGGTTATCCACGTAAGTATATTAACAGTTTTAATATTCATAACGCCTAACAATTTTGCTGAAGGATAAGAAGTATTCCCCTTAAGGATTACCTGCGAGACCATAACGGGAGAATTTTGACTTATAGCAAAATTCAAACCTACATAGTTTCCCGAAAGTTTTGTCTTATTAAGTTTAATTTTAGCATTATAATATCCTTCCGCAGAATAAAGAAATTTTAATATTTTTAAAGCCTCGAACCCCTTATATCCGCTATATGGAGTGTCAGGCCGAATATTTAATATTTTTTTTATTTTTTTAATGGATATAGACCCATTCCCTGTATATTTGACATATTTTATATATGGTCGTTCCGAAACTATGAAAGTTAAAATTAGCCCTTTATATGAAGGCTTAACATTAACGGTTATATTTTTAAAATATCCGGTTGTGTATAATTTTTTAATACTTTCGTTTATTTTCTTTATAGAATAAGCACTGCCTTTTTTAAGCAATATATCGTTAAGAATGAATCCGGTGCCAACTCTGATGTTGCCTTCCACGCGCACTGCATATATGTCTTGAACTTTAGAAAATTTAGGAGAAAATTTAGGATGCAGCGCGGATAAATTTTTTTGCTTATCATTTATTACTATAAGCGAGGACACTTTACGGGCTAATAGACCAATATTTTTATTTAACGAGCTTTCTCCGACACCGGTATACCTTAATGTTTTTGAATGGTAAATATTTTTTAAATTAACGAGCATGGCATGCAGCCTGTATTGCGAACCAAATCTTGCAATACTGCCGGTAATAATATAATCGGATTTGTAGAGATGACCTAATTTTTTAATTCTTATTAAATTAATTTTTTTATTAAAATTAAAATAAGGAGCTTTCGTGAGATTTGAGTAAGCTAATACAAAATATGGTTTGGAAGATTTTATATATTGCAAAAAAGCTGTTTTAAAGGATTGAACAATATTTAGCGGAACCGGCTTGCCTTTTTGATGAAAAAAACCCGTAAAAACGTTTTTATTATTTATAGATGCATGGGCAATACCGTTAAAACTCAGAAAAATAATAAGAATTAGAAGCAAGTATGTAAAAATTTTGTTATATCGCATAATTTAATTAAGTTATCAAATAAAAAAAAACAAGTCAATTAATTTAATATTTTTTTATACAACCATTTTCAATGGTAATTTTAATATTCATCATATTAGAAAAATTTGAATCATGAGTAACTACAATTAATGTTTTATTGTATTTTTCTTTTAAATCTAAAATTATCTTCTGCAAAGCTCCTGCCTGTCTTGGATCTAAGTTTCCCGTCGGCTCATCCATAAGGATAACTTTAGGTTCAGCCACTAAAGCTCTTGCAACCGCTGTCCTTTGTTGTTCCCCGCCGGAAAGCATGTACGGTTTAAAATATAATCTGCGTTCAAGACCAAATTCGCATAAATAATCCTTGGCTTTTTTTAACGCGGATGCTTTAGCCTCTCCTTTTATAAATAAAGGCATCGCCACATTTTCTACGCAGTTGAATTCATTAAGGAGGTAATGAAATTGAAAAACAAAACCGATGTTTTTATTGCGAAATTTTGCCAAACGGTTATCCGCCAGATTATTAACATCTATATCGTCAAAAAAATTTACAGTGCCGTTATCTGGTTTTAAAAGACACCCCATTATGTGCAACAAAGTGCTCTTTCCTGTTCCGGATTCCCCTGTTATTGCAATAGAGTCACCGTATTTTATATCTATTCCTGTATTTTTAAGCACTACTACTTCATCGTTGTTTGCTCCGGCTTTAAAAATCTTAGAAACATTACTGAGGGAAATTGCATTTTTAAAATTTTCATTCATATCTTACGCCTTCCGCAGGGTCAATTTTACTTGCTTTGTATGACGGGTAAATTGTGGCTATGAAACTAAGCAGCAAGGCAGAGACGCCTATTACAAGGAATTCATTAACGGTCATTCTTACAGGTAAATCGGTTATGTAATAGACAGATGACGGCAGTTTAATTATATGATAAACTTCCTCAATATAGCTGATTAAAAAACCTGAGCTTAAACCTATAAATGTTCCGATTAATCCAATTACGACACCCTGAATTATAAAAATTTGCATTATGTTTTTAGAACTTGCTCCTATCGATTTTAATATTGCTATATCTTTTCGTTTTTCCATTACCACCATTATCAGCGTAGATATTATATTAAAAGCGGCAACCAGCACAATTAACGAGAGTATAACAAACATCGTAAGTTTTTCAAGTTTTAATGCTGCAAATAAATTTTTATTAAGCTGTTCCCAACTCAGAGCATAGTAAGGAGAATGTAATTTTTTATCAATAGCTGCAGCCACACGGCTCGCATTATTTATATTATAAAGCTTAACTTCCATACCTGTTACCTCTTTTGCACTTAATCCTATAAAATTTTGCGCATTTTTTAAAGAAATAAAGGAAAACGTAGAATCGTAAGTATACATGCCGCTATTCATGATACCGCCGACAATGAATGTTTCCGATTTTGGCATTATACCAAAAGGCGTAATTTCCCCCTGCGGAGAGATTACACTTATTTTACTGCCTATTTCTACACCAAGCCTTTGAGCCAAAACCTTCCCGAGAATTATTTCGTCATGTTTCTTATTGTTTAAAGATTGCAGAGAGCCCTTTATAATATATTTGCCAAGATTGGTAGTCCTTGATTCACTTCCCGAATCTACGCCTCTAAGTACGCTTCCGGTAGATGTAGTGTCGGAGGACAGCATAACATCGGTATATATAAAAGGAGCAACCTCTTTAACGCCTTTTATTTTACCTATCTTTTTAGCAATATGTTTATAATCCGGTATTAACCCGCCGTAATTTAAAACAACCACCTGAGATTCTATACCTACAATTTTTTCTTCCAGCGCATGGTCAAAACCGTTCATAACCGAAATTACTACGATAAGAGCCATAACCCCTATCGCTATTCCGGCTATTGAAATAAAACTCAAAAGAGATATAAAAGAATTCCCTTTCGGTTTTAGGTAATGCAATGCAACTTTTGTTTGAAAATTCATAAATCTATTTTATTTTATTTAACAGGTTTAAGCAACGGAAATAGAATAACATCTCTTATAGAATAAGAATTGGTTAAAAGCATAACAAGTCTGTCTATGCCAATGCCGCAACCTGCGGCAGGAGGAAGACCGTATTTCAGCGCTTCTATATAATCGTCGTCTATTTCTGCCGGCAAACCTTCTTTTAATTTAACATCAACCTGAGACTTAAACCTTTCTTCCTGGTCAAATGGGTCATTGAGTTCTGAGAAAGCATTTGCCAATTCTCTCCCTGCAACAAAAAATTCAAATCTATCAACAACATTTGGGTTTATATCGTTTCTCCTTGCCAGAGGAGAACTTTCTACAGGATAATGTGTCACAAAAGTCGGATTAAGCAGTTTAGATTCCACTGTTTCTTCAAATAAAACCGTCAACAACTCCCCATAGGTCAAATTATTATCAGCCGGCAAATTTAAATTTTGTAAAATTTTAATAATTTTGTCAGCAGAGTCTATATCTTCCGTTGAAAAACCGGCAACTTCATGCAAACTATCCTGTAATGTAATTTTTTTAAAGGGGGGGGTAAAATTAATCTCCGTTCCTATATAATTTATTTCAAATGTTCCGCAAATAGTTTCAACTAAGCCTGACAGCATTTTTTCTACAAATTCCATCATATCTTCATAATCGCTATATGCCATATAAAATTCAAGCATTGTAAATTCGGGATTATGCTTAATGGAAATTCCTTCATTTCTAAAATTTCTGCCGATTTCATATACCCTGTCAAATCCACCGACTAACAATCTTTTCAAATAAAGCTCGGGGGCAACCCTCATATAAAGTTCTAAATCTAATGCGTTATGATGCGTTTTAAAAGGTCTTGCCGTAGCGCCTCCGGGATTTGCGTGCATTATGGGGGTTTCAACCTCTAAAAATCTGTTGTCATTTAAAAAAGTTCTCAGATAATTGATAGTACCTGCTCTTTTTTTAAAAATATCCCGAACATCATTATTTGCAATTAAATCAACGTATCTTTTCCTGAAACGGATTTCTATATCTTTAAGTCCGTGCCATTTTTCAGGCAGCGGCAAAACAGATTTGCTTAAAAGCTTTATACTTTCGACTTTGATTGTAAGCTCGTTTGTTTTTGTTCTGAATAAATGACCGGTTATACCGCAGATATCACCGGCATCCAAAAATTTGTCAAAAAGTTCGAAATCCTCATCGGAAACTGAACCTTTTTGTATATAGCATTGTATTTCTCCGTAGCCGTCTCTTAACCTGAAAAAAGAAGCCTTTCCAAAACTTCTTATTATCAGAATTCTTCCGGATGTTTTAATGTGTATATGATTTTCTTCCAGAAATTCTTTAGAAGCGTCATTATATTCAGATAAAATATCATCAATAATATTCTCTTTTGCAAATTTGTTGTCAAACGGGTTTATATCCTTTCCTTTTAATATATTTATTGTGTCTATTCTATTTTTTTCTATAATATTTAATTCTTCTTCTATCATTTAACCACCTTCTGTTTATAAATATTAAGTTCATAAAACGCAATAAAAGTAAAATAGTAAAAACTACTGCATCAAAAAAAATTTACCAGACCGGCTAAGAAATCTGACTTATAAGATAACCGTTAATAAATTCATCTATATTGCCGTCAAAAACACTTTCGGTGTCATATACAGTTACTCCTGTCCTGTGGTCTTTAATAACTCTGTTGGGATTAAGCGTATACGACCTTATTTGGGAGCCCCATGATATTTCTTTTTTATCCTGCTGCAGTTTATTTTCTTCTTCCTCTTTCTGTTTTTTATAGTAATCGTAAAGTCTGGCTCTTAAAATCTTCATAGCTGTATCTTTATTCTTATACTGCGACCTTTCGTTCTGACATGCAACTACCACGCCAGTCGGCAAATGGGTAATCCTAACCGCCGAATCAGTCGTGTTAACATGCTGCCCGCCCGCCCCGCTTGACCTGTACGTGTCAATTCTTAAGTCTTTTTCATCTACGATTATTTCGGAAGTATCTTCTATTTCAGGATAAACAAACACTGATGCAAATGACGTGTGTCTGCGTTTGTTGGCATCAAAAGGGGATATCCTTACAAGCCTATGAACCCCTGTTTCCGATTTAAGATAACCGTAGGCATATAGACCCGAAACAATAAATGTTACGCTTTTTACGCCTGCTTCGTCCCCCGCGTTAAATTCCATGATATTCACTAAAAACTTTTTTTTATCTGCCCATCTCAAATACATTCTTAAAAGCATAGATGCAAAATCCATGGATTCGGTGCCGCCTGAACCTGCATGTATTTCAATAATTGCATTTAATTTATCGTCTTTCCCGGAAAGGGTTAATTCAATTTCTAATCTTAGAACTGTTTTTTCTAAAGTTTTTAAATTTTGTTCAATTTCCGCAAGCAGTCCCGAATCATTTTCCTGTATAGCCAACTCTGCCAATTCTTTTAAATTATTAAACTCTTCATAAGCCAGCATGAAAGGATTTAATCTATTTTCTAAATACGCTTTTTCTTTTAAAACGGAAGCGGACAAAGACTGATTACTGAAGAAATTTTCGCTTGCCGAGATTTTATCAATTTCCTCTATCCTTTGATTAATTTTATCCGGGTCAAAGCCTCCTCCGTATTTTAGATAATTTATCGTCTAAAATTTCTATATTTTTCTTTATAAAATCTATGTTAATTATAACATCCTCATTAGGAGTCGCATTCAGCGCCTTTCTATTATCTGTTTTATTCTCTTTCATCTTTTGTTTGCATTTCTCCTTTTAAAATAAATATAAAGTATCATTGAGATTATAAAAATATAAATAATTATATGAGCAAATATATTACCATATACAGCAAAAAAAGTCTTATGATTAATTAATTTTATATTTCCTATCAAAAATGTTCTTTTGAAAATTCCAGTTTCTGCAATTATACTTCCGATAGGCGATATGAACCCGCTTATGCCGGAATTGCCGGCTCTCGCAACATATCTATCGTTTTCCACCGCAGAGAACACTGTCATCGACATGTCCTGATAAGGGGCAGCCGTTTTGCCGTACCATGCATCGTCAGTAATACTTATATAAAGATTTGCTCCGTCATTTGAAAAATGTCTTACCAATGAGTCAAAATATGCCTCATAGCAAATCATCGAACCGGCTTTAATTTTGCCGCCCTTTAAAATTCTGAATTTTTTCCCGGGTGTAAAATTGCCGATGCCGGCGCCTTTTAATATATGTGCTAGGAAAGGCAGCTGATGCCTTAAAGGAATATATTCACCGAAAGGCACAAGATGATGTTTGTCGTAATATGAATATTGTCCTGTTTTTGTAAACATATAATCACGATTATAATAGTGCTCTTTATAGTTGTAGAATCTGGCGCCTATTGCACCGAAAATCAAATATATTTTATTTTTTTCAGTAAAATTCATTACCTTTTTCCAGTATGCAGGATATGCCGAAATTATGTAAGGCAAAGATGTTTCCGGCCATAAGACAAGATAAGGTTTGTAAGGCATTGCCTTTTTAGTCAAATTTAAATATATACGCGTAGTCCTTTTTTTAGTTATTTTCCATTTCTGAAACATTCCGATATCGCCTTGAATAGCCACAACTCTGTAGGATTTCCGACCCGATAGTGACTTTTTAACACTGTAAATATTAAAATATCCGTATGTAATAACAAGCAGGATAACGGATAAAGCGAGCAAAAATTCAACAACAGCCTGCTTTTTTGCAATATTTTTATAAAATATAAAATGAAAAATTACGAAGTTAACCAGCACGATAATAAATGATAACCCAAAAACACCTATTATATTTGATATTTGAATAAAAGGAATATTAAGATATTGTGAAAAACCGAGATTTTCCCACGGAAAACCGGTTAAGAGAGTCGATTTAAGATATTCAAAAAAGAGCCAACAGGATGGGACTAAAATAAAACTTAAACTAACAAAATACTTATTTATTTTAGTGTTTTTTATAGAAGGATTGAGCAATATTTTAGCAAAACCTGCGAAGAAAGCAATATACAGAGCCAAATAAGACGATAGAAGAAGCAAAGCAAAAATAGAAATATAATACGGCAAATTACCGAATACATGCACAGTGTAAACTATCCAGTATAATATTCCGGCATAAAAGATAAGTCCTGAAATAAATCCGTAAAAAAAAGATTCCTTAAAACTCTTTGATTTATTTATTGAAATAAACAAGGGAACTAAAGCAATCCATGCAATAAATTCAAGATTGAACTCAGGAAATATTAAAATCAGCAATAGTCCTGACAAAATAGAAAATAGAAGATTGTTGAACCTGTTATTTATATTGATTTTAAGGGTCATTTTTAATTGATGCTCGGTTTAATATAAATGCATTTGGATAAAATTATTTACGTAACAACTTATATAATAAATATTTTTATATAAAAATAAGAATTGCCCAAAAGTTTCCCTTTTTCTTTTTTAAAATATTATACCCTCTGTCCGCAACACACGTACTTTATTTATATATACATTTTAGAAAAAAAATGCAGTTGCATTTGACATCAGAACGCTTTGGCCTCTTCCCACAGCTTATTAAGAGTAACAGCATCGGCGGATTTAATATCAGAACCATCAATCAATGCGAGCTTATTTTCGATATAGTGAAATCTCTTAATAAATTTATCTGATGCATTGTTTAAAGCATCGCACGGATGCAAATCCAATAACCGCCCAACATTTACGATAGAAAACAATAAATCGCCATACTCTTCTTTTATTTTGCTTACATCGTTTTCATTGGCAAGACGAGTGCTATGAGCTTTTGAACTTTTTATTTCTACGGAATCGTTTTTGTAATTTTTAATTTCTTGCCTGAGTTCACTTACCTCTTCATTAATTTTATCCAACGCCTCGTCTATACTTGAAAAATCGAATCCCTGCCGTGAAGCTTTCTCCTGTACCATATAAGCCCTATGAAGAGCCGGCATATTTTTAATGACATAAACTGAAGAATCGTATGTAATGTCTTTTTGGCATTTTTTTTCCTGTTTTTCCTGTTTTTCTTGTTTTTCTTGTTTTTTTATTTTTTCCCAATTTTCTAATATAACGTCATTTAAACACTCACCTTCTTTCATACTGAATGTTTTATCAAAAACATGGGGGTGTCTGCGCAATAATTTATTATTTATTTTTGCTATAACATCTTCAATTGAAAATATTTTCTTCTCCGCATATATTTGGGATAAAAAAACGACTTGCAGCAACAAGTCTCCTAATTCTTCCGAAATTTCATCTGCATCTTTGGAATCTAACGCTTCTATAACTTCATACGCCTCTTCTAAAACATAAGGTTTAAGAGTGTCTTCAGTTTGTTTTTTGTCCCATGGGCAGCCGTTTTCTGACCTGAGCTGTTCTACGATATCAACCAACCCATGAAATCCTTTATAATTAGTATTATTATTCAAAGTATTTTCGTTGTCTCGACTCATAAATAAATCATAAATCAGTATCTTAATTTAAAAATAAAAAAATTTAAAAGCTAAAGCGGTTATTATAATGCCTATCAAACTGCCGGCAATAACCTCGGTAGTAGTATGTATTCCTGTTTTTCTTCTTGAGGATGCCACAAGAAAGGCTAAAATAAAAGTTAACAAAGAAACTATAGGATTTAATGTTATGAGAGACACCATAAGCCAAACCGAAAATGCAATAGCGGAATGTCCGCTGGGCATACCGCCGCTCAAAGGTTTTCCGCTATTAAAGATGGCTTTGATTATTATAACTATAACAAAAATAATGGATATTACCGCAATTATCATATTTGATTCATCTGTCTTTATCATGTTCAGCGAATAGTATAACACATTATATATATATTTTGAAAATATTTCATATCCTACTATAAAAGCCCCAAACGAAGCAATTAAGACAGAGCCTGCCGCAATGTTTTTAATAGCAGCTGTTTTCTCTGAATAGCCTTCAAAAAATAAATCTAAAAAATATTCAATTGAAGTGTTAAATAATTCTGCCGACAAAACCATTATGGCACTAAGGAATATTAGCAGAAAATCAATTTTCGTTAATTTTAAAAATATAGCGGCGAGAATGACAATAACTGCCGCCAAAAAATGAATCTTCATATTGCGTTCTGTTTTTGTTGCTAAAATTATACCTTCAATCGCTACATTAAACGCTTCAATCCAATTTTTAGGGGTATATTGTTTTTTATATGAAAATTCGTTCTTGTTTTCTTTGCCCGTACCCATTTATTAATTAAAATTAGAAAAACCAAAATTAAATATAACTGCAACTAAAAGCCGACAAAAGATTAATTAAGAAACTGCATCCCGGTATAAAACATTTTGCAATTCCTTCATTTCTTGAGCATTTTCTGCATTATCCTCATGGTCATATCCGAACAAATGTAAAATGCCGTGAATTAGAAGCAGGACAATTTCTTTATCTAAATCGCTATATTCAGCGTCTTTATTTATTAAATATTCTGTTCGAGCTTTTTGCGCCCACCCTTCTTTATCCCAAAAATCTTTAAAATCTAAGGAATTTTTTTTTGCAACAGCCGGGCAGATAAATAATTCTCCGATAAAATATGTATTTTCATCGTATTCTTTAAATTCAAAAGAAAGGATATCAGTTATTTTATCCTTATTCCTGTATATTTTATTTAAATTTCTTATATAAGCGGGGGAACAAAAAATTATATCTAAGTGAAAAGAACCGCAAAACATTTGAAGTACAGCCTTTTCAACGATATAACGGACTAACTTTTGATTTATTTTCTCCTTTCTTTGGATATTCGCTATATTTATTATTGCTTTTTGTATTATTTTCTTCTGCTTCTTCAATATTAGTTCTCCCTGCATATGGAATTCTTTGATGAAAAACACTGTTTAAAACCTTAACAAAGGCTTTTTTGATATTATATAGGTCTTTTAATGTAAGTTCACATTCATCAAGTTGTCCGTCGTTGTAAATCCTGTTAACCGTTTTTTCGACCATAAGTTCGAGTCTTGACGGCGATATATTATCCAACGTTCTAGATATGGCTTCTACCGAATCAGCCAGCATTATAATACCCGCTTCTTTTGTTTGCGGTTTTTTACCTATATACCTAAAACTTTCTTTGGATAAATTGTCATCCTTGCTTTCTTTCAGGGCTTTTTCATAAAAAGCTCCTATCATGGAATTTCCGTGGTGCTGAGCTATTATATCCGCTACTTTATCTCCAAGGTCATATTTCTTGGCAAGCTCATAACCGTCTTTGACGTGCGATGCTATTATTAAACTGCTCATCGTAGGCGACAGCTTATCATGAGGATTATCTTTGTTATTAATATTTTCTATAAAATAATTAGGCTTATTTATTTTGCCTATGTCATGATAAAGACTTGCCACTCTCGCAAGTAAAGGGTTCGCAACTATTGCATCGGCGGCAGATTCTGCCAAAGTTGCTACCATTATAGAATGCTGGTATGTTCCCGGGGCTATCAAAGAAAGCTGCCTTAGCAGCGGATGATTTGAGCTGGATAATTCTAACAGTTTAAAATCTGTAGTATATTTAAAGAGCCTTTCAAATATAGGTATTAATCCTATAACAATTATAGCGGAAAGTATTCCTGATAAAAAAGCAAAAAAAATACTATAAATATTTTGAATATTTAACAGATTAAGACTGACTAAAGAAAATGCTATAACCATAAAAATATTTGCAATACCTGTTGCAATGCCTGACCTTATAACCCTTCCCCACGACGAAAAATCAAATACTTCATATGACGCTATAAAACTTCCTCCAAATGCGTATATCATAAAAAAAATATTATTTTTAAAAATAATCGCGGTCAATATTGAAAATATTGCTATAAAAACAACGGAAACTTCGGAATTTAATATTATCCTGATAAGCATAGGTCCAAAAACAAAGGGGATTAGATAATATATATCCTGCTTATTTATAAACGGAAAATAGTTAGAAAAAGCGTCGGCAAATATAATACCGATTTTTATTGCCATTACGGAAATGATTAAAATAATCATTGAAAAAATAATATTTTTAAAATCTAAGGATGTTCTGAATTTCCTTATAAATTTATACGGAAAAAGATAAGAAACAGATAATATAATAGCGACCACTAAGAAAAGTCCTATTAGAGACGGTATATTATTTTTTAATATAAATTTATCTTCATAAGTATTAAGCTCTAACGCTTTTGATTTTGTAATCAATTGTCCGGCGCTTATTAACAGCATGCCTTTTATTACATGTTTATATATGGGATGAATTTCCTTTTTTGCATCTTCAATTCTTCTTATAGTCAAAGATTTTGAATATACTATATCGGGCTTAACAATTGAGGATACCACGGCATATATATCGTTTCTCATATAGGAAGGCAGAAAATTTAAATATTTTTGCGTGTAATAATAAGAAAAATTTTTAACTTTTTTTAGCGTGAAAAAAAATTGCGGATATTTTATTAATTTTGAATTATTTGTTACTATATTTCTAATTTCAATCTTTTTATTTTGCAAAGAAGGTCCTGAAATTACGCCTTTTTTATATACATCGTCTACTATTTTTAAAATATAATTTTTTATATTATTATTATAATTTAAAAAATAAAATTCACTTATTAAACTATTGTTTAATTTGGTTCCCAGTTCCGAATTAAATATATTGCCTGAAATTTCCTCGTTCACATTATTTTTTGCATGCGTCCTATCGAAAGACCCTGCCTTTTTAAATGCATTTCTTATTTTTCTTTCCAAAATAACCTTAACTTCAGGATAATAAATATAAACATTAGGGATATTCTTAATTTTTAATTTAAGCGTATCATTGGTTTTTTTAACATTAATATATCTGAATCCCTTTCTTGCAATTATGGTTTTTTTTGATATTTCTCCGGCTTTATATTTGTTTTTTATGTATTCCACTCCGCTATAAAGCATAAAAGTGAGCAGAATTGAGGATATGATTAAAATTGCTACTAATTTATATTGATGATTTTTAATTCCAAATTGCTTACTTTTTAGAATTTCTATGAATTTCGTTCGTTTCATATGCTTTTATAATATTTTGAACAAGTTTATGCCTTAAGATGTCGGTTTTATTAAAATTAATAATTTTAATGCCATCTATGCCCATTAAGATGTTACTTGCGGTAAAGAGACCGGATTCTTTATCGGCAGGCAAATCTGTCTGCGTGATGTCTCCGTTAACAACGATTTTTGAACCTGAACCTATTCTTGTCAACATCATTTTCATCTGTTCGTTTGTGGTATTTTGAGCTTCATCTAATATAATAAACGAATTATTTAAGGTTCTTCCTCTCATAAATGCAAGAGGTGCTACTTCAATAACATCTTGTTCTATAAGTTTAACAACTTTTTCAAATTCAAGCATTTCATACAGCGCATCATATAAGGGGCGCAGATACGGGTTAATTTTTTCAGAAATATCTCCGGGCAGAAAACCTAATTTTTCGCCGGCTTCCACAGCTGGTCTTGTTAATATAATCCTGTCGAACATATTTTTTTGAAAAAGATTTACCGCACAAGCCATTGAAAGATAAGTCTTCCCAGTGCCTGCCGGACCTATGCCTATTACTATATCGTTTTCAAAAATAGCGTCGACATATTTTTTCTGATTGAGCGTTTTCGGTGAAATCACCTTTTTCTTATGAGTGATAAGAACGGCTTTATAAAACTGTTCGTGTAAATTTATTGCGGGATTAGATATTTTTGCCTTAGACATCTTAATAATTTCGTCGTCGCTTATTCTAATGTTTAGTCGGTATAAATTTACCAGGTCATAAATAAACGAACTAGATAATTTAACATTTTCAGTTAAGCCGGTAAGCATTATAATATTGCCTCTTATAGCGGCGTTAACCGCAAACTCTTTTTCCACTATAGGCAAAGTGTTCATGGAAATATCCGCGAATCTGTTAAACAATTCGATATCGTCTAATTCAATTTTTTCAGTATATAGCTTTGTTTTTATCGTCATTTTTACAATTATAGCATAATTGCAAATAAAGTAAAATTTTATAAATTTCTTTAATGATATAGCGGGTTCCTATGGAAAAAATTAAGTTGAAACAAAACCTTTTACCTCGACATTTTTTGTTTCAAAAAAAGATTGCACCGATCACCATAGACGGACATATGAAACTATAACTTGAAAACTTAAATTTACTTAGATTTAATCAGTTCTATTTTTTTTAGAAATAATATTGTTATATAATAATTCTAACATTTCATTTTTAACGGCAGCCGATGCTCCCGCGTATGACAGTACGCCTGTAAATAAAGCCAATATTATAACAAAAAACAGGTCTAATCCGAAGCGCATACTTTCGGTAATCACAAATTCGACTAAAGCTCCCATAACAATTCCGGCAAAAATCGTCTTCAAAAAAGATATAAAAAATTCTTTATTCAATTTAAATTTATTTTTTTTGCTTATTTTATTTAACAGAAAGAAATAGTTAAATATTAAGGAAATACTTGACGCGAGTGCTAGCCCGTCTACTCCAAGAACTTTCATTAAAATGACCGCGAGTACAATATTGATTATCAAAGCATATATAGCTGCATTAACAGGTGTTTTTGTATCTTTCATTGAATAGAACACGGGAACTACCGTTTTTAATAATGCAGATGCCCATAGTCCTACTATGAAAAATAATAATACTGAAACTGTCCGTCTTGCGTCGAAACTGTTGAACAATCCATGCATATATATTAAATCTACTAATTGGCTTCTAAGAAGTATTAAGCCGATACTTGAAGGAATAATTATAAAAAACATCAGCGATGTTGCAAAATTAAAAGAATGCCTTATTTCTTCGCTGTTCTGTCTTGCAAATGAAGCCGACATTATCGGAAAAATTGCGGTTTGCAGTGCAATAGCAAATACTCCCAAGGGGAATTGATAAAGTCTATCGGCATAATAGAGATAGGAAATACTTCCGACGGGCAAAAATGACGCCAGCAGCGTATCAAACAGCAAATTTAATTGTATAACAGCCATACCCAGAAGGGAAGGTGTTAAAAGCTTAAATACCGTCTTAACATCTTTATTTTTAATATGAAATCTGAATCCTAGTTTTATTTTTTTACGCTTAATATAATAAATTTGAGACGATAATTGCAAAATACCTCCGATTATCACACCGATAGCCAAAGATATAATCTTAAAATGAAAAAAAGACCTTAATAATAGGGCGCTGAGTATTAGCACTATATTTAAAATTATTGGATAAAAAGCGCCCGGACCGTACGAGCCGTGAACATTTAAAATTCCTGCGAAAAAAGCAGTAAGACCAATTAAAATTATGTATGGAAACATAATCTTAGTTAAAAAAACCGTAAGCTCATATTCTAGATGTTTGCCGATAAAACCCGGAGCGGTTATCGTAACAAAAAAGGAGGAAAATATAACTCCTAATAGCGACAATAGCAGGAGTATGACAAATAGTACCGTAAAAACCGTCATCAAAAGGTCTTCAGACTGTTCTTTAGATTTATTAACAATATTATCTGAATAGACAGGGATAAAGGCGGCAGAAATTCCTCCTTCGCCAAAAAGTCTTCTGAGAAGATTCGGAATTCTAAAAGCTACAAAAAATGCATCTGTAAAATAGCCTGCGCCAAAAAAATATGCTATAGTGACATCACGCAGCAACCCTAAAATTCTACTGATAAATGTATAGAAAGAAACTACCGATAAATTTTTAAGAATTTCTTTATTTTGGGTTCCGGCAGCCATTCAATGTTAAAATAGTTAATAAGCAGATAAATACATAAATAAATTATTAATGCCGCAACGACTTAATAATATTACATTGCAACAGTTAAGCAATTCGAAATATTATTATGAAGCTGGAACTACTATATTTATATTATTATATTAGATAAAATATTTTGTCCATTATCATTATATAAATATAAATAAATTTTATATTTATATGTAATTATTTATCAATATCTCGGCTATCTGAACGGCGTTTAATGCGGCGCCTTTCCTAACATTGTCGGCTACGACCCATAAATTAATACCGTTTTTAATTGATAAATCCTGCCTTATTCTGCCGACATACACATCATCGCTCCCGCTCACCATGGTTTGGTAGGGATATCTTTCTTCTGCATTATCGCTAAAAATATCATCAATAATTTTAACACCTTTACTGTTAGATAGCAATAATTGTACGTCTTTAATGTCAAAATTATTTTCTGTTTCAATATTGATAGATTCTCCATGGCAAAACATTACAGGAACCCGCACTGCCGTTGCACATACACCTATATTTTCGTCATGAAATATTTTGCGTGTTTCTTTTACCATTTTGATTTCTTCTTTGGTATATCCGTTTTCGCTAAAAACATCTATTTGAGGAATACAATTAAATGCAATTTGTACGGGAAATTTATTCGGAGGGGCTGCTTCCCCTTTAGAATTTAATATATCTATCGTTTCGTAAAATAATTCGTCTATAGCTTTTTTACCGGCACCGGAAGTAGATTGATACGTTGAAACCACAATTCTTTTAATTTTATATTTATCATGAATGGGTTTTAAGGGAACAAGCATCTGTATCGTAGAGCAATTAGGATTTGCAATTATATTTTTCTTACTAAAATATTTAATATCTTCAGGATTTACTTCCGGGACGATTAGAGGAACTTCCGGATCCATTCTGAAAAAAGACGTATTATCTATAACGACTGCACCTTCTTTGGCGGCAATAGGGCTATATTTTGAACTTGCTGCCGCGCCGGGACTTGAAAGAACAATATCTATTTTATGTGATTTAAAATAATCTTCGGATACCGGTTCGACCGCATAATCTGTTCCCCTGAACTGAATAAGTTCTCCGGCAGAATGTTCTGAAGCGAGCAAAAAAAGTTCATTTACAGGAAATTTTCTTTCCTCTAAAATTTCGAGCATCTCTCTGCCGACAAGACCGGTTGCGCCTAATATCGCAATATCATATTTATCTTTTTTCATTATTATATTTATAAATAAATAATACGGTTATAATTTTATAAGCTACGCGTGGAGCGCATTTTTTAATTCAGATAAAACAGCTTCTCCCATTTGAGCTGTGCCTACTAATTTTAGACCCGCCGCTCCAGAATATATGTCCGGCGTCCTAAAACCTTTTTTTAAAACATTTTCAACGGATTTTTCAATATGGTCGGCAAGTTCATCTTCATCAAAACTATATCTGAGCATCATAGCGACAGAAAGGACAGCGGCTAACGGATTTGCTTTATTTTGTCCGGCAATATCGGGAGCACTTCCATGAATAGGTTCGTACATACCTTTTTTTCCGTTTAGACTTGCGGAAGGAAGCATTCCTATGGAACCGGATACCATTGAAGCTTCATCGCTCAATATATCTCCAAACATATTAGTAGTCACTATGACATCAAACGATGCAGGCTGTTTAATAAGCTGCATGGAACAATTATCGACATACATATTGGACAGCTCAACTTCAGGGTAACTCTTTGATACATCTGCTACAACATTTCTCCATAACTCAGTAGATTCCAAAACATTTGCCTTATCAACCGATAAAACTCTTTTCCTTCTTTTCATAGAAATATCAAAAGCTATTTTTGCGATTCTTTCAATTTCTTTAGTAGTATAAACAAGCGTATTAAACCCTTTTTTGGAACCATCCGGCATATCTTCAACGCCGCGGGGCTGTCCAAAATATATTCCTCCGGTAAGTTCTCTGACTATTAGCATATCCGTGCCGCTTACAATGTTTTTTTTCAACGGCGACGCATCGATTAAATCATCATATACCTTTGCCGGACGCAAATTTGCATACAAATCTAATTCATATCTTAAACCTAAGAGGGCTTTTTCCGGTCTCAGCTCAATTGGAAGAGGCTCCCATTTGGCGCCCCCTACTGCTCCGAATATAACCGCATCTGAATCTTTTGCTATTTTAAGGGTTTCATCGGTTAAAGGCTTTCCGTACGCTTCAAAAGAAGCGCCGCCGACAAGACCTTCTTCAATCTCATAACTTATCGAGTTTAAATCTAACAGATATTTTAAGACCTTCACTGCTTCTTTTGTGACTTCAATCCCTATGCCGTCTCCGGCAAATAATGCAAGCTTCATCATTTTTTAAGTTCCTCTTCTTTTTTTACCCTTTTTCTGGCATGTTCCATCAATCCTCCGGCGCTGACCAATTCAGCCATAAATTTAGGTATAGGTTTTGCATATACAGTAATATTTTTAGTTATATTTTTAATCTCTCCTTTATCGGTATCTACTTCAAGAACATCTTCGGAATCAATAGAATCAGTATCCGCTTCTAAAATTAAAAGTCCGATATTAAACGCATTTCTATAAAAAATCCTTGCAAAACTCTTAGCAATCACTAAAGGAACACCTGATGCTTTTATAGCAATGGGCGCATGCTCTCTTGAAGAGCCGCATCCGAAATTGACACCTGCAGCAATAAAATCTCCTGTTCTAATTTTGGACGCAAACAATGGGTCAGCGTCTTCCATACAATGCTTTCTTAAATTTTCCGGGTCTGAATCATTTAAATATCTTGCAGGAATTATAGCGTCAGTGTCTATATTATCCGCGAACTTAAATACTTTGCCTTTTAATAACATAGGAGTACCTCTAATATTCTATTTAATTTATTTAGAGCCAAATAATTTATTTTTCAACAGCTTAGTGCACATATTTATCAGTTGCATACAATAGTTTTGCAACATGCAGCATGAACAATATAGCATATAAAACTATACCGAAAGGGTACCGGCAATTTTCCTTAAAGCAATTATGTTTATGCAACTTCATCCGGCGACGATATCTTGCCAGTTACAGCCGAAGCAGCGCATACGGCGGGATTTGCAAGATACACTTCACTCGTTATATCGCCCATTCTTCCTTTAAAATTTCTATTAGTCGAAGATATGGCTCTTTCACCATCTGCAAGGATGCCCATATAACCGCCTAAACACGGTCCGCAGGTAGGTGTGCTTACAACTCCTCCTGCATTCATAAATATATCTATAAGTCCTTCTTTCTCAGCGAGCAGATATATTTCAGGAGTTGCCGGTATTACTATTAATCTGGTGTATTTTGCTATTTTTTTACCTTGTAAAATTGAAGCGGCAATTCTTAAATCTTCTATTCTGCCGTTAGTGCATGAGCCAATGACGGACTGGTCTATTTTAATATTTTTAGCGGATGCTTCTTTAACATCCACGCTGTTTTCAGGAAGATGGGGAAATGCTACCTGAGGATTTATTTTGGCGGTATCATATTTTAATGTTTTTAAATATTGCGCATCAGGGTCACTCTTATATATTACATAATCTCTTTTAGCCCTCTTAGAAACGTACTCTTCGTTAATTTCGTCGGGCTCAAATATTCCGCTTTTAGCTCCAGCTTCTATTGCCATATTTGAAATAGAAAATCTGTCTGCCATAGTAAGATGCTTGAAGGTCGTGCCGGAAAATTCCAAGGCCATATAATTAGCTCCTTCAACCCCAATCTTGCCTATAAGAAACAATATTAAGTCTTTACCGGACACCCATTTATTGGGTTTTCCGTCAAAGACAACTTTTATAGAATATGGAATTTTAAGCCATACTTCTCCGAACGCCATTGCATAAGCTAAATCTGTCGAACCAACACCGGTTGAAAAAGCTCCCAGCGCCCCATAAGTACATGTATGAGAGTCTGCGCCTATAACAAGGTCGCCCGGTAGAACTATTCCCTGCTCCGGTAAAAGAGCATGCTCAATTCCTACCTCACCGCTTTCAAAATAATATTTTATATTATATTTTTTTGCAAATTCTCTTAATGTTTTTGCCTGTTTAGCACTTGCTATATCTTTATTTGGAACAAAATGGTCGGGGACAAGTGCTATCTTTTCACTGTCAAAAACATCGCATACTCCAATTGTATCAAATTCTCTTATTGCTATGGGCGCCGTTATGTCATTTCCTAATGCAATATCTACTCTTGCGCTTACTATGTCTCCGGGAGAACATGATTCTAAATCGGTATGAGCAAGAATTATTTTTTCTGTAATCGTAAGCGGATTAGACATAAAATTTACCTCGTTAATAATAAAATTTTATTATATTTTTCAGCTATATATTTTAGTATTTATACGTAACTTATTATTATGCACGATAAACAGAATCGCACTCTTTCTCCGAATTATTTTCTAAATTTTTATTATATATGTAATGTTTATTTAAACAGTTAATGTACGCTTTAGCGCTGGCAACAACAATATCGGTATGGGCGCTTCTTCCTGTGAAATTCATATTTGCATCTTTAATAGTGACGCTGACATCACCTTGTGCCTGAGTAGTTCCCCTGATAGATTTCACCTCGTAACCTATAACAGCACAGCTTGCACCTGTTATTTTTCTTATTGCATTATAAACAGCATCTACCGGTCCGTTGCCCCATTCGGAAGATATTTTTAAGTCTCCGTCTACAGCAACCTTTACCATAGCAAGCGGCGTAACGGTATCCCCGCATACAACATTAACATATTTTAGTTCGTATTTTTCAAAATGTTTAGAATTTTTTGCAACTAATGAATCTATGTCCTCGTCGTATATATCCTTTTTTCTATCCGCTAATGCCTTAAATTTTGTAAAGGCTTTGTCTATTTCGTCTTCGTTCAGCAAATATCCTAATGATTCAAGTCTTTCTTTAAACGCATGTCTGCCTGAATGTTTTCCGAGCACCAATTCATTAGACTGTCTGCCGACTAATTCCGGGGTCATTATCTCATAAGTGGTTTTTTCTTTTAAAATGCCGTCTTGATGAATGCCTGCTTCATGAGCAAATGCATTTTTCCCGACGATGGCTTTATTGGGCTGAACAGAAATACCCGTGGTATAAGTAAGCAGCTGCGAAGTTCTATATAATTCCGAAGTCTTAATATTTGTTTCGGCATTATATATATCTTTTCGTACATTCAGCGCCATAACAATTTCTTCTAATGCTGCATTTCCGGCTCTTTCTCCGATGCCGTTAACAGTACATTCGATTTGATTAGCACCTGCAAGTATAGCAGATAACGAATTAGCTGTTCCGAGTCCAAGGTCATTATGACAGTGCACACTTAAAATAATATTTTCAATCCCATTAACTTTAGCGGCTATGTCTTTTATAAAATTATAGAATTCAAAAGGCGTCGCGTAGCCCACTGTATCGGGAATATTCAACCTCGTAGCTCCTGCTTTTATAACTTCTTCTAAGACTATTTTTAAAAAATCTATGTCTGTCCGCGAAGCATCTTCGGCAGAAAATTCAACTTCTTTAACGAAAGACTTCGCATACTTGACCGTATTAACGGCTTTTTCAAGCAGAGTTTCGCGCGTCATTTTTAATTTATATTTTAAATGTACATCGGATGTGGCAATAAAAGTGTGTATTACCGGTTTTTCTGCAAATTTGACGGCGGAATAAGCTCTGTATATATCTTTTTCATTAGCTCTTGCAAGTCCGGCTATTTCAACATTTTTAATTTCCTGTGCAATGGTCTTTACAGCCTCAAAATCACCATCGGAAGCTATAGGAAAACCAGCCTCAATCGTGTCAACCCCAAGTCTTGCAAGCTGTCTGGCAAGGTTAAGTTTTTCTTCAATATTCATGCTTGCGCCCGGGGACTGTTCCCCGTCTCTGAGAGTTGTATCAAATATTCTTATAGCTCTTTTATTTTTATCGTGATTCATATATTAAACCTCTCTTATGCAAAATAGACGCAATAAAGTACATTGCGGCAAAGAAAATATTTAATTTTTATTGTATATTATGTCTATTTGATTTATTTCTATTTTAGTTTATGCTACTCTGCAATTTAATTTATTGTGTTAATTTATTACGCAATTTTTATACATCTTTATCTTTATTTTTGATTTTTATCTTACCATTATTAAGATAAAAATACAATAGCGGCGAAATAAAACAATAGGCAAAAAAAATTAAAAAAAATGTAAGGACCGGTTTTATTATTACAATTATTGACATTAATGAGGCAAGTGCAAGTATCTCAAAAGGTCTTTTCTTAAAAAAACTTAAATCTTTCATTGCATAATAACTAATATTACTTATCATAAAAAGCCCGAGCAGCGGCATAATAATCATCATTGCTATATGCTCATTTACGGCAACTTTAAAATGCACAATAGCAAAAATCGAGAAAACTGCCATTCCTGCTGCCGCAGGGGAAGGTAATCCTGTAAATTTTTTATTTTCTACAGAATCAACCTGAATATTAAATCTGGCAAGCCTTAGCGCCGCACCGATAAAATACACAAATATAAGAGCCCAGCCTATTTTTCCAAAATTTTTTAATTGCCATATATATATCAATATTGACGGAGCGACACCAAACGCTATTAAATCGGATAACGAATCATATTCGAGCCCAAATTTTGAACTTGTATTTGTTATCCTTGCAACTTTTCCGTCTAAGCCGTCTAATAAAATTGAAATTACTATAAGCCATCCGGCAATAAAAAATTTGCCGTCAATAGAATTTATTATTGAATAGAATCCTGAAAATAACGACAAGCTCGTGATAATGTTTGGGAAAAAATATATACCTTTATTTCTGCTGAGCACAAAAAACTTATCAGCAGTCTTAGTTACTTTATTTTTATAATGCTTAAGATGAATATTATACTTTTGCTTATTTTTCAAATGATTCTGCCTATTAAAGTTTCACCGGCATGCACTTTGTCATTTACTTTCACGTAGGCAATAAAATCTGAAGGCAAATATATATCCATTCTTGAACCGTATTTAATAAGTCCAAATCTATCACCCGCAATAACTCTGTCGTCTTTATTAATTTTGCAGACTATTCTTCTTGCGACAAGCCCTGCTATTTGCACAAATGCTATAATTATTTTGCCGTTTTTATGATGTGTATTTTTACCCAAGCCTGCGATACCTGGACTATCTATTTCTAAAATTACCGCGTTATATTCATTTTCCAATGAAGCTTTATCTAAGTTTGCAGAAAAAAATTTTCCTTTATTATATTTTATTTCTATTACTTTGCCGGAAATAGGAATTCTGTTTACATGGACATTAAACAGAGACATAAAAATACTTATCTTGAAAACATTTTTTTTTAAATACCTGGAGTCGTAAATTTTTTCTGCATAAATAATTTTGCCATCAGCAGGCGAGATTACTTCATTATTTGCTGCCGATACTTTTCTTTCCGGGTCTCTAAAAAAATAAATGCTAAAGAGGAACAAAATAAAAAATATTGCCGAAAATCCTGCAAAAATATATTGCAATCCGTTTGCATTAATATTAGCTCTTAAATATAAAAATAAAAAAATAACAAAACAGACTAAAGGAAATGTTATTAGCCTTACGCCCTCTTTAGCAATCAATTTCATAAAAATATCAATAGTCTTATAGTCTTATTGTTGTAGCATCATTGACAAAATATTATCGCTAATTCGCTCAATATACTTAAATTCAGATATGACTATTGTAAATTAAAACGTATGCCGTTATTAATTAATTTTTAGTTTGATCTACTATTTTATTTTTAGTAATAAAGGGCATCAGCGACCTTAATTTTTTACCTACTTTTTCTAACGGATGGTTTTCTCCTCTTTTCGTTAAACCGTTAAAGGTAGGTCTGTTTACTTCGTTTTCAACCATCCATTCGGATGCAAATTTACCCGACCTTATTTCATCGAGAATCTTCTTCATTTCTGCTTTAATATTTTCATTAATTATTCTCGGACCCCTTGTTAAATCGCCGTATTGAGCAGTATTGCTTATTGAATACCTCATGTTGCTAATCCCGCCTTCATAAATAAGGTCTACTATTAATTTCATTTCATGGATACATTCAAAATAAGCACTTTCCTCTTCGTATCCAGCTTCAACAAGTGTTTCAAATCCTGCGGTCATAAGAGCGCTCAAACCGCCGCATAGCACTGCCTGTTCCCCAAACAAATCAGTTTCTGTTTCTTCTCTGAATGTACTCTCCAGTATTCCTGCCCTGCCACCGCCAATGCCAGTTGCATAAGCTAATGCCATTTTTTTTGTATCTCCGGAAAAGTCATTTTCGACTGCAATTAAATCCGGCACTCCTCCTCCATTTTCAAATTCGCGTCTCACTAAGTGACCGGGTCCTTTTGGCGCAACCATAAAAATATTTATATTTTTTGGGGGGGTTATCTGACCGAAATGTATACTGAAACCGTGAGCAAAAACCAAATATTTTCCTTCTTTCAAATTAGGTTCTATTTCACTTTTATAAACTTTGCCGTGAAGCTCATCAGGCAAAAGAATCATGATAATGTCGGCTAATTTAGATGCTTCTGCAACGGAGTAGACTTCAAAACCCGCGTTTTTAGCTTTCATATAAGAAGGACCATCGGCTCTTAAGCCTAAAATAACTTTAACACCCGAATCTCTAAGGTTTAGCGCATGTGCATGCCCTTGAGAACCATATCCTATAATTGCAACGGTTTTTGATTGGATTAATCTTAAATCAGCATCCTTATCATAATAAATATTCATACGTCCTCCATGTAATAATCAATATTAAAGGTGTTCTATTAATATTTTTATGTTATTGTTATATTTAATTTATATTAAGTTTTTTAATATTTTTAATATTCTAATATTAAAATTTATATATTTGTACAATAAAAATTTAACAAATTTGAAGAAATATTTATTTTTTAGACCTTGTTATCGCTATCGTTCCTGTTTTAACAATATCTTTAATGCCTATTGGTCTTATCAGCTCAATAAATGCCTCCATTTTTTTAGCTGAACCGCTAAACTCCAAAACATAGGCATTGCGACTCACGTCAACAATTCTTGCCTCAAATATTTCCCTGATACGAAATATTTCATTTTTATTAGAATCGTCGGCATTTACTTTAACAAGAACTGTCTGCCTCATCACTGATTCATCATCTGTAAGCTCTTGAACTTTAATGATATTAATAAGTCTGTTTAGCTGTTTTGTAATTTGCTCTAATATTTGTTCATCGCCGTAAGTCGATATTATCATCTTTGATTCATTTTTTTCAAGCGTACCCGCGACGCTTATTCCGTCTATATTAAATCCTCTAGCAGAAAAAAGTCCCGCCACCCTTGCCAACACGCCGGACTCATTCTCAACAAGTATAGATAAAATATGGTTTTTTTCCATCATATTTTCCCTTTAATTATTGTAAAATTTAATTAACAAAAATAAATAATTGCATTCCGATAAGTAGCCGTAACATAAATTTTGCCAAAAAATTGCAATGCATGAACATGGAATTACACAAACAAATAATGCAGCTTTAGTTTACGTCGGCTACACAAGCAGCATTCCCGTAATCGGGTAACCGGGTGCAACTATCGGATAAACACCCTCTTCTTGAGCAACAACGAAATCCATAATAACAGGTTTTCTTATCGATAATGCGGTCTTCAAAACATCCTCCACCTGCTCGGGTTTGTTTGCTCTTAACCCGACAGCGCCATAACTTTCTGCCAGTTTAACAAAATCCGGATTTATATTTAATTTAGAAAATGAATATCTCTTTTCATAAAATAACTCCTGCCACTGCCTTATCATGCCAAGAAAATTATTATTTATTATTGCTATTTTCACAGGCAGATTATACTGAACGGCTGTAGCTAATTCCTGTATATTCATTTGAATGCTGCCGTCTCCTGCAATGTCAAATACTGTTCTGTCCGGATATGCCACCTGGGCGCCGATAGCAGCAGGAAATCCATATCCCATGGTACCTAACCCTCCCGATGTCAATAAAGAACGCGGGTTTTTAAATTTATAAAATTGGGCAGCCCACATTTGATTTTGACCGACTTCCGTTGCTATAATGGCTTCTCCGTCAGTTAGTTCATATATTTTTTCAACAACGTATTGCGGTTTTATAATATCGGTCATTTTATATGAAAGCGGATGTTCATATTTGTACATATTAAGTTCTTCTAGCCATTTCATTCTTTTATATTGCGTTGATTCAATTTCTTTTGATTTTAACGATAAAATTTCCAGCATACTGTTTAAGACAGATTTAACATCCCCTACAACAGGTATGTCTATTTTAACATTTTTTCCTATAGATGACGGGTCTATATCAATATGGGCAAACTTTGCCTTTCTGGCGAATTCGTCTACTTTGCCTGTAACTCTGTCATCAAATCTTGAACCTATCGCTACAATAAAATCGGCATTTGATATACCGGTGTTAGCTGCATAAGTTCCGTGCATCCCGAGCATTCCGAAAAACAAAGCATGTTCCGACGGAAATGCTCCAAGCCCCATAAGGGTGGAGACAATAGGCATATCTAACATTTCTGCAATTTCTTTAAGTTCGTTCGCGGCGTTTGAACTTATTACCCCTCCTCCTATATAAAACATAGGTTTTTCAGCTTTCAGAAGTTCATCGACAACCTTTAATATTTGAACATGATGACCAAAATAAGTAGGATTGTAACTTCGCATTTCAATACTCTCAGGATAATCAAACTCGGCAACGTTCGAAGAAATATCTTTAGGAATGTCTATAAGCACCGGACCGGGTCTGCCCGTTGAAGCAATATAAAACGCCTCTTTAACAACCCTTGCAAGATCCTCGACATCTCTAACCAGATAATTGTGCTTTGTACAAGGTCTTGTTATTCCGACCGTATCAGCTTCCTGAAAAGCATCATTGCCAATTAAACTCGTCGGAACCTGTCCTGTAATAATTACCATAGGAACAGAATCCATATATGCGGTGGCAATACCTGTTATAGTGTTTGTTGCGCCGGGTCCTGAAGTTACTAATACGACACCCACTTTGCCGGTAGCTCTGGCATAACCGTCTGCTGCGTGTGCAGCACCCTGTTCATGACGTACAAGAATATGATTTAATTTATCTCTATAATTAAAAAGCTCATCGTAAATATTAAGTACTGCGCCGCCGGGATAACCGAAAATAGTGTCTACGCCTTCTTTTAATAAACTTTCAATAAGAATTTTAGAGCCGGTCATTAACTGTTTTTTATTCTCTTTAATCATTTTCTCACCTTTCTATTTACAATTGCCCCCTCGTCAGCTGATGAAACAATATCGGAATATCTTGCCAAATAACCATAATCTATTTTTTTCTCTTTTTTCTTCCACTCTGATTTTCTAAGACTTAATTCATTATCGCTGAGGAGCACATTAAGTTTTCTTTCATTTATATCGATTTCAATTTTATCGCCTTCGTTAACAAGGGCTATAGTACCGCCTTCCTGGGCTTCAGGGGAAATATGCCCGACACATGGACCTCTTGTCCCTCCTGAAAACCGACCGTCTGTTATAAGAGCAACTTTATCTCCTAATCCCATACCGACTATTTGAGAAGTGGGTGCTAACATTTCCCTCATGCCGGGACCTCCTTTAGGTCCTTCATATCTTATAACTACAACATCACCCGGTTTTATTTCTCCTGCAGATATGCTCTTCATAGAATCTTCTTCGCTATTAAAAACTCTAGCATTCCCGGTAAATTTCATCATGGATGCACTGACGCCGCTTGATTTTATGATAGCCCCCTTGGGAGCTAAATTACCGTATAATACGGCAATTCCGCCTTCGGTTCTGTAAGGATTGCCAATTTTTCTAATTACTTCATTATTCACATATCTGACTCCGTCAATTATTTCTTTTACCGAAAGCCCTCCCACATTCATTGAATCTTTTACTAATGACCTGAGTTCATATAAAAGTGCGGGAATACCGCCGGCAAAATCTAAATCCTCCAGAAAATATTCTCCTGCCGGTCTTAAACTTGATAACTGCGGAGTTTTTCTAGAAATCTGGTCGAAAAGTTTTAAATCTAACTTAATCCCTGCTTCATTGGCTATCGCTAACAAATGAAGAACAGAGTTAGAGGAACCGCCAAGTGCAACATCGACCATAATAGCATTGTGCAGCGCATCCATTGAAACAATGTTACGCGGCAATATATTTTCTTTCACTAAATCTACTATCCTTATTCCGCTTTCAAATGCCATCCTTTTTTTCATTGCAGAACCAGCCAATGCCGTTCCGGCACCAGGCAGCGACATCCCCATAACCTCGGTAAGGCAGGCCATAGTATTTGCGGTATATAATCCCTGACATGAGCCTTGACCCGGACATGCACACATTTCAAGGTCTGTAAGTTCATTTTCAGAGATTTCATTTACTTTATATTTTGCCACAGCTTCAAATGTGTCTCGGACAAAAGAAAGTCTTTTGCCGTGATAGTTACCGGAAAGCATCGGTCCGGCAGTGACAACTATAGCGGGTATATTAAGCCTGAGCGCTGCCATAAGCATGCCGGGCGTAATTTTATCACAGTTGGTAAGCAGTATTAAACCATCAAGGGAATGAGCCTCTGCAATGGTTTCAACCATATCCGCTATAAGTTCGCGTGAAGGCAGCGAGTAATGCATTCCTTTATGCCCCATAGCTATTCCGTCGCAAATCCCGGGTATGCCAAAAATAAACGGGTGTCCACCGTTACTATATACACCATTTTCAGCTGCTCTTTCAAGGTCTCTCATGCCTATATGCCCAGGTATGAGATCTGTAAAACTTGAAGCAATGCCTATAAAAGGTTTGCGCATTTCTTTATTTGTAATACCGGTTGCATAGAGCAGTGCTCTATGCGGCGTTTTATCAACGCCTTTTTTAATATTATCGCTTTTCATTATATCACCCGTTAATAATATTTGATTTAATCATCTGATTCATAATATCATTGCCGTTAAGTTTTTTAAGTTTTAAT
>JAJZJW010000007.1:36519-102876 GCA_021809845.1 bacterium | reverse complement strand
TTAATTAAAAAAAACAATAAATGCGGTTCGATTTTATTTAATATTTTAAATTTAAATCGTATATTTTAATAAAAAATCAGGAGAAAATTCAGGGGGTCAAATTTATTTGCATAAAAGGGGTCAAATTACTTGACAAACAACAAGAGAGAGCTTTGACAGGAGCTCCTCTTGTTTCAGTCTCAATCCCTTTTAAATCAGGGAAATATTCAAATCTTTTAGTATTTTTTCAAATTCACAAGACAATTAAATGAATGTCTCAATCCCTTTTAAATCAGGGAAATATTCAAATGGTTATATGTCTTCCAATCTAAAATAACAAGACATCGTCTCAATCCCTTTTAAATCAGGGAAATATTCAAATATGGTGCTGTTATTTGGGACAGCGAGATAGATTCTCATGGTCTCAATCCCTTTTAAATCAGGGAAATATTCAAATGAATTAAATTTAGGTTTGGACAACAAGGTAGTGTACAAGTCTCAATCCCTTTTAAATCAGGGAAATATTCAAATTTAATTTAGTTAGTGAAAACAAGGGGGTCCATTACACAGTCTCAATCCCTTTTAAATCAGGGAAATATTCAAATTGGGAATGGAAAAGTTAGTATCGGAGTTTATGACTCCGGTGTCTCAATCCCTTTTAAATCAGGGAAATATTCAAATCAAACATCACCAAAGAAAAGATAACACCAAACAACAGCATACTGTCTCAATCCCTTTTAAATCAGGGAAATATTCAAATATAGTTAGGGATGTCAGATTTACCGGACCGGCTACTGCTGTCTCAATCCCTTTTAAATCAGGGAAATATTCAAATATGGAAATATCTTGATTGATGATTTAGGGAAGTATCAGTCAAGGTCTCAATCCCTTTTAAATCAGGGAAATATTCAAATCAGACGCAGCAAATTAAAAATACACTGAAAATTAGAAACGAGTCTCAATCCCTTTTAAATCAGGGAAATATTCAAATACTATCTTTTAGACATGCAAACTAAATGCCTCCATCCGTCTCAATCCCTTTTAAATCAGGGAAATATTCAAATTGTGCAGGAGATGGAAGAACTCTAAAAATAATAAAAGAAAGTCTCAATCCCTTTTAAATCAGGGAAATATTCAAATCAGAAAACAAAAAAAATTTAGATATTTTGAAAGTTTTTTATGTCTCAATCCCTTTTAAATCAGGGAAATATTCAAATGCTGATCTTTCGATCAGCATCGAAACGTCGGATGCGGTGTCTCAATCCCTTTTAAATCAGGGAAATATTCAAATTATAATTTTAATTTTCAAACCGAAAAAGATTTAAAGCGGTGTCTCAATCCCTTTTAAATCAGGGAAATATTCAAATTTTTATTTTAGAATGATTGGTTATATGTCTTCCAATCTAATGTCTCAATCCCTTTTAAATCAGGGAAATATTCAAATAAGTTTGCGCAGAAAAGGGGGTTGATAGATTTGCCCGCAAGTCTCAATCCCTTTTAAATCAGGGAAATATTCAAATATAATGGAAGAAATATCTTCCCGTTTTAATACGGGAAGAGTCTCAATCCCTTTTAAATCAGGGAAATATTCAAATCAAAGGAGATTAAAATGTATTACAACAAAATTCAGTTGTCTCAATCCCTTTTAAATCAGGGAAATATTCAAATTAAATTAGATCAAGGAGGCTTTAAAATGTTAGAATTAAGTCTCAATCCCTTTTAAATCAGGGAAATATTCAAATATTTGAAAGAGGACATCTCGCCGAGAATATCGTGCATGAGAGTCTCAATCCCTTTTAAATCAGGGAAATATTCAAATGGATTATATGAAAGATTATCGGTGCTTGTATCTTGCGGTCGTCTCAATCCCTTTTAAATCAGGGAAATATTCAAATGATTGTATCCATAACTATATGTAGTCGGTGAATACACCGTCTCAATCCCTTTTAAATCAGGGAAATATTCAAATCGAAAGGTATCTTCTTTGATGTGTCGTATTCTGACACATACGTCTCAATCCCTTTTAAATCAGGGAAATATTCAAATCGTTTTAATACGGGAAGATATTTTTACGATCCGGAAACGGGTCTCAATCCCTTTTAAATCAGGGAAATATTCAAATATGGATACGATTTCCATACCTATCCATGTCCATGATGTCTCAATCCCTTTTAAATCAGGGAAATATTCAAATATGATTGATGAATTTCAAGAGTTATTAAATCAGTTTAGGTCTCAATCCCTTTTAAATCAGGGAAATATTCAAATCAAAGCACGAGAATAATGCTTATGCTGCATTAGAACAAGCGTCTCAATCCCTTTTAAATCAGGGAAATATTCAAATCTTCGTATTGTGGAATACGGATAAAAAAACAAAAATCGTTATCGTCTCAATCCCTTTTAAATCAGGGAAATATTCAAATACTGTCTTTTATAAGTTATTTAATTTATTAATTTATATAGATAATTTTTCGTAATGTATCATTTATCCACAGCTTATTAACAAATTTATTATTAAAAATTCAAATAAATATATAACTTAATATCAATATACATAATTACTTCCGTTAAGTCAACACTTTTTTATGAAAAAAAAGATAACGGAAAGTATTGGTAATACCGATATATCATTGTAACTTATTGATAACTTTATTATATAACAAAATTATCAATTATTTATTCCAAAATATAATTCATTATAATTCACAAAATAAATTAATATTAATTAATAACAAATTTATATATAGTGTAGAGTCGCATTGATAAAAACTCTCTCAATTGATATTAATTAATAATAAATGTAAATTAGCCTTCTATGCCTGTTGTGAGTTCAGCCGCGTAAGTTGTGAGCAGAATAAGAGGTTTGTACGGCGTAAAGCTTATTACGATATAGCTTGTTAACCTGTTTGGATTATAATACACGACGCCTTTTACTTGTTGCCCGCTGCGCGCGATTAATAAAAGGGCATCAGAATTAAAAGATAAAAGGTTCATAGCCACGTTAAAAGAAGCCTTAGCTACTATGATTTCTCCTGAATTCGAACATTTCTTTTTATTTAACTACCTATTTAAGTCTTTGATAAAGGCGTCATCTGCATCATCAGCAGGCTCTTTTGAAATATTTTTTTCCGGGTTTATAATTTGTTTATAAATTTCTTTAATTTCTTTTTGAAAAAAAGCTCTTAATTCATCTGCGGTAATATTAACTTTCTCAAGCGTTAAGAGTCCTTCTTTGTCGGCAAGGGAAACATTTAAATCGTGCATATTTTTAATTATATGATTTGCAAAAGAGTTTCCGCTTGTTTTTCTTATAGATAAGTAAGTTTCCTTTAAATCGCACTTTTTATTTTTGATTAGGTAATATATATCGTAATAATCTCTTAATTTATTTCTTTGAGAAATAATATTGCATTTTAATTGAAATATAGTGTTTATTTGGGCAGCTTTCACATTACCGGCAATTATATGCGGAATGTCTTTGCTTAAAATATTTTTAACAGTTAAATCTGGCGTCACAAAAAAAGAAACTTTAACTCCATTGATTTCGTAAATTTGTTGATAATCGTCTATATTTTCTCCTCCTTCGGCAAAATCCATATACCCCGCTTCATCGTAAATTTTTTCAATATTAAAACCTTTTTTTTCTAAAGAATTTATAAAGAATTTTATATTAATTTTGCCCAGTTTTTCGTTTTGCGTTACAAAATCAAGATCTTCACTTTCTCTATGATCTAAATAAATCGCAAGCGCTGTTCCGCCTATTAAAGTATAGTCCTTAAATATCGGATAATCTTGTATTTCATTAAGCAGATTTATCGCTTTTTGATATTTACCTGTGTTCATCAAAAACCTCTTTAATAATTTTAAATTGAAAATCAAGAAACGGAAGATTGCTCTTTTTTATATAATTTCTTATTTTATTATAATTTTTCATAACTCTAACAATGCCCCATTTTTCTACACATAAAACAATATATTCGAATACTGTAGATTTTATTGCCGCGGTTATTATTGTATCTACCGGAGCAGGAGTATCAGGACAACTCCGAAACAAAGATTCTAATCCTACATCTATAGGATAAATTCTTTTTTCTTTATAATTAGCTGTTATATTTTTATTTTCCATAATTATATTATACTATTATTTCCCCGCTTCATCTATGGAAAATATTTTATCTTCGTTATATTTTTATTTTCTATAATTATATTTATACTATACCAGACTTTAGTTGTTTTATTTTTTTAATTATAGCTTCATCCGCTTCTGTGTCCCATACTTTAGTTTTTTTCACCCCAAGCAAATATTTGATGATTTTATTTTTTTATAAAAATTTTATAACAATATTAAACATAGGGCATAGCAATCTGATTTATAGGTATAAAATCCGTCTTATTTGTTATTGATTTTTTTAACATATTAACTCTATCTTTTATATAAAGTCTTTTAGATTTAGGGGTTGATTCAGCCATAAGTTTATCATAATGATAAAAATATTTTTTCATGGCATTATTTTTTAAAAACACCCCATCAGTTGAAGATATAAAATCGTCTTTTGTAATTATTGCTTTGTTCAAAAGTTTTAATGTAAAACCGTCTATTGTGCTTCTAAATTCTTCAACCAAATCTAACGCAAGAGACGGGCGTCCGTAATTTATACCGTGTAAAAAACCGATATACGGGTCAAATCCATGACCGAACAACATATTCAATATTTCATTTGTAATCAATGTATATCCAAAACTTAATAAAGAATTTACCGGATCTAACGACGGATTCTTTTCTCTAACGGTGAAAATCAAATTTTCATTTCTAATCATCATCTTAAATGCTTTGAAAAAGTATGATGCTGCAATGCCTTCCACTCCCATTATAGAATTTATAGTAGTTTTGTTATCTAATAGCAAAATGCAATTTTTTATTCCTATTAATATTTCCTTAAATCTAGAAATTCCGTAATTTTTAGAAAACGAATAAATAAGGTCTACTTCGTTGTTTAACTTAGATTTAACAAGTGTCCTTGCTAATTTTATTTGATATTCTTTATCTAAAAATCTTTCATATTGTATCAGTCTTAAAAAAATATTTTTAGATTCCATAGAAGTTAATCTCCCGTGGCATTTTCCATTCATTGTAAAAAATGAAACGTCTATATTGCTTTCTAATAAAAAATTCATGGCTTGCGTCGTAATTTGAATATTTCCGAATAAAAATATTCTATCTATTTTTATTATCGGTATTTCCAAAATAGTTTCCGAATTCTTTTGTACGGCTATTCTTCTTGATATTTTAGAAACAACTGCACCTTGTTCCGAAATATAAATTGTTGACATATGCAAACAGATGAAATAAAAATTTATTTAGATGTAGTATAATAGATAAACTCTTTACACCTAAAAATTTTATTAATTAAATTTCAATAATATATTTAATAGCGTTGTTCTTATTTATTCTGTGTAAAATTCCGTATTCTGTATTTAAAGAATCTATCTCCAATTCTTCAAATATCTTATCTAAGTTCTCTTTTGTTTTATTAAAAGATTCTATTTTTTCTGAAAGTTCTTTTTTATTAATTAAAAATTCTATTATTAATTTATTTAATTTATCTATACTAAAATTTTCGACTCCAAAATTTTTCGTTATTTCCGCAGGAATAGCATCATCATTTTCATTTTCACCCGTTTTTATGATGTTATTTTTACCGTTTTTATTGTTTAAACAGTTTATATTATTATTTACATTATTAATATGGAGATTATTATCTATATTATCATCATTGTTTTTACTGTTATCGTTGTTGCTGTTATGAATATCTTTTATAACATCTGATTTGTTATATTTTAATATATCAGATTCAATTTTATCAATTTTATTAATTGTTTGATTAATTGTTTGATTAATAGTTTGATTAATAGTTTGATTTATTTTTAAATCATTTTTTGATTCATCAATTTTTTTGTTAAACTCTTTTAAATACAAAAGAATATTAGGATATTCTCCTTTTTCCAGTTTAAATTTACAATTACATCCTACCTGTGAAGTTATATATGAAAGCCATTCCCTTATTTTATAGCATGAAATAGAATATCTATTGCCTTTTACTTTATTTATATATTTTTGAGTTGTATTTTTATCGTAATTTGCACAATAGCTTATAATATAATGCACTAATTTTTTGCCGTTATATGCATAGCCGATTGAATAAAGTATAGATAATCTTTCCGTGTGCGTTAAATATTTGGTTATCTTAACCTTATCGTATAAATATTTTAATACGCTGCAATTATCAAGCAATATATTTAATTCTTCATTTTCTATATCGTCCAGCGTGAGTTCCGTATTTTTACATTCATTATCATTATCTTTATGATTTAATATATAATTTATGGATGATTCTGATATTTTTTTAATATCATTTATTATAAATTTAAATTGATTGGTAATTCTATCCCCTTTATCGTCAATAAAATATGTTTCCGAACCTGTCAATTTATTAATACCTAAAGGTAATTTTATTAAGCTTCCTGAAGCATTCTGGTTTATTTTATTTTCTTTAGGAAAAATTTCTATATTTATATGCGGTCTAAATTTATGTTCGTTAATAAAATAATTTACAAATTCTCGTCCGACCTTGGCTAATATCGGTTTCTCAAAGAAAAACCATACATGATAACCTTTATATCCGCTGAATTCCATATAACACTCAGAATCTGTTTTTTCTTTTAAACTTTTTTTAATAAAAGTGCAGTACATCAATGCTTCATTGATATAATCATTGTATTCTTCAGAATTTATGGAAACACGCTTAATATACTCGGAAGCAATATCTATATCTATTACAGCAAAATTAATGCAATTATCGCTTCTTATAATATATTCGCCCAATGTACATATCCCGTTTATATGCGAGAGGACGGCATTATCGTCTAACGGCTCGTTTATCTTACTATAATATAGTTTTTGATTATCATCAATGAATGCTTTTGCATAACAATTGTCCGCTCCTGTAAAAATATTTAAAAATTTTGAAGCAATTTCGCTATTATTTGAATTTATGACTTTTTGATTTTTATAATTAAACTCATCATCTCTATTTTTAACTTGCTTTTCATTATTAGAATTATCTTTTTTATTATCAGCGTATTCTTTGTTAAATTTTTTTGAATTATCTTTAATTAATCCATCATTAACATTTTTTTCATTTTCATTTTCATTTTCATTTTTATTATCGTTATTATTATTGTGATTATTGCTAAAATTATCATTGTATTTATATTCTTTCATCTTATTGGCCAATCCTATTAAACCCATTTTGCCGTAGATGTCGGATAATTTTTCATAACCGTCATTAAATTCAGGGTTATTTTCAATAAATCTGTTTAATAATCTAACGGCTTTTTCATACTCGCTTTTTGATACAAAATAATCGCATATTTTTAAAATCCTGTATTTGTCCCCTGTTTTTTCGGCTATAAAATCGAAAGAATCTTTTTCTAAATCTAATTCATTAGTTAAAATAGCAGCATCTAAATTAACGTCTCTTTTATATTTTTGATTTAAAGTTTCAGCATCGTCTGATAAAATTTTATTTTTAACCGATTTAATAATAAATGAAGAAATATCTTTCTGAAAATTTTTTGCGAATAAAGCGCTTTTTAAAATAGATAAACCTATATTTAACTCTGGTTTTTGA
Organism: bacterium; assembly: GCA_021809845.1. GTDB lineage: Bacteria > SZUA-79 > SZUA-79 > Acidulodesulfobacterales > Acidulodesulfobacteraceae > Acididesulfobacter. The sequence goes on along the minus strand of JAJZJW010000007.1, from coordinate 95,206 downwards.
ACTATCAGCTTATCTATCACATCAATAATCTCTTGATAATTATCTTTGTTTACTATTTTAATATCAAAATAATTTAGCCACCCCTCTATTATATTGTCTAAGTAAATATTTTTAATACCGTTTAAAGTAAGACCGTTAATTTTTTCAGAAAAATTTTGTAATGATTTTTCTGACGGATATTTTCCTCCTTTGTTAAAATGATATCCGAGAAAATCAAATCCTTTATTGTTATTGTCAACATTAACAATTGAGCTTTTTTCTTTTGATAGTTCTAAAATTAAATTTTCTTTTAAATAGTTTACAGATATATCTTTAATTTTTTGAATATTTTCTTCAGAATCTGAAAAAATAACAAAATCGTCTGCATACCTTAAATATTTAGAATTAGATTCCTTAAAAATAGTTTTATCAAAATCATTTAAATAAATATTTCCAAAAATTGGTGAGGTAGGCGCTCCAAGAGTAATCCCTGTTTCTTTTCCGTCAGATGAATTTTGTATAATTAAAAACAATAAATTTAATAAAGGTTTTTCTTTTATGTTCTTACTTATTTGTTCTGTTAATATTTTTATGTTTATAGAATCGAAAAAAGAGTGGATATCTGCATTAAAAGCAAAATTAACAAAGTTGTCTTTGCAGTATTTTTCTGTTTTAATTACTGCCTGAAGCGCTGATTTATGAGGTCTATAGCCGTAAGAACATCTTAAAAATTCTTTTTCAAATACAGGTTCCAGCACATTTAACAATCCGACATGCACTACCCTGTCTTTTACGGAAAGAATACCGAGAACTCTGACTTTATCAGAATTTGGAGCTTTATATTTAAATTTTGCTATCGGTTTTGGAAAATAAGATGAAGTTTTGATTTCATCTATAAGCATATGAATATTTTTATCTATTTCGGAGGCGTATTTTTCAATGGTGACGTGATCCGCGCCCGGTCCGCCGCCGCTTTCCGAGACTCTTCTGAACGCAGCATTTAAATTAGAATATTCGCAAAAATTATTAAATAAATCCGACATAAATATATCAATATATTAATTACATATAAAACATATAAATAAAAAAATTAAATAGATTATATATTTGCCTATTTGCAATGAATTAATTCTGCTTGACAGCATTATATAATTATATATATATTATTTTAATATAACTTATAACTTATAACTTATAACTTATAACTTATTGTAACTTATATTAAAAATTATATTATAATTTACTGTAAATACATGGCAAAACTAAATTGACAGCAGTTTAAAATATTATTTATTTTTATTATTTTTTGTTTATTGTTATGTTATATAACATAACAAGGTTTATTTTTATCTCCAGAAAAGCAACCTATAACTAATTTATTATTTATTGTTAATTTGTTTAACTTATAGATTACAATACTATCCGTAGATTTATTTATTTTTACGCTGTTTATTTCTTGGAACATTTTATTGAACTGTTTTTTATTTAATGAAGCTTCAAATACGCTAAATTGAACATGTGTGCCATAATCTTTTAAAATCTTAAATAATTTTAATCTTATTTTATCATCGGCAATATCGTAAGAAATGATATAATTCATGATTATTTATATTTAATTTATTTTAATTACAAGATTTTAACTAAAAACCAGCGGATAGTGGAACCTTCTGGCAAGATTGTCGCCCCCTCCGGTAATCTCTCCCCATAATATTGGGCTAATAAAATTTCATCATTTCTATCTAACGCAAGAGTTATTCTATTTGTTTTAATAGGAACTTCTAATATTGTTGAAAGAAGTTCTGCGGTACTTTGGTGGCCAACGGCGCTAAAATACCCACCATTTTTCATTAATTTTTTTGCATGGTTTATATTTATTTCTTTTATTGTAATGTTAACAGGAAAACTTTTAATCATATTTACTGAAAAAGAATTACAAATATGTTTATTACTGCTCGTATTATTATTCATAATAATTTTATTTAATTAGTTAGCTTTTAAATTGTAGAATTGTTAAGCTATTAAGTTATTAAATTGTTGAATTGTTAAGCTACTAAGTTATTAAATTGTTGAATTGTTAAGCTATTAAGTTATTAAATTGTAGAATTGTTAAGCTACTAAGTTATTAAATTGTTGAATTGTTAAGCTACTAAGTTATTAAATTGTTGAATTGTTAAGCTACTAAGTTATTAAATTGTTGAATTGTTAAGCTATTAAGTTATTAAATTGTAGAATTGTTAAGCTATTAAGTTATTAATTCGTGAAGTTATTACCAAGTTGTAGAATTATTAATTTGATAAGTTTTTATTTTTTAAATTTAAATAAATCGTTAAACATGTGTTTAATATTGTTTTTTTTGTCATTTTTTTTATTATTGTCTTTGGATTTTTTAGAATCAACATTTTCAATTTGCACATTCACAATCAAATTCCCGTTTGTACCCTCAAATGCTCCGCTATCTCCCATTGACTTAAAAATAATTCTGCTGTCATTTTTTAAATTTGATTTATCAAATTCAAAAAAAGCTTTAAATAATTTTTTTATGCGACTTTTACCGCCGCATGTTTTGCATTTATATAGAATAATATCGCCGTACCCGTCACAATTATCGCATATATCCAAAGTGCCTGTTTGTTTGTTTTTAATAATACCGGTTGTGTTGCAATTTTCGCAAGGAATTATTTTTGTATTTTTTTCTCTTCCTGACCCATTACAATCGGGACAGACAATAAATCTTTCATATTCTATTTTTTTATAAATTTCATTGCGTGTCAAATATTTCGCTTGTTGTATGGAATTTTCATTTTGTTCGCAAGCAAAATCGCCCGAGTTCGATTTTAATGAATAATTTCCGCCGTCGGAACGATAAAATGAATTCACAAAACAGTTATCGCGTTTTTCCCCATACCCTTGCTTCTCAAATTCATAATCTGTTTTATCTATATAAATTTCGCCGGATATTTCATTTTTTATAACGGATAATTCTACATTTATATCGCCTCCGTCTCGAATTCTTGATCTGTAAGATGTTATTTTTTTATTCTCTTCAAATTTTAATTCTTTTAATTCTTTTAATTTTTCATCATATTTTTTTCTTTTTTCTGTATCACTTAAAATTTTATAAGATTCATTAATATTTATAAATTTTTCAAAACTTTCTTTTTCGGAAAAATTATTTTTATCAGGGTGATACAATTTGGCTAATTTTATAAACTGTCTCCTGATAGAGATTTCATCGGCATCTTCTGGCAGTTCTAAAATAGAATAATAATTTTTCATTTATTTATTTTATTGTATTTAATTTATTTAATTGTATTTAGTTATATTTAGTTGGACAAATAGTTAATTTATAATAACATATAATTATTATGCAAATGTACCTAATGATATTAAAGGATTTAATACAATTAGTTAATTATCTATAATAACATATAATAATTATATATAATAAAACATTTAAAATGTCCATATTTTTTTAATTTTAATTTGTTTTTTATCTTTTTTTATCTGTTTTATTTAATTATTTCTTTATTTGTTTATTTTATAGCTTTCTTTATTTTAGAAAATATTTATCTAAGTTTACAAATTTTTTTATTTATGATACATTTCATATAATCATAAATAAAAAACCTTGCTCTAATATTAAACCAAAAATATTTTTATGAATATTGCTGAAACACTTTGCGAATTTAAAGCAGCTAAAATTAATTTTGAAGTTAAAACCGAAAACGACACGCTTCTGCCAAATTACAAAGGTTCTACTTTTAGAGGGGTTTTTGGGCACATTTTTAAAGATGTTATGTGTTTTACTTTCGATAGCGTCTGTGAAACTTGTAATTTTCAAGCTGTCTGTATGTTTAAAAAAATTTTTGATTCCCCACCATCTTCAAATTCTACAAGATTAAAAAATTATTCTTCGCTTCCCCATCCTTACATTATAGAAGCACCCTTAGAAAGTAAAAATTTTTATAAGACTAATGAAACCATAAAGTTTTCATTAGTCTTAATAGGACAAGCAGTATCTTTGTTTCCTTATTTTGCCTATTCATTCGGATTAGCGGGCAAAAAAGGTATCGGAAAAATGAGAAACGGCAAATTTATACTTTGTAATATTATAAATGATAAAAATAAACAAAAATTATATAATCCCAATAAAGAAGAACTTATATCATTAACGGAATATTATACAATAAACGATTTTATTTCTAAAAAAACAGATAATGAAAGTAAGTTAACAGTTTGTCTTGATTTTATAACCCCAACCAAAATAATATTTAATGAAAAGATTGTTCAACGTTTAGAATTTCATATATTTATCCGCAATATACTGCGGAGAATTTCAAATCTTAATTTTTTTCATTGTATAACACAAGCTCCCGCAAATAATGAAAATAATTACTGCAACAATAACAACAAAAATGTTAAAAATAATAATGATATAAATTTTAATTATTTTATAGAAAAAGCTTATAACGTTAAAGGCAAAAATAATTTAATGTGGCGATCTGTCGATAGGTATTCCAATAGACAAAAGTCTCATATGAAAATAAGCGGATTTATCGGCGAAGTTTTATTTGAAGATGTTCCTCTGGAATTTTTGTGGATTATAAAACTTGGCGAACTCATTCATGTCGGCAAAAACACTACCTTTGGCAACGGCAAATATATTATAAAATCAATTATATAAATATTATATATGTTATGAATAACGCTATATGCTAGTTTTATTTTCGGCGATAATTTTATCTTACTTTGTAGAGTATTTATTTACGGGGAAGTTTCAATATCGTTTTCATATACTCAATATAATAGCTTTTGTAGTTAAATATTTTGAACACATCGCTTATGGCATTGCTTCAAATAAATATTTTTCAGGTATATTGTTTTCAACCCTCTCCATCCTGACCGTTTCAGCAATATTTATCATTTTGTGTGTAATGTTAGCTAAAATTTCTATATGGCTGCTTTGTATTTTTTTTGTTTTTGTTTTGTCTTCATTCCTTTCTGCAGGAGGTTTAAATTACGCAGCTCTGAAAATATATCACAGTTTAAAGAAAGATAATATTCAAAATGCGAGAAAAAATCTAAATGCGCTTGCGGGACGTGACAGTAAAAAATTGGATGAAGCGGAACTTTCTAGGGCGGTCATTGAATCAGTATCCGAAAATACAGGGGATGGAATAGGCTCTGTAATATTTTTTACGATTACAGGTATTGCCGTAGGCTATCTGTTGATTTACGTTTATAATATAATGACTGGGAAAAAAAATATTAGTATAGATAATATATGCTCTTTTGGATATTATTGCAATCACAACGGCAATATTCTTGCCATATTGTTTATTTCCGGATTAATAGGCGCTGTAATATATAAAACGTCAAATCTTATGGATTCGTTAGTAGGATACAAAAATATAAAATATATAGAATTTGGGAGATTTTCCGCAAAATTAGACGACTTGCTAAATTATATTCCATTCAGAATAACCGCCTTATTTATGCTATTTTCAGTAATGTTGCTGGAATTCTACGATAAAATAAAAAAGTCTGTTCTAAACAACGGTAATAATTGCAACGGCAAAAATAATAATAACTGCATCAATAATAATAACATTAATGGCAATAATAATAGCCGCATAAATAATAACATTAATGGCTTCAGCAACGCTATTAATAATCCAAAGATTGTTAATATTAACAAATGCATTAGCCCCCATCAAAATTACGATTATAAGAGTGCATTTAATGTATGGAAAAAATTTAAAAATATGCATCCAAGTCCAAATGCAGGACAGCTTGAGTCAATATCGGCAGGTGCATTGAAAATACTTCTCGGCGGTACAAATTATTACGGCGGTATTAAAAGCAATAGACCAATACTTGGATTTCAAAAATATAGACAGCCAAATGCGGAAGATATAGTAAAATCCTTAAAAATTATGCGTTTAACATCTATAATATTTCTTTTATTTTCATGCATATTTTTATTTGCACTATTTAAAATTGTATAATGGTAAATAAATGCATCTTATACTGGTTTAATTAATATTCAACCGGCATATTGTTCAAAATTATTAACTGCTTCTCTTAAATATTCGGGGATTCTTTTAGGTTTAAAATTTGTGTTGTCGACACATACTAAAACGGTATATCCGCGAACAATTTCTGTTTCAGATTTGTCTATATTATTAATTTTAGTAATTAAATATAGAAAATTAAAACTCGAATTTTTCATATACTCCACTTTTGTATATATTCTTATAGTATCATCAAATCTTGCAGGAGAGATATAAGTGCAGTTTGATTCGGCAACCACAAAATATAGCCCGTTTTTTTCGATATCTATGTAATTAAAGCCTAATTTTTTTATGTATTCAGTTCTGGCAACCTCAAAAAAAACAAAATATTTTCCATAATAAACAACAGACATGGAATCTGTTTCTTCATATCTTACCTGTAATTCTGTAAAAAATTTAAAATCCTTAATTTTTGAATTTGACCTCATTAATATATTTTTCAATATTTTAGATTAATTTTTATATTTTACACGATTAATATATTTTTATATTTTTTTTAATATTTTACCTTAATTTTAGAATTTGACCCCATTAATATATTTCTCAATATTTTTAATTTACAATAAATATAATCGCTCTATTTTTTTAGTTTTGATAAGTTTTAAATATTAATAATTCTGTATATTTAATCTAATCTAATCTAATCTAACCTAATCTAACCTAATCTAAAAATTTATTAATTTTTTCAAATAATATTTTTCTATCGACCGGTTTTTCAATAAAATCGTTAAAGCCCAAGGACAGCAAATGTTCTTTGTTTCCTTTCATAGCATGCGCTGTAATGGCAATAACCGGAATTTTTGCCGTTTTTTCCGACAGCCTTAATCTTTTAAATACTTCAATACCGTCTATTCCAGGAAGTCCAACATCTAAAAGTATCAAAAAAGCATCACTGTTGCTATTAACTTTTTCAACCGCCTCAAACCCGTCGTAAGCTTCAATAATATTAAAATTAAAAGGCTCAAGCATTGCCTGAATTAAATCCATGTTTATTTCATTATCTTCTACTATAATTATTTTAGAATTATTTTTTAATGTAAGGCTCATGATAAACCTGAATATATTTTGTTAGTTATTATTAATTATTTATTTTATTATTAAACTTCTTCAACAATATTGCCGCCTGTGCTTTTAAGTTCGCATAATTTATTAAATATATTAGAGATAATTTCTTCAGGGGTTTCTCCGTCTTCAGGATAAGAAGCCACGACGAAAGTCGCCGTCAGCAATTTTGAAGGAAGTTCTTCCTCTTTATAAAACGGGTATTCTTTTATCGAAGACAAAAATCTATTTGCAACGTATAAAGCAGGTTCTTTTAAAGTATTGTTAAGTATAATAGCAAATTCATCATAACCGAATCTCACGACAACATCGGAGCCTCTCAAAGATGTTTTAAAAATATCGGCAATTTTTTTAAGTGCAATATCTGAATGAAAACTGCCGACCGTTTCATTATAGTTTTTAAAATTATCTACGTCTATAAGTATGACACTGAAAGCTATATGGTATCGTTTAGCCCTGTTGATTTCCTGGGCAAGCCTGATATTAAAATAGTTGTGGTCCAATAAACCTGTGACATCGTCAAATAAACCGGCTTTATGGGGATAGATGAGTTCCAATTCTCTAATAGACCTAATAAGTTCTTCAGAAGAGAATATTCTTTTTCCAATTACCCTTTCGATATTGTTTGAAAGTCTCATCCGTTCTTCAACGGTTAAATCTTTAGATGTTATTATAAAAATTGGTATCTGCGATGAAACTGGATGCTTTTTAATGTTTTCCGCCACTTCAAAACCATTGACATCGGGCATTATAAGGTCAAGCAGTATTAAATCCGGTTTATAATTTATTGCTAATTTTAATCCTTCATCCCCTGTGTAGGCATGTAAAAGATTAAATCCTGCAGACTCAAGAATCTTTGCAATCATTTCATGCATTATTTCTTCGTCGTCTATAAGTAAGATATTTACCTGTCTTTTTTTTCTTTTCGTAGTAAGCGTAAATTCCGATAATGTTTTTATAAGAGTTTCCTTGTCAATCGGTTTAACGAGGTAATCTGTAGCTCCGAGAGCATATCCTAAATCTTTATTGTCAATCATGCTGGTAATTACTACAGGGATGCTTTTTGTTATATCATCCGATTTTAAATCGCTTAATACTTCCCACCCGTCTTTTTTGGGGAGCATTACATCTAAAAGAATTGCAAAAGGTTTATATTCTCTTGCTTTTTCAAGGGCTTCAATTCCGTCATAGGCATGAATTACTGAATATCCTGATTTTACAAGATTTACCGTAAATAATTCTGAAGTTGGCAAATCGTCTTCTACAACCAATACGAGTGGTTTTCTCTTTTTGTTTAAATCGTCTCTGAAGGTTGAATGTTTACTTGTATCTATTATATCTCTTGTATCTATTATATCTAAAGGAGAATATGCTTTGTCTTTGGCATAAGAAGCATGATTATTATTTCTGTCTGTTTTAATAGAATTTGGAGGCGTACATCCATCTTTAAGTTCAGCCTCAGTCCAAGGCGAGGTACCACCATCAGCCGTATCTGATATTGATTTTAATAAACTTTCCGTGTCGATTGCATTTGGTATAATAACCGTAAAAATAGTTTCTTCATTTGCAACAGACTGAACATTAATATATCCGCCGTGAAGTTCAACTATCTTTTTTGACAGAGCGAGACCCAGACCTGTTCCTTCAAATTTTCGTGAATAACTGTTATCTATCTGGACAAATTCGTCAAAAATCGCTTTTAGTTTATTTTCGGGTACGCCGATTCCTGTATTTACAATATCTAACTGTAAATATTCTAGCGAATTTTTCTTAGCTCCGTGTTCTGCATATTTCTCTTCATTAGTTATTCCCTGCGCAATTTCAGATTTATTTTTATTGCAAATAATTTTAATAACCGAGTCTTCAAAAGAAAATTTTATAGCATTACTGAGCAGATTATAAATGACCTGCTTAAATTTTATTCTGTCACCGTAGAGTCTATAATTTTCATTGCCGTTATATATAATGCTTAAAGAAAGTATTTTCTGGTCTAATAACGATTTTAAAACGGTATTTACCTCGTCAAAAACCTCTTTTATTGCAAAGATTGAATAGTCTAAATTAAATTTTCCGGCTTCAATCTTTGCTATGTCTAATATATTGTTTATTAATTGAAGAAGATGTTTGCCGGAGACCAAAATATTATTTGTATATTTTTTGTGTTTGTCGGTTAAAGCAGATGAATCCAGCATGAGGTCGGAATATCCTATAATGGCATTTAAAGGGGTTCTTAATTCATGGGACATATTTGCAATAAACTTTGATTTCAATTCATTTGCTTTTAATAATTCTTTGTTAGTCGATTCTAGCTGTTTAGTGCGCTCTATGATTTTTTGTTCAAGATTTTCATTCAGATTTGTCAGTTCTTTTTCATATTTCTTTTTTTCTGTTATATCTTTGGAAATTCCGACTGTTCCTATTATTTCCCCTCTGTTGTTTAAAATTGAGGAAATTGTAAGAGAAATATTCACAAGAGAGCCGTCTTTTCTCTTTAGAACAGTTTCATAATTTCTGACAAAATGTTCACTGCGCAGTCTGTTTAAAATTTCATCGCGCTCAATTTTATTAGCATACAAATCGGAAGCTAATGTACCGATAATATCTTTTTTTGAAAATTTTAATATGGTCTCGCCGCCTTTATTAAATTCTGTAATTTTACCATTTTTATCCGTAACTATTATCATATCAAATGAATCGTCAAGAATATTTTTAAAATAATCTTTCTGGTTTCTGAGCTGATTTATTATAGATTCTTTATCCATATGCGCCTTGTACCTGTCATAAAGCAAATCCCATATTAATTTAGCACTTGCAGAGTCTATTATTTCGACATTAAATTTTTTTCTGTTATTATTGTTTCCAGCAATCTTAGAAATCTTACTGCCACCGCCAATATCGGTATTATTGTTCTGATTATAGCCGCCTAAAAGGACATCGTTGCAATTATTGTCCTGATTATAAACAGTGTTCAGAGTAAAATTAATATCGTATATATCTTTAAGTTCCGGTATGTTATAAAATGGCTCTCCGGTAAGATTAAAAATAATATTAAAATCCAAATTGTTATCCAAAGCTTCTTTTATTGAATTTAAGCATTTAATATTCAGTTCTTTTGCATATTGAACGCCCTCTTTCAGCATATTTCTCGAAACTAATGCAGAAATTTCAATGTTTTTATCTCCGTGGAGTAGCTCGATAACAGATTTTGCAGCTTTACCGCCTCCGTAAATTAAGATTTTAGGCATAAATTCTTTCATAAAGTTTGCTTTTTTAATCATATTATAAAAAAAATAAATTAAAATCGGTTTAATAATTGATTTTAGTTATATTTAAGTATATTTAGATTATACTTGGTTATATTTAGTATATTTAATTATATTTAGATTATACTTGGTTATATTTAGTATATTTAATTATATTTAGATTATACTTGGTTATATTTAGTATATTTAATTATATTTAGATTATACTTGGTTATATTTATTTAGTTATATTTAAAATCATTAATATTTATAAATTTGATTAATTCATTGACTATGTTCGAGTCCCACTGCCCGGATTCTTTTTCCGATTCAAATATAGACAGAGCTTTTTCTTTAGTCAGTGCTTTCCTGTACGGTCTATCGCTGGTCATTGCGTCATAAGAATCCACAACGGATAATATTCTGGATAAAAGCGGAATATTTTTACTGCTCAACTCACCCGGATAGCCATTTCCGTCAAATCTTTCATGATGATATTTTATAATATATGATTCTTTTTTAAGTGAAATTAGAGGCTCGCAAATATCGCTGCTCATTACGGAATGATTTCTTATTAAATTGAATTCTTCATTAGTCAATTTACCGGTTTTATTTAATACATCATTTGGTATTCCGATTTTGCCTATATCATGAATACACCCTGCTCTTTTGAGCAGCAAACAGTCTTCTTCGCGCAGTCCTAAATATTTTCCAAAATTATAAGCAAGCATACTCACCCGTTTAGAATGCCCGCTTGTATATTTATCTTTCGCTTCTACGGCTAAAGCTAGCGACATTATTATATTTTCAGAACTCTCTAAGGTTTCGTATAATTTTTTTAAATTTATTAGTGAATTAACTTTTGCTTTAAATATATTTTTTACGATAGGTTTTGTAATATAGTCGTTCGCACCAAGCTCAATACCTTTAGAAATAGTTGAAGGTTCTGTCAAAGCACTGACGATTAATACCGGAATATTGCTTAACCGACTGTTAAGACCGCTTGATTTTATTTTTTTCAGCACATCAAAACCATTAATTATCGGCATCATTAAATCTAAAATTATCAAGTCGATATTTACATTTGAAAATATAATATCTAACGTTTTTTTTCCATTTTCGGCTATAATTGTATTAATCTTATATAACGAAGATGATGCGAACATTGGCTGGTTTGAAGATTTATATTTACTGGAGTATGTTATTTGCGGTTCTTCCGTTTCTATTATCGCTTTCATGAGCTCCGCATTTATTTTATTGTCTTCTGCGATAAGAATATTGAACGGGGTTGTTATTGTATCGTCGGTTTGGTTTTCATCATGCAGCTGTTTGTCAGGAGAACGCAAAATATTTTTACGAGCGGTATAATTTAATAAAAAAACATCTGCATCTTTTTTAAATGTTTGCATTTTAATTAATCCAAAATAATTATAAAATACATATTATAGTTATTTATTTATTTATTATATAATTTAATATATTCGTTTATGCTTGTTTCCCATGAAAAATTATTTTTCATCCCGTTCAGAATAAGTTTTGCCATTGCATTTTTATCGTTATAATATAATGAAATTGCATAATTAACGGTTTTGCTCAAATCTTCGCTACTAAAATTATAAAATTTAAAACCATTTGCTTCTTCAATATTATTAGTCTCAACGTCGTAATTGATTACAGTATCATCCAAACCGCCTGTGCCTCGCACTATGGGAACTGTCCCATATGCCATGCTATACATCTGATTGAGCCCGCATGGTTCATATTTGGAAGGCATTATGTAAAAATCGCTTCCGGCTTCGACTTTATGCGCCAGCTGATTATTATATTCTATTTTTAAGCCGATATTTTGCGGATACATATCAGCCATTTCCTTGAGTTCTTTTTCTATCTCGGTGCTGCCCGTTCCGAGAATTATAAACAGAACATTATTTTTTATTATTTCAGGAATAGCTTCTGCTAATATGTTAAAACCTTTTTGTTCATCGAGTCTTGCGACAATACCTAGCACCGGTTTGTCCATTAAACCGGCTGCCTGGTCTTTCCCAAAAAAAATATTTAATAAATCTTTTTTGCAAGATTTTTTTCCAGTTTTATAGTTTTTAGATGTAAAGTTTTTAGCTATGTATTTATCGGTTTCAGGGTTCCATTCGTCATAATCGACGCCGTTTAATATGCCGTAAAGTTTTTGACTGCTGGTTTGAAGCACGCCTTCTAATCCAAAACCATATTCACTTGTTTGAATTTCAAGAGCATATTTTTTACTTACCGTAGTTACAATATCTGCAAATTCTATGCCGCCTTTGAGAAGATTTATTTTACCAAAATATTCAAATCCTTCAATATTTAATAAGTATTTGCTTAAAAAAGTGCATTGGAACTGTTCTGCAGGAAATATCCCTTGATATCCTAAATTGTGAATAGTCAGTAAAATCTTTGGAGTCAATTTAAATTTAAACTTCGCAAGAGCTGGAACAATGGCTGTCTGCCAGTCGTTGCAATGAATAACGTCAAATCTAAGCATGCTATCGGAAACATGAACAAGCGACGCATAATTAAATAAAGCAAATCTTAATAAATTATCTTCATAATCAATATTTCCGTTGGCATATAAATAATCGCGATTAAATAAATAATCGTTTTTTATAAATAAAATATTTACACCTTTATATTTATACGGTAAAATATCATAAAACCGCAATTCATTTATAACTTTTTTTTTAGATGGACCGTCGATATTTAAAAATTTTAAGCAATCCTCCGGCGGGTCGATTTCTATTCTGGAGATTTTTCCGGATATTCTAAATTTTTGCTGGCTTACCTGTTTATAATACGGCACACAAACTGTGACATTCAAACCTTTCCGGACAAGATTTACGGTTATAGCTTCGGCAACTTCTGCAAGTCCCCCGCTTTTGGCAAACGGATAATATTCCGCAGTCATAAAAAGAACATTCATAGTCTGTTATAACCTTTTTTTAAGTAAAATTAAGTTTTAATAAATTTAAATATTGATAAGTTTCGGAAATTTTATAATAAAAATAAAATAGATATGTTTATTGTATATATATTATATATACAAAATATATACAGCAAGAAGATGAACAACAAATTCTTCTTAGCTTATTATTTCTTGTAAATTATTATGTGCTATTAGGATATTTAATATCTATAAGGAGCTATGTTATAGTTATTAGTTATATTTAAATATTTTTATTATAGTTATTAGCTATATTTAAATATTATAGTTATTAGCTATATTTAAATATTATAGTTATTAGTTATATTTAAATATTATAATTATAGTTATTAGCTATTATTTATTATATATTATATTTTTTTTCAAATTCTTCTTCTTTTGTTTTACACTTGATACACATTGTAGTTTCAGGGCGCGACTCTAATCTTTTAATAGAGATTTCCTGTCCGCACTCTGTACATATTCCATAAGTCCCATCGTTAATTCTTTCAAGAGCCTGCTGTATTTTAGGAATAAGTTTTCGTTCCCTGTCTCTTATTCTGAGTTCAAAATTTCTGTCTGATTCCATAGTTGCTCTGTCGGTCGGGTCGGGAAAATTTTCTTCTTCGGTGTTGGACATGACATCCACAGTCTTGACGGCTTCGCCGATAAGATAATTAAGTTTATTATTCAGTATTCCTCTAAAATATTCTAGTTGTTCCTGATTCATAAATTTTTTAATTATTTTTTTTTGAGTTTTTATTTTAAAAATTTTAACAATAATTATAATTTATAAGATTATAACATAATTTAAAATTTTAAGTAAAAAATAATTCTTATTAATTTCTTTAATTATAAATATAAAAAGGATAACCCAAATAGAACAATAAAAATTAGAACAACAGAATCATAAGAATATCAATAAATAACATTAGTACTATCAATTATCAATATATCAATAATATTTAATTATTGTATAGTCATTCAATCTCTGGGCAGGAGTAAAACCGGCATCTTTTATCATATTTACCATTTCATTTTCTTCTACCATTGGATTGCACGTGCCTGCAGCCTTGACGACATTTTCTTCAATCATTGTAGAGCCTAAGTCATTTGCGCCGAAACTCAGCGCAACCTGTGCCATTTTAGCTCCCTGAGTCACCCATGAAGCTTGTACATTATCAAAATTATCCAAAACTATTCTCGAAATAGACAGAACTTTAAGATAATAATGACCATATGTGTTTCTTGGATTTAATTTTGTATTCCTGCTCTGAAAACTCCATGGAATAAATGCCCTAAATCCGCCGGTTTTATCCTGCAGTTCGCGCAGTTTAAAAAGATGCTCTATTATTTCTTCGTCAGTTTCTACTGTTCCGAACATCATCGTAGCAGAAGAATTTAGTCCCTCGCTATGCGCGGCTTCCATTATTTTAAGCCATTTATCTCTGCCAATTTTATTAGGGCTGATTTTAGATCTAACCCTGTCAACAAGAATTTCGGCTCCGCCGCCGGGGATAGACTGCAGCCCCGCTTCTTTTAAAAGAGCAATAGTTTCTTTTACGGTTAAATTGTTATTTTCCGCCATATAATATATTTCAGGAGGAGAAAATCCATGTATATGGATATCAAAATTTTGTTTAATAGCAGATAATAAATCTAAATAATAATCAAATGCTATGTCATTATTCAATCCGCCCTGTATTAATATTTGCGTGCCGCCAAGCGCTATCGTCTCTTCAATTTTCTTAAATATTTCATGTTTGTTTAATATATATGCGCCTTCATCATTTTTACTTTTATAAAAAGCACAGAATTTACACTGGGAAGAGCATATATTTGTATAATTTATATTTCTGTCTATTATAAAAGTGACAACACCGTCAGAATGTTTTTCCTTTCTTAATAAATCGGCTATTTTGCCGAGCTTGAGCAAATTATTGTCTTTAAACAAATTTAATGCTTCATTTCTATCTATTCTTTTTTTATGAATTTTATAAATATTTAATGGGAGCATATTGCTATTTTCCTATAATTTAATGTATGTGCAATGTATTTATACAGTTAGATAAGTTTCTGCAGTTGAACCACACTGTCATCGTAGGAGCATTTTTCTTCAAAATTTTGCATTATAAAATTTTTTATTTTATCGATGCTGTCAATTGCAAAATCAATATCTTTATTAGAACCTTTTGAGTATGCCCCGATATTGATAAGGTCTTCATTAGTTCTATAATCGGAAATAGTTTTTAGAACTTCTCTCGTCTTAGTAAGATGCTCCTTTGAAATGATATCTGGCATAACTCTTGAAATGCTTGACAGAGGGTCAATCGCAGGAAAAATGCCCTCCTCTGCTATTTTCCTCGACAATACGATATGTCCGTCCAATATAGACCTTGCAGTATCAGATATAGGCTCGTTTAAATCATCTCCCTCTACTAAAACGGTATAAATGCCGGTGATACTTCCTCTATCGGATATTGCCGCCCTTTCTAAAAGTTTTGGTAAAACGGAAAACACGGAAGGGGTATATCCTCTCATAGTGGGAGGCTCTCCCGCAGCCAATCCTATTTCTCTAACAGCCATAGCAAATCTTGTTAAGGAATCCATCATTAATAAAACATCCTCTCCTCTGTCCCTAAAATATTCTGCTACCGAAGTTGCGGCAAACGCTGCCCTCATCCTTACAAGCGGAGATTTATCAGATGTTGCGACAATAATGATAGATTTTTTCAAACCTTCTTCTCCCAGGCTTTTTTCTATAAATTCTCTGACTTCTCTTCCTCTTTCACCTATTAAAGCTATAACATTTACGCTTGCAGAGGTATATTTTGCGGTCATACCCATAAGAGTACTTTTTCCGACACCTGAACCTGCAAAAATACCTATCCTTTGTCCTTTACCTATAGTAAAGAGTGCATTAATCGCTCTGACCCCTACATCCATAACTTCCCTTATCCTGTTTCGCGACAATGGTGAAGGGGGTTCGTTAACAATTTTCGTGTAGTCTGAGCATATAACTTTGCCTTTATTGTCCATAGGATTTCCAAAGGCATCGACTACCCTGCCTTTTAGATTGTCTCCTACAGGAAATTTCTCTTCTTCGTCCAATAATATTATTTTGCTATTCTGATTTATTCCTGAAATATCGCCGTAAGGCATCAGGATGGCCTTTCCGTCTTTAAAACCAATAACTTCTGCGGTAATGAACTCTTCAGAGCCGCCAACTGTGTTACTATTACTATTACCATAACTGTTGCTAGTACCATTACCATTGCTATTACTAATACCATTATTATTATTGATGATTTTACATATTTTACCGACCGATAAGTACGGATGCGTTGTTTCAATAGCAAGACCGACGGCTTTTGTAATATTGCCGTTTACAATACAAGTTTCTGTATTATTCAACGCATCAAAATATTCTTTTAAATTTACAATTTTACTCATAGCCATATATAAAAATACTCAACAATATAAATATAAAATATAAAATGTAAAATGTAAAATGTAAAAAAATAATTAGAATAAATATAAAAAATGCTGACGCTAATTTTAATTTATTTTTACAGAATAAAATTAAAACATCAAATTGTAATATATATCTTCAATTATTCCGACCATTGACCTGTTAATTATTTTTTGAAAAAAAGGTTTTTTAATCTGCATATAGATAACTTTTTCAGGATTTACGTTTATTTCTTTGCATAAATCTTCTATTGCTTTATCTAAGTCCGAAATCTCGTCGACAAGTTTATTGGATAATGATTTTTTAGAAGAAAATAATTCTCCTGTAGCAAGTTTTAAAACATCGTCTTTAGGAATTTTTCTTCCTTCCGAAACTATTTCTATAAATCTTAGATAAATATCTTCCTGAAGTTCGTCTATACTCGCTCTTTCTTCGTCTGTATATCGTCTGGTGAAAGACCACATATCTTTATATTTACCCTTTTTTAAAATCTCATAATCAATGCCTATTTTGCCTAATATTTCCTTTAATACCGGCTTCATGCTTATTACTCCTATTGAACCTATTATTCCGGACGGCGGAGTATAAAGCCTTTCTAGTGACGAGGCGACTAAATATCCGCCTGATGCGGCAAGTTCAAGATAGCCGTATACCTTTTTGCCTTTTTTTTTCAGTCTTTCTATGGCAAAGTATAAAAGCTCCGAATGGATAGCGCTGCCGCCTGGGCTGTTTATAGTGAAAAGCACGCCTTTTATGGAATCTATTTTTTCAATTTTTTTTATTAAAGAAACGTAAGGGGCAATACTTTGAGATGTTATTGTACCTGAAAAATTAATTATTGCTGCTTTATTTCTTCTAAAAATAGACATTATTGAATTCCCTTTTTAAAATTATTTTACTATATATTACTATATATTCTATTTATGGCATTAATGCAGGTTTATTCATTCCCGATATCCGTAAGTTTGCTCCTTAACGGTTCTCTTAAATAACTGCCGATTAAACATTTGAACTACCTTATCAACCAGCTTTTTCAAGCTATACGCTTCTTAAGCGGCGGGTGGCTGACTATCATCATTATATTGATTATAATAATTTAAAACTTTTTTTACATAATTTTGCGTTTCTGCGAACGGAGGTATCCCCCCGTACTTATCTACATTACCCTGCCCAGAGTTGTAAGCGGCAAGAGCCAATTCTATATTACCTTTATTGCGGTCAAGCATTTTTTTTAAGTAAAGACTTCCGCAAAATACGTTAGCTACAGGATTTGATACGTCAGCGATGCCCATTTCTTCAGCTGTTTGAGGCATCACCTGCATTAATCCAACGGCTCCCTTAGATGAAATAGCGTTAGGATTAAAACCGGATTCGGTTTTTATGACCGCCTTAATTAAATTATATGGCAGACCGTATGTTTTAGAAGCAGCTTTTGCTAAACTGTCTATAGAGGTATATTCGCCGGAGGCATAACCAGAAGCTGAATTAGCTAAATTATCAGAAATATTTCCGGCATTCTCGCCGCCGTCTGCCCGATTATTTAAAACGCTTAGCTTTTTATAATTATTTAAAATATTTGCATTACCCAAATATTTATCGGAAGCATTTACAGCTTGCATAAAATCATTAGAACTTGTCAAATCGCTCGTTTCTGATTTTAATTTTGAAATATTTAAACTATTTTTAATAAGAGATGGGTTATCTTTAAAATAATTGACAATCATTCTTGCTATACCTATACCCCTGCCGTAAGATTCATCATTTGCAATTGATTGGTACAGCATAGAGTTAAAAATTTTATAAGCGGAGCCATGATTTATAAATGTGCCGCCGCCATTTTCTTTAGACATGGAATCAAACAATATGTTTAAAAAAATAGATTCAAATTTAGACGCAACAAGTTTTATATCGGTCATCTCGGCAGATGTTATATGAGCTGACGTATTTGCATTATCGGTTTTATCCGCTGTTTTATAGGCAGTGTTATTTTTTATACGACCGGCATTTTTGTCGCCGCGCTCGGCATTGCCCGTGCTATCTATTTTAACTTTATTTGCTAAATTATTTATTATTTCCGTCATAATATTTATAGTATACTAAATATATTACAAAAATTACACAATTTTTTATATATAATATATTGAGAAAATGAAATAAATTTGATAATATTAGTATAATATTTTGTATTTTTATTTAAAAAAATTGGTTTATTTATATTACCATATTAAATTATATATTCTAATGCAATATAAATTGTAATATAAAATAAAAAATTTAAAAAAATTAAAACAAAAAATTTAAAAAAATTAAAACAAATAAAAATAGCTACATAAATAAGTATAAATAAAAAAATATAAAAATATGGATTTGGCATCAATCATAGGTTTTGTGTTGGGAATTGGCGGTTTAATCGTCGCCAATATCATGCAGGGTTCAAGTATTATGCAGCTAATGGACCCCATAGGTTTTACTATTGTTGTAATAGGAACTTGCGGCGCTACAATTGCAGGTAATCCATTGGCGAATTTAAAAAAGGCCGTTATGTCCGTCAAGGATGTATTTATTTCTGAAAAAGTCGATTATGAAAACACTATAGCAGATATAATAGATTTTGCCGGAAAAGCCAGAAAAAATGGCGTTCTTGCTCTGGAAGCGGAGGTTGAAACCTCTGACGACAAATTTATGAAAAAGGCCTTATCATTAGTGGTTGACGGTATAGACCCACAGGTGCTGACGGAAATTATGGAAACTGAATTAGGCAATTTGGAAGATTTCGGGGAAGAAAGCGTAAAAATTTTTGAACAGGCTGGCGGATACTCTCCTACGCTTGGAATTATAGGCGCTGTTTTAGGTCTGATTCACGTTATGCAGCATTTAAATAACCCGAACAAATTGGGTGCCGGTATTGCTGTCGCTTTTACCGCTACTCTTTACGGTTTAGCATTTGCTAACCTGATATTGTTTCCTATAGCGAGCAAACTAAAAATGAAATTGAAAGAAAAAACACTTAAAAATGAATTAGTGCTTAAAGGCGTTCAGTCAATCCAAAATGGTGAAAATCCAAGACTTATAGAAGAAAAATTGAAATCATTTCTAAGTGAAAGTCAAAAAATAATATATGAAGCAAAAAATGCAAGATAAACTCAGTTTAGGTTTATAAAAACGGTAATAATAGAAAAATAATAAAAAATAAATAAATAAAATAATTAATATATTTATTAAATAATTTAATTAAATAACTACATTAAATTCAAAAATTAAGAAATTAATAAAATTTTTTTTTATTTAAATTATAAACAAATTATATTACACTATTGAATTAAATAAATACATTGATTTTACTATTATATTATGTTAAACTATTACATTAAATAAATATAAATAAATATAAATAAATATAAATAAATATAAATAAATATAAATAAATATAAATAAATATAAATAAATTAATTAAACTATTGAATTAAAAAATAATAACTGCTATATATTTATGAGTTTAAGACGAAGAAAATCTCCAACGGATTCCAATAAAGAAAGATGGATGATAAGCTACGGTGATTTTTTGACCACTTTGCTGTCGTTTTTTATAGTCATGTTTGCAATATCAAAAGTCAACAACGTTCGCTTGAAAGAACTTGCCGTTTCAATCCAACAGGCTTTCGGAGCCAACAAATTTATTACCGTATCTAAATCAAAACCAAACCTTGCATCTACCCCTAAACTGATTGTTCCAAAAGTTGCGCCTTCCACTAAGGTCTCTGCCCAGAATAAAAAACTTTTGAAACAAGAAAAACATGAAGCGCATGTTTTTAACATGATTTCTCTTGGTATTGAAAAATATATAGAGGGTAATAAAGTATATAGAACATCGTTGAGAATTTACAGGTCTACCCGCGGGTTGACTATTTCGCTTAAGGGGTCTGATTTTTTTAATTCGGGAAGTGCTAAAATTTTACGGCAATTTCATCCTCTTTTAAAATATATCGCATCTTCGCTTTTAAAAGTCAAAAACAATCTGTCTATTGAGGGATACACCGATTCTACGCCAATCCATACCTTTAAATACCCCAATAACTGGATGCTCTCTACCGCTAGAGCTGTTAATGTCCTTAGGTTTTTTATAAAAAAAGCTAAATTTCCGCCGACAAGACTTTCCGCGTCCGGTTACGGAAAATATAGACCTGTAGCTTCAAACAAAACAGCTCAAGGAAGGGCTTTGAACAGAAGAGTTAATATCGTGGTTCTTTCCACATTTCTTAATAATGAACTTCCTAAATCTTGACTTCGCCTTCTAAAATGAGGATTTTTTTATCTGCTGCCTCTGCCTTTCAAGGGTGTATTTAATAATCTCGTCCCTGTCGTATTCATTAATTGCCGAAAACTTGCATGCGACGGTATAATTGCGAGCTTTTACTTCACTTAGTTTATCAGTTTCTACCCTCACGACCTGAGCAATCAATTTGATAATAAACTGCGGTATAGCAGGAAATAATATGGTCATTTTCAGATAATCGCCGTGTTTTAATGAATTTGTATTTAACTTAGAATTCAAAAAATTCACATTTGAGTTTTGATTTGCGAACCCATTTTGAACGTCTTTACTTGTACCGTTACCATTAGCCGGATAATTAAACATAATGCCGGAACCGCTTATAGATACCTTCTGTTCCTCTATATTGGAAAGCAGGGATTTTTCAGGATTTAAAAGGGAAAGTATTATATCTAATTTGCTGTTTATAGCAATTAATAACTTTTCCAGTCTCGGATTTATCGGCACACCCATATCGTCTATTACAGGTGTAGAAGATGACAGTCTTGGCATATTAGTTTTATATATACCGTAAACTGAAGTAGTAAAAGAAGGTTTAGAAATATATTCTTCTTTTAATTTATGAAATTCTTTTGCACTTATCTTATCGTATGAGAATTGCAAAAACGCGTTTACTCTTAAAAATTCTCTTCCTTCTCTTTTAAAGGGTGCTTCGGATATCTTAATTTTTAGAACGATATTATCTTGTCCCTTAACAATCTCGTCTATCTTAACTTTTATAACATATGTATCCTTAATATCTTCGTAAATAAGAATATTGTCGTCGGTTTTATGTAAAGCGGATATAATATTGTCAATATTAATATCTGCAGTGCGGTCGGCAAAATTCACTTCGGTGCCTAAATCAAATTTTAATATATCGTCTTCTTTAACTATCGCATATAGAATAACAAAAATATATTCCTCGTTCAAGTCTGAAATATAACCCCTATAATTATTATTTTCGGACTTAATAATAATTTCCTGATTTTTATAGAAATATGCCTCATAGTCTATCATAATATATAATCTAACCTTATTTAAAAATTATTCTATATCTTAGAATTTTAGAATTACAATTATACGAGATAAAATTCACCGGACGATATTCGCATTAGATTCATAAGCTTTCATAGCATAACTTATCTTTTTTAATGATTTTATTTTTTCAGCTAACTTCTCCTGCTTTGTAGAAAATTTATCGACAATGTTTTTTTCAATATTAATATTATCTGAAATAATTTTTTCTAAAATTATAATTTTGTCTATTTTGGTTTTATCCAATTTTAATATATTGCCGTAGTTTATTTTAATTTTAGCAATAAGGTTTATAAATAAGTTCTTTTTGTCTAAAATATCCGCTAAATTTTTAACGTTTTCTCTTTCTTCAAGTATAATAAGCAATATATATTTATTTAATACAAGAATCTTTTCTGCAATATTTATTTTCAAATCAATTAATTTTTCACAGCCTATTTTAGATAATTTCATAATAATGTTGTATAATATGGATATGTTATTAGATATATTTTTGCATTATAGATGTTTTTGCTTTATAATATTGCATAATATATAATAAAATAAATATAACATGAAATTTTTTTGTGTCGGAACGTTTTTACTTTATTTAAATATAAATATATATTATACTAAATATACTTACCTTATAATACTATATATAATATAATAAGTGTTGAAAAAATTCAATGGTCGTTAAAATCTAATCGTAAAAATAAATTCATCGGAAAGCAAAGTGTTGCTGGTTGTTAGTTGTTAATAGATTAAAATATATGAAAAGAATAAAAATTGAAGAGGCTTCTGAAGGCGATGTTTTGGCTAAAAACATTGTGTTGGAAAATGGGGTTATATTACTATCTAAGGAGTCAATATTAACCAACTCAATAATTAATCAAATAAAAAAACAGCATATATATTACGTTTATATTAAAAATAACACTGGCAGTGCAAATACAAGTGTTGACGTTTCTTATCTCAACAACAGGATAATAGAGAATAATTTGTCAGATACTGAAGAAAGATTTATTCTGGTCAGTAATATAAAATTAATGGAAGATATAAAAAGTATTATAAAAGACGTTGTACTTCAAGAATATCAACGCTGATTCGTTTATTTATTATAAAATATTATGAAAAAAGATAAATTTGATGAAATAATGAGCGCTATTAAAATATAGAAGATATTAAAAATATAATAAAAAACATAGTGTTTCAAGAATATCAGGCTTAATTAATTTACTATTATGAAAAAAGATAAATTTGATGAAATAATGAGCGCTATTAAAATATAGAAGATATTAAAAATATAATAAAAAACATAGTGTTTCAAGAACATCAGGCTTAATTAATTTACTATTATGAAAAAAGATAAATTTGATGAAATAATGAGCGCTATTAAAATGACGGATAGTATTCCCTCATTGCCGGAGGTTATTTATAAAATTAATAGTTTAATGGAAGATGACACTGTTTCCGTCAATTATATAGGGAATTTAATGACAAAAGATATGAGTTTGTCAGCAAAAATACTTAAAATAGTCAATTCCCCTTTTTACGGTTTTCCGCAAAGGATTTATAATTTAAACCTTGCTCTTGTTCTGCTTGGTTCAAATACATTAAAAAGCATTATAATAACATCTTCCGTTTTTGATTTAATGAAAGATATCATGAAAGGTTTATGGGAACATAGCTTATTTTGCGGATTGACCGCAAAATACATTGCGAAACAGATAAACAAGAATAAGCAGCTCATAGATGAGGATTTAGTTTTTTCTGCAGGTTTACTGCATGATATAGGTAAACTCATTATTGCTATACAATTTAAGGATGATTTTGATTCTATAATTAAATTAGCAGAAGAAAAAAAACAGATTTATTCCGAAGCTGAAAAAAAAGTTCTAGATGTGTCCCATGCAGAGGTCGGATATTATTTAACAAAGTCGTGGAATTATCCTGCCTCTATTTATATTCCTATAAGATTCCATCATGATTTTATGATGCTGTATAAAAATGAAAATATAACTAAAAATTATAATGTAAAATCAATAGCTGATAATAAAAATAAAGACAAGCCATATTTCTCTAGTAACTACGTGATTGAAACTGCTATAGTTAACTTATCCGACATTCTGACTAAATCACTTGGAATAGGTTTTTCAGGCAGCATTTATGTAGATGAAATTAAAAATGAAATAATGGAAATATTATCTATAGATTTAGATTTCTTAAAGAAAATCATTGAAGAAATATATTATTTTAAAGATGAATTAACTGTTTTTAACTAAATTTCTTATAAGATAAAACAAATTTACTATTAATAAAATAAAATGCACGAAAATAAAGATAATATTTTTATTGTTTCTAAAAAAGAATTTGAGCTGACGGAATATTTTACTAAAGAGCTATATGATTATAACCTGCAATTTTATGAATCCATAAATCAAGCATACTATTCTGTTTATGTATCCCCTCCCTCTCTTATTTTAGTGGATTTAAGATGTGAAATATTTGAAGAAACAGATACCGGCAACAAAATAACAGACTTAAATACCATTCGTATCAAAAGGGTAAAAAATAAAAATATTCAAAATAAAAATAACTATAGAAATAATAGTTTTGCCGATTATAATGCTTTTACTGCTGCAGGGTCTGACATGCCGGTTTCGGATAAAAACCACAGTAATACGACATCAAAAAAGGACTCTTATGCAGTTTATAACGATATTTACAGTATGACAGACAACATTCAAAAAGATAATATAATCAGTAATATACCATTAGTTTTTATTTTGCCGCGCAACTTTAATTTTAATAAAATTATAGATTTAGACTGCTGTTCTATGAAAGATTATGTAAAAGAACCGCTATTAAAAAATGAATTGCTTTATAAAGTAAAAATATCTCTGCTGTTTTCCAGAACTCAATTAGATGCTAATCCACTTACAAAATTACCCGGAAATTCTTCAATAATTAATGAAGTAAAAAATAGGATATTAAACGATGTAAGCTGCTCTTTCGCTTATATTGATATTGATAATTTTAAATCTTATAACGATAAATACGGTTTTTTAAGCGGCGATGAAATACTAATGCTAACTTCAAGACTTATTGCTTCAACAGCATATGACATATCAGAAAATCGTAAAAGACACGGAAAAGAAATTTTTGTGGGTCATATAGGAGGCGATGATTTCGTAATTATTTCTCATCCTGAAGATATTGTAAAAATTTGCAGTAATATAATTTCAAATTTTGATAAAATAATACCGTCTTTTTATGATGAAACGGATAAATCAAACGGTTATATAGAAACTTACGACCGGTCAAATGTTTTAAGACAGTTCCCTCTTATGTCTTTGTCAATAGCGATAGTTCCAGATATAAATAAAAGAGTGTCCCACTACGGCGAAATAAGCGAAATAACCTCGGCTTTAAAATCTAAAGCAAAAAGTTCATCCGGTTCAAAAATAATTATAGATAAAAGGGGAAATAAATAAATAAAAATAAGTATATTTAATATTTTTTAATATTTGTTTTATCTGAGCTTTAAAAAACAAGATAAAACATTTGAATAAAAATTTTTCAATATATTATTAATCTGTTTTGTTTTGTTCCTGCCTCTGCTCATCTTTCTTAATTATAGGCAATTTTTGATTTGTTGCATAATCATCATTAATGAGAATGCACTGCATAGCCTTATGTGTCGTAGTATTAATTACTATGGGACCCTTAAGATTGACGGTAGCATTTGTAATATCTGCCGTCATGCTTGCTATAACAAATATAATAGCTTTACTTTCGTCTTTTAATTCTAAAATTTCTTTTTCTTCATCAGTCACAGGCACGCTGTAATCTTTGAAAAAAGTATTAGGGTTCGTAATTATAAAACATAGCTTTTCGTTATCAATGCTCTGGAGGATAAAAAAAGGTAAATTTTTTTCTTTATCGATATTCAGAATACAAAATTTTCTGTAATCTCTGAATCCGAGAATAGGTCTTAAAAACTCAATAATTTTCGTCTTTTCAACCTCTACTCCGTCAGGGTAATATTTACTCCTCACTAAAATTGTTTCGTTTTGCACGCTAAAACCTCATATTTAATACTTAATATTTAGATATAGTTTACTTTATATATTGTTTACATAATAAAAATAAATAGTTAATAACACTTATATGGAGTTAATATTATACATTTTTCCACATTTTTTGTATCATTTTTTATCATTTATATTTTTTTCCGGAGATTGCAAGACAAATTTCAACTCGGATAGTTTTTCTAAATTAACGCTGGATGCATTTATATTTTCAGAAATTATACTATCGTATAGTTCTTTCCTCAGAATAGAAATTTCTTGCGGAGCATTTATGCCTATTTTCACGTTGCTGCCGCTAAGCGAAACTACTTCTATCTCAATGTCGTCGCCTATTTTTATACTTTCGCCTTCCCGTCTGTTTAATATAAGCATGGTCATTTAATTTTTATTTATTTTGAGGAAAGTGGAAATATCTAACTATTCCGCCTATTATTTTTATTTTATTTTATTTTTATTTTATTGTTATATTATCCGAGATATCTTAACAGCATAGGGGTAAGCTGAGTGATTTCAGAGCTCATAGCAAGCGTTGCCTGATATGTCGTCTGTGCCTGAGTGAGATTAGTCGTTGCCTGAGCAATATTAACGTCCTGCGTGTCACCTAAGAGCTGCTTAATATTTGCATTAACCGTCTGATAGCTCGTGGTCTGCTCCGTCAATCTTTCCTGCTTAGCTCCAATAGTGGCCTGAGCGGCGGTTAACCGGCTTAGCCCGTTACTTAACCCGTTAATTATGGTGCTGGAATTATTCGCATAGGTATTCGATTTCAGTTCAGCCTGAAATAAGGATAAAACAGACAATAAACCAGTAGGGGTCGTGGTTGTTGACGTAGTGGGATTATCGCTGCCGAACATTTCGTTAGCTGTTACGCTAGGAGCTAAAAATTCATCTTGGGTAAGCTGATATTTCTTTTGAACATTATTTCCGGCATAAGTATAGACTTTATAAGGAACTGCCGTTCCGGAGGCAGTTGTATAATTTGCGGTTGAAGAAGTATATGCGGAAGGGATGGATGTATTCTCACCCGTAAATATATTCTCGCCGTTATAATTTGTCGAAGCTATCTGCTGTATTTCGTTAATCAGCTCACCTACCTGACTTGCTGCCGCCTGATTATTTGCCGTACTGTTGGTTCCGTTAGCCATCTGAAGCGCTAAGGTTTTAGCAGTATTTACGACGCTTATGGCATTACTTGCGGTTGAAGATGCAAGAGCGCTTATCTCGGTTGCCTGACTTACGTTAGAGGTATATTGCTTAAGATTTGACAAAGAATTCTGATAAGATAAAACATTAACCTGACCTGCCGGATTATCCTGAGGCTGGTTTATTTGCAATCCGGTTGAAATTTGGTTCTCAAGATTGTAAATGTTGACGCTCTCATTGTCTAACTGCTTATTAATATTATTATATATCATATTGCTTGTTATCTGAATCATAATTTCTCACCTTCTATCATTTTTTATATAACTAAATATATGACTTTTATATCTTATTATTTATAACTTAATCAATTATTTTATATTTTATATCTTATTATTTATAACTTAATCAATTATTTTATATTTTATATCTTATTATTTATAACTTAATCAACTACTTTTAAAACTTATTGTAAGTCGTTCGCTTTTTTAATCATTTTTTAAAAATCAATATAAAACAATCTAAGATTCTAATATCATTTTTATAATAATCTTCATAATCTTTAAGTTTAATGATTCAGAACTCTATTTTATATATGTCGGCAATTATTACGGCACCATATTTAGTAGAGCCGTCATTATAGTCTGTGCGGACTTTGAAAGCGCCGCTGCCGCTTGATAAGAATTTTGATAATTAGTAAGATTAGTCATCTGGTCATTCAAGTTAACCCCTACTGCCGAAGAAAGCTGATTATTAAGATTTGTCAGAACGGAAGTAGAGTTAGTATAGTTAGTATTGCTGCTTTGCGCCGCAGTACCTATATCTGAAACAATGGAAGCATAGTAATTTGATATTGTCTGAGTAGTGCCGTTTATAGGCACATTTGCATTTTGTATATTTGACATATTAAGGGCATTGCCGTTATTATCCTGCAAACCTGCGCTATTCATCTGCGACAGCGTCATAGGGGTAAGATAAGAACTGTTCAGATTAGAACCGTTGCCGGTAACCGAGTTAGAACTGGACGGACTTAGGATATTTGCAGTAAAACTATCGCCCGTTACAGGAGCACCTGTAATATCTACATGAAAATTTTCAGGCTGGGAACCATTAGATACAGAACTTGAGGACGAAGTAGGATTCCCGAAAAAAAGCGAATAAACTTGCTGACCTGATGAATTTACATTAGAAGGCACGTTTTGAACGGTTTGTGTATTTTTTGTAATATTGTTCGTAATTGTAAAATCAGCCGTGCTGCCGGGGGTTCCGGTACCATCATACGTTATAGTAAATTGAGCGCCGTCGTTGCTTCCGCTAAACGTAGTTCCGGAGGTGGAAGAGGTCGGATTAATAACCGAACCGGCGCTTATCGTCGCATTGCCTGTATTTCCGACATTTACAGCGGTTGATACTGCAGATGCAGCCGCAATTTGAGAAGTCGACAAATTAGGATTAACTGCCATTGTAAAAGCAGGAGCTGTGGTTACCTGATTTACAGCAAAAGTATCTCCTTTTGCAGGAGGCGTGCCTTTCGTGGAAGTTCCGGTTATATTCACCGAAACTCCGTCAAATGCCATTGTATATACGCTCTGACCATATTGATTTGTTGACGGCGTTACCGTATATTGAGAACTGCTTAAAGTTTTCCCGGTAGTATCGTTTGTTATAGAAAATGCTCCGCTTGAACTGGTGGCGGTAATAGTATATTTATCCCCCGTTAAATCCTGAGGATTAGTTACCATACCCGTTGAAATTGTTGCATCGGTAGCAGGTTTAGCAGATGATGAATTATTTCCTACAGACGTTGTTAAATCCGGGTTAAAAAAATAATTCCCCGTTGAACCGTTAAGACCGTACCCTGAAAATTGCGACGCATTCACGTTATCTGTGATAGACGCCGCTACTGAATTAAGTTGATTAATATAAGACGGCACCGCTGTATGCTGAAGATAGACATAAGCACCTAGAGTCCCGCCTGTTACGCTTGAAGTAATATTGCTAACAGTGGAATCCGGACCGTCTAACATTATTTCCAAAGAACTTGGATTTTTACTGTTAATCTGCGTTGATAAATTATAAGACGTATCGCTTGAAACCAAGGCATTTCCGCCCAAAGATATATTTAGTTTCCCATTCTGATTTTCGTAGTACGAAATATTAACAAGTTTTGACAGACTATTTACCGCTGCCGTTCTTTGGTCACGCAATTCGTTTGCATTGCTGCCCGCATTCTGGGCATAAGTAATTTGCTGATTTAAAAAAGCAATCTGTGATGTATAAGAATTAATTTCCGGTATTACCCCTTTAATAGAAGTTCCAGTTGACGAGACGGTATTGGCAATGGTCGTGTATGCATTATTAATATCCCCCGTCAACGTTTTTGCATCAGACAACAAGACAGTCCTCTGGGCGGTGCTTGAAGGATTATTTGCAACATTCTGCAAATCATTAAAAAATTTTGTAATAGAGGAATTAAATCCGGAACCGGAAGTATCGTTAAAAACATTTTGTATCTGCTGCAGCCCTTGATATAGCGTATTGTAATAGCTATTATGGGTTGTCTCGCTGTTGACCTCATTCTGTACAAACGCATCTGTCTGTCTGTGAATAGATGTTAAATTAACACCTGTTCCATAATTATAAGGCGCGCCTATTACCGGCGGAGCAGCTGAAAACACAGGATTTTCATTATTATAAAAAGGCGTGTTGACGTTGGCGACATTCTCACCTTCTACATTCATTGCCGTTTCATTGGCATTCAACGCAGAATTTGCAATTTCCATTATATTATTAATAGATAGCATTTTTTATCTCTACCAATTTAAATAAATTTAATTTAGCAAAATGAAATAAAACCAACAACAAGTGTCATATCTTTGTGAACA
Organism: bacterium; assembly: GCA_021809845.1. Lineage (GTDB taxonomy): Bacteria > SZUA-79 > SZUA-79 > Acidulodesulfobacterales > Acidulodesulfobacteraceae > Acididesulfobacter. The sequence continues at coordinate 64,976 of JAJZJW010000007.1, read as the reverse complement.
TATTCGCATATAGAACAAGTTTCAGACACATTGCGGGATTTATTTTCTATATATAACAACCACCGAGCCTCTTCCGGTTTATATGCCCGGAAAAGAAAAAAATTGAACCAAGCCTGCACCAGATATTGATTTAGCAAATGGACATATTACGCTTATGCATGTATATCTTTAACCAAACAAACCGACCTTTTTAGACTTTTATTATATGAAGCATTTTTATTATAATCGCATAAATAATCTTTGTTGAATAAATTAACGATGAAAGAAATCGTCTGCTGATTGTAATTTATACTTTTATTTATAAAATTGCTAAGGGCATCGTTTATTTTTATAACTTCATAAATAGAATTTTTTAATTCATCTTTAAGAATGTATGATGATATGCTCTCTTCATCATTTTCATCATTCCCGATATTTTCATTATTTTTTTCTTTTCTTTCCTCTTCTTCAACTGTACCTTCCGCTTTGCTTTTTTCAAGGCTCCATTGGGTCATACCGTCTATATTATGAACATCATTATTATTATAGTTCAGATTCAGCATAATCATTTTTAACATATTAATATTAGCGGTTATTTCACTTAGTTTTTTATTAAATTCGGTAAAATCGCCGCTATGCGGATTGTTTAATTGAACAGATGCGTAAAAATCTTTTAGAGCTTTTTTAATGATATTAACTAATTGCAAGAGCTTACTTAATTCATTACTTTGTATTTCATTATTATTATTCATCTCTTTATATTGTATTTTGTATTATTATTTATTACTCTTTATTATATTTTATATCATTCATTACTATGTATTATATTAATATTATTAAGTTATTGTTGTCCTAATTGTTTATCTTTTTTATTATTGATTATATATTTAACTTATTTAGGTATATATTTATAGGTTGTACAGGTTATAGTATAGATTATAATATACCTGCATATTTTCAAAACCGCTTATACCACGGTGTTTATAAAATTCAATATGCCGCCCGCTATCTTAGAGCTATCCGTATATGTCCCTGTCTTAATGCTGTTTTGTATATCACTTGCCTTAGAAATACTAATCGAATCCGCATTATTTATTTTATTTTTCAAATTTTCTATAAATAAACCGCCGCCTGATATATTAACAGTATCGGAAGAAGCAGGGACAATATTGTCGATATTCTGAACTTTTTTGTCCTTTGTATTATAAACTTCTGCTGCACTTCCTGCCTGTAAAATATTATTAATTTCGATTGCCATAATTATTCTCCGCTATATTTGGTTAATTTATAACTTATATAGCAATCGTCATTTTTATTAAAATTCTTTAATCATTTTATTTTTATTATTATTAAATAACATTATTATCAAATAACTTTTATTCTGGCAGAAAGCGCACCAGCTGCTTTTATCGTCTCAAGTATTGATATTATACTTGAAGTTGAAGCACCCACCGCATTTAATGCTTTAACAAGTTTTGCGACAGTTAGACCTCTTTTAAGCAAAAAAGCATTAGGAAGTCTTTTATGGTTTACTTTAACTGTTATATTCCTGTTTGAAATAGCTACCGACGATATTCTTATATTGCCGCCCATTACTACCGTACCTGAGCGTTCATCAATAACTATTATAGCGGGTGTATGTGTTTTAACATTTATTGCATTTATTAGTGATATATATTTAGCTACTTTTCCTAAATATGCAGGTTTAACATTGACGGAAACCGTCGTAGAATTCAAATCGGAAGCCGTGCCTTTGCCGAATTTTGCGTTTATCGCCGAAGCAACCCTTTCCGCATTGATAAATCCGGGATTTTTTAATATCAATTTTACTGTTTTATATGAATTTAACCCTATAGAAATACCTTTTTCTATAATACCTCCGTCATCTATAATGCCGGCAGTCTGAAAATTTTCAGAAACAGGTATATAGCCGGGAAGCGGCATAATATTATCGGTAGAAACATTGCCTCCTGTAGAAATGCTTCCTTGTCCCAGTGCATAGACTTTTCCGTTAGGTCCTTTTAAGGGCGTCATTAAAAGAACTCCGCCTTGCAAACTGGTAGCGTTTCCTATAGAAGCAACAGTCACGTTAATTTTTTGACCGGGTATGGCAAAAGGAGGAAGCTCTGCTGTAACCATAACGGCAGCAGAATCTCTTATTTCATACAATGATGATTCAGTTGTATTAACGCCCAATTTTGAAAGCATTGTTACTATGCTTTGCTGTGTTACGTTAACTCCCCATTGGTCGCCTGTGCCGTCAAGTCCCACTACTATACCGTATCCCACTAAAGGATTGCTCATTGCTCCGTAAACAGATGTTATATCGCCTATTGTCGCCGCTTCGCAAGCTGTATGGCTGCTGTTTAAATTTAACATATTAAGGACATTAAATCCGCTGTTAAAGTTAAGTCCGTTAAAAAATACGCCCGCCGTAAACAGAAAACCCGCAATCAACACTGCAGCGCGCAATAAATGTGTTTTAAATTTACGTATCTTATTAACCTCACTTATTGTTTTAAATTTACGTACCGTTTTAAACTTATGCATCTGTTTAATTTTTATTATTTCGCTATCCTTACCGAATATTTGCATGTTTTTCTCCGCTCACTATTGCAGTTGTGTGTGCATTTAATTGGCGACATTTTAATTTGGATTTAATTATTTAATTAGAGACAGACACTAATTAAATATTAAGCGTTCTTGACTTATTTAAAATTGGTGTCTGTCTCCAATTACAAAAATGCCTGCCTCAAGTTTCTATTCATAATTTATCAAATAAAATACACGATTTAAACTTTTTTAAAATTGGTGTCTGTCTCTAATTTCCCAATTTACCTAATTTGTATCATAATTTTAATTTTGAAAATATTATTAGAATGGCCACAGGAAATTCATGATACGATATAGCCAGCCTGTGCCTTCCTGCCAGTTGACCGGACCTTGTCCATTAATCCATATTCTTTCATCAGCAAGCTGGCTTGAAATAATGGTATTAGCAGGTGTTATGTCAACAGGTCTTGCAATTCCCTTAATTAGTATATATCTTTTTTCCCTGTTCAGAGATACTGTTTGTTCTCCCTTTAATTCGAGGTTTCCGTTAGGATAAACTTTTACAACTTGTGCTTCTATAGTGGTGTAAATCTGTCCTGAATCCGTCACACCTCCTCCTCCGTTGAAACTCTCAACATTGGAGCCGGAATATCCGGTTGGTTTTGACGTAGAACTGCCGAATGAAAAGCTGCCTGTGCCAGATGAATTTTTAGATAGCGTAGTTCCTGAAGAATCCTGAGCAGAGGTCTGGTCATTGACAATTATTGTTACTATATCATTTAACGTAAAGGCGGTGTTATCGGTAAATAAATTTGCACCGGAAGCTGACCCTGTCCATAGAGAACCTACTATTTTTTTATGTATTATAGAATTTTTAGCCGTAGGCTTAACATAAGTCGGAGGAATCATAGACTTAGGCGGTGTTACGTTGCCTGCGCATCCGCTCAAAGTAAAAGACAGACCGGCAATCATGATTGCTGCAAATAGAATTTTATTTTTATGTTTTAACTGTTTTATTTTATTAAATATATTAAATAAAGTTTTAAATAAAGTTTTTTTCATCATAATCTCGTTATTCCTCTTTTACCTTTTACTTTAACTTCCGGTCTAGTTCCAATCTTTGCTTTAACTATTAGATTTAAATTCATAGTTTACAGTTTAATTTATAGTTTTGAATTTACAAGCTATATAGTTTAATTTACAATCTTAAACTCATAATTAATACAGTTTAATTTGTCTTAAACTCATAATTAATACAGTTTAATTTATAGTTTTGAATTCGTAATTTATACAATCTAATTTTTAGCTTTGAATTCATCATTTCAGATATTAATTACCTCACGCACACTGATTTATCCGTCTTTACTATTCCGGAAATTATGTTGCCTGATTCAAGGTTTTTAACCCTTATGGACTGACCGTAGGCGCCAGCCTGCAACGCCATTCCTCTCATCTTAATATTTATTCCATATTTTTTATAAACTATAGATACAATATTCCCGAAATTAATAATTCTTTGTCTTTCAGAATTTATCTTAATAATTGGCGTATTTTCAGATATAAAAACAGCAGCTTCTTTTCCAACTGTTTTATTTAAAGAGAAATTGTATCCTGCATAAATATTTGAAATATTAATCTTTTGAATCCTTAAGTCGTTTCTATCTAAAATCTGAAATTTTCCCACGGGGCGAGAAGTAACAACGACAGGAGCTATTATAGCCATATTAAAATCGGCGTAAAACATAGCAATAAGTTTGCCGTTTTTTTTATTTATTATTTTAATAACCGCAGTATGTGTCCCGGCAAAACCCTGGTCATAAAAATTATACTTAATTATATAAAAATTATGTTTGCTTCTAATTACCTTATTTATTTTATTCAAATTATTTATTGATAACCTAAAATCAGAAATATGCATATATTTAGTATAATTTTTATATCCCGAAGGAATACTTGTAAAAAAAGATTTCATTATATCTGGTTTTAGTCTGCTAAGCGACAAATAGTCTACCGCCTTATTATATGTTTGCCCGCTTTTAATGTTCCTATGCACATTAATCTTCCCGAACGCATAAACATTAGTAACACAAAAAAGATAAATAAGCGTATACGATGAAAAAATTGTGATTAAACCGACATTCAGCATTAATTTTAATATCGATTTAAAATATACACACTTAAAGTTTTCAAATTTATTTTCAAGACTAAAATTATCCATTTAACCTGCACAATATTAATAATATTATTTATGCGATAGTATCTGCATTGCCTGCCAATAATATCTACTTTTTTATTTAAGAATATTTCTATTTCTTATAACTATTTAAAATTATTATTTATAACTGTCTATAATTATGATAGTTATCATATTTATATTACACTTTTATATAGCACTTTTATATATAGCACTTTTATATAGCACTTTTATATAGCACTTTTATATAGCACTTTTATATAGCACTTTTATATAGCACTTTTATATAGCACTTTTATATAGCACTTTTATATAGCACTTTATAGACGGCGTAGAGTTAGCACAATGTGCAGACAGCTTATACTTTTTTATATAGCACTTTTATATAGCACTTTATAGACGGCGTAGAGTTAGCACAATGTGCAGACAGCTTATACTTTTTTATATAGCACTTTATAGTCTGTAATTATGATAAATAATTATTTATCATTAACGCTTTAAGGTACTAAAGATGCGGCGGTCTGAAGCATCTGATTCGCAATAGTAATAGCTTTTGAATCTATCGTATAGGCATTTTGCGCCGTAATCATAGATACCATCTGTCCAACCAGATTAACATTAGACATTTCCAAAAATCCCTGTTGTATAGTACCTAGACCGTTCTGACCGGGTGTTCCAACCTGAGGCACTCCTGAAGCAGATGTCTGAAGATATAAATTGTGACCTATACTATTTAGACCCGCAGGATTAATAAAATTAGTCAAAGTAATTGTTCCAACCTGGACAGGATTAGTTTGACCGGATACGGCGGCGGAAACGGTGCCGTCGTGAGCTATACTTATAGACGTGGCATTAGGCGGAATTGTAATAGGCGGAACTAAAGCATCGCCATTTGCATTCACTAATTGACCCTGCGAATTAGTTTGTAAAGTTCCGTCTCTCGTGTACGCAGTTTCGCCGTTTGCCATCTGTATTTGAAAAAATCCCTGTCCTTCAATAGCTAAATCAAGAGGATTTGAAGTCTGCTGCAAATCTCCCTGCGTAAATTCTTTTTCTATAGATGAGACTTTGGAACCCAGACCTATCTGAATTCCTGTCGGAACCTGGGTGTATTCAGATGAATATGCTCCCGGAGATTTTACAGTCTGATAAAAAAGGTCTTCAAAATTAACCCGCGATTCTTTATATCCGGTAGTATTTGTGTTTGCAAGATTATTCGCTATATTATCTATTTCAATCTGCTGTCCTTCCATGCCTGTCGAGGCTGTCCACAATGCTCTCAATTTAAATCCTCCTCTTTTTATTCCTTTTTTATATTTTATTTCATATATTTTTATATTAATTATTAGTTACTTATATTTTTATATTTATTTGCTTTAGTCGCTTCTTTTATTTTGCTTACTTATATTTTTATATTTATTTGCTTTAGTCGCTTCTTTTATTTTGCTTACTTATATTTTTATATTTATTTGCTTTAGTCAATTTTTTTATTTTTTTATTTTGCTTACTTATATTTTTATATTTATTTGCTTTAGTCAATTTTTTTATTTTTTTATTTTGGTTACTTATATTTTTATATTTATTAGTTAGACAGCCGCTCCCACGGTGTTTATTACCGTGCTGTCAACTTGCGAATATGATTTTAAAACTTTCATCATGGTGGTCTTTGTACTATTTATATTTATAAGTTCCACCATATTTTTTATTTCATTCACGTTAGATTCTTCCAAATATCCTTGTGCAATATCGGGATTGTCATTAAGCACGGGTTTTCCAGATTTTTTAGTCTCAGAAAATAGATTCCCGCCGTTTCTGGATAATAACTCAGGATTTTTAAAATAAACGATGCCTATTTGACCGGCATATTCATTTTCATCTGTCTGCGGATTTAAAATATTTATAATGCCGTTTTTTGAAATTGTGATATTCGAACCCCTTTCACTAAGGCTTATAGGTTTTCCATTAGCATTAAGAACGATATAACCCTCTTGCGTAACAATTTGATTATTGTCGTTAAGCGAGAATACACCATTTCTTGTATATTTAATGCCATTAGGCGTTTTAACAACAAAAAACCCATTACCTTGAATAGCTAAATCTAATCTGTTGCCGGTGTGTTTCAGCGAACCCTGAGAAAAATTGTTATAACTGTAAAGCATAATAGGATACTGATTATCTACAAAAGGGGTTTTACTGCCGGAACTTTCTGCATTAATAGCTTTTTGGGACAAAAAATCCCCAAATATCGAACCTTCGCTTTTGTACCCTACAGTGTTAATATTCGCAAGGTTATTAGTTACAATGGCCATTTTTTTGCCTTCGGATATAATCCCGCTTAAATTAATATACAGTCCGCCGTTCAATTTTACATCCCCTTACTAAATCCTTTTGGACTTAAGTATTAAAATCTTTATTAAAATTTTTCAATACTTATAATTGTTGCAATAACTATGCCATTAATTTTTGGAAATAATTTCTTATATATTGTGCTCAAGTAAACTATAATAGAAAAAATTTCCATATAGCTAATACAAAATAAGCTTAAATTATATTTTTTTATTTTATTTTCTAGGATTTTTTAAGATTTTGCTGCTTGAAGAAAAAATTTTCTAATCTTGCTGTGGTTTTGGAAATTTAAACTGTAATTTTATTTTTTAAATTGATATTATATATAAAATTAATTTATAATAGGTCAATAAATATAAATAAAAAATAATAGAAATAATAGAAATATATGTTTGACCTCAAAAAAATCAAAGACAATCCTAATGTCAGTATTTTTTCCAGAAAAAAAGAGATATTAACAATTTTAAAGAATTTTGCTAAAACAAAAAGGAATTTTGTAATATATCCCCACTCTCCTGAACTAACCGGCTCACAGGCTAATAATGATTATTCTTCGGAAATTATAAATATTGACGAGGATATTATTACAATTGATTCGCTGATGCCTAGAAACGGTAATTTAAAGATGCTGTCTTCAACATATCTTAAAATCAATTTTAATTTTAACAATAAGGACCATTATTTTTTATCCAAACTTTACAATTTTGCGGAAGAAAATGATTATTTTAATTTTAATATCTATACGCCGTTAGAAATTTATTCAATAGAAAAAAGAAGGTTTTTTAGAATAGAACCTGCTATATCTGAACCAATAAAGATATCATTTTTTTGGATAAATAGAATACTTAGCTTTAATGTTTATGATATTTCAGGGGAGGGTCTTTCTTTTTTATCAGATTTCAGTTTTGAAAAATATACCGTAATAGAAAATATGAAACTAGAATTTCCAAAACTTCCTTCTATTACTGTAAGAGCGGAAATTAAAATTTGCATACCTATGAATTCTAAATATAAAATAGGTCTGCAAATAATAAATATAAAACCAGCGCAGCAAGATATAATGTTCAAATACATATTTAAAAGACAGAGAGAACTTGTTGCAAGAGAAAAGGGTTTGTAAGTATTTACAGCAGAATATCAAGAATATCAAGAATATCAAGATACAATCAATGTTTAAGTGCATATTTAAAAGACGAAAGAGATATTGTTGCAAGAGAAAAGGAGTTGTAAATATTTATAATATTTGCACCGAGCTATACCAGGCAATAATTTATTATAGTTTATTACAATTTATTATTAAGTTTGTAGATAAATGCAAAAATATGCGCTATGACTTTATAGAGTTCAGGAGGTACTTCTTCGTAAATTTCAAGCTTATCTAAGACTGCGGTTAAGCTCTTATTTTCTACTATAGGGATATTATTTTCCTTTGCTATCGTTTTAATCTTTTCGGCTAATTTACCTTTTCCTTTTGCAACGATGACAGGAGCTTTATTTTTATTTTTGTCATATTTTAACGCTGCCGCAAAAGGCTCTTCTTTATGCCTGTTCATTAATTATGCCGCCGAACTCATTGTCAAATTCTTTTTTAGACATATTTTTATTAAATCCAATATCTTTTAATGTTATGTTGTCTTTGAGAAGTTCTTCTTTCAATATATTGATATTTTGTTTTATGAGTGTTTCCGCAGTGTTTGAAAATGTTTTAAAATTTAAAACTAAATTGCGGTTAAAATAGTAAGACGATAATTTTAAAAGACCTAACGGTTTAATTTGAAATTCAACCAAAAAAAAATAACCGTAAGAATTCATTTTATTCTTTTTGGCCGAATCTTCGTTTATGTTTTTTTCTTCTTTTCGCGGCGCTATTAATACAGAAATAAAATCGCCGGGGTTGGACATAGCAAAATTTAAAATTAATGTATTATTTTTAATATCTGTAGTTAAGTTATTAATATTTAAATTTAAATTTAAATTATTATTAATTAATGATGTAAAATTCCCTTTTATGGAATTTGATATATTTTCTGCAACCGCGTTAAAGAGCTTTAAATTATTTTCATCTATTGATTCGTTAATTATTTTAAAGATAACATTGCTTCCGCTAACAGACTCGGCGCTTAACTGCAAATTAAAATTTTGGTTAGCAAGCGAACCTTCACTGACAGCCGCAGACATTATAAATTCGTCGTAAACTGTTTCAGGTATTTCGGCTTTAAATAATTTTCCGTTGAAGGAGAGAATGCCAATAAATGACGCATCGGATATTTCTGCGTCTATTAATTTAACGTTTAAAATATCATTAGGCTTTATTAAATCTAGTAGATTGGTTAAACTTTTATCGATTAATATTTTTGAAATACTAATGCTAGTATTAGTATTTATTTTTCCGATAAAATTATTGTTCTCTGGTAAATTCATTTAACTTATGCTATGACATTTATATGCTGCTGTTTACCATTTTTTTTATTTAAATTTTCTTGGTTATTAGTACCAGCTTCTTCGGTAATCGTCTTTACACCTTCCTTATTATATGCTCCAACTTCTAATTCAGGCGCTTCATTGTTATATGCTCGTTCTTCTTCTTCTTTGTTATCTTCTTTTTTACCTTCTTCACCGTTTTTTTTCTCACTGTCGTCCACAGGCTCTAAAATTTCATCGGTTTCATTTACGGTATCGGCTTTTTTAATTCCGTCGGTATTATTATTCTTATTTGAGATAGTATTGGCATTTATTGCAAAAGTCTGAGGAGTAGCAGCAACTTTTTCCACTAAAGAGGCATTGGTTATAATCTGCTGAATTTCTACTATGCCTTCCATAATTATATAATATTTATTAAAATTTTAAATAATTATACAAGTTCTGCATTTCAATTATTGGAGAAAATTTACCATTTTCATTTTCAAACAGTTTGTACGTCAGATTTTTCGAATCTTTATATTAAATAATAATTGATTTTTTATTAAAATTTTAAATAATTATACAAGTTCTGCATTTCAATTATTGGAGAAAATTTACCATTTTCATTTTCAAACAGTTTGTACGTCAGATTTTTCGAATCTTTATATTAAATAATAATTGATTTTTTATTAAAATTTTAAATAATTATACAAGTTCTGCATTTCAATTATTGAAGAAAATTTACCATTTTCATTTTCAAACAGTTTGTACGTCAGATTTTTCGAATCTTTATATTTAATAATGTTAGGCGTTATGAGTTCACGGTTCTTTATTTTTTTTATCGTGCCCGCACTATCAATACATAGACCGAAATTTTCTTTATTAAATGAACATATTACGATATATTTAAATATGTATTCTTTATTTTTATTAAATAAAACTTTGCCGCTGTCCTTGCGACCGTAGGAGTCGTAAGAATTATAAGAATTAACTGCAAAAAAATCATATATCGGAATGGCACTGTCTCTGTAATTAATTAGACCTAAAAGCTCTATTTTTTTTGTATATAATTTAAAAGGTTCTGTATATTTGATAATTTCAACAATATTTTCAACAGAGAAAGAAATATAAGAATTATTAATACTAAAGCTCAAATATGTAATTTCTTTTTCAAGATTGTTATCAACCGAAAGTTTTTGAAAAGTATTTTCGTTTACACTGGCGTCAATATTACCATTAGTACTAATATTTCCGTCAAGGGTTAATATTTTTTTAACCGGATAAGTGTAAATGCGCGCACCTTCCGCTGATTCCCCGTTTTCATCTGAAAATCCGCCGTTATCTTCTTCTTCGATGTTTTCATATGATAGACCATGATTTGATTTTGAATTATTTAGCGATATGACATTAGAATTGGGCTTTATTGCAGAAGGCTCTTCTTTGCTTTTTCCGTCAATTTTAATAATATTCATATTATTATTAACCGGCGTCAATAGTTTATCAATCCATGGACTAATAATATCAGGCTCTTTTGTAAAATTTTTAGTTAAAAAATTATTCTGCATCTTATTTACTCCTCCTCTTGCGCAGTTTCCGCAGAAAGACTTAAAATCTCACGGGCTATGTGCAAATAATCAATAGAACCGCGCGATTTAGCTTCATAATAAGTTAAAGGTTTTTTAACAAAACTTGCGTCTTTAAATTTTGTATCGACATTTATATAGTTGTCAAAACTATTTTCTTTATAATTAGTTTTAAAATAATTTAAAGATTTAGCCGAAGAATTCGTTCTTTTATCAAACATAGTTATTAAAAGTTTATAATAGCACTTGACATCAAGTGCCTGTTCTACCTTTTGTATAGTTTTTATAAGCAGCTCAACCCCTCTTATTGATAGATAGTCAGCCTCAACCGGGATTATTATGCCGTTGCATGACGCTATAGCGCTTATTAAAAGTACGCTCAACGCCGGCGACGAGTCTATTATAACATAATCGTAATAATCCGGCAAATACTTTAATTTTTCTTTTAGCCTTAATCCTCCGCCACTAGACGTAGAAAGATTAGATTCTATTTTTGCAAGATTAATATTAGAAGGTATAATGTCAATAGAGCCGCCATCCTTAATTTTATATTTCTTTATAATAAACCGTTCAACATCGTAGGTATCCGAAACCAGCAAACTGCCTATAGAATTTTCAACCATTTCCGGTTCAATTGCCAAATGCGCCGTTAGACTGGCCTGCGGGTCAAGGTCTATAAGTAAAACATTTTGCCCTAAAACAGATAAAGAACTGGCTAGCGTTAAAGCCGTAGTAGTTTTTCCTACTCCCCCTTTCTGATTTGCAATTGCATAAATGAATGGTTTTTTTTGACAAATCATATCGTTATGATATATATGAAATTATCTGCTAAGTTCGCTTAATATCTTGCATTACTCATATGCCTATAGAAAAAGACTAAATATTTTTTTAACGAAATATCTATCGTGAGAAAGTCGGTGCTTCACTTATTGCTTCACTTATCGCAATTAGTTATAATTATAACTTAAGGTTAAGTATGGCGCGCGCAATGTTAATCCAATATTTAAATTAAAATCACGTTAACTATCTATCTAACCAGCCTGCTGATTCAGCAGTTTACCGGTTTACTTTACAGCCGACTCGATTAAATTGTGTTCGCCGGTTGTAAAAATTTTGTCTATATCAAGAAGTATAATTAATCTGTCATCAAGTTTGCCTACGCCTTTTATATAATCCGAATCCAGACTTGCAACAAGTGGCGGCGGCGGCTGAATAGTATTTGAATTTATACGTAAAACCTCAGACACGCTGTCAACTATCAGACCTATAGTTTTACCCAAGATATTTACAACGATAATTCTTGTGTCTTTTGTTGATTCTTTAAAATTTAAATGAAATTTTTTCCTTATATCTACTATCGGAATAACTTTACCCCTAAGATTTATAACTCCTTCAACAAAATTTGGCGCTTTAGGAACTTTAGTGATTTCCACCATTCTGTTAATTTCCTGAACCTTTAATATATCAAGCGCAAATTCTTCATTGCCCAAAGTAAATGTGACCAATTGCATTATCGCATTCACGCCCGCATTTTCATCGGTTTTTTTATCGTCTGGCATCTTAACTATTTCTTGCTCCATAAAAATCAACCTCCGATTCTTTAATGTTTTTTAATTAGGTTAATTAGGGACAGACACCTATTTTTTTATTTTTTTTAATTAGGGACAGATACCTTTTTTCATGGACAGGTACCTATTTTTATATCTTTATATTTTTTATACTCCGCATTTTTCTACTTACTTTCCCTTATAATCTCCTCGGCTATTTTATATACCGGAAGAACCTTGTCTACTATACCTGCATCTATCACCGCTTTCGGCATACCGTACACTACGCATGTCGCTTCATCCTGAGCAATTGTACTTCCTCCGTATTTTTTTATGTCTGACATACCTTCTAACCCGTCGGAACCCATTCCAGTGAGCATTACAGCAATAGATTTTTCACGGTACTCATCGGCGACAGATTTCATCATTACAGTAACAGAAGGTCTGTTGATTAAGTCCTTGGGTTCTTCGGAAATAAATATCTTAACGCCGTCTTTTCCGTCCCTTTTGATAATCATATGCTTGTCCCCCGGTGCAAGATAAGCCACGCCCGGCTGAATGATTTCACCTCCCTCGGCTTCTATTACTTTTATATGTGAAATACTGGAGAGTCTCTGAGCAAACGGTCCTGTAAAAGCCTTTGGCATATGCTGAACTATCAGTATTGGAAATGGAAAATCCGCAGGAAGCAGCGGGATGACTTCCTGCAAAGCTTTAGGGCCGCCTGTAGAAGAACCAATAGCTACTATTCCTTTATTTTTGCCATTGTTATTGGAAAATAAACTGTCTTCAAGATGAATGTTGCTATTATTCTTATTGTTATTGAGATTGCTGCTAAATAACTTTTTAGCTATAATATCAGTATGTTTTGTTTTATTGCTATCCGATTGGGATAAAATATTATCGTTCTTTTCAAATGAAGGTTTAATTCTATAAATAGTTTTATTAGCCGTAACCGCTCTGATTTTTGAAATCAAATCGTCCTTGACCTTTAAAATATTTAACGAGACATTTGAAAGATTTTTAGGTATATAATCCACTGCGCCATAATCTAATGCGTCAAGGGTAGCTTTGGCTCCTTCTTCAGTAAGCGAACTCACCATAATAACGGGCAGCGGATTTTTTTTCATTATTATTTTAAGAGCTGCCAGACCGTCCATTTTAGGCATTTCAATATCCATAGTTACAACATCCGGCCTGAGGTCTTCTATCTGCTTAATAGCATCTTCTCCATCTTTCGCCTGACCGACTACTTTTATATCATTTTCATCTTCAAGCAAAGAAGATATCGCCCTTCGCATAAACGCAGAATCGTCGACAATAAGAACTCTAATAATTTTTTCAGGCAATTTAAATCCTCCATGCATAAAATAAAGTGAATATTCAATAATTAGATACTTAAACAATTATTAGATACTTCAATAACTTCAATGCTAACTTTTTTAATACTTTAATACTTAGATACTTCAATACCTAAATTATCTTTTTTGTAAAACATCAATCATTGACGCAATGTCCATAATAAGAACGACTTTTCCGTCACCGGTGATAGTTGCTCCGGATATGCCTTTATATCCAAATTGATAGTCGCCTAATGATTTTATAACAACCTCTTCCTGTCCATAAAGTGTATCAACAACTATACCTATTCTTTTTTCTGCAAGGGCTACTACAACGACATAAACCTCTTTGCCGGACAGAGGTTTTTTATCTACCGCAGGAGCATTTCCTGCTGATTGCAAAGGTTTATTCAGAGAAGCATCGACGCCGAATTCTTCACTTAAACGCAATAAAGATAAAACAGATTTCCTTAGATTAATTACTTCATGGTTGTCAATAGTTTGTATTGAAGACTCGGGTATCCTTAACGTTTCTACGACAGAATTTAAAGGGATAGCAAATATTTCATCTTCCACCCCGATTATCAATGTTTGAATTATCGCGACTGTTAAAGGAAGTTTGAGAATTATATCGGAGCCCTTACCTTTTTCGGATTCTATGTCGATTATGCCATTAAGTTTTTGAATATTAGTTTTGACAACATCCATGCCGACTCCCCTGCCCGAAATTTCAGTAACTTTGTCTTTTGTGCTGAAACCTGGAGCAAAAATGAGACTCAATGCATCTTTATCGGAAATAGACGAAGCTGTTTTATCATCTATCAGTCCTTTTTCTACGGCTTTTTTTCTTAAAATATTCGGATCCATCCCTTTGCCGTCATCAGATACTTCTATGATAATATAATTTCCTTCATGTTCGGCAGACAGATTAATTGTTCCGGCTTTAGATTTCCCTGCTTTTATTCTATCTTCAGGCATCTCTATGCCGTGGTCTATGCTGTTTCTTATGAGATGCACAAGCGGGTCTCCAATTTCTTCAATTACCGATTTATCTAATTCAGTTTCTTCTCCGGCAATATTTAATTCTATTTCTTTACCTAGCTCTTTAGATAAATCTCTTACCATTCTTGGAAATTTACTGAATACTTTTTTAACCGGCTGCATCCTCGTTTTCATAACGGCAAGCTGCAGGTCTGTAGTTATTAGATTTAAATTTGAAACAACCTCTGTGAGAGTATCGGTAAATTCATCATCGGGATATTTAAGCTCCAATTTAGAAGATATATTAAATATTCTATTTCTGGAAAGGACTAATTCACCTACTAAGTTCATAACGTTGTCTAACCGTTCTACATCGACCCTTATTGTAGTTTCAACAGGCGATGTAACGGCAGGATGTATCTGTATCTGCGGCTGTATCTGCGGCGGAACCGCAGCCAATACCGATTTTTTAATTTCGGAGGGAGAAGGAGGCGCCAAAGGCTTTTTAGAACTTTGTTTCTCCGTTTCGGATTCTTTTATGATTTCATTTAAATTTTCTGTTTTATCAATTTTATTATTTGCATCGTCAGAATGAGCAACGTAGTTTAAATTGCCTATCTTGTCTGCTGACTCGCCTGCTGTCTTGCCTATTTCTTTTTCTTTAAAATTTTTATTGTTAATATCGGCAGTTATATTATCATTATTTGACTTTACATCATGATATTTTCGCTCCTCAACTTTTTCTTTTTCCACTTCTTTTTCTTTTTCTTTTTCTTCTTCCTCTTCTTTTTCTTTTAATATTTGAGATAATTCATCCGGAGACATCAGATTATCCTCTAATAAAATATCCCCTAAATTTCTAACTTTACGCTTTGGATGATGTTTTTCACTGCTAATATTATTGCCGTCATTGGAAGGTATGGAAGAAGAAGAGGGTTCTTCCGCCGTATTTTTAATATCATCATTTTTTTTATTATTATCAGAATTGTTTTCTGCAGGATTTGTTTCTTTAACCGTCTGCGGCTCAATCTCTGTTGCCTTTATTTCTACCGCTCCCGCCTCTGTCTCTGTTGCCTTTATTTCTACCGCTCCCGCCTCTGTCTCTGTTGCCTTTGTCTCTGACGTCTTTATTTCTTCCGCTGGTCCTGCCCCCTCATTAGTCGCGAGCATATTGAGTTTATTAATAATCCCTTCATTATCAAAATTTCCTTCTTCGCCAGTGTCATTAATATTTCTAATCATGGCAGTCAAAATATCCATAGTTTTAAGCAGGTAATCCATCATATCAGATGTCAGTTTAATTTCGCCCTGCCGTAATCTGTTCAAAATATTTTCGGCACTATGCGCAAGTTCAACAAGATTCTGAAAACCTAAAAATCCGGCCGAACCCTTAATTGTGTGAGCCGCTCTAAAAATTGTATTTAAAAGCTCTTTGTCTTCCGGATTTTTTTCAAGCTCAATAAAATTTTCGCTTAAGGAATCAAGTAATTCTAACGCTTCTTGAACGAAATCATTAATAATTTCTTTCATTGAATCGTCAATCATAAATAAATAACCTCAAAAAATTATTAAATTAATTTTATAAATTATGCTCGTGTATATTATATTATATTAAATCGTCAATCATAAATAATTAACCTCAAAAAATTATTAAATTAATTTTATAAATTATGCCCGTGTATATTATCATGATTTGCTCCATTTATGATTTGCTCAATTCATAAACTAAGCTGACTGCCCTAGTCTCAGGGATGAGACGTATTATTTAAAAAAAATTTAATCGGGAAATATTTTTTCTATTTTCTCCTGAAGAATTTCTGCTGTAAACGGCTTGACAATATAATTATTAACACCTGCTTTGACAGCTTCTACAACATTTTCTTTTTTTGCTTCGGCAGTAACCATTAAAAACGGAATATCTTTTATAGCCTCAGTGGCTCTTACGGCTTTTAGGAGCTCTATGCCGGTCATTTCAGGCATATTCCAGTCGGACACTACTAAATCGTAGTCGTTATCATTTAATTTTGAAAGCGCCACCTGTCCGTTTTCTGCTTCGTCTATGTCGGTGAATCCTATCTGTTTTAATATATTTTTTATTATCCTTCTCATAGTTGAAAAATCGTCCACAACGAGAATCTTCATTGATAAATCCAAAGCCATAAGTTTTAGCTCCTTAAAATTTTTTAAGATTTTAAACAATAAAATATTATGCAATAATATAATATTATATAATATTTTAAAAATCGCCGTCACAGTTCAGTGTTTATTTATTACACTGCAAATAAACAGTCATAATTTCACAATTTAAAAATTAAAATATACACTAAAAATAAAAAAGATAATAAATAAAAATATATATTTTAAAATATTATAACAAAATATTAATATAATCAATCAATATTTAATGCTTCTCTAGAAATTTTTAATAACTCAGATTCGTTAAACGGTTTTTGCAGAAATGCAAAACAGTTTTTAATTTCGTCTTCCTTAGGTTTCATCGAAGACATAAGTATCACCGGAATATTCTTTGTATCTTCATTCTCTTTTAAATTTTTTAAAAGCGTGATGCCGTCCATCTGAGGCATATTGAGGTCGGTAATAATAAGGTCTATATCATTTTTAATAGCGATTTCTAATGCTTCAAATCCATCCCTCGCCGTCAGCACCTTAAAACCTTTTCCGACGAAAGACAAAGACAGCAATTTAATAACAACGATAGAATCTTCAACTACCAGGATGGTTTTAACATCTGCACTTTTATCAACATTTCTGCCGCTCTTATTTTCCATAGTTTAATTTACCGAATATTTACGCATAAATAATTAATTATTAATTAAGCATTAAATAAATCATTCTTTCACATAAAGAGGCGTTTTTCCGAAGCCCACTAATTTAAATGAACTTGAAATAAAATGCAAAGATTCTGAATGACCTAAAAATAAATAGCCGTTTTTTTTTAGAGAATCATATAGGTTTGATATAACAATTTTTTTTGAATCATTATTAAAATATATTATTACATTTCTGCAGAATATTATATCAAAATTCCCTATCTTTTTAATAGAATCAAAATTTATTAAATTAATATTGTAAAAATTTACCATATTTTTAATATTATTTTTAACCTGAAATTGTTCATTGCCTATTTTGTCAAAGTATCTTTCGAGCAGTTTAAGTTCGGTATTTCTCAGCGTGTAGCTGCTATATATCCCTTTTTTTGCGGAATACAAAGCCTTTTCGCTGATATCTGAACCTATAATTTCAAAACTGAATCCCGCAGGAATTTCATATAAATGCTCCATGATTATAATTGCAAGAGTAAAAGGTTCTTCTCCTGTTGAGCATCCAGCGCTCCATATTCTTATTTTTTTTGAATAATTTGCAGGCGATTTTTTAATTTGTTTAAGTATCTCTCCTAAAACATCGTCTTCAAAGACTTTTAATTGAGGAGCATCCCTAAAAAAACTGGTCTCATTTGTAGTAATACTATTAAACAGTTCCTTTATTTCATCAGATTGTTTAGCAGAATATTTAAGAAGATAAAAATAATCTTCATAATTTGTTAAATTAAGGTCGGATAATCTTGTAGACAGTCTAGTCTCTATCAGATATTTTTTTTGTTCATTATAAAATATTCCGGTCAGCTGGTATATGAGGTCTCTAATCTTACAAAATGTTTCATCGTCTAAATTTACATTTGAAGTATTCTGCATCAGTTATAACATCATTAGTTATTATTTAATAAGTTTTTGTTGTTAATTAATAAGTTTTGTTGTTAATTTTCTAATTTTCTTTTCTAAGCAGCTCTTCTGCTATACTTCTTAAATCTTCATTCGTGTCGGTCAGATATTTTTCTATAACCGATTTTGCCCTTGCTTCATCAATGGAGTGTAACGCTCTGAGAATACTAATTTTTATTAATATCTCATCGGAATTATGTAAAATATCAAGTAATTTATCAAAATTACTATGGAACTTGCCGATATTATTAGTATATTTATTATTAGGAACTTTGTTATCGGCATCTTGGTTATCGGCAGCTTTGCTTGCAGATTTTTCGTTGCGAACTTGGTTATCGGCAACTTTGTTATTAATTTCTTTGTTGTTGGTATTTTCACTGTAAGTATTTTTGTTATTGGTAAATTCATTGTCATGAGCATGGCCGCTAATAGCTTGTAATTTGCCTATAAGCTCAATTACTTTAAATCTGAACATGATAGAGCGATTTTTAGACTGCATTGTTTCAAAAAATATGTCCGAATCTTTAAATCTTAACTTCATGAGCGACTCTAAAGAATTATATAATATTTCTTCGCTATTATTATCTTTTATCAGTCTAAATAAGATTTTTATAAATTCATATCTTAGATATTTATATTCCGCACGGTTTATATTTGTAAAATTGCCTATAACGGATGCAAGGAGCGCTTTAACTTTTTCAGATTCTGATTTTGAATTTGCAAGTGTTTTAAATATGCTGTATAAATCTTCAATATCTTTTTTATTTAAGTGTTTATTATGAGATATCTTAAATTTTTCAATGATACGCAACGATATTTCTTTAGTCCTTATATTATCTGAAAGAAGATTATTTACAAAAAACTTAAAATAAATTTTGTCATTATTGGTTAAAATTATTATATTTTTGATATAATTATCTAAGACATCGGGGTAATTTTCGCCTATTGCTTTGTTGTAAATATATTTAGTATAATTAAGAGCTTTAGACTTTCCAATTAAATCGGCTGCCGCTTTTCTTATATCTCCGTTATTGTCGTTTAACAAAAATAAAGCATTTCTTAATACCGTTCTTGAAAGTTTCGGGGAACCGTAATTAATTATAGATACCGATGCGTTAAGCAAAGCAATATTTAATTCAACAAAAACTTTTCTGTCTTTAAAATAATTTAAAAGTACGGCAATTTCATTAAAATATCTATTTTCCGATAATATTTCAATCAAAATGGAATAAGAATTAAAAAAACTTCCTGAACATGCCATTTTTGTTTCAAATGATGCGCCCATATATTCTAAATATTTTTTTATATAAAATGGATAAGCGACTTTTACAAGAGAATCTTTTATGTATTTATATTCAGTATTGTCAGGAGTTATTAAATTTTTATTCAGATAAATCATTAGAAAATTAAAAATTTTAATAGATTTTTTTACATTTGATAAAGAAAAATAAAATAAAATTGCTTCTCTGATTAATTTATCTTCATAAAATTCTAATTTTAAGATATTGATTTTTATATTAATATTCTGTATTTTTTTTATTACAGCGTTTTTATATTTTGTATTTTTATAATTTTCAATATATATCCTGTAAATATTTTTAATTAAATAAATTTTATCAAATCTTTTGCATTTAACATCTAAACTCGCAATATCTATCAAGAAATCTAGTCCTACGTTGCTGTCTATTTTGGCAATAGCATCAATTATTAATTTCCGTATGACACCATCTTTATTTTTCCAGAATTCATATTTGAGGTCAACCACGGTCGATTTTATTTTTAATTCTCCAAGAGAAAATATCGCTGAGGCTTTAACAAGAAATGAATCGTTTAATAATGTTTTTTTTAGTGTTTGTACAAGTTTTAGTTTTAAAAAACCTATAGACTCGGCAGCATTCGCCCTGACAATTTCATCTTCATCGGAACAAAATTTTCTCAAGCAGGCAGATGGAGCGCCTGGCGGGGTAAAACTGCCGAATCTTAACAATTCCGATACAAATCTCCTATATTGCAAATCGGTATTAACGCAATAATCTATTAAAAAATTTCCGTTTCTCTTTGCTTTATTTTTAAGAATATCAAAGGCAGCGGAACGCATTTTTATGTTATAATTTTCCGTAACAATTTTAAATAAAATGCTATTTAGCAAAGGATTAGAGCTTTCAGACAGAGCATTTGATAAGAGCTCTGAGGCTGCATTATTGCCAGTGTCTAATAAGCCGACTAATTGATTTAATTCTTCTTCATTATCGCTCCTTTGGAGTATATCGTTAATTTCTGAAATTAACTGAAGCCTATTTTCAGAGGATACTTTATTAAATTTTTCTTTAATATTATAATTTTTATTATAATTGTTTTGCATATGAATTTAGTTGCGCCTTTAATTTTAGTATTGCCTTTGAATGAATCTGGCAGATTCTCGATTCCGTTAAATTAAGAATCTTGCCTATATTTTTTAAAGTTAACTCTTCATAATAATACATCATTAATACATTCTTTTCAATATCGTCTAACTTATCAATATATTTCTTTAAAATTTCACATTTTTCGCTGTTGATAAGACTATCTACCGCTGCAGGCTCGCCGCTTTCTAATGTTTCTAACGTTTCTACTGACGTTTTAGGCATTCCTGTAAAGTCCAGAGCTGAAATAAAAGATGCACCCCTTATTTTATACAGCATATCATATAATTCATCTGAGCTTATACCTAATTCTTCAGCTGTTTCAGCATCATCCGGCATTCTGCCTAATTTTTGTTCCAGATGTGTATATGTTTTCTCAAGTTTATTCGACACTTCTCTGGCGTTTCTTGTCAAGTAGTCCAATTTTCTTATTTCATCAAGAATTGAACCTTTAATCCTTGTTATAGCATATTTTTTAAAGTGAACATTTTTAGACTGGTCATATTTTACCGCTGCGTCAATAAGTCCTACAATGCCGAATTCAACCAAGTCGTCTCTATCGACAATTCCGTGGTATTTAAGCGTCATAAAATTGACAACACTATTAACTAATTTAAAATTTTCTTCTATCAACTTTTTTGACTTTTCGTCTAATTGATTCATAATTATTTAATATTCAGTAAATTAAGAGATATTGCAAATGGGTCAATAAAATATATAAAATAAATAAACAAAATAATAAATAGATAAATAGATAAATTGATAAATAAATAGCAGATAGATATATAAAAAATAAATAGAACAATAAAATCAATATGAATAGATATATAAAATAAATAAATAGTAAATGGATAACCAGATAAAATAATAAATAAAATAGATTTAGTTATTTTTAAAAAGATTATTAAAAAAGAATTGTAAATTTCCGCTTGAATATCCGTCTCCATCCTGCGATATTATATCATAAGCCAATTTTTTAAAACACGCCGCCGATTTCGATTCAGGATAAAGCTCCATTGCAGTTTTTTGCATAATAACTGATTTAGAAACATTTTCGTCATATAATATGAATCCTGTATAGTTTAAAGAAACTTTAAGAAACTTATCGGCAACAATACCTAAATGTTTATATATACCTTTTGCTTCTTTTTCATTTTTCGCCATATTTAAAATAATTGAAAAATTCTTCTGCCCGTGCTTTGTGCTCATCACTTTTATAAGTGCATAAGCATCGGTTATAGAAGTAGGTTCCGGAGTTACTATAACCATTATCTCGCCTGCGGCAAGGTTAAAATAAATTACGTTCGACGATATACCCGCTCCCGTATCTATTAGCAATACGTCTATGTCGGACAGAAAATCGCCGAATCTTGACATTAAAGTCATTTTTTGTGTTTCCGTCAAATTAGATAATTCCGGTATTCCTGAAGACGCCGGCAAAACTAAAACACCGTTTTTGTCTGAAATAATAATATCCTCCAGATGCTTATCTCCATACAATACGTTGGATATGTTATACTTTGGCGCCAGTCCTAAAACAACAGAAACGTTTCCTAAACTTAAATCCGCATCCATTATCATTACCTTTTTACCCATAGAAGCAAAACAATAGGCAAGATTACATACAATATTAGTTTTACCGACCCCGCCTTTCCCGCTTGTAACCGATATAATTTTTGTTTGATTTGTCTGTTTTCTTTTTCTCATAATATTTTTATTAATTTTAATTGTTTAATTGAACTTTAATTAAATTTGTTGCCGGTCGTTACATTTCCGGCTTTGGAAAGAATAATCCGTAAAGATTATCTAATTTTGCCTCCTCGATATTTTCAGGAACATTTTCTCCGTTTGTCAAATAATCAATAGTCAAATCGGACTGAAGAAAAATACCGGCAAGATTGCCTATACTGTACGATTCATCAACTTTTGTTATAATCAAAGAATTAAGTCCTATTTTATTATTAAAAGATTCATAAATCCTCATTGCATCATTGGATTTTGTCTGAGCAGACAAAAGAAGCGAATTTTTCATTTTGCCTTTATAGATGTCAAAAAATTTAGCTAAATTGTTCAGCTGATAAATATTATTATGATTTACGCCAAAAGAATCGACAATTACAATATCTGAATCTGAATTTGACACAAAGGTTTTAAATTCATCAGTGTTTTTTATAGAGGCAAATTCTATTTTCAGTTTTTTAGCATAATTTTTTAACGCTTCATTTCCGTTTATCTTGAAAATATCTAATGAGCAAAGCGAAACATGTTTATTTTTTTCAAATATATATTTTGCGCATAATTTCGCGGCAGACGATGTTTTACCCACGCCGTTGTTGCCGATTAACGATACCAAAAGCTTGCCGTCTATAGTGGATTGCAGTGCTGTTTTCTTTTCTAGCCTGCGTTCAATCAATTTTTTAAAAAATTTTAAAAAATATTCTATTTTTTCATTCGGCGTAAAGTTCTTAAGCACAAGCCCCTTAAAAAAAATATCATTTAATTTAACCGATATCCTTCTGTCAAAACCTAATCTGTCTAAATATGAAAACAGCTCTTCGTCTAAAATCTTAGAACCAGACTTTTCATTTTTTAAAAGATTTATAGAAAATCTAAGTTCATCGAGCATGGATTTTACTTCATCAAATTTTGAATTTAGGACGAAAATAACCTTATCTTCAACAATGCTTTCAAAATTATTCTTTAAAAATTTAATGTCATCATAAAGCGGAGTTATCAAATCATAGTTTAATTTTTTGCTTTCTTCTTCTCTGTCTCTGCCATTTATAGAAATTTCTTCATTATAATCAACCGCCGCCACAACTTCTAAAAAAGGTTTACCAAAAAAACCGAATTCTTCTGACTTATTAACCTGCCTCGTCGAAATAATAACGGCATCTTCCCCCAGGTCTCTTTTTATAAGTTTAATAGCTTCTTTTATATCTAGAACTTCGTATCTTTTAATTTGCATAATCTATCTCTATCTCCATATTGCCTATAGACTGCAATTTTATATTAGGGGCAATTTCTGCTGATGAAACAACGACTATGCCCGGAATAATATCTTTTAAAATATTTTTTACAAACAGCCTTATAGCCGGCGATGTCAGGATAATAGGCGTATGCCCCCCGTCCAATGCTTTTTTAACCTGCTCTTTAACGGTTCCTATAATTTTTTGATATACAGACTGTTCGATTGCAGAATAAACGCCTAGTTCTTTAGCTTTTTTATATTCATTAAGCATAGCTGATTCAAAATTTTTGCCAAGTGTTATAACATTTACCGAACCGTCGGCGTCTAAAATTGTTTTTGTAATTGTTCTTTTTAGAGCGCTTCTTACGTATTCGGTTAACAATAGCGGGTCTTTTATGCTTGTCCCATAGTCAAGCAGCGTTTCAATAATAGTAAGCATATCTTTTATCGGGATGCTTTCATTAAGCAAATTTTCTAAAATTTTCTGCACAGTGCTTAAAGATAAAACATTAGGTATTAAATCATCCACTATTTTAGGATATTTTGCAGACAGAATATTAAGAAGTTTTTGAGTATCCTGTCTTGTCAGCAGTTCAGCAGCATTCTGTTTAATTATTTCAACGATATGCGTTGCAATTACTGCAGGAATTTCAACGACAGTCCACCCTGCAAGCTGCGCTTTTTGCTTTTCGCTTTCGTCAATCCATAATGCCGGAAGATTAAATGCAGGCTCTTTAGTTACAGTGCCTGCAATATTGGCGGTCGCATTGCCCGGATTCATAGCTAAATATTTACCCGGCATGATTTCAAATCTGGATACCTCGACACCTTTTATAAGAATTACGTATTCATTGGGTTTTAAGGCTAAATTGTCTTTAATGTGAATCGGAGGAACAATCATTCCGAGGTCAGCCGCAATCTGTTTTCTGAGACCTTTTATTCTTTCAAGGAGTTCTCCGCTTCTTGAAGAATCAACATAGGATATCAGACCGTATCCGACTTCCAGTTCAATAATATCAACCTGCATAACACTTTCAAGAATTTGCGATTCCGGCACAACCTTTTTTTCTTCGACAGTCTTCTTTTCAATCTCTGCTTTTTTTCGCACAGTATCTTTTGAAATTAAAAAAGCTGTAACTGCAAGAATAAGAGCCAGTAAAATAAAAGGCCAGTGCGGCAATCCGGGTATAATACCGAAAAAAAATAAAATACCTGCACCTGTATATAAAGCGCGCGGATAAGTGGCAAACTGTTTTGAAAATTCTTTTGAAAGGTTAGTTTCTCTGCTTGCTCTTGTTATTATAACACCGCTTGCGGTTGAAACAATGAGCGCTGGTATCTGCGCTACAAGACCTTCTCCTATACTAAGCAAAGTATAATCGGAAGCAGCCTGGGCTAAGGACATATGGTGCTGAAAAATACCTATTAAAAGTCCGCCTATAATATTAACAACAATAATAACTATAGCTGCTATTACGTCGCCTCTGACAAATTTGCTGGCACCGTCCATAGACCCATAAAAGTCTGCTTCTTTAATAATATCAGATCTCTTTTTTCTTGCTTCCTGGTCGTTAATAAGACCGGAATTTAATTCTGCATCGACAGACATCTGTTTTCCGGGCATAGCGTCTAAGGTAAATCTTGCGGCAACCTCTGCTACTCTGCCCGCACCTTTAGTAACGACTAAAAAGTTAATTATGATAAAAATTATAAATATAACTATACCTACCGCATAATTTCCGCCTATTATGAATTTTCCAAAGGATTGTATTACGACACCTGCCGCATCTGTTCCTTTATACCCGTACAGCAAAATTAATCTTGTAGCGGCTATCTCTAATGAGAGCCTGAATACCGTGGAAAATAAAAGTATTGTAGGAAAAGTAGAAAATTCAAGCGGTCTTAGAACATAAATAGAAATAAGAAGAACTATGATAGAAAAAGAAATGGACAGGGTAAGAAAAATATCAAGCATCCATGTGGTTATAGGAAGAACCATAAGGATAATTACCATGAAAAACATCAGGGCAAGAACAATATCCGAATTCTTTAATATAAAATTATCTTTTGCAGCAGAGCTGTTATTAGCCATTTGTATTCATACCCCAGATTTTTTTAAATTTCAGATTTGTAGAATACAAATGTGCAAGTATTTCAGCAACCGCTTTATATAATGTATCGGGAATAAAATCTCCTGGTTCGCATATTTCATAAAGAGACCTTGCGATATATTTATTTTCAATAACGGGAATTTCATTATCCGCTGCAATCTTTTTTATCAAAAATGCCATCTCATCAGCTCCTTTTGCAACGACGACAGGCGCTTTATGTTTTTTATTTTCATATTTCAGCGCTACCGCAAAATGCGTCGGATTTGTTATAACTACGTGCGCATTTTTAACCTCTTTTAAAATTTTTCTGCGAGATATTTCTCTTTGCATTTTTCTTAACTTGCCTTTTACCTGAGGATTACCTTCATATTGCCTCATTTCATCTTTTACTTCCTGCTTTGTCATCATAAGACCTTTAGTGTGCTGCCACTTTTGGATGAAATAATCGAGCACGCTTAAAACTACCATGACGGCAATAATATTAAAAAAAACTTTAGATATAAGCTGCATAATAAAAACAATGTTTGCCTCCGCATTTGCATATTCTAGTGTAAATAATTTATGTAAATAGCCTATAGCGGAAAAATATGCAACTAAAACAACAACAAAAAATTTTACTAAGGATTTCAGCAATTCATTTACTGATTGAAATGAAAAAAATCTCTGGATACCTGAAACAGGATTTATCTTCCCAAAATCAGGAATCAGCGGTTGAAAAGTCAGTAAAAATCCTACCTGCGCAATATTTGAAGCTACCGAAGCTAAAAAAATAATTAATATTACAGGAAGTATGGCATAAAAAACAGAATAAAAAAGACCATACAAAACAGTAATCGCACCAGCTTTTGTAAGTTGTATAGAAGAAGCGTTTGAGAAAAAATATACCATATTGCCTTCAACAGTATTGCCGATTTTTTCTATATTAAACGAAAGATATATAAAGATAGCTATTAAACCGAAAGTGGTGTTAACCTCTCTCGATTTCATAACATTACCTTTGTTTCTCGCATCCTCTAATCTTTTAGGAGTGGGCTGCTCAGTCTGTTCAGATTTATCTGCCATAATTTATTTTCCGGTTATTAAATTTAATACTGAAATATATTCTCCGTTAAGTCCTCTGAACACAAATAAAATATAATTGCTAAAATACGGCATAAACAAAAACATAAAAAACAGTCCGGCTACGATGAGCATGGGGAAACCTACCGCAAAAATATTAAATTGCGGTGCAAGACGCCCCATTATTGCAATAACAATATTTGTGAATAAGGCTACTATTACTATAGGTATGCTTAACTCAAAACCTATTAAAAAAATATTTCCAGCCTTATTAACCATATATTTAAAAACATAAGGCGAAAATTTAAAGAATGTAAGAGGTATAACCTGAAAACTTTTGTACAAACCTTCAAAAACAAAAAAAAATGCGTCAGAAATTAAAAAAAGCATAAGGGCTATAAAATTCCACATATTTGCAAGTAACGATACCTCTGCATTATTTATTAGCGGATTTATAAGACTAATCATTCCGTAACCTATCTGAAAACCTGCAAATTGACCAGCCAGTTCAACACCGCTAAATATGATTAAAACAAGAAATCCCAATATAAGACCTATTAAAACCTGAGAAAAAATCAGAAGTATAACGGCGGCAAGAGAAATATGCGGAATAATCTGTATTTTTACTACCATCGGATACATAATCACAGCTATAAAAAAGGCTGTTCCCACCTTAATTTTATTTGGAACCGCCGCACTCCCTATAAAAGGCAGTATCGTAATCATTGCAAGAATTCTAAAAAATATAAGCATAAATTCTATAAATAAGTACCTGTGAATATCGAACATAAATTAACTTCCTCCTCTGACATAAGCAGGAAAATGAGTTAAAATCGCAGTAGCAAAATCTACTAAAATGTTAAGCATCCATGGACCGAAAATTAGCAATACCACTATAACCACTATAATTTTTGGAACAAAAGTAATGGTCTGGTCCTGTAATTGCGTAACAGCCTGAAAAACGCTTATTATAAGCCCAATTGCAAGACTGGCGATAAGCGGAGGGGCGCTAAGATATAAAACGGTCAGAATCATTTTTTGTATAATAAAATTTACAAATTCTATAGACATTAATATTTATTGATTTAATTTAATGAGCTTCAATTAGTTTAAATTGGCTTTATTTAATTAGCTTTAATATTGGCTTTAGTTAGTTTAAATTGATTTAATTTAATGAGCTTCAATTAGTTTAAATTGGCTCTATTTAATTAGCTTTAATTAGTCTTAACTTAATTAGCTTTAATATTGGCT